>CAVOJU010000043.1:0-8306 GCA_963696315.1 uncultured Gammaproteobacteria bacterium
GCCGAACACGCTGACGCTGCATGCCGATCGCGGTTCCAGCATGCGTAGCAAGCCGGTGGCTGCCTTGCTGGTTGATCTGGATGTCGCCAAGACCCATAGCCGACCGTATGTCTCGGATGACAATCCCTATTCCGAGGCACAGTTCAAAACCCTGAAGTATCGGCCTGATTTCCCAGTCCGCTTCGGATGCATTGAGGATGCCCGCAGCCATTGCCAACGGTTCTTCCCGTGGTACAACCAGTCCCATTGCCACTCTGGCATCGGTTACCTGACCCCGGCTACCGTCCACTTCGGCCAAGCTGCTACGGTATACCAAGCACGTGCTAAAATTCTGGAGACTGCTTTCCTCGCCAATCCAAAGCGATTCAAAGGAAAGTGCCCGCTGCCACCCAGCTTGCCCAAAGCCGTTTGGATCAATCCGCCCGTTAACGCACAGGAGAACCTCAACCCAAAAAATACACAACAATTAGACACTAAATAAAACAACTTGGTGTCTCAAAGTCATTGACACATTCCGGTTACGGGCTTTTTCCGCTATACGTTGCAGTTTCGTGGCTACCGTTTCTTCGTTTCTGAGCACGTTCGGTATGTCTCCTTAACGTTGTTTCTTAATGTAACAGCCTTCCCTCCCGCAGCATTACCCGCTTTCATCGGTACTACGCCGTTATCCGACTACCTATAGGCGTTTGTCTTTCTCGCTTTATTATCGCTTGTCCGACATACTGACTTCCTTGTGAGACCTGATAGGTTCTCCCAGGTTGCCGTTTATTCCCAATGTCCAACATGCCATGCTCTTCGACCCCGGAGAGGCAGAGGAAGACTTGTCTTGGCGCCTTACTCTGTGTTGATTTCCGCATAGTTAACTACGTCATCCCTCTCTTGTTTCTGCTTTCGAGGCTCAATCACTTCAGCTTTCGCTTACGGCCTGTTGTCTTGAGTGACTTTGTGCTCAATCTTTAGGGTTACCCCCGCCGACCCAAAGGCTCTACCCAGTGGCTGACCTGCCTTCTGGAGCGAGATTCCCACCCGCTGGAACAAACGACCTTGCCTGGCCGCACTAACCAATTCAGCTGTTGTCCTGTTAAGGTGAGCAGCGCGTCATCGCCTTTAGGCCACTGGAATTTATCCTCGCTCAGCGCTTTGTAATACAGCACAAAACCATTGTCCTCCCAAAACAGACATTTGATTTTAGTGCGCTGTTTATTGGTAAAGGCATACAGCCCACCGGCAAATGGATTATGACCCAATTCACACTCAACAATCGCCGACAAACCACGGTGGGATTTACGAAAGTCAATGGGTTGCCGGTAGAGATACACCTCGGTCAGAGACAGCGCCGGACGCATCACCACCCCGGTCACCGCAACACCTCAAGCAGTTGCTTGATCAGGCACACATTAGCCTGGGTAATCCCGGTTAACTGAATGCCATCGTTAAAGCGCAGGGATAAGCCAGACGAAGCAAGCGTTGTAAAGTTAGTATCATGCGTATCAATCTGAACACGGGTAAAGCCTGTTTTGAGCTCATCAGCAACAGGTTTGCAAGTCGCCTGTAATTGTCGCTTCCAATAACTAAATTTGTGAGCGCACAGATCCTGCTGACGACAGTAGGCGGCTTGAGATAAGCCCGAAACTTGCCACTGTACGATATGATGCTGCCAAAAGACGTTGAGGGTATTGCTTTCTATTGCTGCCATTGGATATTCCCAGGATAGTTAACGTTGGGAAAGTCTGGCATCACTTGGGGTGTTGTGAATTACGTCGAGAATTAAGCGCTTACCCTCCGCAGGGAGGTGCTCCATGAGCAAACGCACCAGCCAAATGCCAAGCCACCTGCCACTACTTCATCGGCAAGAGCCGATAGGGAAAGGCTTGGCCTGGTGGCGGATAATCTCTGATTCTGGGTCTCTACGGCAACGAAAAACCGACCACATTGGCCTCAAACCGGGGCGTCTGAGCTATGTCATCGCCCGGCAGAGAAGCTTGTTAGCCGGATTAGAGGCAGACCCGCCATTCAAATCCCCCATAGATTGTCGCCGATCCTAACTCGCCACGGTGACCTCGCGGTTTCCTCCCTCGAGGCTTGTCCGACGCCTGCCCCTGAGTTTTGCCGAGTAACGACAGTCCTGGGGTAGAAGGCAGGCATCCACGGTAAATTTGCGCTAGTTTCATAATCAAGGCGTGACGCCGCGTGTGGAATTCTCAGTCATGCGCAAATAGTCAAATACCAAACGGATATTGCGGTTCAACTGTTGCATTTTTTCAGCCACGCTAGTCTTTCCTTTCGTGAACATTTTGATAACACCTATTGCAAAACGGCGTAGTCGTGTCATGTTCTCTGGGCCGTTGCCTTTAGAAATTCGGCTGCGATCTTCGTCATAGTTCCAGTCGATAATGTAGTGACAGGAATTTTCGATGGCCCAATGCCCACGATTAATGGTTAACAGGCGCTGAGCATTCGCTTCCTCAGGCGGTCTACTGGTGATGCCCAGGGCTGTTTCAAGGGTGAGCTTTTGGCTTTTTTTATGAAGGACTTCGCGTTCGATCAGAAAAACCTGTCCCACATGGGGGAAATCAAGGTATGCATTCAGTTCGGCGCTGCACCAAATGCGACGCGTCTCAATCCTGCCGTGATCAGGTGGCGCGACCTCACTATAATCAGGGGTGCCGCGCCCATCAAAAAGCAGTGCCATATCGGCCTGTAGCGTGGGTTGATTCGCTTTGACGGTAAAATGATAATGGGCGCCGCGCGCCACCACATAGTGCGCACATTTGCGTTGTGTCAGTAAGGCATCTGCGCTGATATCTTTGCCTTCGATATCGACTGCATCCAACAAGGGGATAAACATGCCGATTTCATTGGTTTGTTTAGCCTCGTCCGAACCTACTCTGGGGAGTGTGCCGACTTTTTTTGGGTGTAACACTGAGCGGATTCATGCCCGATAACGCTCATAATATGCGTTTGCTGACCTTGCTCGTCAATCGCGTTACACATCGTTTTGCCGTCAACGGCGAGGCTTTGATCCTCTTGCCCAAACAACGCATTCCATTTCTGCAACGCGGCATCCAGTTCAGCCGGATCAATCCGGATCAGGATGTCGCGAATGATAAATGCACTGGGTACGCGATAGCCGCCCCCTGGCTTCCGGCGGCACCGAAAGCGTTCTCTGGCCTTGGGGCCCAGGTCATTCGCCCAGCCAGCAATCGCCTTATAGCCGCGCATACCGCATAGGACGGCCGCCGTGGCAATCGCGAGCACCGTGGGCAGGGGATGTATTCGGCCTTGAGCGCGGCGAGGATCAGAAATATCTTTGAAAAAGTCCGGTAACGACTGCATTTGTTTGGCTGTAAGCATCATTTTAGGGGATTGGGGTTGATAGCGGGTGTCTAAGAGGGGACGCGAGAGCTGGGCTTGTGCATCCGGTTGCAAGGGACGAACGAAAACCAGTTTGGGCGACTGCTCGTCAGCACTATAGCCGCCACTAGTCCGGCGATAGCCTTGAGTTTGTCCTACGCAATGCCAATTTGCCGCACGGTAAACCGTGCCATGAAAGCGAGAGGGGTCAACGAAGGTTTCCAGAAGCAGTAAGGTTTTACCAAAATGCGCCTGCCAATCGGTCTGGATACGGCGCTGGCTAAGCGATAGGACTTTGGAGCCGAGGTTGGGGTAGTGCCAATCCGGCAAAATCAGAAAACGGCTGTTGTTGGCAATGAAATTGAGGCGGCTATAGTGATGCCGGTAACTCCACCCAATCCAGCGGTCTCTTGCGCTACATTTCCAGGCGGCGGCCGAAAAACTCAGCAATGCTACCCATTCCTCACCATAGATGGCGACATACCAAAGCGTGTGACCAATCTTTGCCAGATCGCCCAGGTAGTGATGTTGCTGCATGAGTTCGCTATAACGCGACTCTTCGGTTTTGGTGACAGGGCGAACTGATAGGTGCTCAAGATTGATTTTCATGAGCCACTTTGTACTATGAAATAACCTCTATGTCCAGAACTGAAGTTAAATTACTGAACTCACAAACAATTGCCTATAGGGCAAATTCACCCTGGGCAGGCATCTAACAACCCTTAACAATATCGGTCTTTTAATGTAAGATTCAGATTACGTTTAAATTTTAACTATTTCAAGCCAGTTCATTAACCGCATCTTCGGTGCGGAAATATACCTTGCCGGGCTTTAGCTGCTTAAGAAAATCGGTTTTTTCAAGTTTGTCGAGCACCGGGCCTTTGGCTTCCGAGAGATGCAGCCTGATATTGTCGGCCTGCAAGCCGCGGTTTAAATTTTCCAGGGCTTCCAGCGCCGTGCTGTCAATATCGCTGACAGAGGTAAAGATCATCACAATATGCCTGATGGCCGGCTGCTTCCGAAGCTCGGCAGCGATGAAGTTTTCAATATAATTGATATTGGCAAAAGTGATATTTTCATCGATCCTCACTAACAACAAGTGGCTCCAGGTTTCGACCTGATGCCGCTTGATATTCCGGTAATGTTCGGTATGCGGTATGCGTCCGACCACAGCAATATGCGGGTGGCTGCTTTTGCGTAAATGGCAGAAGATCGTCAGGATGATACCCAGAGTCAGACCTTCCTCAATACCCAGCGCTAAAACCCCCAGCAAGGTGACGGCTTCGGCCATGCCGTCGCCGTGATCATAACGCCAGGTATGCACAATATCGCGCAGCCGCACCAGCGGGATGATGGCAACGAGAATGACGGCTGCCAGCGTTGCCTTGGGGATGCTTTCAAACCATGTGCTAAAGAACATAACAGCTACGGCCAAAATACCTGCCGCAATCAGCATGGCCATTTGCGTACGCGCGCCGGCCGCAAAATTAACCATAGTGCGGCTGAACCCGCCTGCCACGGGCATGCCGCCGGAAATGGCGGCGGCTATATTGGCGGCGCCCAAGGCAACCAGCTCCTGATTGGGCAGGATTTTTTCGCCTCTGAGATTGGCCGTAACCTTGGCAATGGCCACGCTTTCTACATAAGCAATCAGGGCAATAAAGGCCGCGTAAGGCAGCAGCCGCTGCCACTTTTCGCTCAGGATAATGGGCAGGCCTAACGCGGGAAACCCGGACGGAATGTGCCCGACAACGGCCACGCTTTGCTGCTCGAACAGCCCAAAATAGGTGACTGCCAGCGTGGTCAGCACAACCGTTAGCAATGGCCCGCACTTGCTGATCACCATCACCGTCGAGCGCGGTAGGCCCGCTTTTTTCAGCAGGGTTGTGAGCGGTTTGCCAAAGCACAGCAACAGTGCCAGTGCCACTAAACCTATCAACAATGTTTCAAAATTCAGGTGCTGGATGGAATCGCCATAGCAGCTGGTATCGGTACCACAATCCAGGTTTTTTATCCCCGCCAAAGCCGGCAGCTGGCTGACTATAATTAAAATAGCCGCCCCGCTGGTAAAGCCTGTAAGCACCGGGTGGCTGATAAAATTGACCAGACCGCCCATGCGCAAGCCCGCCATCAGCATCATGATCAACCCGCCTTCCGCTGACAACATCACCGCGCTTTCGACGGGATTGCCCAAGGCGCTGATCTCGGGTGCCGTTAATGCGCTGGCGATCATGATCGCCGCTATGGAAACCGGCCCGACCGATAGGGTTCGGCTGGTGCCGAACAGGCCATACAGTACCGGCGGCAGTATGCTGGCATACAAACCCATTTGCGGCGGCAATCCGGCCAGCATGGCATAAGCGATGCCCTGTGGAACCAGCAGAATGGCGGTGATAATACCGGCGAACAGATCATCACTAAAATGCTGAAGAGTATAAGTTTTTAGCCAGCCGATAGCCGGCAGAAGGCCGCTCAACCTGGGCACATAGGATTTTGAATAAGACATTACTTTGCACATGATTTTGATGATGGAGGCACCAAGGATTCAAGGCGAAAAAACGCAAGCCTTGAATCCTGAACCTTGCTTTTTTATGCTTCGTTCATAAAGCGTTTGGCATAGCCTTCCAGATGCGGAATGTCGATGCGGTAACCTTTGATCATCAAATGCCAATACAACCAGGGAAAACCGGTTGTTTTTCCCCACCACCAGAACCAGCGGTTGGCTCTTGGATCCAGCAACGGGAAGGAAGGCGTGACTTTGCCGCCGTAGGAAAACTCGGCCAGCATGACCGTGCTTAAAGAGGTCGTCAGCGGGCAGGAACCGTAGCCGTCATAGCCTTCCGCGACAGGTTTGCTGTTGATCAGACCGAGGATATTGTCCACTACGACCGGCACCTGTTTGCGGACAGCAGCGGCAGTTTTGGCATTCGAGGTCGCCGCCGCATCGCCCAAAGCAAAAATGTTGGCGTATCTATTGTGTTGCAGGGTTCTTTCATGGACATCGACCCAGCCGGCCGCATTGGCCAGCGGGCTTTGCTTAGTGAAATCCGGCGCGCTCTGCGGCGGCGTGACATGAATCATATCAAATACTTTGCTCACCTGCTGCTTGTTGCCATCGCTGCCAGTTACTTCAAAAGTGGCTATTTTAGCCGGGCCATCGATAGCCACCAGATTGGTGTTGAAGTTGGCTTTAATGCCGTAACCATCTGCCACCTTGCTTAAAGCTTTGGCAAAAAACGGCACACCAAACATGCCCGGGCCAGCGGTACAGAACTCAACGGTGAATTTGTCCAGAATGCCTTTTTTACGGAAGCGGTCGGCCGCCAGATACATGATCTTTTGCGGCGCGCCGGCGCATTTAATCGGCATGGGCGGCTGCGTAAACAAAGCCGTGCCTGACTCCAGGTTTTTGATGCATTCCCAGGTGTATTCGACCGTCTCGGCAGAATAATTGCTGCAGACGTTATTTTTGCCGATAGTCTCTTTAAGGCCGCTAATTTTATCCCAGTCCAGTTGCAACCCAGGGCAGACCACCAGATAGTCGTAACTGATGGTATCACCGGAACGCAAGGTCACGGTATTGTTATCGGGCTGAAAGCTTTCGGCAAAGTCCTTGATCCAGGTGACGCTGGGGTGAATCAAATCCGCCTCATTGCGAACAGTTTGTTTCAGTGTATAAGCACCGCCGCCGACAATGGTAAAGCCGGGCTGATAATAATGTTTTTCGGATGGCTCAATGAGGGCTATATCAATAGCCGAATTTTGCCTGCGCATATTGTTGGCTACAGAAACGCCCGCCGCGCCGCCACCGACAATCAGGAGCGTATGGTGTGTGTTTGACATGAAATCCTCCGGGTAGTGTTTAATTATTAGTAACTCTTTAGCGTTTGTTCTCAAAAAGCTTGAATTTGCTGTTAACCTTTGGTGCTAGTTGATATTTGGTCACAAACTAAAGTCAGCGATGGAAATAGGAACAAATCCATCGTCGTTAGCGGGCAGGCCAAACCAACCGGTGATCAAATTGAACATAGCGGTTAAGTAGCCTAAATGAGCCTCAAAATAGTCTTGCATTTGATGCCGCATATGCTTGACATGATTGACGACCGTGGACATCGAAAAGGCCGTTTCCACGAGCATTCGATCATTCCACTCGCCCCGTTTACAAATTTTGAGATTAGGAGGATCTCCAGCCGCCGCATGAAAGCCGGTATCCGCCAACAATACCGTCTTATCTTGAAGTACCTCAACCAAAGGATGAAACCAGGTATCATGCGCATTGGCTGGTGCCCAAACCCAACCAATAATCTGCCCAAGATGATTCAAGGCAACGCACCATTTCGCGCCCACGATCCAGCGATGATTGGAAATCCCGGATGCACCGAAGAATTCAGGATTGCGACCTCGGCGAACCGGATGGATCAATTCGATGCCATAGCTATCGATAACACCTAACAGCGACGGCTTGACCAGAAAACGGTACGTCCATTGACGCTGATTTTTCAAACGCCGGAACAATCGGGTGCGTTCGGACAACAGTGGAAACCAATGACCATAATCCCGGCTTAGCCAGCGATAGAAGGCGCGGCCGCCCACGCCTTTTAGCGCGAACAGCACGCCGATGGTCACTAACTCGCTGGGATAGAGTCCTGCTTGACTGTGGCGAGGCACATCTTTCATTTGGTCATCTATCCTACAAAACAATTCAATGATAAAGTCTTCGGTAGTCATGGGCGTAGCTCCTGCGGAAAAGCATTTTAGGTCAAATACTTACCGCTTTATCTTCTGCCCATGGCTTCTTTAAATCAACTAGCACCAAAAGTTGTTATTTCGACCATCGGGAGAAATCTATTAAGCCCTGGAAACGGGTGAGCCATAAGATTCCTCGCTTTGCTCGGAATGACAATCTACGCTGAATAGTTACAATTTTTTAGTTCTTGTTCACTGATGATAAA
>CAVOJU010000044.1:0-62424 GCA_963696315.1 uncultured Gammaproteobacteria bacterium
CCAGCGCGTGCCCAGTGAAATACACCTATGGCAAAGAAGGTAAACCCTTTTATATGAACGGCCCTTATGAATCACCGGCTGACATTCAACGAATTATTAACACCTTGACTAAAAAATGCGGTACAGACGGATTTAACAGCCTGTTTAGACTGCCTGACGATATGGACGATGACTTTATGTAATTTACACATCAAACGCGCAGGGTGTAATACGTGTGATTCCCTTCTCGCTGGGTGACAAGCGCTAGTTTCTCGGGTTCCCAAGCTTCAGTTTGGAAACCTCAAAAGCCACGGTTTTTAGGCGATCAAACAGCGTTTCAATTTCCCAATGCAGGCCATAAGGCAGAAAGACGCAATCCTTAGGGTGCAATAGGCCTTAGCCTTATTGTGCACCCCATGCTCCCAATGTACGTTACAGTACAGAACTTATCTATTTGTTAAGGGTAAAGTCCGAAACTGATGAGGCAGATTAGTTTATCTATTAAACACCAACCGGTTAGGAGAACATATGAATATTGAAGTCGGCGGTTTTTTAGGTTTTATCGTGCTTGTCCTGGACATCTGGGCCATTATCAGCATCGTAAAAAGTGGTGCGACAACTGGATGGCAAGTTTTATGGGTGATTTTGATTTTACTGCTGCCCGTTGTCGGTCTGATCATTTGGTGGTTTGCGGGTCCGAAAGGTGCTTAATCGACTTTTCAAATGGAGCAGCTGTCAACGCGTTAAAGCGCAATCCGTAGTGTGCAATAGATGTAAGCCGTATTCCACTAAGTGCGAGTAAAAATCGGTCAACGAAAAGCTGTCGCCCGGCCAACCGACTAGGATCGAAGCTCTTTTTGCAATTTCTTACATTGCCCGGCATCCAGCCATCGCTCGCACCATACAGTCAAAGCCGCTGCGCTGCCTTTCATCAAATCAAATTCCCGCTTGGCTTCACCCGGCTGTTCGGATGGCCACCAGCTATGCGCTGCAAACTGGTTGGTAATGTAGTTGCAGGCTTTCAAGACATCAGCCTCGGTCAGGTCTATTTTTTTTGAATGCATCAGGTTCACCATTGCAATATAAAGTGGGCGAAGATGTAAATTAACGCCATTTGCTGGCCGCCGTGTCAATAACTCAGTGTCTGCCGGCGAAGCTTGCGTTCAAGGCAAACTGCAGACTGGTTCTGTCCATCCCCAATGGCTTTAGCGCCAATAGCCGCCTGAACGCCGCGGATTAAGATCATTCTCTCTGGTTTCCAACAGTTTCGGCATCCTATCATAGCTATGATAGGATGCCAGGACTCTTCCTTTGCTTCAACGTGTTTTCCATGCAAAAAAATACCCCCTATATTCTTTTTTCTGACCCTGGTTTTGTTGGTAACAGTGTCTTTTTTCTTGCTAATTAAAGATTTTTTATTAGCCTGTTTTTGGGCCATCATTCTGGCGGTAGTTTTTTATCCTGCTTATCAGCGATTTAGACAATTTTTTAAAAATTCTGAAAAACTGCCGTTGTTGCTGACCATGCTGATGATTGTTCTTTTTTTTGTTATCCCTTTATTGACCATAACCTTGATGATAACGGAGGAAAGTACAAACTATTATATGAAGATTGCAAGTGGGGAAATAAATCCACAAGTCTATTTTCAAGAGACTCTCGCGCTACTATTGCCAAGATTCAATATGCTTTCACATATGCAGGCATTAAGCGTTGAGCAGATAAGCGCTTCAGCAGCGGATGCCTTTGCACAAGCCGTAAAATATATAGCACAACAAGTCCCCGCTTTGACCCAGAACCTGTTAAATCTAATTGTTCAATGTGCCTTGGCTTTCTACATGCTGTTTTTTCTATTGCGGGATGGCCAGCAATTGATAAGAAAAATTATTTCCCTGATCCCAATAGGTGACGGGATCGAAATAGAATTACTTGAGCGTTTCACCAGCGTAGCCAGAGCGACTGTTAAAGGCGGATTAATAGTCGCTGTCATTCAGGGCAGTATTGGGGGATTATTATTTTGGTTTGTGGGTATTCCCGCCGCTTTTTTATGGGGTATGTTAATGGTGGTTTTATCCCTGTTGCCAATAGGCAGCACTTTAATTTGGGGTCCCGCGGCGCTAATTCTATTGTTGCAAGGTCAAATTTTAAAAGCGCTTATCATTTTAACAGTCGGCATTCTGGTTATTGGAATGATAGATAATTTTCTGCGACCACGCCTGATAGGTAAGGACAGTAAAATGTCAGATTATCTGGTACTGGTATCAACCTTGGGCGGATTGACATGGTTCTCATTAACAGGATTTGTACTGGGCCCCATCATTGCGGCTTTATTCATTACTTGCTGGGATATAATGGGACAACAAAGCCAGGCACATAAACGTAAACAAAGCCAAACGTTATAGTAGCCGTACTCCGCAAGTAATTACCCTTTTTTTAAAAATGGCTGCAAATCCGGTTGATATCTATTTGACTGGTACTTTAGCGGGTGTAGCCGGAAAAAACCCGACACATGAAACGAGGATGAACCACCCTGGCCGGTGCAGTTAAGACTGCACCGGCCAGGGTGGTTTTTTATGCGGCGCTGTCGGCTTGCTGTTTTTCAAGCAGGTAAGTCAGCCACAGATTGGAAAGTTTTTCCTGCACGGTATTTTGTCTCAAACGGGCATGCAGGTTTTTGAAATCCACCTTGTCCAGATCCTGATCCTGGTTGTAGCAGGAATACACAAAAGATTCATGGCCGGTTTCAGGGTCCACATGTTTGCACAGACATTGCGAACAGATGCCTTTCATCATGCACTGCATGGGCGAGTTGATGGAGCCAACGGCGTGATGTGCCTTAGTCAGATAGGGTTTCAGGACATTGAAGCGGGCATCCTTGACTGCAGCCATCATGCGATCCGAGCCGATGACAATCAGATGATCGACATCAGCAAGCGATATGGGCTGATCACCTAATGCGTTTGTTGCATAAGCGATCATGGTTTCCAGGATATTGCCGACGAAGGTTTTGTCCTGAGGACGCGTGGTTGGAATGGCTTCAACGCCGGGGCCTTTATCCACTGACCAGATAATCACATCCGATGCGGCTTCAATATCTTCGACTTTAAAGACATCCTGTGTGTATTTATAACCGGCAAAGTAGATCACCTTGTTGCCGGCGGCTCGCAAGGCTTTGCCGATCGAAAACAGTACGGCATTGCCGAGGCCGCCGCCGAGCAGCAGAACGGTCTGGCCAGTAGGTATTTCTGTCGGCGCTCCGGTTACACCCATGACCACTAGCGGATCACCGGCTTTCCAGGTGGCGCACAAACGCGTCGACGATCCCATTTCCAGCGCGATCAGGGAAATAGTGCCTTTTTCCTTATCGACTTCGGCGCCCGTCAGCGCGATGGCTTCGGATGCCAGCACCGTTCCTTCTACAACCGGCGCATGCGCTTCAAAATTCTGCACACGATAAAACTGTCCGGGCTGGAATTTTTCAGCTTGCAGCGGCGCCTTGACGACCACTTCGATAATGGTCGGCGTCAGCCGGTTGATCGCGACAATCGTGGCGGTAACGGAGTCGCTCACAGGCTCGTGAAAAGATTGCTTCAGTGCGGCATCACGTTCAGGCTGCTGCGCGGGATTCAGATTGTCCAGCTCTTTTTCAAACAGCTTGACGATATAGGGATAACCGTCTTTGGCGCTGGCCATCGCCTTGACCACGTTGCCTGCATAAACTGGATGATTGTCGCCATAGAAACTGATAAATTTGCCGTCTTTCTGATAAGACGTCAACGGCGCGGGTTTCCCCAGTTTAGGCGCTTTTTCGTCAGCCATGGCCACCAGCTCCACTTCGCCGTTGCCGGCTTCCGGCTCATAGCGCTGGAAGAAATGCTTGTCCATGACAAAGGTGTTTGGATGTTCGCTTTGATAAATGGTGTTCGGCGAGGTGCCCGCGGCAATGTAAAGGCTGCGCAAGGGCACGTTAACGGTCTAGTCCCGCGCTATTCCAGCGGCCGTTTTCGGATACTAATTTGTCGAACTCGACGGCACTCAGATGGCCATATTGATCGGTTAATGCGTTCAGCGGGCTCATGCCTTCGGCCAAGGCAATGCCCTCTTCCAGTGCTTTGTCAATTTCCTCGTGGTTTTGCCGGTAGGCAGGCGCATCTTTTATTCCCTTGCGGTAGAACAGGGTGACGCCGCCCCATTTTTGCACCAGCGGCTGAAAGTCGGGGGCTTCCCCGGCCGCTTCGGCACGCCGGCGTTCGGCGGCAATCTCCCGGCCATGCGCCAGAAATTCTTCAAGGATGAGGGTTTCTTCCTGGTCATAACGCTGGCGGACGGTTTCTTCACCATAGACAACACTCAGCGTTTCATAACGTTTTACTATTTTTTCAACCTGAACGGGATAATACGCCATCAATTCGGTGGAGGTATCGATGGCAGTCAGACCGCCGCCGATAACGCCGGCGGGCAAACGCACCTGCAAATTGGCCAGTGAAGTCGCCTTCGCCGCACCGGTTAATTGCAAGGCCATCAGGAAATCCGAGGCCTTGCGAATGCCACGGACCATGTTGTTTTTCAAGTCAATAATCGTAGGTTTGCCTGCGCCCGAAGCGAGACAAATATGATCAAAGCCCATTTTCCAGGCATCTTCGATAGTGAGGGTGCCGCCAAAACGGACGCCGCCGAAAGCGCGAAAGGCCTGGCGTCTGACCAGGGTGACATAGATAACTTTCAGGAAGTTTTTATCCCAGCGCACGGTGATGCCGTATTCGGCGACGCCGCCAAAACCGGCCAGGGTGCGCTGGTCCAATTGCTCGTAAATGTCGCTAAAATTTTCAACCGGTTGCGGGGCATTGTCCGCGTCACCGACCAAGGCCTTGGGCAAGGGCTCGAGCTTCAAGGCGTCGATGGCGGCAACACCGAAGCCTTCGTTTAACAGATAATGGCTCATGGTGTATCCGGCTGGGCCGAGGCCTACCACCAGGGTATTTTTACCGTTGTAGGGCAAGGCATACGGGCGTTTGACGTTTAACGGATTCCAGCGTGTCAACAAACTGTAGATTTCAAAACCATACGGCATGAACAGTACATCCGTCAGCACATTGGTTTCAATTTGCGGAATGTTGACCGGCTCGGTTTTTTGGTATATGCAGCCCTTCATGCAGTCATTGCAGATACGATGGCCGGTACCAGGGCACATCGGATTATCGATAACAATAAGAGCCAGCGCGCCAATATTGTCGCCGTTGCGTTTGAGCAGATGCATCTCGGAAATTTTTTCTTCCAGCGGGCAGCCCGTGATGGTGACGCCCAGCGGATTATCCTTGAAGGTATTGGTTTTCTTATTGCGCATACCCTTGGAGCAGGAGTCGGTATCGCGGTCGTGGCAGTAGATGCAATGATCGACTTCGGACAAGGATTGTCTTTCATTAAAGCGCGGGTCGGTCAGTTTAAAACCGTCGCGGCGGCGGCGCTCTTCCTTGTCGCCCATCCAGGCGGTGAATTCGCCGAAATCAATGGTTTCGTGTTCAACGAGATCCTCGAAATCGCACTTTTCGGGAAACTGGAAGCTCAGCCACCCGGCCACCACATCATTGTCCTGTCGGGCGATAAAGCTCCACCGTTGTACGATGTCCATGAGCCCACCAATAAATTCGGCGGGCTTTGTCAAGGCAAGAAGATCACTAAATTCAGTGGCAGCTTCGCCGTGGGCGCTCAGTTTGGCGCGCAGTGCTTCCGCTGCCTGATCGGCATTTTCGTAGCTGCTGTCTTTGCCCTTGGCGATCAACTGGTAATGCGCGGACAACAAGCCGATGGCAGCGCCGGTGCGCGCAACGCGGCGTTCAGCGTCGTCGTCTGCATGGGCTTCGGGAAAGCCTGCCGCAACAAGCAGATCAAATTGGTTCAGAATGGCAGGAATATTCCAGTCGCTGGTATCCTGATTTTTGAACGTTGATGCCAGTTTGGCAACGACTTCGTTTTTATAGACAAAGATGGTTTCAAACTCGTCTTTAATTTTCAAGCTTTGCGCCTGATGCTGTTCGGAAACATTAAAAAGCTTGGCGACAAATTGGCCGACATACGGCCCCATGCGTACCAGCAGATCGGAGATTTTTTCTGGCTGTAATCCTGTTCCCTGATTTTCGCGGTACGCCTGAAATTCACTATACAGTTCAAAATCGTGTTGTTTAACCGATTGATCAAAGACCTCCAGCAAGTCTTTAAGACGGGCAGAATCGTATAAGTCAGGATAGTTAAAACCGGAGATACCGAGCGTAAGAGTGTTTTGTGTCATAGTTACTGTAGTGGGTTAGATCAAAAAAGCTGTAAAACCTGGTTTGAGAGATTACCCGGGCGGCATTTTCTCTCTAAGTTTCAAAAAACGTTGATAGCGACGTCTGGGAAATTTTACCATTTTCGACCGCTGTGCGCACGGCGCAGCCCTTGTCATGGACGTGGCTGCAGTTGTTAAACTGGCATTTATCGAGCAGGCCCTGAAACTCCCGGTAGCCCTGGGCGAGTTGCTGCTCGCTAAGATTGGCAAGGCCAAAAATGGCCACCCCCGGACTGTCGATTAAATCGCCGCCATCATGCAAATGGTACAGAGTCGCCGCTGTGGTAGTGTGCCGGCCATGTTTGGTGGTGTTTGAGAGCGTATTGGTTTTCAGGTCTTTATCGGGAATGATGGCATTGGTTAACGATGATTTGCCGACCCCGGATTGGCCGGCAAAAATACTGACCTTATCCTTTAAAGCCTGTTTTAATTCTTGCAGACCGGCATTGTTGCTGGCGCTGACCCGATACAAGGGATAGCCGAGATTTTGATAGTCCAGCAGTTCTTTTTCGATGCTCTCTGCTATGGTCAGATCGATCTTGTTAAGCACCAAGGCCGCGGCAATATTACGGTTTTCACAGACGGCCAGATACTGGTCTATCAATAAAAAATCGCAATAAGGCTCAACGGCAAAAACGACAAAGACCGTATCAATATTGGCAGCAACCGGACGGGTCTTGCCGTTTCTGGACGGGCGCATCAGTAATGAACGTCTGGGCAGGATTTCTTCAATACGGCCCTGATCAGGCGAGGATTGAGACCATAGCACTTTATCACCGACTGCGACAGTTTCCAGCCGGCGCAGGGTTTGACAAAGAATAATGTTGCCGTCATGCTCAACGGCAATGCCTTGGCCCAGGTGGGCAATGACCAGTCCTTCCAGAAGCTCGGCCATTAGAGTTTTTGTATTTTGGTTTCTAAATGGGCAATACGAATGGCCGCAGGCGGATGGCTGTAATGAAATGCTGAATACAGCGGGTCGGGCGTTAAGGTGCTGGCGTTTTCCTCGTACAATTTAACCAGGCCGCTTATCATTTTTGCAGCCTGGGCATTCTGGGAGGCAAAGTCATCGGCTTCAAATTCAAATTTGCGTTGAAAATACGCCATTATGGGCTGCATGAACACCGTGAAAGCCGGTGACACCAGCGTAAATAACAGCAAGGCGGCGGCATTGGAGGGCTGCTCTACGCCCAGACCGGTAAAAAACCATTCCTTGTTGATCAGCCAGCCCAAAATGGCAAGACTGATCAGGCTCATGACGGCCGTGGCAATCAGCATCTTGATGACGTGCTTGCATTTGAAATGGCCAAGTTCATGGGCCAGCACGGCCTCCAATTCCTCATCCTCCAGCGAATTGACCAGGGTATCGTAAAACACGATGCGCTTGTTGTTGCCAAGGCCGGTAAAATAGGCGTTGCCATGTCCTGAGCGTTTGGAACCGTCCATGATGAAAATGCCCTGGCTGTTAAAGCCGCAGCGAGCCAGCAGGCCCTGTATCCTGTTTTTTAAGCTGCCTTCTTCCATCGGGGTGAATTTATTGAACAAGGGGGCTATGACGGTTGGGAACAGCCAGCTCATCAGCAGGGAAAAGCTCATCAAAATGGCCCAGGCCCACAGCCACCAAAGTGGCCCTATGCTGTCCATGACCCATAAAATCAGCGCCAGCAAAGGCAGTCCGATGGCTGCGGTTAAAGCCAGCTGCAATAGATGGTCCTTGATGAATTGCTTGACGGTGCTTTTATTAAAACCGTATTTTTCTTCAATAACGAAGGTTTGATAAATACTGCTGGGAATATCCACCACGGTCATAGCCAAAACGATGGTAGCGATGGCGGCAATGCCGGAAACCAGGGGCGACAGGTCGAAGCCGGCCCAGAATGTAAACGCCGCATTAATGCCGCCGCCCAGGGTCAACAGCAACAATACAATCAGGCCAATGATGCTGTCGATATCGCCCAGCTTGCCTTTTTCAATGGTATAGTCGGCAGCTTTTTGGTGCGCTTGCAAAGACACCCTGTCTTTAAAAGCGGCTGGCACTGTGTCCCGATGATTTTGAACATAGCTTGCTTGCCGCCTGGACAACCAGAACTGTATCGAATAAGAAATAATCAGTGCGATTAAAAAGATAATGGTAAAGGTATTCATCGGGTAATCAACATCAGGTTTAAGAATTAGGCGTACAGATACGCCAATGCTACACTAAGCACACTTTTATTCATACCATGGAATCGATAAATGGCGCAGGATCCTCAGAACCTGATCTGGATAGACCTTGAAATGACCGGCCTGAATCCCGACAGCGATCTCATTATTGAAATTGCAACCATTATTACCGACAAGAATTTGAACATTCTGGCGCAAGGCCCTGTGCTGGCCGTGCATCAGCCCCATGCCGCACTGGCAGCAATGGATGAGTGGAATCAGCAGCATCATGGACAATCCGGCTTGATTGATCGCGTCAAGGCTTCATCGATTAACGATGCCGAAGCAGAACGCTTAACCATTGATTTTCTCAAACACTGGGTGCCGGCGAAAACCTCGCCCATGTGCGGCAACAGTATTTGTCAGGATCGGCGTTTTCTGTATCGCTATATGCCCGAGCTGGAAGCGTATTTTCATTATCGCAATCTGGATGTGTCAACCATTAAAGAATTGGCGGCCCGGTGGGCGCCGGATCTGAAAGACGGCTTCAATAAAAATTCCAGCCATATTGCGCTGGACGATATTATCGAATCCATAGAAGAGCTGCGCTATTACCGGGAACATTTTTTTGCCTGCAAAGGGCAAGAACTGGGAGTCGAAGCGTAAAGTTCCAACCATGAATCACTTGCTTGCGGTTGCGCTGGCCGCGTTTTTAACAGACCCGGTAGCAACGGTGTCATTACAGAAAGTGGTGCTGCCTATGAAATACCGCGCCGCGATAATGCTGATTATGATCGGCACCTACCCCACATTATCCGGCTTGTCCTTAAATCTCTTTTCGCTGGAACACGGCTATTCCTTGGAAGCCAACCTGAATTTAATGCCGAGCGTGCTTGTCACTAACGGGCTGATTTGTATTCTGCTGCTTTGGCCGGGTTTGCTCGCAGGTAAACAGAGATGAGTTCTACAGAAATTACAATTGCCAGAATCTATACCATGGAAGGGCAAGATCAGTTAAATCAGGCCTTGGATATTCTGCGCGACGAAGAAAAAATTACCGGCTTCACCGTCCTCCGAGGCATTGCCGGTATGGGCGTCTCAGGCCAGATACCATACAGCGTCGCTGCTTGAGTTATCGCTGGCATTGCCGCTGGTTATAGAGTTTTACGACGAACCGCAGAAAGTGCAAAAAGCCATTCATGCGCTTCAGTCCAGGCTGGACTTCGAACATATTGTGAGCTGGCCGGCATCGGCTCAGATGGATTCAATTTCTTAATTGCTTAAACGATTAGCGAGTGTCGTCATCCAAAGAAAAGCATCCCATACCGGCGGATATAGAGGATTACCGTTATCCAGGTTACCTGGATGTCATCCTCGCAAGTCATCCTTGGCTCCCGGACTCCGGGAATCCATGCCTGCAAGACACAAGCAGGTATGTCTTACCAATTGGCTGATGTATCTTGCTGAATTTTTTATACCCTCAAGGGCACACACTAAAGGTAAAGAGCTGTCATGTTAGACCCCCGTTTATTTAGAGCTGATCTTGATTTTGTTAAGCAACAATTAAACAAACGTTCATTCGATTTTAACGTCGAATATTATGCCGAACTGGAAGCGCGGCGCAAGGATATCCAGGTTAAGACCCAGGAGTTGCAGAATGAGCGTAACAGCCGTTCCAAGGCGATTGGCCAGGCCAAAGCCAAAGGCGAAGACATTCAGCCGCTGCTGGATCAGGTGCAGCACTTGGGCGATCAGCTCAAAGCAGCCGAAACCGAATTGGCCGGCATCCAGGAAAAAATGACTGTGCTGATGGAAGGCATCCCCAACATTCTCGATGAAAGCGTGCCCAACGGTAAGAATGAGGACGACAATGTTGAAATCTATCGCTGGGGCGACTTGCCAACATTCGACTTTGAACCCAAAGATCATGTCGATCTGGGCGCAATCAATAAAGGTATGGATTTCGAGCTGGGCGCCAAAATCGCCAGTGCCCGCTTTGTCGTCCTAAACGGCGCCCTGGCCAGATTGCAGCGCGCCATCATTCAGTTAATGCTGGATACGCATACCAGCGAACATGGCTACAGTGAAACCTATGTGCCGTTTCTGGCCAATGCGGACAGCTTGCGCGGCACCGGCCAGCTGCCGAAGTTTGAGTCGGATTTGTTCAAGGTCAATAATGATCCGGCTTTTTATCTGATTCCAACGGCGGAAGTGCCGGTCACCAATATCGTCAGGGGTGCGATTATTGAAGCCAAGGACATGCCGCTTAAGTTTGCCTGTCATTCGCCCTGTTTCCGCAGCGAAGCCGGCGCCTACGGGCGCGATGTGCGCGGCATGATTCGTCAGCATCAATTTGAGAAAGTCGAACTGGTGCAAATCGTCAGACCAGAAGATTCGCCCAAAGCGCATGAAGAACTGACGCAACACGCCGAAAACATCCTGAAAAAACTGAAACTGCCTTACCGGAAGGTGTTACTGTGCGCCGGCGACACCGGCTTTTCATCTGCAAAAACCTACGATCTGGAAGTCTGGCTGCCAGGGCAAGGCGCATACCGCGAAATCTCCTCCTGCAGTAATTTCAAGGATTTTCAGGCCCGCCGCTTGCAGGCGCGCTGGCGCAATCCTGAAACCGGAAAGCCCGAACTGGTCCATACACTCAATGGCTCGGGCCTGGCCGCCGGCCGTACCCTGATAGCAGTCATGGAAAATTATCAGGATGCCCAAGGCCGCATCCACATCCCCGAAGCCCTGCAGCCTTACATTGGCGGAATGCAGGTAATTGAATAATGAATCACTGCTTTTTCGAACAGTAGGCAACTCAGTGAGCAGTTTTAACCAAGGCTAGTCACATCTGGAGTATCTGAAATGCGCAGTGTCTTAACCGAAATTTCATCCAAATTATTTTGGCTATCCATCCTGTTTTTTATTTTAGGATTATTAATACCTTTGCTGAGAGGCCCGCTGTCACCGGGAGAAAAGGGCGATACCATGGTGCAAGAGCCGCCTGCTACTCTCAAGAAAACGAACGAGGGCCTGGAACCGGAACACACGCAAAGTCCTCCTACTGACGATGGATTGCAACCATCGATAACGCCGCTTCAAAGCGAGGCAGGAAAAAACCAATCGAACGAATTACCCGCAACCAATCAAACGGCTGACACTCCTGCCCTTGCATCTCCGATTGCACCAACCGAAACTGCAAATGATCGAAGCCCGGGGGAGTTGAGCGCCAGCCAATCGCTGGAGCCTTCCATAAGCGAAGTTGTGCAAAATCAATCGAAAGGATCAAACGCACCAAAGGCAGTGAGCGCTTCCGGCCTTTCATCGGGGGATATGCCCAACGCCCCTCCTATTGAGCAAAACCAGGGCGAATCGGGCACTACGCAAACGCTGCAAACTCCTCCTGAACCAACTACCACTAAGCTCGAAAAAAAATCACCAAGATCTGTCAATTCAAGTGTTGCTGAAAAAAAACGCCCTTCACAACAAAAACCGGCGCGCCTCCTCGTTCTTGGCGAAGGCTTGTTTCCTGTGGGGGAAGGAATGCCCAGAGCGGACCTGGAAGAAGCGATCGACAACATTATTCCACTTATCAACGCACGGTCCCCGGATAAAGTCGTTGTTGAAGGACATGCCGATAAATGGGTGCCAGATGGCGTTAGCCCTGCTCAGGTCTCAAAATTTAATAAAATCGTCTCATTGCAGCGTGCAAATGCTATCGCCAAGTTGCTGGAACAAAAAGGGGTCGCCCGTGACAGAATTATTGTTAAAGGTCTTGGTGATGCGGTGCCTCTTGCGTCCAACCGGACTAATGCGGGGCGGGCAAAAAATCGCCGCGTAGAAATTAAACTCATGCCCGCCCGGTAGCCCGATTTACCTTTCAGCTTACTTGAAAACCATGTGACCTCATCAAGCCCACCGTTTGCAAACCGTGCTGATGCGTTATATTTTTCCGGCTCATGCGCTTATAACTGCGTATTCAGCCTCATGGCCTATAATGTATAGGAAAGGCATAGGGGCCGTTGGGACCGGCACAAGAAAAACTGTCACGCAGAAACCAAGCAGTTTGTTGCCGGGAAATCCCAAACAATCCACTTGGTCAGGCTGCCGGCTGCCAAGGCTTTACCATTAACAAGAAACAAGAACTTGCTAAAGCCCATGGCGAGAGCATCGCTGTTTGGCGGTAATAGATAAGTTCCACAATATTTCTGATGCTGGGCAAAGGTCCAGCTTTGAACAATCTGAATCAAGGTCGTATGTATACAAATCATTTTTCTTTGCAAAGCTTGCCGTTTGAAAACGTTCCTGATCCGGCGTACTTTTTCGATCAAGGCGATTATAGCCGCGTGCTCAGCCGCATGATCGATAGTCTATGGGCAGGAAGAGGCCTGATGGTGCTGGCGGGGCCAATCGGCACAGGAAAAACCACCTTGAGTCAAAAACTCATGGTGTCTGTTTCCGAGAAAACCCGAGTAATCTGGCTAGGCGAACCGCCGGATACCAGTGACGAGCTATTGCTGTTTCTGACCCAGGAATTGCAGATCAAGCCCGAATCACCTGGCAGGGTTTTTGTCTTACGGGATATCAAAAACTATTTGCTCAAGCTCCATGACGAGGACAATCGCTGTTTGCTGATAATTGATGAAGTGCACAAAATTTCCGATGAGGTACTGGAGTGTGTGAGGATTTTGAACAACCTGGAACAAGGCAGTTTTAAGCTGCTCCAGATACTGCTAATTGGCCAGGAGGAATTGCTGGCCAAATTAAACCGGCCTGAACTGGAACCCTTTAAACAGCGCATTGCCTGGTTGGAGGCCATAGGCAAAATGACACCCAAGCAAACGCGGGAGTATATTTTGCACCGATTGAAAGTCGCGGGAAGTCAGTCCGGAATCTTTACTATCGATGCCATTGAAGCTGTCGTCGTGGCTGCTCGAGGCACGCCTCGCCTGGTAAATACACTGTGCGACCGGGCACTACGTGTCAGCTATGAATCTGCCAAAACGATCGTTGACCTGGGCAGCGTGAGACGGGCGGCCGATGATATGGGGTTAGGCTCCGAAGTCTTTTTATGGCTGACCCATCGAGACAGGAACCTACTGCACCAGGCTGATAGGGAAACGTCATCCCTGGATCGCAAGCCCGGTCCGCCCTGGCCTGTTCCAAAAAGAACAGCAGAGCCTGCACCCGCTGACCAAAACCGCCCGGTAGCTACGGGTCCAGATATGCCCCAGAGGTCGGTGTCTTCCATCATGAACAAGTTGTTTGATAACACCATTGGCAGGTTGTCAGACTTCCCAATAGTGCAGCTAATTGCCTCTATTCTATTGTTTGCAGCGAGTTTTTATTTTTTCATGGCCAACTCCATATTTCTGCTGCGGTAGTCTTCTGTAAAATACAAGGAGATCAGGGTTTGCTGAAGCACATGTATGGCGAACGCTGCGCCTGCTGACATCGGCAGCATCTTCTTGGCACGCGCAATTTTTCGCTTTAAAAACAAATTCGGATTCTTCCGATACTTTTACTGAAAAGCTGTCAATGCTGCTTGAGACTAATCAGCTTTTTGCGTGATCCCGATGAAGATTGTTTTTACAGTATTGTTTTCCTCAATGCCCCACTGAGCGGTATTTTCGGGAATGGTCCAGTTCCTTTTCTCGCCTTTTCACACCAGATCTGCGCCATTGCCTACTTTAACCTATCGGCACTACCGCTGGCAAATCTGTCCAGGCCAATTAATATCACATCCGCCATGGAATAAGCGGCAATATTGTCTTGCTGCAATTCCTGTAAATATATCGCTGAAAAACAATTTCATGTGAATATCTCGATATAACCACGAACAGCCCCTTAGAGTAGGCAAGGCTGTTCGGTATGTATGCGCCCGGAAATGCAATTCGCCGGCATTTGCGACCCATCGTTAATAGTGACACCCCGATGCATCCACTTGCTTGAGATGGGAGCGATGCCTTCATCGCGACGAAGGCCCGCCTGCACCAGGACGCTCACGCCCTGCTGGGCAGCCGGCCGATAAACGGCTTCGCTTTTAAGTATAATGACGCTCATTTTCAAACAAACAGCCATTCTTCATGCCTAAAACTCCCGTTTTTCAGCGCGCCGCGGCGGCGCCGGACTTGCCTAACGGCACAAGCAAATTCATTCTCTATTGTATGACCCGCTTTCGCGGCCTGATACTGCTGATGCTGATTCTGGAAACCGGGCAGGCGGCGGCCAACATTCTGGTGCCTTATGCAGTCAAGGCCATCATGGATGGCGTCGCGCATGCGACCGGCGGCCCGGTGCTGGAAGCCCTGCGCGGGCCGTTGCTGTTGCTGGCCGGCTTGGCACTGGCGGAAATTCTGTTCAGCCGGGCCAGCGGCGCAGTGCTGATTATCATGGGGCCGCGCTTGCGGCAGCGCACCACGCAAAATCTCTACGCCTATCTGCAATACCATTCGGTGCGTTATTTCGGCAATCATTTTGCCGGGGGCTGGCACACCGCATCAGTGAAACGGCGATGAGCGTTAATCATACGGTGTGGGCGGTGCTGGCGGATTTCTGGCCGATTGCGGTGACCTTCGGGGTGTCGATTACCCTGCTGCTTGGTGTTCATCAAGGATTGGGGATGTTCGTAGCCGGCTGGGTGGTAGTTTATGTGGGCAGTTCCTACTTGCTGGCGACCCGTTGCCAGCCCTATGCGCAAAATTACGCGGCCACCCGCAGCCTGGTCAACGGTAAAATCGTCGATGCGGTCACCAACATCCTCAACGCCAAACTGTTTGCCCGCCTTGACTATGAGCGGCAATACCTTAACGGCTTCCTGGAAACCGAAGTAGCGACCGCCCGCCGTACCTTCTGGTTCATGGAGCGGGTACGCTGGTTCCAGTTCATCGCCGCCGCGGCGCTAAAACTGGGCACGGTGTATTACGCTCTGACGCTGTGGGACGGCGGACTGATCGGCGTCGGCGATTTTACCATGAGCATCGGCCTGGCGCTGCTGATCATCAGCGACGCCCGCAACTTGACCCGGCGTTTTCTGGAGTTTTTCGAATACGTCGGCAATGTCGCCAACGGTGTCGATACTATCATCCGCCCGCACGAAATCGTCGATGCGCCGGATGCGCAGCGGCTGCGGATTACCCAGGGACGAATCGAGTTTCGTAATGTCCGCTTCGGCTACGATCCCGAGCAACCGGTGTTCGATGGACTGAATGTGATCATCGACCCGGGGCAACGGGTCGGCCTGGTGGGTTTTTCGGGCTCCGGAAAATCGACGTTTGTGAGTCTGATGCTGCGTAATTTCGAGCCGCAGGGCGGACAAATACTTATTGATGGCACCGACATCATGAGCGTAAGCCAGGATTCCCTGCATGAACAGGTTAGTCTGATTCCGCAAGATCCCAGCCTGTTCCACCGCAGCCTCAAGGAAAATATCGGCTACGGCAAACTGGATGCCGACGATGCCGAAATCACCGCTGCAGCGAAAATGGCCCATGCCGACGAATTCATTCTGCACATAACCGAGGGTTACGATTCATTGGTCGGAGAGCGCGGCGTCAAACTGTCCGGCGGCCAGCGCCAACGCATCGCCATTGCTAGGGTAATGCTCAAGGATGCGCCAATTCTGATTCTGGACGAAGCCACTTCCAGTCTGGATTCGGTCACCGAACAAACCATTCAGGAAAATCTCGACCGGGCCATGGGCCGCAAGACCGTAATCGCCATCGCCCACCGCCTGTCGACCATCGCCCATCTCGACCGCATTCTGGTCTTCGACAACGGCCGCATCATCGAGGACGGCAGCCACGAAGAACTGCTGGCGCGACAGGGTATTTATCATCAACTCTGGTCCAGGCAAGCCGGGGGCTTTTTGCCGGAGCAGGCCTAAATTGCGGACGGTCTATTGGCTATCGTGAATGTCTGCCTGAAAGCGAGCATAGGCCTCACTATTGAAAAAGCCCCATGCTTGAGAATATTATGCCGTGATTGCAAAAAATAAAGTTGGAGGCGTTTTTTACTATGTCGGCAATTTATCCCGTGCTGGGGTTTACGCACCCTTTGAGTTCAATAATTCATTTTTTAGGCGCACTATTCTTCACTTATCAGGCCAACTTCATGCTTCGCCGGGCAAAGGGATCGCGTATTCGCTTGATCTCGCTGGCGGTTTTTTCGGGTTCCTGTATTTTTTTATTACTGGTCAGCGCTATCTATCATTTGTTGGCGACAACCGGGGCAGCACATACGGTTTTTCAACGACTCGACCATGCCGCTATTTTTCTGGTCATCGCAGGCACCTTTACGCCAATACACTGCATTCTTTTTAACGGGTTTTTAAGATGGGGATTTCTTCTAATCGTTTGGGTTCTGGCCATCAGCGGTCTTATCGTAAAAACAATTTTTTTTACCACAATACCGGAGTGGTTAGGTTTGTCTTTCTATCTGGGTCTTGGATGGATGGGGTTGTTCATGGGGTTTCATCTTTGGCGAAGCTATGGCTTTGCTTTCATCCGGCCGCTGGTGCTCGGCGGCATTTTCTATACGGTCGGCGCCATTATTGAATACCATCAAAAACTTACCCTACTTCCCGGCATAATCGGCCCGCACGAGATTCTGCATATAGCCGTGCTTTTAGGGATAGGGTTTCAGTGGTGGTTTATTGTTAAAACACTGGATCAAGTCCCGAACATTAAATAACCCAACCACCATTCATTATCATAAGCCCATGGCGCCTCACGCATAGGTAGCAATGCGAAAACCGCTTAACCTTCCGCCATTACCAATAAGTTAATGACAATGTTTTGCACCCCGCGCTTTTTTGCCTGAATAACGGTCAATAAAATCAGCCATTTCCAGCAATGCACAACAAAACGCTGTTTGTTCGACCATTTCCGGCGCATAATCGACCTCGATGCCAAATTACAGAATAACGCTCTCAAGTTTGGTGCCCCAGAACTGATGGGATCATCCTCAAGTTTTTGATACGCCGAAATAAAAATGCTTTGGTACTGCAAAGCGCCTGAGTTGCTTAGTCCATTATTTAAATTGAAATAGGAAAGTGAACATGAAAAAAATAAATTTAGCGGCAATGCTATTGCTTTTATCCGCATTTGCAAGCGCCGTTTATGCTGATATTACCCTCCAATCTAAAGAGGAAGTAGAGGGTACCTGGAAGCTCGACCACACCAAAAACTCTTTAGCTGATAAAGAATCCATTCCGCGGGTAGATACCTGGGTATTTAAAGATGGCAAATTAACGATCTTGAATATTCCGCGCGAAGGCAAGTACTATGATCAACCGCCTGTAAATTACGAAATAGAAAATGGCAAGTTAAAAATTGCCCTTGTGGGTAGCGGCAGATTTGACATATTCTCTTTGGTGGAAAAAGACGACAAGGGCATGACCTTAAAAGGAAAATTTGGAGGGTATTATTATTTTATTAAAAAGTAGGGTCGAGGAGACCAGTCCCTTCCAATGAAGCCTGCGCATCCACTGTCGGCACTTTTGCTGGTGGAAGAGTAAAAAAATTCCTGTAACCCGCCGTTAAATTAACATGGCGTCGATCCGGAAACATGATCATAAATTGATTGATCGTTGGCTTCCAATCGCATAATGGCATGGAGCACTTTTTAACGGCCTTCCCTTTGTAGACATAAATGCGCTTAAACACGATAAGCCAGAAAAAGATAATGCTTACAGGCAGCCTTAAAAGCGGATTAACGTTCAGCTTCAGGATCGTGTCTCTAAAAAATTGATCGACCTCTCCCCGCCGCCACCTGCGCAGTATCTTTCATTTTCCGGAGTGTTGAAAACGTCTTCCCGTTAGAATAAATGGCTTTCGCTTGCCTCCTCCACGGCACGCGCTGCTTTTGCGTGCCGTGGAATCAAAATGCCGGGCCAATATTGCCTGACGCCGGGCAGCGCTGCTTACCTGCTGTTATTTTTTCAAAAACGCAGCCATCGCCACAGCGCGGTCGGCAGCGACTTTTTGCACATGCGGCCGCGTTTCTATTAGCTGCATATAGTTTGCAATCGCCGGAATATGCGCTGCGACCATGTCTGTGTCATAGATTTTTTGAGTCGCCATGCTGACCATGAAGAAATGCAACCAGGCAACGCAGTCTGCCGCGGTGTAGACATCACCCGCAATATAGGGTGTGAATTTCGCCAGCCGCACCACTCCCTGCAAACCGATATCCAAGCGTTCTTTTACTTCAGTTTTGGTTTCCTCGGAGACAGTGCCGCCGAAAAATGATTCTTTATAGAGGCGGCGGGAATGCAATTCGACATTCAGTTCCAGATGCTGAATCAATTCCCGGCATTTGGCCCGTTCGAAAAGATCGGCAGGATAAAGGGGCTTTTCAGGATAGCTTTCCTCCAGGTACTCCAGAATAACTTGAGACTCTGACAAGCAGCCGCGTTCCGTTTCAATAAAGGGAATTTTTCCTAACGGTGAACGTTTCAGCAAAGCCTCGTCCTGTGAAGGAAACACTTGTTCTTCAGTGAAGGCAATGCCTTTTTCAAGCAAAACCAGCTTGGTTTTATTGTAATAGTTGCTAATTGCAAAACCGCATAAATTAATCATGGCAATACTCTCTAATGATGGGTATGACTAAACAAGCACCGGATGACCGGTGCATTCAAGCAGGGAACTGAAAGCCCGGATGGGCGAAAACTAAACGGCGCATTTAAATCGGGCAGCATTTTAAAGTTATCGGTACTGTCAGCTTCAGGATAATACTCCAATTATTGTTTAACCGTCTCTCCCGTTCCACCCGGCTGTGGCACAAAAAATAGACCGGCGCCCAAAATATTGCCCTCAATAATGCTCTTTCAAAATCGTTAAACCTGGGCATCTATATTTTGGGAATCTCTAAAAATACGTTACGCTCATGGCAAAGCCATTCTGGCGGGCTCACGGCTCTCCGCGAATGTCCGTTATTGAATGCGCCAAGCGTTTCCAACGAGCGCTCCACCTGCGCCCGGAACAGGCCTCTCGAAGCATGGTATTTAAGAAATTCTTTTAAATGTAATACAGGCGAATCGTCATGCCGCTATCGAATTCACGTATAGAACAGGTTGCCAGCCTGGGCGCCTTGATCTTTTTAATGTTTGCCTGTTTTCAGGTACTGAAACCTTTTATCTTCGATTTGCTCTGGGCCGCCATTTTGTGCTACGTCACCTGGCCGCTATACGAAAAACTGCGCGGCAGTCAGCTGCGTTCAAGCATGGCGGCACTCTGTATGGTGGTGCCTATCAGCATCATATTCCTGACTCCTTTTGTGACAGCGGCCGTCACGCTGACCGATGACATCAACCGGATTCTGCAGTGGCTTAATCAAAATGCGCATGCCTGGCCGGCGCCTCCGGAATGGCTGCAGCAGATTCCTGTTATTGGCACTTCCCTCAGCGATTCCTGGCAAATGTTCGGCGACGATTCCAGCCGCATTTTTAATCTCGGGCGGCAATATGCTTTTACCGGCGGGCGCTGGCTGCTGGAAAAGAGCATTAACCTGGCAGTCGATTTGCTGCATCTGGGGCTCAGCGTTTTAGTGTTGTATTTTTTCTATCGCGATGGCGAAAGCGTTGCCGAGCATTTCATCACTGGCATAACACGGCTTGCCGGCGAGCATACCCAGCGTATTCTGTCGATCATTCGCACTAGTTTGCATGCCGTGGTCTACGGCATTCTCGGCACTGCCCTAGTGCAGGCGCTGGCTTCGTTGATCGGCCTGTTGCTGGCCGATGTCCCCTACCCTTATGTGTTGGGTTTCATCTCGTTTTTTCTCGCCATTATTCCGGCGGCCATGACTCTGCTATGGCTGCCGGTGGCGGGCTGGTTGCTGATACAAGGTGAGACCGGCTGGGCCATATTCATCTGCGTATGGTTTATTCTCCTGGTGGGCACCATCGATAACTGGCTGCGTCCGATATTGATCAGCCGAGCCGTCGAACTGCCAATCATCCTGATTATATTCGGAATTTTTGGCGGCCTGTTGGCCTTCGGCTTTATCGGCATATTCCTGGGGCCGACACTGCTTTATACCGGCTTTGCCTTAATGACTGACTGGCTGATTCGCAAGGAAAAAGAATCCCTCCCGAAAGTGTCCGGCGAGTGATGCCGGTGAACCCGTCATCGCCGTTTAAGGTAAAAATTTAGGGCTTTTGCAGCTGAGTTAGTATAATCATGCCCGCTTGGGGAGTGCCGGAATATTTGCAACAGCCTCCAGGACTCGAATTCACCCATTTCAAGTTCAATTCACCTAATCTTTCGTACCTGTGCTGCCGGATTGCTATATCGTTTCGGCGGAATCGTGCGTTTTGCTACGCTATTACATAAACATGGATATTATCTTAATTGCCAAAGCCTTTATTCTGGGCATCGTCGAGGGGCTGACCGAGTTCTTACCGATTTCCAGTACCGGCCATTTAATCCTGGTCAGTGACCTACTGCATTTTAATGACGAAAAAGGCAAATTATT
The DNA here is from genome assembly GCA_963696315.1 of uncultured Gammaproteobacteria bacterium. GTDB lineage: Bacteria > Pseudomonadota > Gammaproteobacteria > Methylococcales > Methylomonadaceae > CAWKEY01. Next base: position 20,921 of record CAVOJU010000044.1, read on the forward strand.
TACCATTGTCATTCAAGTCGGCGCCATATTGGCGATCTGTTGGGAATACCGCGTCAAGATCGCCTCCGTGATGACGGGTTTAACTACGCAGCCCCAGGCGCAAAAATTCGTCTTGAATTTGACCATTGCCTTTATGCCTTTGGCGGTATTGGGCCTTTTGTTCGGAAAATACCTTAAAGCAACCTTATTCAAGCCCATTCCGGTCGCCCTGGCCTTCATCGTGGGCGCTTTCGTGATCATCTGGGCGGAAAAACGCGAGCATAAAATTCGCGTTTATGAAATCGATGATTTAAGTCCTATGGATGCGTTAAAACTCGGTATCGCACAAGCTTTTGCGCTGATTCCCGGCACTTCACGTTCGGGATCGACCATCATCGGCGGTTTGTTGTTCGGTTTGTCGCGCAAGGCGGCAACGGAATTTTCGTTTTTCCTGGCGATACCTACGCTGATAGCGGCGAGCATTTATGATTTGTATAAACACCGCGACTTACTGCAGGTCGAAAACGATGCGCTGTATTTTGCCGTGGGGCTGGTTGCCGCGTTTTTAAGCGCCCTGCTGGCAGTAAAATCCCTGCTGCGCTACATCAGCCATCATGATTTCATTATTTTCGCCTGGTATCGCATTGCCTTTGGCTTGATCGTGCTTGCCACATCCTATGCCGGATGGGTACAGTGGACAGTTGATTAAATTTTTTTAACATCAGGAATCATTATGCCTATCTCCGTGTTACTGGTTGTTGTCGGCCTGATTTTATTGGTTTGGAGTGCCGACCGCTTTATTGAAGGCACCGCCGCTGTCGCCCGCTATGCCGGCATGCCGCCGCTGTTGATCGGCATGGTCATTGTCGGTTTCGGCACCTCGGCGCCGGAATTGACCGTATCGGCATTATCCGCCTGGCAAGGTAACCCAGGTCTGGCGCTGGGCAACGCTTACGGTTCCAACATTGCCAATATCGCATTGATTTTGGGCGTGGTTGCCCTTATCAGTCCTGTCGTGGTGCATTCGCAGGTAATCAAGAAAGAACTGCCCATACTGGCTTTAATTACTTTTATTTCTCTGTGGCTTATTTATGATGGTGAATTGACCCGTCTGGATGCCTGGCTGCTGCTAGGCGGTTTCTTTGGCGTGATGGGCTGGACTATTCGCCAGGGTTTAAATAATCGTTCCGATACCTTCGAAAAGGAAATGGAAGCCGAACTGGAAAGCCATGCCATGCCGCTCAAGCATGCGCTGCTGTGGTTGGTCGTAGGTTTGATTTTGCTGGTCGTCAGCTCGCGTATGCTGGTAGCGGGCGCGGTAGCCATTGCACAAAGTCTCGGCATCAGTGATCTGGTCATCGGCCTGACTATTGTCGCCATAGGCACCTCGCTGCCGGAACTGGCTTCCTCCATCGCCGCCGCCAGAAAAGGCGAGGATGATATTGCCGTTGGTAATATCATCGGCTCCAACCTGTTTAATACCACGGCAGTCGTGGGTTTGGCCGGCGCCATCCAGCCCATGTCTATTCCCGCCGACATCATCAACCGAGATTGGCCGTTGATGGCGATATTGACAGTGGCTCTGTTTGTCATGGGCTATGCGGCCAATGGCCATGGCCACATCAATCGCCTGGAAGGCAGTATCCTGCTGGCAACATTCATCGGTTATACCTGTTATTTGGCGTATTCTGTGGTAGCTGTTTGATGAATTGCCGTCAATTATTCGCACTGGCCTTATTGCCGGTATGGCTGTTGGGCTGCTCGGATCAAAGCATACAAAAACTTGAAGGCTATACCCAGGGCACCAGTTACCATATCAGTTACTGGTCGAACGCGCCCGTGGACAACAAGGCGCTTAAAGCCGGCATCGACACAGAACTGGCCCGTATCGACCAGCTGCTTTCAAACTATCGCTCAGACTCGGCCATTGAAGCGTTTAACCGCAGTGCAAGCACCAGCAGTCAGCGCGTCAGTGAAGAATTGATCGGCCTGGTGCGCATCGCACAAGGCGTTTATCAAGCCAGCCATGGTTGTTACGATTTGACCATTAAACCAATATTTGAGCTTTGGGGCTTTAAAGACGATGCCCTGAACATTCCGACTGCTGCAGCCATCCAGACCAGCCTGGAGCACATCGGCATGAGCAAACTGGAAATCATCGATGACAGTCATTTACTTAAAAAGCAGGCAGATTTAAGTGTGGACGTCTCGTCTATCGGCCAGGGCTACAGCGTGGAAAAAATCAGCCAGTTGCTTGAACAAAACCAGATCACCAATTATCTGGTCGAGATTGGCGGCGAACTGAAAACCCAGGGCCATAAACCGGATGCCAGCGCCTGGCGCATTGCCGTGGAAAGACCCTTGCCTGGCGAGCAGTCCATGCACAAAATCATTACCACGCCCAAAGACGCGCCTTTGGCGATCATGACCTCGGGCACATACCGGCATTACTTTGACGCGGATGGTCAGCGTTACAGCCATATTCTCGATGCGCGTACCGGCAAACCGGTGACTCACAATCTGGTGTCTGTTACCGTACTGCATGAAAATCCCATTATTGCCGATGCCTGGTCGACTGCCCTGCTTTGTCTCGGCCAGCCGGATGGCATGCAAGCCGCCAATACCGCAAGAATAGCGGCACTGTTTATCGAACAGCAAGGCGACAAGTTGATCGAATCCCGGAGTGACGCTTTAAACGCATCATCTAGCCTGTCCATTCAGTAAAATACAGGCGCCCCATGTTTATGCAATCAGGATGTAGTTATGGTGACCAATAACCGCTTAGGTAATTTTCTTTTTCACTGGGGCAACTGGCTGTTGTATGCACCGGTTTTGTTGCTGTCCGTGGCGATTACCTTGGCCGTTTTGGCGCTGCAATACACGGCCAATAATTTGAGTGTAAATACCGATACCACCGAACTGATTGCTCCGGATGCCCCCTTTCAACAAAACCGGCGCAAGGTTGAAAAAGCCTTCGGCCAGGACACGCACACCTTATTGCTGGTAGTTGAATCCAGCACACCCGAATTAACCAAGGCGGCAAGCAAACGTTTGCAACGTTTACTGAGTGCCGATAGCACACATTTCACAGAAGTGTATAACCCCGATGACAATGCCTTCTTTCATCAGAACGGCTTACTCTATCTTGACACTGACAAGCTACAATCCCTGGCCAATACCCTGTCTCAGGCCCAGCCTTTTATTGGCCGAATTTCTCAAGATCCCAGTCTAAACGGTTTCTTTTCGATATTTTCGGATGCTTTGGATACTGCCAACAAGCCCCAGGAACTGCCGATTGATCTGACTTCCCTGATCAGCAAAGTCACATACACTCTGCATAAGTCTGTCAATGACGATAAGGATTTGCTGTCCTGGCAGGAATTGATTGCAGAAAAAACATTAAGCATGGGACAGCCAGACAAAGCTTTTATTTTGGTCCGGCCGATACTGGATTTCAGCCAAATGCAACCGGCTGAAAATGCCATTGCGGCCGTCCGCCAGGCCATCGCTAAAATTCAAGACCCCGCCCTGCCTGCGGTCAAGGTCTGGATCACCGGTGAAATCGGCCTTGAACACGATGAACTGGCCGGTATCAGCCAGGGTACATTTGCCGCCAGTTTATTTTCTGTCGGCCTGGTTTGTCTGATCTTAATGATTGCCTACCGCTCTTTTTTGCTCACCCTGGCCACCCTGTTTACGATCACTTTGGGCATGATTTTCAGCGGCCTGTTTGCCGCTTTAGCGGTCAAGCAACTGAATTTAATTTCAGTCGCTTTTGCCGTTTCGAATATCGGTTTGGGCGTCGAATACGCCATCCACTTTTGTTTGCGTTACCGCGACAATCTGGGCCTGCATCGAAACCGTAACCAGGCCATACGCACGGCCTTATTGGCGACCAGCCCCTCCTTGTTATTGTGCGCAGTGACTACCTCCATCGGCCTTTATTCCTTCATTCCTACCGATTATCAGGGCATATCCGAGTTGGGCTTACTGGCTGGAACCAGCCTTTTTATCTGTCTTTTTGTGACCTTGACGGTATTGCCCGCGCTATTAAAATTGTTGCCGGTATCGCCGGACAAGCAAACGGCTGCCAATATCCCCGGCGCTGCCACAATTTCCGAAGCTTTAGCGGCCTTTACGCTCCACTATGCCAAGCCCATTTCCATGGTGACCGGCATCCTCGCGGTAATCGCACTCTTTCTCGTATTCGAGGTGAAAACCGACTTTAATCCGATCAATCTGCGCGATCAAGAGACTGAATCGGTCATTGCCTTCAAGGATTTGATGAAAAACAAAGCCACGACACCGATGACGCTGACCGTCCTGGCTGAAAATGAAGCTACTGCGAAAAACTATCAGCGGCAAATGGCCGGGTTAAATTCGGTTGACAAAACGGTCAGCCTATTCGATTTTTTACCGTCCGACCAGGAAGAAAAGCTGGCCTCAATCGAAGAAATGAACTTGATGATGGGCTCAATTGCGCAAGGCTTTCCCCGGCTGAACTATAACATTGACCCGACAGCGGAAATCCAACGCCTGATCAAGGCAATAGACAACAGTCTGGCAATCAAAACCGATGTGCAAGAAATTTCCGCTTTACGGGCCTTTAAAGAAGAACTGAACGGCATCTTGCTTGAACTTGGCACACGTCAGGAACCGAGCCGGCAGCAGTACATTACAAAAATACAGACCTCGTTGCTCGGCACTTTGCCGACCGTCATGAACGAGCTCATTTCCAATTTTAATGCGCAGGAAATCACACTGGCCGCCATTCCGGCCGATATTAAAGACCGCTGGCTGAGCAAGGACGGCTTGTACCGCATTCAAATATTTCCCAAAAAAGACTTGAACGACTTGGCCAGTCTCAAGCAGTTTATTACCGATGTAAAGCAGGTTGCACCGGATGCCACCGATTTGCCTGTCATATATCTGGAGTCCATGAAAGCCGTGATCGACGCCTTTCAGGAGGCCATTATCATCGCCTTGATTGCCATCGCGGTATTGTTATATTTCATCCGCCGCAATCTCACCGATACCTTGCTGGTGATGACGCCACTGATTCTGGCCGGTCTGTTCACCATGGCCAGCACCGTCATTACCGAAACCCCGATCAACTTCGCCAATATCATCGCGTTGCCCTTATTATTGGGCCTGGGCGTGGATAACGGTATTCACATGGTTGAAAAACTGCGGCACTCGCTGTCGGAAGAACAGAACATCTATCAATCCAGCACCGCCCGCGGCATGTTCTACGGCGCCTTGACCACGATTTCGAGTTTTGCCGGCCTGGCTTTTTCACCGCATCAGGGCATCGCAAGCATGGGCCTGGTCATCACTATCGGCATTTTCTGGATTATGATGTGTACATTTATCATTCTGCCAGCGCTCAGCAAGCTGGTGTTAAAACATGAACAAGAAAGTGCACACGCTTAAACGCTGGACTTAAAATCAGGCTCGAAAAGTGCCGGTTATTTTACAGACTGTAGTGAGGCTGAAATGGCCGTTTATTGGGCTATTATCGGAGCCGGCTTTGTCTGATGGCAAAGGCCACATCGGCAGCCTGCCGGTTTTCCTTGACATCATGCACGCGAAACATCTGTACCCCGGCCATTACCCCTAAAGCCGTAGTGACGGCCGTTGCGGTCACCAGTTCCGAGGGTTCTGAAACATCACAGATCGCCCCCATAAAGCGCTTGCGGCTGGCGCCCAGCAGCACCGGGTAGCCGGTCGCCACAAAAACCTCCAAATGCGCGAGCAGGTCGAGATTATCCTGTTTGCGCTTGCCGAAACCGATGCCCGGATCGATGGCAATGTTTTGCTTTTGAATGCCGGCTTTCAATGCAGCGGCAATACTGGCCTGCAAGGCCGCCAGCACTTCCTGCACGACATCTTCATAATACGGATTATCCTGCATGGTTTTCGGTTTACCCTGGCTATGCATCAAGATAATCGGCGTATCAGTTGCCGCCGCCAGTGCCAATAAGCCTTGATCATCCCTGCCTCCCGAAATATCGTTGATAAGATTGGCACCGGCGGCCAGTGCCGCTTTGGCCACTGCGCTTGAAGTGGTATCAATGCTGATTAAAATGTTGGACGATAACTGTTTCCTAATGGCGGCAATAACCGGCACCACCCGCTGAATCTGTTCGTCCGCACTCACAGCATCCGCGCCGGGCCGGGTCGATTCGCCGCCGATATCAATCATATCCGCGCCATCGTCGAGCATGCGCTCAACCTGCCTTAACGCGGCATGAACATCCGAATACTTGCCGCCGTCAGAGAAACTGTCCGGCGTGACATTTAAAATTCCCATAATCAGCGGTTTATCGCCATGGATGGCGTGTATGCCACAAGTCAGTCCGGAACTGGCGTGACGATCGCCATGGATGGCGTGTATGCCACAAGTCAGTCCGGAACTGGCGTGGCGATTGACTTGGCTGAACATTGCCGGGCTCCTTTGTTTATTGCAGCATATTGATTTTGAAGCTGTTTAAAACAGCTACAGCCATCTCTACCAGCGATGAAAAAGGCTCATGGCCTTGTAGATCATCGTACATTATGGTTTTTTCGCGCTTTTTTGGCTTATTCTGAACGGCCTTAAGACAATTTTAAACAGCTTCTCAGGTATAATAACCAACTTTTTCGCTCCTGACTGGCTTTGTGCTGCTGCAAAACCCGTCCCTGAGAATCACTATTGAAATGGATAAACCCCGCCTGGCCTGGGCCATCACCGGCTCCGGACATTATATAGAAGAATGCCTGGCCTTCATGCTCACGCTTCCTGATGTTGATTTATACATCAGCCAGGCCGGCGAAGAGGTGTTAAGAATGTACGGCATCAATCTCAAAGACATCCGCGAAAAAATGCCCGTGTACCGCGATAAAACGGCTTCATCGCCGCCCGTCGGGCATTTTTATAAAGGCTATTATCATACCTTCGTGATGGCGCCGGCCACCTCGAACACGGTTGCCAAATGTGTATTGGGCATAGCCGACTCTCTGGTCACCAATCTGTACTCCCAGGCCGGTAAATGCAAGGTGCCGAGCATTGTCTATCCCTGCGATACTGCCCCGGAATTGGAAACCACAGCGCCAGGCAATAAAAAATTCATGGTCTATCCGCGCAAAATCGATCTGGAGGGCACCGCCAAATTACGCAGCTTCGAATACACAACCGTCGTTGACAGTGTCGATGAGTTGATCATTACAGTGAATAAACGGCTTAAATCCCTGGCATGAGCGAACACATACTCTTTCTTACCGGCAAACTGGCGGAAAAACAGCTGCATAATATTCTGCAAAAAATGCAGCCGGAATTCACTTATACCGTGCATCAACTGGGTTTAAAAGTCGCGGCCTTAATGACAGCGGATATGATACGGCGACGATTGACTGATACCTTCGGTGCCGACCGCATCCTGGTACCCGGACGCTGCCGCGGCGATTTGGCAACGCTGTCCCGGGAGTTGGGCCTGCCCATTGAACGCGGGCCTGATGAACTCAAAGACCTGCCGCAATTTTTTGGCAAATCCGCACACCAATATGATTTAAGCCGCTACAGCGTCAATATCTTTGCCGAAATAACCGATGCGCCGAATATCAGTGTTGAAGAGGTGGTCAAGCGCGCTTATTACTACCAACAAAACGGCGCCGATGTCATCGACATCGGCTGTTTGCCCAGCACCGATTTTCCGCATCTGGAAGATTGCATCCGCAGCTTGAAGCAGGAAGGCTTTACGGTCAGCATCGATTCACTTGAACAGGATGATCTGCTGCGCGGCGGCAAAGCCGGCGCCGATTACCTGCTCAGTTTGCACGAAAGCAGTCTCTGGATTGCCGATGAAGTGGCGGCAACGCCCATTCTTATTCCGGAAAAACATGAAGACCTGGCTTCGCTGGATCGGGCGATTGCCGGCATGCAGGCCAAAAACCGCCGGTTTATCGTGGACCCGATTCTGGACCCCCTGCATTTTGGTTTTACCACCGCCCTGGTGCGCTATCATGAGGTCAGAAGGCGCTATCCGCATATCGAAATGATGATGGGAGTCGGCAATATCACCGAACTGACCCATGCCGATACCATGGGCATGAATGCCTTACTGCTGGGCATCTGTTCGGAACTCAATATCAACAATATCCTGGCCACCGAGGTCAGCCAGCATGCCTGCCGTGCGATTAGGGAAGCCGATCTGGCGCGGCGCATCATGTTTGCAGCCAAAGAGCACGAAACACTGCCCAAGCATATCGATCCAGGCTTGATGGCCCTGCACGAAACCGCACCGTTTCCTTATGCACTAGATGAAATCAAGGAATTGCAGGCGCAAATCAAAGACCCCAGCTTCCGCATTCAGATCAGCGCCGAAGGCCTCCATATCTTCAACCGTGACGGCTTTCACAGCGCCACCGACCCGTTCGAGCTGTATCCCAAGCTGCATGTCGAAAACGATGGCGGCCATGCTTTTTATCTGGGCGTGGAACTGGCCCGCGCCGAAATTGCCTGGCAGTTGGGCAAGCGCTATAGCCAGGACCAGGCATTGACCTGGGGCTGCGCCACCCAGCAAACCGAACCCACTGTTGACCTGCACACCTTTAAACCGGCGGGTACCACTTTACAAAAAAGCAAATGATTCAAGAAACGATCGTCACCACGCAGAACCGCTCAGGTCTGGCTCATATCGCCCCCATGGGCATCCATGTTAACACCAGGGATGGTGTGTATGCTGCAAGCCCGTCAGGAACGGGCGCAGCGATCACCAGGGATGGTGTGTATGCCGCAAGCCAGTCGGGAACGCGCGCAGCGATCGCCAGCGATGGTAGGTATGCCGCAAGGCTTTTAGAAACCGGCGAGTCAATTGACGAAGACTTTATCATATTGCCGTTCCGTCCCTCGACAACGCTGAATAACCTGCTGGAAAGCAAGACTGCCGTCATCAATTATTGTGATGATGTGCGAATTTTTGCCGGTTGCCTGACCGGACGCCGCAACTGGCCGTTAACACCGGCGGAAAAAATCGACGGCCAGGTATTGAAGGCGGCGCTGGCGCATACCGAAGTCGAACTGCTGCGTATCGAAGAGGATGCCCTGCGGCCAAAACTGTTTTGCAAAGCCGTCCACACGGTAAATCATGCGCCATTCAAAGGCTTTAACCGCGCCCAGTTCTCCGTGCTGGAAGCCGCCATTCTGGTCAGCCGCTTAAACATGATTCCGCTGGAAAAAATTGAGTCGGAACTGGACTACCTGCGCATCGGCCTTGAAAAAACAGCCGGACACAAAGAGCTGGAGGCTTGGGGCTGGCTGATGAAAGTTGTTGACAACTACAAAGCCGAGATCAGCGCATGACCGGTATGCTGGCCAGCGTCAACAGCCTGGACGAAGCGCTTATCGTTTTGTCTGAAAGGGTCGATATTATCGATCTGAAACAACCCGCGCGCGGTGCTTTGGGCGCCTTGGATACACAGCAGGTTACACTGATTGTTGAAAAAATTGCCCACGCCTGCCCGGTCAGTGCCACCGTCGGCGATATGCCCATGCACGCCGGAATTGTTATAGATGCAGTGACCGAGATGGCCAAAACCGGCGTCGATTATATAAAAATCGGCTTTTTCCCGGAGGGCGACCCCTTGGGTACGCTGCATGCACTATCTGTGTTAGCCCGAGACCATGCGTTAATCGCCGTGTTATTTGCCGATACGGCGCCCGACTTTAAAATCCTGCTGCCGGCGCTGAAAGCGGCCGGCTTTAAAGGCGTCATGCTCGATACCATGGATAAAACCAGGGGCTCCTTAACACAGCTCTTGAGCAAAGCCGGTATTGAGCAATTTGTTCTCGGCGCCAAAGCGCATCAATTGCTATGTGGACTGGCCGGATCACTCAGGCTGTCAGATATCAGCGCTCTTGTGCCCTATCAGGCCGATTATCTGGGCTTTAGAGGCGCCTTGTGCCGGCAGCACCAGCGAACCGCAGGACTCGACCGGCTGGCTATCCAGCAGATTAGACAGGCACTGCAAAACGCTCATGGCTAAAACCCCCATCACCACAAAGATCCTGATTGCCATGGCCCTCGGCCTGCTCCTGGGCAGTTTGCTGAATGGCTTTGCCGGTGACAGCGCCTTTATCCAGACCTATCTCGTGCAGGGCGTTTTTCATGTGCTGGGCGCGGCGTTTATCAATTGTTTAAAAATGCTGGTAGTGCCGCTGGTCACTTTTTCTCTGATCTGCGGTGTTTGCGGCATAGGCGATGTCAGCGTGCTGGGCCGCGTGGGCATCAAAGCATTGCTGCTCTATATACTGACCACGGCGATTGCGATCACGCTGGCATTGATGGTGGCGATTTTAATCGGACCGGGCAAAGGCTTCGAACCCACTCAGGCCCTGGCCAGCTTTACCCCGACCCCTGCCCCGCCGCTGACGGAGGTGCTGATTAACCTGATCCCCGGCAATCCCGTGCAGGCCTTTGCCGAGGGCAATATGCTGCAGATCATTTTCTTCGTGATTGTTTTTGCCGTCGCCATGCTGATGTCGGGGGCTCCGGGCAGGCAACTGGCCGAATCGGCAGAAAGGCTAAATGAAGTGATGATGCAAGTGGTCACGCTGGTAATGGATCTTGCCCCGGTGGGCGTCTTCTGCCTGATGGCCAAAACCTTTTCCGAGCAGGGCTTCGACCTGATCATGCCGCTGATCGGTTATTTTACCGTCGTGATCTTTAGCCTGCTGCTGCATTTTTTCGGCACGTTCGGCCTGCTCATTGCTTTTGCCGCCAAGCTGAATCCTGCCGTGTTTTTCAGAAAGATGCGCCCGGCGCACATTTTCGCCTTTAGCACGGCCAGTTCCAATGCCACCATCCCGGTGACCCTGCAGGTTGTTGAGAAACGCCTGGGCGTCAACAATGCCACGGCCGCGTTTACCATCCCGCTGGGCGCCACCATCAACATGGACGGCACCGCCATTATGCAGGGCGTGGCCTGCGTGTTTATCGCCAATGTCTACCATATCGACCTTAATTTTGGCGATTATGTGACGGTCGTCGGCATGTCGATTCTGGCCTCGATCGGCACCGCCGGCGTTCCTGGCGTTGGCCTGATCATGCTGGCGATGGTGTTCAATCAGGTGGGGCTTCCCGTTGAAGGCATAGGCTTGATTCTGGGCATTGACCGTATTCTGGATATGCTGCGAACCGTGGTTAATGTCACCGGTGATGCCGCCGTCACCTGCATGGTCGCGCGCGGAGAAAACACGCTGGATGACCGTATTTTCAATGATCCTGAAGCAGGCCTGATCACTGAAATCAAACTCCCTCACAAATCGTAAAAGCGCTACTATCTTCTCACCATCAAAAACACGCCGGCTACTATTCCCAAACCAGCCAGCAGGGTTTCACTGTAGGGGAAATGAACATGAAACAAGATCATCGAACTCCGTAGCAACAGCCAGATGCTGAGCATCAATATGCCGGCATTGGCCAGTTTGAAGCGCAGCAAATCCATCAACAAGACAACACCGGACGTCAAAGCCAAAGCCGCCAATAGAGTTTTCTCGTAGGAGAAATGCAGCGGAGTCAGTATCAATAAACCCTGCACTATTAGCCAACAAGCCAGCAACAATAATCCGGTAACTTTCAACATCAGTCCTCAATATCCTTTAATAAACGGTTTTGCTCGGCTGCCTCCATCAGCTGTCTGAAGTGATTCAGGGTCTCCTTAAATAATGACTTGTGGCCTTCGACCGGTAAATCATTTTGCCCGCACTGCTCCAGTGCATTCATCACAAAGACAAGCGATAGTTTATTGGTATCGACCGCAGGTAAATACACTTCATCCTCTTCGTCAACCTTCAACTCGACGATAATATGGCTCGCTAGCAACTTTACTAAAACTGCTTGGATAGCGGCTAGAGGAATCAACAATTTTACCGCCATGTCCGCGGCGGTTAATGGTTTGTCAAAATGTACGAAGTTTTTGACTATCAGGTGGGTAATCTGTAAGGCAATGAGTTTTTGCAGGAAAAAACTCAAGTCTGCGAACCGGTTATTGTTCCGGTAGCTCTCATAATTCTGCAGAAAAAAATGCCACCTGGCAACCAAACAATACCAGCATCCAGACAATTTGCAGCCAGATGACCAATAACGGCAAGGCGGCAAAGCTGCCGTAGATAGCGTTATATCCGGATACGCCCAATTGCAGGCTTAAATAGCCCCATTGCAACATATGATACAAAACACCCGTTACAGCACCGGCAATAAGACCGGGTTTATAATGTATTTTATGGTTGGGCATGAAAATAAAGGTAACAGCAAATAATCCGGCCATCAACACCACGGGCAGCAACCCGAGGCCTTTAAGCACCAGCCACGCGCCCATTGCCGGCAATTCTATGGCATCCATAAACCAGGTGAGCTGTGTTCTGAGCAGTACCGTCATGCTGCTGGACGCAATAAACAATATTGGCGCCATCAGCATCAAGGACAGATAGTCGGTGATTTTACGGGTGAAGTGCCGGCCTTGTTGGATCTTCCAGATATGATTGAACGACTCTTCAATATTGCCGATCACCTTGATGACGGACCAGAACAACACGATCACACCAATCCCGGCAATGACTTCGCCCTGCGTACTGGCCAGCAAGTTTTCAGCAAAGCTGATCAACCGCAACACCAGTGTATCTTGATGAGGAATCTGCTCCATTAACCGCTGTTTGAGGATTTTCTCAAAACCAAAGCCTTTGGCAATGCCAAACAGCATGGCAATGACAGGGACAATCGATAACAAGGTGTACAGTGTTAATGCCGATGCCCGTAAAGGACATTGATCGCGGTCAAAACCTTGAAAAGACAATACAACAACCTTCAATGATTTTACGATAATAGCCTTAAAAACGGGTAATTGACGCTCATCCAATAGCCATATTCCACTATCTAAAAAATCCACTATTTTGTGTTTCATCTGCGTATGCTGAGCACGTTAACTGACGTTAAAAATGTGTAGAATAACGCCTTGGTAGATTAAACAATAGTCTCTTTGCCAAGAACCTATGCTTTCAAGCTCAGCTGATTTAACAGCAAGACAACCAGCCCTTCAGAACAGGTAAAAATGACCCCCGGAATTTTAGTCGCGCGCATATCGAAATATCTGTTCCTGATCAGCCTTATTGCCGGAACCTATTTTGTTTTCGGTTTATTCGGGCAGCTGCTTAATGTCCCGCCCAGCCATGCCGGCGCGCTCTGGCCTCCTGCCGGTATTGCCCTGGCGGCCATGCTGCTACTGGGCCCGCGCATCTGGCCCGGCATCTTTCTCGGCAATTTTCTGATCAGTGCCTGGGCCTTTGGTTTTGATGCCGATTCCATTCTGGTCAACGCAATAACCGGTTCTGGCGCGACCGGCTGCGCCTTGCTCGGCGCATACTTGATAAAGCGTTTTGTCGGCTTCCCTAATGCCCTGGTCGATGATAAAAGCATCCTGCTGTTCCTGCTGCTGGGCGGGCCGCTCAGCTGCTTGCTGCCGGCGACAATCGCCATGATGCAGCATGTTATTTGCCGGAATCATTTCCCCCGCTGAAATCCCCAGCAACTGGCTCACTGGTGGGTCGGTGATACCATTGGCGTATTGGTGTTTACGCCGCTAATGCTGATCGTTTTTGCCGAACCCAAAGAACTCTGGCGCAAACGTCTAAGTTCGGTCGGTTTGCCGCTGGTTTTTACTTTTACCCTGGTCGTTGCTTTCTTCTTTTATATTCGGCAAAGCGAACATCAGCAACTTAAACAGCAATTCAAGGATCAGTCTGTCACCTTATCGCAGGCTTTAAAAAACCGGATACAAGGCAACTTACATGCTATCAATGCCGTCAGAAATTTTTTCATCGGTTCCGAGCTTATTGAAAATCATGAGTTCTCATTATTTACGCGGCAAACGCTATCGCCCTATCAGGAAATCAGTTCCATCAGCTGGATAAGCTTCGGTCAAAATGGCGCTGCCAATATCGAATTCACTTCTATCCTGAACAAGCAGGCAATCGAATACCCGGTTATCAAACCAGCCCCTCTACCCAAGGTAAAACAAATACGCAACAGCGCTGCCGCTTACGCCGATTCCAGCTACCTGGTCATTGACCATGACAGCATCAATATCATTACCCCGGTTTTTAATCCAAACACTAAAATCCTGCTAGGCGCGCTTTCAACTTCTTGTTCTATCGATGAACTGATCAGGCAGGCGCTTTTGGAGCTCAATACCACCGGCATTTTTTTAACCATCAGCACTTCAAACGCAAATCAGCCGCATAACAACATTATTTATTCGAATTTAAAAAATCAACGTTTTGACGCCACCGAAAGCTATCCGGTAAAGGTTGCCGACCAGCAATGGTTATTGGTCTTCTACCAGGATTCGGTACTGGAAAATTCACGCATTCACTGGCCGCTATGGTGGGTTTTAATCAGCGGCTTACTGTTTACCAGCCTGCTGGGCGTAGGTCTTTTGATGCTCACCGGGCGTTATTTTCGTACCGAATCCATTGTTGAAGAGCGCACGGCAGACTTGTTGCAAGCAAAAAATGCCGCCGAAGCCGCTAATAAAACCAAAAGCCAGTTTCTGGCCAATATCAGCCATGAATTGCGCACGCCGTTAAATGGAATTGTGGGGTTCTGTCAATTGCTGCAGAAAAAATCGTCCCTGACAGGGGACGATAAAAAACAGATCGGCCTTATCAGGCAATGCAGCGATACCCTGCTGACGCTGATAAACGATATTCTGGATATTTCATCCATTGAGTCAAAACGAATAAAAATAGAAATCAGCGAATTTGACTTTGGTGTTTTGCTGGAAAGTATCGTGGAAATTTTTAAAATGCCGGCCAAAGAAAAAAATCTGGCCTTGATCATACGTCAATCGGACAGCCCGCTTCATGTCCAAGGAGATGAAAAACGGATCCGGCAAATCATCATCAATTTGCTCAGCAATGCCATCAAATATACCGATCATGGCAGCGTGATCGTTACGACCCAGTACCAGGACGGCTATTTGAATCTGTCTGTCGAGGATACTGGCTGCGGCATTGCCCGGCAGGATCTGGAACAAATTTTTTCGCCTTTCGTGCAAGTCAATGCGGGCGATTTTTCCAGAGAAGGCTTGGGGCTTGGCTTGTCCATCACCCGGGAACTGGTTAACTTCATGAACGGCAAAATATCGGTCACCAGCCAGCCTGGGCAGGGCAGTATTTTTTCGCTCTCGCTGCCTTTGCCCCCTAGTCCTATACAGCCCGTTGTTAGCAAACCCCTGCCCAAAACGCCTATTAAAAATAACACGGGCATCCGGGTCCTGATTGCCGATGACAACGAAATTAATTTATTATTACTGGCCAATCTGCTGGAGCAATACGGCTGCATCGTTGATTCCGTGGCTAATGGCCAGGAAGCCCTGAAATCGATAAACCAAAAGCACTACGACATGGCGCTGATAGATATCAACATGCCGGTAATGACCGGCCTGGAACTGGCCAAAATGCTAAAAAGCCGCAAAAACGGCTTAAAAATGGCGGCTATCAGTGCATACGCCGATGACAACAAAATCAAGGAAGCACTCGCCGCCGGATTTGATTATTATTTGACCAAACCGATCAATGAACAGCAATTGGAAAATATCCTCTCAACCCTGGGCCCAGACCATGATTAAGCAAAAACACTCACTCACCTTGGCATTTGTTCTGTTATTGCCATCATTAAGCCTGGCCGCCGATGCCTGGCCTGGTTTTAATCTGCTCGAAGCCGCCCCCGCGCAGTTACCAACACCGGTAACAGTAACAGTGACTCACGATCCGGTTTACAAATCTGCCAAAGCATATGAGGCTTATCCGCTCGCTGACATTCTGAAACAAATCGGCCTTCCAGGCTCTGCAAAAACCGACGAGCTGGTACTTGTTCTGACTGCTGAAGACGGTTACAGCGTTGCCATGGCTTACCAGGATGCTCTCGCCGAGCAGGGCTTTATCGCCTTTAAAGACCATGCCGCGCCAGCAAACAAAAACTGGCTGGACTTTAAATTTGGCAAGCAGACCATGACTCCGGCCCCCTATTATCTGGTCTGGCCTAAGGAAGGTCTGGATGAATGGCGCTATCCCTGGCCATTTCAGCTGAGCAAACTATCCCTGCAAACCGCAAGATCCTATTATGGCGCCGCTGCTCCTGCCAAAACCGATGCCGCTGTCAGCCAAGGCTTCAATTTATTCAGCCGTTATTGCATCCGTTGTCATTCCGTCAATCTGGCTGGCGGCGAAGTCGGACCCGAGCTGAATATCCCAAAAAACATTAACGAATATTTTAAAGAACAGGAATTACCCGGATTTATACTCAACGCCCCCGCTTACCGCGCTAAAACCAAAATGCCCGCTTTTAACGGCATGCTCAGCGCCAGTGACGCTCAGGATATTGTCCAATATCTCAAACAAATGCAGCACGAAAAGACCCAATAGGGTTAAAACCTTATCGCCATTCGATTCGATGAGCGCACGAACATGGGGTGTTTTTGGGGCTTCGCTAGTTACGGGATGACTAAACAGGGCTTAACTCGGTAGAATAGCGCTTTTATTTTTTCCATTTCATTAAACATAATGCGTACCACACAATTTCCGCTCAATACTGTTAAAGAAACGCCTGCCGACGCTGAAATCGCCAGCCATAAACTGATGATACGCGCCGGCCTTATCCGCAAGCTCGCCGCCGGTCTGTACAGCTGGTTACCCTTGGGACTTCGGGTCATGCGTAAAGTGGAAAAAATCACCCGGGAAGAAATGGAAAAAGCCGGTGCGCTGGAAGTGTTAATGCCTGCCCTGCAGCCGGCCGAACTGTGGCAGGAAACCGGCCGCTGGGAACAATACGGTCCGGAACTGGCGCGTTTAAAAGATCGTCATGAGCGTGACTTCTGCCTGGGGCCCACGCATGAAGAAATCATCACCGATCTGGCGCGCAATGAAATCAGAAGCTACAAGCAGCTGCCTATCACTTATTATCAGATACAAAGCAAATTCCGTGATGAAATCCGGCCCCGTTTCGGCGTCATGCGGTCGCGCGAATTTGTCATGAAAGATGCGTATTCCTTTCACCTGGATCAGGCATCATTGCAGGAAACTTACGATGTCATGTATCAGGCCTACAGCACCATATTCAATCGATTTGGTCTCAAGTTTCGCGCCGTTATCGCCGACTCGGGCTCAATCGGCGGCGCCGTATCGCATGAATTTCATGTGCTGGCCGACTCCGGCGAGGATGCCATTGCGTTTTCCACGCTGAGCAATTATGCCGCCAATATCGAAAAAGCTGAAACGCTGATGCCTGAGGGTATTCGTAGCCCGGCAAGCACTGAATTGACACTCATCGACACGCCCAATCAACATAGCATTGAAGACATCAGCCGCCTTTTAAATATTAAAGCCAGTCAGTGCCTCAAGACCCTGATCGTCAAAGGTGAGGAAGACAGCCTGGTTGCCCTGTTATTAAGAGGCGATCATGAACTTAACAAAATTAAAGCGGAGAAAATCGAAGGCGTCCTTGCACCGCTGCAGTTTGCCAATGATGAAGAAGTACTCAGCGCCTGCAACTGCAAACCCGGTTCTATTGGCCCGATCGGTTTAACCATCAGGATCATTGCTGATCGCAGCGTGGCATTAATGTCTGATTTCGTCTGCGGCGCCAATCAGGATGGCAAACATTACACCGGCGTCAACTGGGAACGCGATTTGTCTGTTCCAAAACAAATTGAAGACATCCGCACTGTGGTTGAAGGCGACCCCAGTCCGGATGGGCAGGGTACAATTACGCTCGCCCGCGGCATAGAAGTCGGCCATATTTTCCAGTTGGGCAGCAAGTACAGTGCCGCGATGAAAGCCTCCGTTATCAATGAAGCCGGCAAAAATCAAACCATGATCATGGGTTGCTACGGCATCGGCATCTCCCGTGTGGTCGCAGCCGCGATCGAACAAAATCACGATGACAGAGGCATTATCTGGCCGGACAGCCTGGCGCCATTCCAGGTCGCCATCTGTCCGATGAACATGCACAAATCGGAACGACTGAAAGAAGCGGCGGAAAAACTGTACCGGGATATGCTCGATGCCGGAATTGATGTGTTGTTTGATGATCGTAAGGTGCGCGCCGGCTTTATGTTTTCCGATATGGAATTGATCGGCATTCCACATTGCATAGTGATCGGTGATCGCGGCCTCGACACGGGTACTGTTGAATACAAAGCCAGAACGGCAACCGAAAATGTGGAAATCGCTTTTGCGGAAGTGATTGATTTTATAAAAGCAAAACTGGCCTGAAGCAGGCCTTCAATCAGGGCGGCGACTAGCTGCCCTTAGCCTGCTGAAGCAGACTCAGCGTATTTTCCGGTAGTTTAGCGCTAGCCGCCCCTTCCAAATACAAACGTGCATCTTCATGCACGGTCGTCATAAATTTGATCAAGCGCATTTCATGCTGCATTTTTTCTTCGAAATCATCCGCTTCCCACATTTTATTGAGCAGGTATTTGGCGTGGTGATGAATGGTAAAGGCGACCGCCTCAGGTAAATGGGTGTAGCTGGTCTCAATTGAGCGTTTTAGCTGGTCCAGTGCTTCCAGATACTGTTTATAGTCCTTAACATCCTGAGTGCACTTGGTCTTGTACATAGCCAGTTCAGCGTTGTTTTTGGTTCTTAGCAGCGCAATTTCATGCTCAAGCTGCACACTACGCTTTTTCAATTCCGCTTCCAGTGCTTTCTCTGCCAGCACATGAGCATGCCTGAGTTGGGACTGCTGCTCCTGATTATCGCCTTGCCATTGCAGATTTTTATCTTTAACGGTGTGCCATAAATCAATGAGGCTAGAGAGCCAGTTTTTGAAAACCGTCATGCCGTGTAGCTGATGATAGTGACTCGATTCGCTGCTGCAATTTTAACAACGCATCAACATCCTGTTGACTTCGGCAACAGGCAAGTTCCTGCTGTAATAGCCTGAAAGTGGTTGATGAAACATATTTTTCAATCAGTAACAGCTCTTTGTGTATGGAACTGGCTAGAGCCCGGCTATGTTTTCGATTATTAGTCTTTAACAAGCAGCCTCTCTTCAGCTCATTGGCGTATTGCATTTGCAGCGTTCTAAAATGAAATAACTGCTTGAGCTGCTCCTGTTTGGCCTGTAAGAATAATATCCGTCGCTGGACGCGCTGCCGGGAGGAAAAATAATGTGCAATTGAGCGCAAAATGACGCAGCAAACCGCCAATAGTCCAGTCAATAACAGTAAAGAATAGGCACTTAACAACAACGCCGAACCTAGCTGCATCATGTGTGTTGCCAGATGTGGCACAGCCAGACGCAACAGCACTTCCACCCCTAAAAAAACAGGCAACGAGGCTAAAAATAACAAAAATGAAAGTCTAATAATTATCATAACAAAGCTTAAAATCTAACGTTCTGATTTCAAACCTTATCAGAACTGGTCAATGTTCGCTTATCCATTGCGAGGCCTGTTGCTGTGCCTCCGCGATTTGTTCAGGGGACATGTTTTCGGCCACCATGTCCCGGCTTTTTTGTCCCTGTTCGTCGCCATTGGCACCCGCCAAATTAAAATACAAATGCGCTTTTACATAGTCTTGCGGGACACCTTCACCATTGAAATACAGATTGCCCAAATTAAACTGGGCATCCGTATTGCCCTGTTCTGCAGCTTTCATGTACCACTGAATAGCCTGAGCATAATTCTGCACCGTCCCTTGGCCATTGGCAAACATGGTACCTAAATTGAATTGCGCACCCACATTGCCTTGTTCGGCTGCCTTGGTGTACCAATTGATCGCCGCGGCGTAATCCTGTGCCACGCCCTGGCCATTGGCATACAGGGTGCCCAAATTGAATTGTGCTCCGGCATGGCCCTGTGCTTCAGCTTTGCGGTACCACTTAAGTGCCTGAACATAATCCTGCTGGGTACCTTGACCATTGGCATACATATTTCCTAAATTTAATTGAGCCTCTGCAAGACCCTTTTCAGCCGCTTTTATGTACCACTTGATGGCTTGGGCATAATCCTGATTGGTACCATTACCCTCAGCATACAGCAGCGCTAAATTGAACTGTGCATCGGCCCTTCCCTTAGCTGCAGCCTTGGAGTACCACTTGATAGCTTCGGCATAGTCCTGTGTTGTGCCTTGCCCATTGTCATACATAATGCCAATATTGAACTGTGCATCAATATTGCCTTTTTCGGCTTCCTTCTTGCAATCAATAAAAATGGTCTGATCATCCTTATTTTCGTCATAGCAAACGCCCCAGGCATTCATGGAAAATATGACTAAAAGGAAAATTGATAGTTTTTTCTTCATTGACAAATTGATAAACAAGGCTGGCTTAGGTAACAAAAAAGAGCGGTTCATGGCAAAAACCGAGTTGACTTCAAAAAGGCGCAAAAGCATATTTGCCCAGAACCTTAACCGGCTGGTCACAGCAATACCTTTTTGAAAGTACTGAGGAATACAAAATAAAGCCGGACAAAGATGTAATCCGTTAATCAATGCAAAACATACTGGAATTCATATTGATTGTCGAGCGCACCATACCCAGAAATTTCTGGCATAAAAAAAGGCTTACACTTCCATGTAAGCCTTCATTCTTTTGGCTCCCCCGGACGGGCTCGAACCGCCGACCTAATGATTAACAGTCATCCGCTCTACCGACTGAGCTACAGGGGAATAAACTTTTTCAATGGCGCGCCCGGAGAGATTCGAACTCCCGACCGCTCGGTTCGTAGCCGAGTACTCTATCCAGCTGAGCTACGGGCGCCTTATTGAGCCGCAATATTATCCATTCTAACTTTTTCCTTGTCAAACCTAATTTATTTTTGAGTTAAGCTAAATTCAACTTTTTTACTTTATGGCGGAGAGAGAGGGATTCGAACCCTCGATGGGAGATAAAGCCCATACTCCCTTAGCAGGGGAGCGCCTTCAGCCTCTCGGCCATCCCTCCTAAACTTATTTAATCTTCAGTACCACTCAGCCCTGTCGATCCAGCTTGTTCTTTCTTGATTCTTTCGTAAATTTCTTCTCTATGAACCGAGACTTCTTTTGGTGCGTTAACACCGATGCGAACCTGATTTCCTTTGACTCCAAGAACGGTAACTGTAACTTCATCACCGATCATCAAAGTCTCCCCTACCCGACGAGTCAAGATAAGCATGGCTTCTCCCTATATCTATTAAAAACTCGCTGTTTAATACAGCATCCACCCAAGGACGGCGATTATAACAGCTTTTTCGTTTAAATAAAGCCCAAGATTTATTTATCCTGATCCAGACCAAAGGCCGCATGTAATGCCCTGACGGCAAGTTCCAGATATTTCTCATCGATCACAACTGAAATCTTTATCTCCGAGGTTGAAATCATTTTAATGTTGATATTTTCTGCAGCCAAGGTTTTAAACATGGTACTGGCAATACCAGCGTGCGAGCGCATACCTACGCCAACAATCGAAACTTTGACAATACTGTCATCACCGGTCACTTTTCTGGCACCCAGTGCAATGCAAGTATTATCCAACAATGCTTTAGCTCTCAGATAATCATTACGGTGCACGGTAAAAGTAAAATCGGTCGTGGCGTCTTCGGCAATATTCTGGACAATCATGTCGATCTCGATATTGGCATCGGCAATAGGTCCAAGAATTTTAAACGCAACGCCTGGCAAGTCCGGCACACCGGTGATAGTTAGCTTTGCCTCATCTCGATTAAACGCGATGCCTGAAATTAAAGCGCTTTCCATTTGGGGTTCCTCATAGGTAATGAGCGTGCCATTACCTTCTGTAAATGATGATAATACACGTAAAGCTACATTGTATTTGCCGGCAAACTCTACCGATCGGATTTGCAGGACTTTTGATCCTAAACTGGCCATTTCCAGCATTTCTTCAAAGGTGATCTTCTCGAGCCTGCGCGCCTTGGGCTCAACTCTTGGATCCGTGGTGTAAACGCCATCGACATCGGTATAAATATGGCATTCATCGGCTTTTAAAGCGGCTGCTAGCGCCACTGCCGTGGTATCCGAGCCGCCACGTCCCAAGGTAGTGATATTGTTGTTTTCATCGACACCCTGAAAACCAGCCACCACCACCACTTTGCCTTCGGCAAGATGGGCGCGCATTTTTTCGTCATCAATCTTGCGTATGCGCGCCTTGGTGTAACTGCTGTCGGTGAGGATTTTCACCTGGCTGCCCGTATAAGAACAGGCTGCACATCCCAGTTCATGCAGAGCCATGCTTAATAACGAAACGGTTACCTGCTCGCCGGTTGACAGCAAAACATCCATTTCCCGCTCATTGGGTTGCTCCTGCATTTCCTTCGCCAACGCAACCAGGCGATTGGTTTCGCCGCTCATAGCCGAAACAACGACGACGATATCGTCGCCCTGGTCACGCACTTTCTTCACTTTTTCGGCGACCGCTTTGATCCGCTCGACTGAACCTACCGACGTGCCGCCAAATTTGTACACATATAATGCCATTCAATACAACCTGATAGTTAAGCGTTTAATTGTTCTTGCACCCAAGCCGGCACCCTAGCCAGCGCTCCGGCCAAAGCAGATGGATCATTGCCACCGGCCTGCGCCATATCGGGACGGCCACCACCCTTCCCGCCAACTTGCGTAGCGACAAAATTGACCAAGTCTCCGGCCTTTATCCGGCCCATCTGCTCTTTTGACACGCCGGCAATCAGGCTGACTTTGTCCTCATTGACGACCGCCAGCACGATGGCAGAGTTGCCCAGTTTATTTTTTAACTGATCCACCATGTCGCGCATGGACTTGGGATCGACATCATCCAGCTTGACGGCTAAAACCTTGATGCCGCCAACATCCACTGCTCGCGCGGTCAGTTCGCCGCCCGCCGAACTTGCCAGCTTGGCTTTCAGGCGTTCCAGCTGCTTTTCCAGTAACCTGGTTTTTTCCAGTAGTTGTTCGACTTTTTCGGGGGCTTTTTCCGGCGCACTTTTCACCAGTCCGGCAATACTGGCCAAGGCTTTATCACGGCTCTCAAGCCATTCGATACAGGCACTGCCGGTCACCGCTTCAATACGCCTGACGCCCGCAGCGACGCCGGTTTCGCTGATAATTTTAAAGCACCCGATATCGCCAGAGCGCTCAACATGGGTGCCGCCACATAACTCGGTGGAAAAATCGCCAATCTTTAAAACCCGGACTGCATCGCCGTATTTTTCGCCAAACAGGGCCATGGCGCCGGCTTTCATGGCGTCATCCTTAGCCATGACCTGGGCCGATACAGGGCTATTCAAACGAATCTGCTCATTTACCAGGCGCTCAATGGTGCTTACTTCGAAAGCCGTCATCGGTTCAAAATGCGAAAAGTCAAAACGCAATCGCTCCGAATTGACCAGAGAGCCTTTCTGGGCGACGTGATCGCCCAGAACCTGTCTTAATGCGGCATGCAGCAAATGCGTTGCCGAATGATTCAATTCGGTGGCCTTTCTTTCCTCAACACTGACATGCGCATCGCACAACTGCCCCACACTCAAGCTGCCTGAAATCAATCTGCCCTTATGCAAAAACAGGTTTCCGCCTTGTTTCTGGGTATCACTCACGGCAAAAACGGCACCATCGGCCTCGATATTCCCGCAGTCTCCAGCCTGGCCTCCTGACTCCGCGTAAAAAGGCGTTTTGTCCAATACCACAATGCCCTCTTCGCCGTCCAGCAGGCTGTCAACCGGTTGCCCTTTTTTGTAAAGCCCCAGAATACGCACATGGTCATCCAGCAAGCCATAACCGGTAAATTCGGTCTGTACATCCAGCTTGATGTCCTGATCATAGTCAGCGCCAAAGCTGCTGGCCGAACGCGCCCGTTCACGCTGCGCCGACATGGCCATTTCAAAGCCGGCATGGTCGACCGTAAGATGATGTTCACGGGCAAAATCGGCCGTCAAATCCACCGGAAAACCATAAGTGTCATAAAGCTGGAATACCGTATCGCCTGGAATGACGGAGCCGTCCATCTTGGCGACACAGGCTTCCAGAATCTTCATGCCTTGCTCCAGAGTTTCGGCGAAACGCTCTTCTTCCTTCTTTAAGCACACGCTCAACCTGTTCCTGCGCATTTTTAAGCTCGGGATAGGCGTCACCCATCGTTTCGGCCAGCGGAGCGACCAATTTGTAAAAGAACACATCGCGTATGCCTAATCGATAGCCGTGGCGGATGGCGCGCCGGATGATGCGCCGCAGCACATAGCCACGACCTTCATTGGAAGGCATCACCCCATCGGCGACCAGAAACGCACAGGATCGAATATGATCGGCAATAACCCGCAACGAGCTTTGATTCAAATCATCGGTGCCCGCCAGTTGAGCCGCTGATTGCAGCAATTTCTGGAACAGATCAATCTCGTAATTGCTGTGCATGCCTTGCATGACCGCGGCAATGCGCTCCAGGCCCATGCCGGTATCCACCGAAGGTTTCGGCAGCGGGTGCAAATTGCCTGCGCTATCGCGGTCATACTGCATGAACACCAGATTCCAGATTTCAATATAGCGATCGCCTTCTTCGTCCGGCGAGCCTGGGGGGCCGCCGGGAATTGTTTCGCCGTGATCATAGAAAATTTCGCTGCAAGGACCGCATGGGCCGACGTCGCCCATCGACCAGAAATTGTCTTTCGCGCCAATTCTTGAAAACCGTTTCGGATCAATGCCGATTTCGTCAAGCCAGATTTTTTCGGCTTCCGAATCCTCTTCAAACACAGTTACCCATAATTTCGAGGCGGGAATTTCCAGCTCCTTGGTTAAAAAATCCCAGGCAAAATGGATGGCTTCTTTTTTGAAATAATCGCCGAAGCTGAAATTGCCCAGCATTTCAAAAAAAGTGTGGTGTCTTGCGGTATAACCGACATTTTCCAGGTCATTGTGTTTGCCGCCTGCGCGCACGCAGCGCTGACTGGTCACTGCTGCCGTGAAATCGCGCTGATCCCTGCCCAAAAACATATCCTTAAATTGCACCATCCCGGCATTGGTAAACAATAAGGTCGGATCGTTGCCCGGGACCAGCGAACTGGAAGGCTGCACAGAATGTCCTCGTGCACGAAAAAACTCCAGAAAGGCGGAGCGCAACTGGGCGCTAGTCATCTTTTTCATAATTAATGATTTTTTTTAAAACTAAAACTTATTCAGGGAAATATTCAAATGATGCAGCAACGCGCTGACCATTTCGCCGGGAAATCCACGTTGCACTAGAAAGCGGCTGCGTTTTGCCCATTCATGGCGGCCGATAGCTCGATCTTGCTTAAATTTCCTGCTGTAAACCCGCTCCAGCACATCCATCCAGCTGCCCGCCACTTGCTGAACGATTTCGTCAAGATCAAGCGATTCAATTCCATTTTGCCGAAGCTCATAGTCAATCCGCACCGGGCCATAGCCTTTCTGAATACGAGAGCGGACATAGCTTTGTGCATAGCGCTGATCATCCTGCCAGCCTTGCCGGGCGAGTTCATCCAGAACCGCCATCACAGAATCCTTGCCATAACCTTTAAGCGTCAGTTTGTTAAGCAATTCTTTGCGACTGTGCTCGCGGCGTGCCAGCAGCCGCAACGCCGCATCCTTGATGTCCTTATCGGCCTCGCCCACCACTGGTTACTCGTCGATCAAGATATCCTCGGTAAAGGCAACCGCTTTACCAAAGGCTTCGGCTCTTATTTTTGCTTCAATTTCCTTGGCTTTTTCAGGATTTTCTTTCAAAAAGACTTTGGCATTGTCTTTGCCCTGTCCGATTTTTTCGTCGCCGTAGCTGTACCAGGAACCAGCTTTCTGAATGAGCCCATATTTGACACCCAAATCAACCAGCTCACCAAAAAACGAAACCCCTTCGTTATATAAAATCTCAAATTCAGCCTGTTTGAAAGGCGGGGCAACTTTATTTTTAACGACTTTGACGCGCGTTTCGTTGCCGATGACTTCTTCGCCTTTTTTAACCGAGCCAATCCGCCGAATATCGAGCCGCACCGAGGCGTAAAATTTCAGCGCATTACCACCGGTGGTGGTCTCGGGATTACCGAACATGACGCCGATTTTCATGCGGATCTGATTGATGAAGATAACCAGGGTATTGGACCGCTTGATATTGGCCGTCAATTTTCTGAGCGCCTGCGACATCAAACGGGCTTGCAGACCCATGTGGGAATCTCCCATATCGCCCTCGATCTCGGCTTTGGGCGTCAGCGCGGCGACCGAATCAATCACCACGATATCAACGGCGCCGGAGCGCACCAGCATATCGGTAATTTCCAAGGCCTGCTCGCCGGTATCCGGTTGCGAAACCAGTAACTCATCGACATTAACACCGATTTTTTCGGCATAACTGGGATCCAAAGCATGCTCGGCATCCACAAATGCTGCCGTGCCGCCCAGTTTCTGCATTTCAGCGATAACTTGCAAGGTCAGTGTGGTTTTGCCCGATGATTCAGGGCCGTAAATCTCGACAATACGTCCACGCGGCAATCCGCCGCAACCCAGCGCAATATCCAGTCCCAGAGAACCGGTTGACACCACTTCAATATCCCTGGCAGCAGCAATATCGCCCATGCGCATCACAGAGCCTTTGCCAAACTGCTTTTCTATCTGCATCAGCGCTGCGCCTAACGCTTTCTTTTTGTTTTCATCCATCGTGTACGCCCTGTGGTTATCTACGTCAGAAAAAAGTATGCCAAATCAATAGATTTATTATCACATAGAGACTGAGGTTCGGATAGTTTTGATTTATGGCGCGGACTCAACAGCCAAGCGCTAAATCCAAAAATCCCGCTTAATGTTGATTCAATAGGGACAACGCCAGTTCAGCCATGTTTTTTGAACCGCCGCCCTGCCCTAATTGTTGTTTTACAGCCATCAGACCTTGCCGCATGTCATCCGCATACGCCTGGTCTGTCAAAATCCGTTTGACTTCTGCGGCCAGATTGCCGGCGGAGGCGTCCTGCTGAATGAGTTCCTTGACAATGCATGTGCCCGCGATAATATTCGGCAAGCCGATAAACGGAGTATTCACCAGCCACCGAGCCAAGTAGTACGTTACTGTCGACAGCTTGTACGCGATCACCATCGGCACGGTCAACAAGGCGACTTCCAGCGTCGCCGTGCCAGAAGTAGTCATGATCACATCGCAGCATTGCATGACATCATAAGGCTGATTCTTCACGACTGTCATTTTAACCGGTGACTGCTGCAAATAGCCTGCCAGCAGGGTATCGCTGATTGAATCTGCCTGCGGCAATATAAACTGGATTTCCGGCAAATCCGCCTGCAGATTTTCAGCTGCTTTCAGCATGACCGGCAACATGCGTTTTATTTCATTGCCTCGGCTGCCCGGCAACAAGCCCACAACCGGCTTGGTGTGATCCAGTTTAAATCGCGCAAAATCATCGGTTTTGGTGTGTAGGGGATGCACCTTGTCCACGGAAGGATGGCCGACATAGCGTACCGGCACGTTTTCGGCATCATAATAAGCCGTTTCAAAGGGAAATATCACGGCCATCATATCAATCACCTCGCCATATTTTTTTACCCGGCCCGGCCGCCAGGCCCAGACTTGCGGACTGACGTAAAACAACACCTTCACGCCCTGCTGCTTGGCATAGCGCGCGAGCTTGAAGTTAAATTCCTTGTAATCGACACACACCAGCAAATCAGGCCGTTCTGCCGACACCAGTTGCTGCATGAGCGTTAAGGCGCGGCGAATTTCGCCATAATGCCTGATCACTTCAACCAGACCGATCACTGCTATTTGTGATGAGTCATAACGCACATCAATGCCGGCCTGGGCCATTTTGGCACCGCCCATGCCGATGCCTTCGATAGCCGGCTGATGCTTTTTCAGTTCAAGAAACATATTGGCGGCGTGTTGATCACCGGAGGATTCTCCGGCGCTGAACATAAGCTTAAATGGGCGGGAAGCGGACAATGAAATACCTCTCAATAATAACGGAGCACTGTGTTAAACAAAAAGCCGACATAAGCCGGCCTTTCTTATGTACCGAGACTATCTCTAGGCACTGCTTTATGCCGTCAAAACGCCGCGAATAACACCGGTTATTTCTTTAATCGTGTCATCCTCAAGAAATGGACAAATCGGCAGCGCCATACATCTGGCGGCCACAGATTCGGTCACCGGCAGACTCACTCCGGCGCACTCTTCCTTGAACACATTTTGCTGATGCAAAGGCACCGGATAATAGATGGCGCAGCCTATTTGCTGATCCTGCAAGGCTTTTAAAACGGCGTCCCGGCGATCACACAGCAGGACGTACTGATGATAAACATGCTCGCCCAAACCGTCTTCATACGGCGTAGTCAGCGGCAAATCGGCCATCAACTCTGAATACAGATGAGCCACGTGGCGGCGCGCCTGGTTGTATTGATCGATGCGTTTTAACTTGGCTCTTAATATTACCGCCTGCATTTCATCCAGACGGCTGTTATAGCCGATGACATCATGATAATAACGCACGTCCGAGCCGTGATTACGCAAGCGCTTAATTTTGGCCGCACTTTCATCCGAGTTGGTCGTCACCAAACCGGCATCACCGAATGCGCCCAGATTTTTACTGGGGAAAAAACTGAAGCCTGCCGCATGTCCGATAGCGCCGGTTTGTTTGCCATTGATGGTGGCGCCAAAAGACTGACAGCAATCTTCAATCAGCTTCAGATTATATCGGCTGCAAATTTGCTGGATTTTGGTCATATCCGCAGGCTGGCCAAACAGATGCACGGGCATGACGGCTTTGGTAAGCGGCGTAATCGCCTTTTCGATGGCTTCAGGTGAAATATTGAAAGTTCTGGCATCGATATCGACAAAAACCGGCTTGGCGCCGACATATTTGATGGCTTCGGCGGTGGCAATAAACGTAAAAGCAGTGGTAATGACTTCATCACCCGCGCCGATGCCTTCGGCGATCAGCGCCAGATGCAGCGCATCGGTACCTGAAGCTACACCGATGGCATGTTTGACGCCCAGGTAATCGGCGGCTTCCTGTTCAAACGCCTGCACATTCGGCCCTAATATGAAAGAGCAGTTTTCTATGGTCTGAGCCAGACCCTGCTCAACTTCATCTTTAATTTCGGCGTATTGAGCCTTCAGGTTTACCATGGGTATCATAAATTGTGCCTTTAGTTATTCAGAGAGTCTTGATTGATCAGGGGTTATTTTTCGCCTAACAGCGTGGTAATTTGTATCGCCGTTGCCAGCGCTCTTTTCCCCGCTTCTCCCGAAACCAGCGGGTTGTCGCCGGTTTGAATGCACTGAACGAAATGCTTGATTTCTGCCAGCAAGGCGTCACCGCTTTCAAAAACCGACTCTTCGGTTTCGATTTCCGGAATGCCGGGGAACATTTCCTTTTTGCCGGTGCGGTGTTTGGTGAGTACGCGGTTTTGGAAATCGACCGAAACATAGGAACTGGGCCGGAACATGCGCATTTTGCGCTCCATTTTCATGCTGATGCGACTGGCGGTCACATTGGCGACACAGCCATTTTTAAATAACAGCCGGGCATTGGCGATATCGGTGCCTTGAGTCAATACCGGCGTGCCGCTGGCGTCGATACGTTCGACTTCCGAATCCACCAAGGCCAGAATAATATCGATGTCATGAATCATTAAATCCAGCACCACGCTGACATCATTGGCGCGGGGATTAAAGGGCGATAAACGATGCGATTCAATAAACAAGGGCTTCTCTTCTTGATCCAGCCCCACTACGGCCGGATTAAAGCGTTCCAAATGCCCCACTTGCAAAATCAGGTTTTTCTGTCGCGCTATCGCTATCAACTCATCGGCTTCGGCCACGGTTACCGTAATCGGTTTCTCAACCAGCACATGCGCACCTGCGTTCAGAAAATCCCTGGAGACCGCATGATGCAGCGTTGTTGGCACCACGATGCTGACGGCATCGACTTTGCCGAGCAAGCTTTTATAATCGGTCAGGGCCTTCGCGCCATGTTGTTCGGCAACTGCTTTGGCAGCCGCTTCATTAATATCGACCACCGCTACCAGTTCGCAATCCGCCAATGAGGCATATTTCTGGGCATGGAATTTGCCCAGATAGCCGGTTCCGATGACAGCGCATTTTAATTTTTTCATGTGATTGGTTTACCGTTAGTTCAGCGGACTAGCCCAACAAGGCAGCGCTGGCAAATGCCTGCCCTACTCCGGGATACTTCGCGTTATTGTAAACGATTGAAAGGCTATTCAGAAACTCCAGGGACAGTCTTGCTGACAGAGCCAGTCCCGGAAAGCTGTTTGAAAACCGGTCACAGACGGTGATGACTGCCATGAGCAGCGCGCGAAAATCATCCACTTACTTGCCGTGAACGCCTAATTTTTAGGTCATTTCCGGTGGACCTAGGGCGTTTTTAAACAGCTTGCGCATCAGTCCAGCAGCTGCGGCTTGCCGATATGATAGCCTTGCGCATAATCAATACCGAACTCTTTGAGCGTGGTTAAAATGTCTTCATTTTCGACATATTCTGCCACTGTTTTCTTGCCAAAGGCTCGCGCCACTTCAGACAAGGCCTTAACAAAAACCCTGTCATCCTTGCTTTTGTCGATTTGCCGGATAAATGCGCCGCCAATCTTGACGTAATCTACCGGAAAATGTCTTAAATAATAAAATGAAGAAAACCCGATGCCAAAATCATCCAGTGCCAATAAACAACCCAGCGCCTTGATTTGACCAATCAATTTCCCGGCGTTTGCAAAATTGGAGACGGCGGCCGCCTCGGTAATTTCGAAAATAAGTTTGCCAGTATCGATCTCAGGCCGATTAACCAGGCGGCAGATATCTTCAAAAATGGTGGCATCGTTAAACAAACACCCCGATAAATTAATGCTTAATTTAAAATCCTTGCCTTGCTGCTTAAATTCAATGAGCTTTTCCACGGCCATTGTTAGCACCAAACGATCAATTTGGCCGATAAGGCCAAGTTCTTCAGCATGGCCGATAAAATCTCCGGGCAACAGCATTTGCCCATCTGCCAGTTGCAGACGGATCAGGCATTCAAAATGGGTGACCTGATTGGTCCGGAGATTGAGGATAGGCTGATAACGCAGGGCGAATTTGCCGCCGGCAATGGCGTCCTCGATTGTTTCCCGCCAATACAGCATTTGATTTAATTTGATCTGATAATCGCTGTCCGGGGAAAAAATATGGTGCCGCCCCCGTCCTGCGGCTTTCGCCTGATACCTCGCCAGATCGGCATTAACGAGTAATTCATGGGCGCTATGGCCATGTTGTGGAAAAATGGCAATACCTATGCTGGCGCTGACTTTATGGGCCTTCCCGGCACAGATAAATTCAATTGCCATCAATAATTCATTGATTTTTCGGGCGGTGTGTTCAATACCTTCGGGTTCCGCATGCGGCATAATGAGAGTAAATTCATCGCCGCCTATCCGACACAAAATATCTGTCGAACGCACGGCATCTTGAAGCACCCTCGCAGCCTGTAGCAGTAACTGATCGCCGCATTCGTGACCACAGTTGTCATTAACGACTTTAAATTGATCCAGGTCCAAATAAAACAAAGCCACCTGATAATGATAACGCTCAGCCAAAGCCAGGGTATCGGCAAGCTCTTGATGAAATTTTCTGCGATTACTCAAGCCGGTCAAATAATCATACAGCGTCATTTTGAGAACCTGCTCTTCGGCGGCCTTCCGGTCACTGATATCGACACCCAAGGTTAAAATGATGGCTTCGTCATCGGTATTATTGGTTTTGATGCGCGTGTGCAGCCAGGCAATAGCACGCAGATTTCCGGGTTCTGTTAATAGCTGTCCATCCATCTGGAAACGGTCATAATCCTGACCCGTTCTCAACTGATTCAGTTTTTTGATATGTTCTGCATCGGACTCCGGTAAAAAAACATCAAAAACCTTACCGATGATTGCACGGCTAGACGACTCCAGGGCATCAATACCGGCCTGATTAATCGTCAAAATCATGCCGTTTAGTTTTTGCGTCATGATGATAATGGGGGCCACTTCAAACAAACGCCGGACAAAGTCCCTTTGTTGGGCTATATCCTGGCTTTTTTCCAGCACCATGAAGGTATTGCGGCGCACTTGCTGTTCCAGATGCTCCAACTGCCCGGACAGCGTTAAAGCTGTATGATTCAACTGATCGAGCTCGTCATAACCCAAGGTAAAGCTGTTTTTCATCATTACCTGTTGTTTAAATTGAGCGTATTGATTTTTTGACAATAAAGGCAAAGCATTGGACAGCGTCGCAACCCGGCGTAATGCCATATGCAAAACCAGCATCAGCAATAGCAAAGAGAACAACAGACTGACAACGCCATATAACCAGACCTGCTGCTGATCTTTAAGCAGGTGTTGGTAATCCGGAGTCATGTCGTCCACGAATAGAAAAAACGGCGCCGTAGGGATGGGCCCTGGCTGAATTGGAAAAACGCTGATTTCAAAAACCCGCTGATCGAAGGTGACAGTTTGGCTTTGCGCGATTAAATCATCCAGTGTGTAATGATTGGTAACGTATTCATAAACGGGCAGGTTTTTGTCCAGTAAAGTCATGCCTGATAACTTAACCGGCCACTGCCGGTTTTCAGCTGGGTCAGAAACCAAGACGCCTATATCGGCATCGGCCGCTCGCTTGAATTTAATAATGACATCGGCAAATGAACGCATGACACTCAAGGCGCCGATTGTTTCTGCCGCCCCCAACACTGGCACTATTACCTGCTGGAAACAAGTGTCGGAGCAATAAAGCTGATGCCGGGGTTTTTCCTCTTCTAATACCTGCTCAATCGTGGTGTCGGCCGAGATCAGTTGATTGCCCCAGGATTTGACGAGCTTGGTCTGCTTGTCAAACAAGGCAACGTTTTCCAGGCCCCAGCTCAATTGCCATTGCGACCAGTTATCATCCAGCACCGGCAATACTGAGGGCTGCAGTTTGGCTTGCTGAAGCCGGGAAACCGGACTCAGCGAGAGCAACTCGGCAAATTGTTCCAAGACCGAAAATGAATCTTCCGTAAGTGTTCTGGCGATGCCGATTTGGCTGCTTTGGATATTTTGTCTATCAAGGGCGAAATCATCTATCGATTTCAAATATAAAACATAGGAAAAAACACTATGCAGTATCAGAAAAACACCACCAAACACGACGGCCAGCTTCCATCTCAGACTAAAATAAAATCCCTTGTTTTCCATCGTCATGCCCAAAAACTAAATGACACTTGCATACCATACACATCCCAATCCTGGACCGTCAAAGTTCTGTCCGCTCCAATCGAGTAAAGTTCTTTCTGTGTTCACCATTACTCCAGAACCTCTGCTGCATGGTAAAAAATGGCACGAACATCAATCAACGAATACGATCCAGCCGGCACGCTTTCATTGACCATTATTTCATCGGTGCAGATTGCGAAACAGCATGCCACCGATACCCCAGGGCATATAATAAAAAAGTAACTTGGGATAAGCGAGCCTTTGCAACCGGGAAGTTTCCTTGGTTGTTAGTATCTAACGGCGCCACTGGTTATTATTAGATTAGCTGATTAAAGCTGCTGCCTCCCCGCTCGACTGAAAACAATCAGCCAATGCCGCTGATTGCTTGTTCTCTGTTACCTTAACCTGGCCGGCATTGACTCAATGCCAGCCGCCATATTGTTTGGTGGGGTCGCCCGAAAAACCGGCCGACGTGTTCGTTCCGCTGGAGGTTTTACTTTGTGAAATGGCGCCAATGGCTGCTCTGGCCATATGTTCTTTGGTAAAGCCGCCCATGTCCCTCGCTGCTCGCACCACCAGCGAAGACATGTGGGTAATATCCTGTTTTACCGCCGAGGCATCCATCACTACCGCTTCCAGCACTTCGTCATGCGCGGGAATTTCCAGCAACAGTGGATACGCGGCATTTGCCGGAATGTTGACCGAATATCGGGAATCGCCCTTAAGCGTCACCGTAGCGAGTGTTGCGCCATTGTTATCTTTAACGGTAATATTGCCGCTGGTAATGGGCCCGTCTCTATCGGCGACGATGCCTTCAATCTGATCCGTTTTTTCTGTTGTAGCCACCTTATCGGACGACGCATCCCCACAACCGTCCAATAACAACAACGCAGCAAACCCTATCAGTTTAAATAGTGTGTTCATTATTTATCCTCGGTCAATTTAATCCAGCGCAAACGGTTGGCATTGGTCACCACAGTCACCGAAGACATCGCCATCGCTGCACCGGCTATCATGGGGTTCAGTAGCACACCAAACAGCGGATACAACAGACCTGCAGCCACCGGAATGCTAATCGTGTTATAGAAAAAGGCACCCAGAAAATTCTGTTTGATATTAATCAGGGTCACTTTGGATAATTCGATGACTTCAGGCACCTTTAATAACGAACCTTGCAAAATCACCACATCCGCACTTTCAATAGCGACGTCGGTGCCGGTTCCGATCGCCAGACCGACATCGGCCTGCGCCAGGGCCGGCGCATCATTGATGCCATCCCCGACCATGCCGACGATCTCGCCCTGTTGCTGCAGTTCCTTGACCACGGCGGCTTTATCCTGCGGCAACACCTGGGCCCTGACTTCGGCAATACCGGCCTGCTTGGCAATGGCCCGGGCGGTGATTTCATTATCGCCGGTCACCATCAAGATGCGCACGCCCCGGCTTTGCAGCAAACGCACCGCGGCGGCCGAATCTTTCTTGATAGGATCGGAAACGGCAATAATACCGGCAACCGTATTATCCACCGCCAGCAGCATCGGCGTTTGTCCTAGCGCCGAAAGCTTTTCCAGCTCACTGTTGTGTCTTGCATATTCAACGCCCTTTTCATCCATCAGCGCCCTGTTGCCAAAAAATACCGGCTGATCGTTAATTTGTGCGGTCACGCCATGCCCGGCCACTGCTGCAAATTTCCTGACTTTGCTCAGCTTGATGTGCTGGCTTTCGGCAGCTGCCAAAACGGCCGCCGCCAAGGGATGTTCGGAGCCTGATTCAATACTCGCCGCCCAGCGCAACACGTCTGCTTCGGTATACTCGCCAAAAGCTTCAATCGATGAAACCGAGGGTTTGCCTTCGGTAACCGTGCCGGTTTTATCGAGAATCAGGCAGGTCAGTTTACCCGCCGTCTGTAAGGCCTCACCTTTACGGATCAAAATGCCCGACTGCGCCGCTCTGCCGACCGCAACCATCACCGAAATCGGCGTCGCCAACCCCAGTGCACAAGGACAGGCGATCACCAGCACCGTCATCGATGTCACAAAGGCGTAACCCAATGAAGGCTCAGGCCCAAAAACCAGCCAAATCAGGAATGTCAGCACGGACAAGGCAACCACGACCGGTACAAAGATACTGGAAATCTTATCGGCCAAACGCGCAATTTCAGGTTTGCTGCTTTGTGCCTGGCGCACGCTTTTAATGATTTGCGCCAAGGCGGTATCGCGGCCGATGCGGGTTGCCCGAAACAGAAAACTGCCGCTCTGATTCATCGTGCCTGCCGCTACCTTTGAACCGGCGATTTTTTCTACCGGCATCGATTCACCCGTCAGCATCGATTCATCGATGCTGGAGTGGCCTTCCAGCAATACGCCATCGACAGCAATTTTTTCGCCGGGCCGGACCCGCAAGGTTTCGCCCAACCCCACTTGCTCAATCGGAATGTCGATTTCCTCGCCATTTCTGATCACGCGCGCCGTACGTGGCTGCAAGCCGATTAACTGCCGGATGGCACTGGAGGTTTTGCCTCTGGCCAGCGTTTCAAGGCCTGAACCCAGATTAATAAACGCCAGAATAATCACCGCCGCTTCAAAATAGGCATGTTGCGCCAGGGACGGCAAGGTATCGGAATAATCAATAACCACAGAAGAATAAAACCAGGCCGAACCGGTACCCAAGGCAATCAAGGTATCCATATTGGCCTGGCCAAGACGCAGGGATTTGATGGCACCGGTGTAAAAATGCCAGCCCGAATAAACCAGAATACCCAGGGTAATCAGGGCAACTTCGGGCCAGAACCATTGTCCGGCTGCCGAACCGATAGCGGGCAACCAGCCGAACTGATCAGCCAGCATCAGCGGCACGCCCAGACTTGCCGCCACCGCGGCTTTTTTCATCAAAGTCCGGTAACGCTGCATCTCCTGCTCTTCCTGTTCAGCCGGATCTTCCAGCCCTTCCATCACCGCCGCATCATAGCCGGCAGCCTTTACCGCCTGTGTCAGCGCATCGGCATCGGCGTCACCTTTAACCAGCGCCGAGTGATCCGCAAAATTGACAGCGACCGATGTGACGCCTTTAACGCTTGCCAATGCCCCTTCCACCGCACTCACGCAACCGGCGCAGCGCATTCCCAAAATGGATAAGCGCAATTCGCCCGTTGTTGTATCCGAAGTCTCTTCCGTGCTCATAAAATCACCTGCTTACTCGACCGTGAAACCGGCATCGGTGATGGCATCTTCAATCGCCTCCAGGCTGGTTTTGCCCGCATC
This sequence comes from uncultured Gammaproteobacteria bacterium, assembly GCA_963696315.1. Lineage (GTDB taxonomy): Bacteria > Pseudomonadota > Gammaproteobacteria > Methylococcales > Methylomonadaceae > CAWKEY01. Next base: position 57,395 of record CAVOJU010000044.1, read on the forward strand.
AAATTCAACGCCGACTTCGTTGTCTTTTTGCGATACCTTAACCGACAGCACACCGTCAATAGCTTGCAGTTTTTCTGAAATATTGGACTCACAACCGCCACATTTCATACCGATAACGGTTAATACTACTGATTCAGTCATTTCATTCTCCTCATGTCGTCATTTTTGTCCTTATATCATACTCGCCCCAGAGCCGCTAATCTGTTTAAATTGAACCCTGGCAGGGCAACAATTGACACGCTTGCAGCTTCAAAGCCGTCTTCTGAGAGATCACCTGCATTCACTTGCCAATGACTACCCGATTCAAACAGCCGCTTTCAATTACCCACGATTACTACTATATTGCACAGCAAACCCATCTGAATCCAACACTATTGATACCCAAAATGGCAGACTTTCTCATCGGTCGGCAGCAGATTTTTGACCAGAAACTCAATACTTATGCCTATGAAATCCTTTTCCGGGGCAAGGATTTTGATTTGAATCATAAAGATGAAGCCACGAAAGCGACTAACCAAGTAATTACCGATTCCATTCTGGAACTTGGCCTCAATCAGATTGTAGGCCAGCACAAAGCCTTCATTAATTTCACCACACAGAATATTCTGGAAAAAACGCCGCTAAACCTGCCTAAAGATCGTGTCGTGGTTGAAGTGCTGGAAACGGTTACCGTCAGTCCAGATATTGTCAACAATATCAAAGAACTGTCCGAACGTGGCTATACCATTGCGCTGGATGATTTTGTCTTTGCTGATGATTGGAGGCCCCTGCTTGAATATGCCGACATTATCAAACTGGATATTCTGGAAATGGGCGAAAGCAAAACCCGCGCATATCGTTGAGAAACTCAAGCCCTATAAAATAAAACTGCTGGCAGAAAAAGTCGAAACGCACGAGGAATTTCAATACCTGCAAGAAATGGGCTTTGACTATTTTCAAGGTTATTTTTTCCAAAAGCCCAATACCGTTAGCGGCAGACGTATCGGCGTCAATCAAACTGCCGCCATTAAATTGCTGACCCTGATTAACAATCCGGCTGTTGAATTTGAAGAAATAAGCAAGGCCATATCGCTGGATGTCATGCTTAGCTATAAACTGCTGCACTATATCAATTCGGCGTTTTTCGCATTGCCCAATAAAATTGAATCCATACACCACGCGATTGCCTATCTGGGACTGAACGAAGTAAAACGCTGGAGTAATATACTGACGCTGGCTTCACTATCCAATAAACCGGCAGGCGTGCTGCAAAATTCGTTGATCCGTGGAAAAATGTGTGAGCTACTGGCCAATGAGGTGAATGAACAGGCCGAACACTTTTTTCTGATTGGCATGCTATCCAGCCTGGACAGTATTCTGGATATGCCACTGGAAGAAGCACTTAAACAGCTGCCATTGGCTCCTGACATTGTCTTGTCCATACTCCACAAGGAAGGCCGGGGCGGTGAGGCGCTTAATTGTGTGATGAGTTACGAACACTGGGAACTTTCCGCGATGACCTTTGGCAATCTGGATCGTTGGCCCGTTCGGGCCAACGGGCCAACGGGTAAACGGGTAAACGCTTTTTTATGAAACTCCTGTTTGCTTATAGCCTGCGTAACCTGCTGACGCGGCGGCTGACCACGGCACTGACCGCCGGTGGCATGGCGCTCGTGGTCTTTGCGTTTGCGGCCATCCTGATGCTGGCCGAGGGCTTGCAGCGCGCCCTGGTGGATTCTGGCTCCTACGACAACGGCGTTGCGATCCGTAAATCCGCCAACTCGGAGGTCCAGAGCACGCTGTCGCGTATAGAAGCGGCCATCGTCGAGACTCAGCCGGAAATCATTGCCGGTCCCGGCGGCCGGCCGCTGGCGGCGCGCGAGGTGGTGGTCCTCATCAACCTGCGCAAACGCGGCTCGCAGAGCACCTCCAACGTCACCATCCGCGGGACGTCCGAATTTTCACTGATGCTGAGGCCGCAGATCCGCCTGGTGGCCGGGCGCATGCCGCGGTCGGGGCTCTCCGAGATCATGGTAGGGGAGGGGATCGCGCGGCGCTTCCAGAACTCCGGCTACAATGAAACGATTTCCTTTGCCAAGCGCGAGTGGACGGTGGTGGGAGTGTTCGACGCCGGCAACACCGGATTCAATTCCGAAATCTGGGGCGACGTCGACCAGCTCATGCAGGCCTTCCGGCGGCAGATGTATTCTTCCGTGATCTTCAGGCTGAGCGATCCGGAGGCCTTTGCCGCCGTGAAAGCCCGTCTCGAGGGCGACCCCCGGCTGTCGCTCGAGGCCAAGCGCGAGATCGCCTATTATCAGGACCAGTCCGAGGCGACCGCGACGTTCCTGCGCATCCTGGGGACGGCGCTGACGATCATCTTTTCGATCGGCGCGGTGGTGGGGGCCATGATCACGATGTATGCGGCCGTGGCCAACCGCACGGCTGAAATCGGGACGCTCAGGGCGCTGGGTTTTCAGCGTTCGGCCATCCTGACGGCCTTCCTGGCAGAGGCACTGCTGATGGGGTTGATCGGCGGCGCCTTCGGCCTGGCATTTGCCGCCTTTTTACAGTTCTTCACCGTCTCCACCACCAATTTTCAGACCTTCGCCGAGCTGGCCTTCCAATTCCGACTGAGTGCTAAGATCGTGGCTGAGGGCATGGGGTTCGCAATCCTTATGGGTCTGGCCGGCGGCCTGCTGCCGGCCTTTCGCGCCGCCAGAATGAACATTGTGGAGGCCCTGCGGGAGGCCTAGACTTGCCGACTATCGTCTGGCGTATCCCGGACTAACCAAACACCCAGCGTTGTTGACAATTTTATTCGATTTCACGCGGTTCCGTAAGCAACTTCATGCCATCCAGAATTTCACGGACACGTTGTTTAGATAGTGTGCCGATGTGTTCGCTAAGCTGGCTCTTGTCTACCGTGAAAAGTTGAGAGACGACTACAACGCTTTGTTTCGGTAGGTCCGCTTCACCGAGTTTGAGCCGCACATTTCCGGGCGCTGCTGCCCGTTGAAGGTTAGAGGTCAGCGCACAGACCACAACGGTATCGATGCGGCTGCGATTGAAAAGATTGTTCTGAATAACCACATGGGGGTGACGATAACCGGGACCGGAACCGCTTGGCTCGTCCAGTTCTATCCAGAAAACATCCCCTTGATTGATTACCATGTGCCCTCTACGACTTTGCGATGCTGGCGGCGGAGCTTGTGCAGGCGCTCTTGCTCGGCGCTATCGGTATCGTCGTGGTAGGCCTGGTTAATTCTTTCGAGCAGTTGAAGGTTCTGGTAACGGCGGAGATAATCTTCCAGCGCCAGCGCGAACAACCGGCTGCGCGAAACCTTCATTTCGCGCGCCAGGGTCTCCACCTGCTCAAAAAGGGACTCTTGCAGAGAAATAGCGGTTTTGATGTTAGCCATATTGTTATACCCATTTTTATAGTAAAGTATAACGATAAGCAATACTAAAGTCAATACCAAACGCGCGGCAAGACGTGAAGGGACGCCCATGTTTTCATGCGAGAGACCCCTCAACCAGTTCAAGCTTGCCGGCGGCAGCGATGGCTTCACCCCGGTAAGCTGCCAGGGTTCCCCCCGGCCGGCTGATTCCCAGCAATTTCGATACGGCGACGGCCGTCAGGCCCAATCGGTGCACGGCCCAATGACACAAGAGGCTTCGGGCGTAAAGCCGAGCGGGCTGTTTGCCCGCTTTCAGGATTTGCTATGCCTCAAGTCCGCTGAGCTGCGCTATCCGCCGAAGGGCATCGAAGTTTGGGCAACAAAACCCAGGCGCAACAAGCGGTTTGGGTTGCAACCAAGATCGTCTCCGCCGCACATGAAAACATGGGCGTCCCTCAGAACATCCGAGTTAGTCTTGTTATGCAATGCCTTCTTCTATCGTGGCTGCAATTGACCCACAAGTTGGGCTAATGAATTAACGAGACGATTAATATCTGAGTAAATGAGTTTGGCCTGTTCGGATCGCGTCGATCACTATTTTGCCCTTCATTTTCAGTTTTCCAAGGCTCCCTTTTTTCTGGGACATTATAATGTCATAAAGATCATCTCTTGTTTGTGGAGGCCTCACTTCATCCGACCTTTTTTGGAGGGACATGGCTTTCTGAGGGCACGTAGGAATACACAAACCACATCCGATGCAACGGTTCAAGTCCACTGATGTTTTCTTCTTCTGTGGGGATACCTTTATCGCTCCGACTTGACAACGCTTTTCACAATTGCCGCATCCGTTGCAGGCAGCAGTTTCGACTACAGCAAAAAAATTCGAAGCCCAAAAATCCATGGGTTTAGGCAAGCTCTTATGCATACCAAGCATTCCGCAGCAGCATCCGCAACATGAACAAATAAACTCGGCCTTTTGCGTATTGGATGGCTGAAGAACTAAGCCTTGCTTTTGATTTTCACCAAGGATTGAAAGAGACTCGCCCAGCGTAATTTCTCTTCCAATCCCATTGCGTAGGACGGCTTGAGCCATGCTGCCAGTGGCAAAGCAGGTTTCTTTTCGGTTTGTAATTTTACAGGGCTCGCCTTTTAACTCTTTTTTCTTCCGGCAGATACATTCAAAAATTGAAAACGGAGCTTCAGCCTGTTGCAAGAGCGTTGTTACTTCATCGAATGTACTTACATGATGTTGCGGTTGAATGCTCTTTGCAATTGGAATGGTGCGCATCTGAGGAAGTTTCGTACTTAGAAATTGAATTCCAAACTTTTGATTGGCTGTGTATTCATCGAAATCTTCAATAAATTTTGGAGTCAGTCTACCGAGCTGAAATTCATACATGCCCACAACAAGCGGCACATTGCGGTAAAACTTTTTTCCTTCCCTAATTTCCATTTCAATCCCGCCCTTTTTTTCAATACCGGCGAGAATCTCTGTCAGCTTTTCTTGGGATTCAATTAAACGGGCGGCTCTTTCATAGACGATTTCGATCGGCTCAAGCTTATAGGTCAAACAGGTAGCGACCTCAGCCTCTTTGGGTGAAAAAATATGTTTCAAAATTCTTAGCTCAGAGCCTTTTTTTGTCGCCGGAA
>CAVOJU010000045.1:0-102230 GCA_963696315.1 uncultured Gammaproteobacteria bacterium
AAGGCCGGCTGGAATCCCGCTATAAAATCTTCAAATTAAAAGAAGCGCTGGAACAACTCGAAGGATTTGACTGCATCTACATGGATACGCCACCTGTCCTGAATTTCTACAGTCAATCAGCCCTCATCGCTGCCGATAAATGTCTGATTCCTTTTGATTGCGATGCCTTCTCCAGAGAAGCCCTCTATACCCTGATGCAGGCCTTGACCGAAGTTAAGGCGGATCATAATCCCAACCTGGAAATCGAAGGCATCGTCGTGAATCAATTCCAAAAACAGGCAAAACTGCCTCGCCAGTTGGTCGATGAGCTGATTGCACAAGGCCACCCGGTACTTTCTGCAATGATCTCGCCTTCTGTCAAGGTCAGAGAGTCACATTCGGAAGCGCAACCGCTGGTGCATTATGCTCCGCATCATAAACTGACTGATGAATTCCGCGCCCTGCATACCGAAATTCACGGACGTTAACCGCCTTTGATCAGGAGCCACGCGCCTTGCCGGCTCCTGAGCATGCCCCCGCCTGACGCTCCATCTTGTTGCCCTTATCAGTTAGTCAATAGGGCTAAATAACTCCAGGCCCCTGATGAAACACCCATTCCATTATCGGCTGCCCGGCCACCAGATGCTCCTTGATGATGCGGTCCAGTTTTTCGCTGTTGATGGCGTAATACCAGATGCCATCGGGTTGCACACATAGCAGCGGCCCGGATTGACAAGGGCCCAAACAGGCGGCCCGGGTCTTTTTTATGCATAACGCGCCTTTATCGAGACCCATTGCCTTCAACTTCATTTTGAGCTCGTCATATAGCGCCTGCCCTTCGCCATGCTCGGTGCAGCGTGGGCCGACACATACCAGCACATGACGCTGGTAATCCGGCATTTCCGGTTTAATCACTTCGGTCATTGAAGTCCCTCGGTTGATGGTTTTTACTGTTTATGAAGTGCTGAACACTATCATTTCGCGGATAGCGACACAGAGGCAAAAATATACGCGCCGGCTGTCTGTCATCTCGACGCAAGGCGATATCTTAGGGACTGACTCCCGTTAAGATTTCTCTTGCTGGTCGAAACGGCAAAACAACTTATCAATATCTAAGTATTTCTACTTATAAACACGGCCAACATTTTTTGTTATCGTTATGCCGTCGGAGAGACTGGCTCTCAGACTTTCTGATGTTTTGTCTCTACGCTTAAAAAGACCACCTCACGCCCCCAGACTTTGATGGTGGTCTTTCTTTTTTATCTTTCGCTATTCAGCGGATTAACCTGTTGAGCCCGAGCACTATCGCCGCCCCTGCCAAAAATGCCACGAGCAAGGCCAGCCAAGCGTTTTTATTCCAGTCTACCGGGTAAATATCGGGATTGGCCGGCGCGGAAATACCGGGAATGCTGGGCAAATCGCCATCACCGCCGCCGACCTTGATTTGCGCCTTCATACCCTTTTCCATATGCTGCGGGACTTCGCAATGCACCAGATAAGTCTTGCGCTGGCTGGGCAAAATAAAAGAGGCCGTCTTTTGCCCCGGCCCATTGACTTCAATGGTAAACATGCCCTTGGGATAAATATAACCGGGTAAATCGTGGATCATGAACTGATGCCGGATCTTGTCATCATTGATGAAGGTGACGTTAATCCTGGAACATGGCGCCACGTCCCATTGCTGCTGATCAAAGGCATACATGCTGCCGTTGAATTTTTTGGCGTATTCATGACCGCCGCGCACCGTAATGTCAACGTCAGCCGGCAATCTTCGGACAGTCACGCGGGATCTTGTCGTTGTTGTAATTCATGATCATGCCGGTTTCATCCATGACCATACCCTCCATGCCCGCCAGAGCGTTCAAAGAACTGGCGGCCAGCCACAGCAAACGAATAAGCATTTAATGCGCATCATGGTTATTGCTCCTTCCTGAAGCTGCGCAGGAGAAACATCAACAGACCGATGATCAAGCCGGCAACTAAACCAAAAGCGGCAATTTTCCGATAATCCGGGGGCAGACTTCCGGCTTCGCCCAGTAGTTGCGCAAATTCGCCCGTAGCCCACATTGGTTTTTCGCGCGCGTAATAAGAGCTGGTGAAGAACTGATCAAACATACCTTCATGCACTTTCGGCATACCCTGCTCATCGATAAAATCGCGGTACACGACCATGGAGATATTACCCCCCGGGCTCACACCATCATTTGTCGCGCCGGTCTCGACATGATCATGAAACATCCAGACACCTTCGCCGTCGTTATGAAGGCCGTCATTGGTCGTATCCAACTTGATATCGACGCGTTGCGCCGATGCAATATCGACCACATCGCGAATGACTTGCATGGCCTCGGACTGTTTGATGCCGTCGTAATGCGTGACCGTGGCCTTATGGCCATGGAAATGCAACGCCATAGCCGAATTCTGAGCATTGGCGACGCGCAGTTTGATCTTTTCATTGGGCCCCGTGACGATCAGGTCATCGCGCAGCGTGTACGGGAAGGCATGGCCGTTCAGCAGGAAATAGTTTTCATGCGCTTCGGTCATGTTGTATCCGCGGTTCATTTTTTTCTCGATCAGACGCGGATCGTTGGCTTCCTGGATGATTTTCGCCAGATGCTTGTCGACGGACTGATAATGCAGGTCATATTCCTGGGTGTACTCCTCTTTGACTCCAGCGGACGGATGCCGCACGTGGCCTCCGCCAATATTGAAGGTCTGCACCCAGTTGTTCGGGCGATTTTCTTCTACGATGAACATACCAGCCATGCCCATCATGAAGTGCTTGTCAGTCTGTACATGGCAGTGATAAAGCATAGTACCGGTCGTCCGGGGCTTCATCTCATAAATGTGGCTGTCGCCCGGGAAAACGCCCATGTCGCCAGAGCCGCCGTGCGCGTCGCCATCGTTATCGTTGCCAGACGCTGTTTGCCAGGGGTGGTCAACGCCGTGAAAATGAATGGTATGCGGAAAATAATGCGTGTTTTCCAGTGTGATATAGATCTGATCGCCCTGCTCGACACGAATAACCGGCGACGGCGCACGCAGATAATCATTCGCCTGCCGGGAGCCATAATTTTTAACCGCCATATCGCTGGTTTTCGGCGCAAAAACCCAAAGCCCCGGCTGAATGCCCGGCGCAATAGCATAGCCAGGAAAGAGAAAATCGCCATCGGGGGTTGAGCCGTTCAACTCAATCACTTCCAGCTTGATGCGAATGATGTCGGGGTCGCCGTCATGATCCAGATCATCCGACATCGTCAAGGCATCCCCGGACAATTGCGTATTCATCCAGGTGTGCATGGAAATATTATTCATGCCTTTCACAAATGCCGCGACATCATAGGGATTGTCAGGATTACACGCCAGCGACTCGGCGATCTCGACGCCATCAATGACCTGCGCCGAGCGCCATTCCGGGTGCTCGTTTTTGCAGGGTATTTCAAAACCCGCCTGTTTTGACAGCGCGTGAGGACTTGTATCGGGCGGCTTAAGCCCCCCCTCCTGCATCGCTCCCGGCCTTAGCCAGACCGCCAACGGGATCAACAACGCTATCAGGAGAATAATCAACCCACGTAAATATTTGTTCTGCATTTTCAAAAAGCTGTGCGCAAACCGGATCAACAACAAAGGCGCCCACTATACCGAATTTTTGCCGGCATGGAAGCCTATTTAAACTGGCTTTCTGTACACATTCATTATTCATACTGCCGTCGGCACTCAAGCTCAACTCTCATTTACACACCCGGAGTCAGCAGATCATAATCAAAAATCGTAAACGCTCCCATCTAACGAATAACCGCTGGATCAGGCAGCGTATTGTCATCTAAAGCTTTTCAGGATAACGTTGTGTCAGGAAAAATATTGACATCTACTCCCATCTGAGTGAAAAAACGTATACTTTCTCAAGACGCAACCCTCTGATTTATAGTGCTTTTCGTTATTCCAAAATTGTACGCTTTCAAAGTAAGATAGGAGTAAATCCTGCAATCAAACACCAGGATATACTTAATAATACATATAAATCAATGATATAATGTCAATAGTTGGCAACTATTTAGATCATGATTTCAATGAATCCAAAATCCTCACACATACAGAAAAAACCAGCTACTCGGAAACAAACAGGCAAAGTTTACATGTAAGCCACTGCAACGAGTTGCGTAGGATGCTGCCGACGTATGGAGGCGCATCAATCGCGAACGATGATCGGGTCAGAGGAGGCCGCAGCCTCCGTCTGCCCACGGAACCGTGCGTACGGGTCCGTACACGGCTCCTCACGCAAGACTTATCCATTTAGAAACTACAAACCAATGTGCCAGCTTTCGGTCGGATCGTATACCTGCCCTTTCAAGTTTATAAACCAACTGTTGGGATAGGCTTTGGTTACCGCTCGCAAGGCTGAGAGCGCCCAACGGCTGTGGTTTGAAAAGACGGCGTTAGCCGCTTGTTGTCATGGCACACCCCGTTTGACCAGTGAGTGATAAAGAGGCTTCTTACGCTTTTGCTGATAGACCAACCTTGACCGTAATCGTCGCCGAATATGAGCTTCGATTTTCCTCAATGGGGGCGGGTAATAGGTAAAACTTAGAAGTTACGCATTGACAGCCAAGTTACAATATGAGTTTTAAAATAACCCAACCCAAAGCCACAGGAAGGCCAAGCCATGATAAGGAAAATTACCCGTCCCACTACAGCCCGTTGCACCCTGCCGATGTACATCAGTTTTTTGCTGGGCGAACCCAAATACGGCAGCTGCTGCCGTCTGGCGGAAGTGATGGACATTTCCCACGATAGCGCGAACCGTTTCCTACAGCGGGAACGCTACGAGGGCAAGGACTTATACAACGAATCCGCGCCCTTGCTGAACCTGAAAGGCGGTACGCTGAGCGTCGATGACAGCGTGCTGGACAAGCCGTACAGCCAGTATTTGGCCTTTGTCGGTTATTTCTGGTCGGGTAAGCATCACCGTTCCGTGAAGGGCATCAACCTCATCACGCTGTATTACACGGACACTGAAGGGCAACATTTGCCTGTCAACTTCCGTGTCTACGACAAATCGGAAGGCAAGACTAAGAACGACTATTTTCGCGAGATGCTGGAAGAAGTCCTGGCCTGGGGGCTAGACCCCGCTTTCGTGACCGGCGACAGTTGGTACAGCGGCGTAGACAACCTGAAGCGGGTGAAGAACCACCGGCTGAGTTGGCTGTTCGCCGTAGAAAGCAACCGTACAGTATCCGTGGAAAAAGGTCACTGGGTGCAAGTACAAAAGCTAGACATCCCCGACGATGGCCTGGTCGTTTGGCTGAAGGACTTCGGCAACGTGAAACTGTTTCGGACATGGCTGAAAGACCAGCCACGCCACTATGCAGTTTTCTTGCCCGATGATGGCCAGCTTGCTTGCTTTGACCGGAAAGCCTTCCTCGAACAACACGACAAACACTGGCATATCGAACAGTACCACCGCGCCATCAAGCAGGTCTGCAACATCGAGAATTTTCAAGTGCGTAGCAAGACCGCCATCAGGAATCACCTGTTTGCCGCCCTTTGTGGCTATGTCCAACTCCAGAAGCTCAGCGCCATGTCCTTGATAGACAACTGTTATAGCGTCCAACGCAACCTCTTCAATGAAGTCATTGCGGGATTCATCGGTACGTTGATGCCGACCATGGCGCATCTCAACCCAGAACTCCAGGCTGTCGTCAATGCGTAACTTCTAACTTATTTCTGAACATGTCGGATCAAATTCAAACTTTAACAGCTTATTCCGCCAGCGCTTCCAATTCATCCCAGCGCTGATAGATTTGTTCCAGCTTTTGTTGTGTTTTTTCCAGTTCGGACAGGGTCTTGGCAATCACATCCTGATCCTTTTTATAAAATCCGAGATGCGCTGATTTGCTTGTTTAATTCCGCTTGTTTGGTTTCCAGTTCTTCAATCAGATCAGGCAATTTCTCCAGCTCCTGCTGATCTTTAAAACTGAGTTTTTTCTTTTTGGCGGCTTCCGCAGGTTTTTCCTGCTTGCTGGGTTCCGGCATTTTTTTGCTGACTTCAGGCGGTTTCTGCGCCTTGCATTGATTCATCCAGTCGCTATAACCGCCAATAAATTCCTCAACTTTGCCGGTGCCGTCCAGCACAAACACGCTGGTCACGACGTTATCGAGAAAGGCCCGGTCATGGCTGACCAGTAACAACGTGCCGTCATAATTAACTAGTTTTTCTTCCAGCAGTTCCAGCGTCTCCAGGTCGAGATCGTTGGTGGGTTCGTCCATGATGATCAGATTGGCGGGTTTGGTAAATAAACGCGCCAGCAGCAGGCGGTTTTTTTCGCCGCCCGACAGGCTTTTGACCGGTGAACGCGCCCTGGCCGGCGCAAACAGGAAATCGCCCAGATAAGACATGACGTGGCGTTTATTACCGGCAATTTCAACAAAGTCGTTGCCATCAGCGACAGTATCGGCCACGGTCATATTGGGGTCAAGCTGCATCGCGGAGCTGGTCAAAGTAGGCGATTTCAAGCCGGGTGCCTTGCTCTACGGTACCGCTATCGGGTTCCAGTTGTTTCAGCAATAATTTTAATAAGGTGGATTTACCGGCGCCGTTAGCGCCTATCAGGCCGATTTTGTCGCCGCGCTGAATCAGCGTGGAGAAGTTTTTAACGATGGGCCTGTCGGCATAAGCAAAAGTAATGTCATTGACTTCAATGACCTTCCTGCCGGAAGCATCGCCCCGATCCAGCGCTATCTTGCTTGTGCCCTGGAGCTCGCGGCGTTGCGCTCGTTCATTGCGCAATCTTTCCAGGGCGCGCACACGGCCTTCATTGCGGGTGCGCCGGGCTTTGACACCCTGCCTGATCCAGACTTCTTCATCGGCCAGTTTCTTGTCGAATTCGGCATTCTGATTGGCTTCGTCTTCCAATGCGGCGGCTTTGCGGCTTAGATAGTCGTCATAACTGCCCTGCCAGGACACCAGATTGCCGCGATCCAGATCGACAATGCGGGTCGCCAGTTTTTGCAGAAACGAGCGATCATGGGTTACGAATAAAACAGCGCCCTGAAAATTCAGGAGCTGTTCTTCCAGCCAGGTAATGCTTTCAAAGTCCAGATGGTTGGTCGGCTCGTCCAGCAACAAGACTTCGGGCTCTATCACCAGCGCTCTGGCCAGGGCAACGCGCCGCTTCCAGCCGCCGGATAAACCGCTGATTTTCAGTTCGCCAGGCAAATCCAGTTTGCTTAAGGTGGTTTCAACGCGTTGTTGAAAATGCCAGCCATTATGCGTCTTCCAGCTCGTGCTGCAAATCGCCGAGCTCCTTCAAGGCTTTCTCATCTTCATAATCCATGGTCAGAGACAGCGCATGATAGCGGGTTATCCACGCGCCCAGCTCACCCAGACCGCCGGCGACGGCATCATAGATGGTGGATTCATCGGGCAGAGTCGGGCGACTGCTCCAGCCAGGCCAGTCTTAATGCCGGCTGCCGCCAGATCTCGCCATGAATCGGCATGGATATTACCGGCGATAATCTTCATGAGCGTGGATTTGCCTTCGCCATTACGGCCCAGCAAGCCTACTCTTTCTCCGGCGTCAAGCTGAAAATCGGCATTCTTCAATAAGGCATGCGTGCCAAAGGCGATGGAAACATTGGTTAATCGTAATAAAGGCATTTTAGAATTCTTTGTGTTGTAAATAACGGCGCAGCATGTCCAGCCCGGATAATGCGACCTGATTCTGTTTTCGTCCTGCGGGGCCGGTCAGTGTGTGGCGGCTTTGCTGCCAGTGATCGCCGTTCAATAGCGTATTATAAAGGATGATGCTGCGGTCTTTATGCTGAAATTGATCCTGACCGCCCTCGTAGAGCTGGATCAGCACGAAATCCGCTGCGCTTTGATTTTGCAGGGCCTGAGCAAGTGTTGCGCCAGTCGCGGGTAAATTGCCCGTGTCAATGCTTACCGCCCAACGCTGCCCCAAGGCCTCCAGCGAGTGCTCGTACACCGCGCTAAGCAACCACGAACTGCCCAGGCATTTGGCCGCCAGCAAACCCTGGCTTGCGGTTTCCGCCACGGCCAGGGTTTTGCCGCCCGCAATCATCAACTGATCGACGACCGAGGCCAGACTGCCGACGGCTTGACTCAGGCCGTCGATGCCAAAAACTGCATCGCCCAGCCGTCCGGCGACAGTCAAGGCCAGATCCCTCAGGGCCGGTTCCGGAAAATCAGCCGGAAACAGCAACTTGGTTTGCACTTCGTCCACGCCGGCGCGAAAGCCCAGTTGAACGGGCGCGGGAATCTCGATGCCCGCCAAACGTTGCTGAATATCCGACTCGCCAATGCCGAAGGTTTTTATGCTGATTAGTTTGCCGGGCTTTAAAACAAACCGGCTTGCCAGCAGCGGCTGGATTCTTTCCAAAAAAAGCTGCCTCATTTCATAAGGTACGCCGGGCATAAAGGCAAACCAGCAGCGGCCAAGCTGCAGGGCAAAGCCGGGCGCCGTGCCCCAGCCGTTATCGAGCCGAAGCGCGCCTTGCGGCAGCATGGCTTGCTTGCGATTGGCTTCGGGCATGGGCCGGTTTCTGTTTATAAAAAACTGCTCGATCTGTGCAAAGGCTATCTCATCAAAGCGCAGCGGCAGATTGAAAGCCTGCGCCACCGCTTCAGCCGTTAAATCATCACTGGTAGGACCAAGTCCCCCGGTACACAGGCAGCAATCGGCGCGTGTGGAAATTTCCCGCAGCAAGTCAACCAGATCACCCAGTTTATCGCCAACCGCCGTGTGCCGGGTGACGGTAAAGCCCATGTGCACGGCCTGTTCAGAGAGCCAGGCCGAATTACTGTCGACCGTTTGTCCGGTCACTATTTCTTCACCTTGCGAGAAGATTTCCAGGCTTGGATTCATATCATAAATCACTTAAAAATAAGCTCTTGACAGATGGGTGGGAGCGACGCCCTCGTCGCGACTAAAAGCTTTAAATCGCGACGAGGGCGTCGCTCCCACGACTAAACAGAATCCACTTTCTGTTATGAATTGATGTGGATTCAAATCGAAGTTTACGATAAGCATCACGTCATCAAAACGCCATGCCAAAACGGCAGCGTGAATAGGCTTAACAATGTCGTCAGGGTCACTGTCATCGCATAAAGCGAGCTATCCAGGTGATAGCGGTCGCACAATACGATGCCCAGCACCATGCTTGGCATGGCCATTTCCAGCACCACAGCGGCTTTATAAGCGCCTTCAAAATCCAGATGCTGCACCAGAAACATTGCAAACAGCGGCATTAGCGCCATTTTTATCAGAATAACCGGCGTGACATAAGGCAAATTGCGTAAAGTGACCGCTTTCCAGCTTAATGCCAAACCCAAAGCAAACAGCATCAAGGGCACCACCGCCGCTGATAATTTTTGCAGAACACCGGCCAGCCAGTCCGGGGCAACCACACCATTAAGATTTAGAGCCACCGCCAGCGCCGCCGCCCAAAATGGCGGGGCATTCAGATACGACCATGCCGGCTTCGCCTGTCCCGCGCTGTCTTCGCCATAATGCCGCACGACCATAATTCCTATGGTAAACAACAACGGCGTCGTGGCAAACAGGTCTGCCTGGATGGCGACTGACCGCGCCCAGTGGCCAAAGGTCTGCTCCAGCACCGGCAAGCCCAGATAGGTCACATTCGGGAAGGCCGCCGCCAGTATCATCGCCCCCAGACGCCGGTGTTCAAACTTGAACAAGACCCCCACCAGCCAGATACAAAACATGGCAAACGTTATGGCGCCTATGCCCAACAGCGTATATTGCAGGGAATGCAGGCCAATATCCGCCGTCCATAAAACCTCCAGCACCATGGCTGGCAGCAGTAGATAATAGACCACCGTAGTCAGTACCAGCCGGGTTTGCTCGGCGCATAGTCCGGCCGGTCTTAACCTGCGCCAACCGACGCCAAAGGCTATTAGCAAAGTCATTTGAATCAGTGTGGAGTTCATAATTCCATCATGGTGGAAAATTGAGTAATTTTAACATTCACCGCTAAAAGAAGTTCCGGTAATATAGTTTTAGAGACAAGGTTCAAGGTACAAGGTGCGAAACAGCTTGCCTTGCCGGAACCTTACCTTGAACCTTGAACCTTGAACCTTGAACCTTGAACCTTTTTTCTATGACCAAATTCATCTCAACCAAACCCATTCCCGTCCGTGAACGCCTGATTATGGCGCTGGACGTTCCCAGCATTCCCGAAGCCCAGGCCTTGGTGGAAGAGCTCGGCGACTCGGTGATCTTCTATAAAGTCGGCATGGAACTGTTTATGTCGGGGGATTATTTCGGTTTTATTGAATGGTTGAAGCAACGCAACAAGAAAGTCTTCGTCGATTTGAAGTTTTTTGATGTGCCGGCCACCGTCGGCCGCGCCATCAAAGCCTTAAGCAGCAAAGGCGTTGACCTCGCCACCATCCACGGCAACGATGCCATCATGGAAGCCGCCGCCAAGGAGAAAGGCAACCTTAAAGTGCTGGCCGTCACTGCCTTAACCAGCCTGGATCGTGGCGATCTCAATGACTTGGGCTTTCAGTGCGATGTCCGCGAGTTGGTATTGTCGCGCGCCAAACGGGCTCTGCAAATCGGCTGCGACGGCATTGTCTCGTCTGGACTGGAAGTGTCGATGCTCAGAGAAGAACTTGACCACCGGCTATTGGTGATTACGCCTGGCATCAGACCCGTGGACAACCGCGAGGACGATGACCAGAAACGCGTCGTCAGCGTGGAAATGGCCTTCCAGAACGGCGCCGATTATATCGTCGTCGGCCGGCCTATCCGCGACGCCGAGAATCGCAAAGCCATGGCCGAGAAAATACAAAGCCAGATTCTCGCGCAATTTCAATAGCAGATGCCGGCTATCGACTGTCAAAGGTATAATGGATTTATGCGTATTGTAGCCACCTAAAAGCATGGTACATGCATGCAATCTTATCCTTGACTCAACCTTATTTTTGATCCATTTAACCTAAAAGAGGTAAACCCATGAAAAAAATCTTGTTTTTGACCATTTCCATGCTGGCTTCCAGCAGCGCTTTCGCAGTCACCGATCATTATGTATTACGCGATGGCAACCATGTTCAACACTTAAAAATCACCAAAGTCAACGATGAAATTAAGGTCAGCGCCGATGTCGACTTCGAGCCCAATGCTGATGAACAAGGCAGTTTACCCTGCTCTGCCGATGTTGCTGGCGAAGCCAAAAGCGAAGGTGAAAACCAATTGGTCATGAAAAAACATGCTGAAGGCGAAGCCCGTTATTGCACACTTAAAATTCAGCTCAGCCCCAACGGCGCCAAGATAGAACAATCCGAAGATTGCAGCTACTTTGCTGGCGGCATCTGCCGCTTCTCCAGCAATGGTAAAGAGCTCGTCAAGGTTAAATAAGACAGCAACTCAAAGCGAACCCAGCGAAGATAAGCATTGAGCTGGGTTTATGCATCGCAGAGACCATTATCGACAACATGAATCCGATCATCGTCTCCATCTTGCTTTTGGTATGCAGCAATGTCTTTATGACCTTCGCCTGGTATGCGCATCTGAAAGAACTCAACAGCAAGCCCTGGCTGATTGCGGCGATGTTGAGCTGGCTCGTGGCATTATTTGAATATTTGTTGCAGGTACCTGCCAACAGGATTGGTTATCAGGCGCTAAATTTGGGTCAGCTGAAAATTATGCAGGAAGTCATTACGCTGAGCGTATTTGTGCCTTTTGCTTTTTTTTATATGAAGGAGCCCTTAAAGCTGGATTATTTATGGGCGGCGCTGTGTATTTTAGGCGCTGTATTTTTTATGTTCCGGGAAAAATTTTTCCATTAGCCGGGTTTTGTTGGTAGGCAGCGGCATGGCTGCCGCCCTGCATCGCCGGACAGATTCTGCCCTTATACCCTCATCAAAAAACGGTCGAGTAGACCGGTTTCTTTCGACAAAATAACATCGTACTTGCCATGCTTTTCTGGAACGCCTCGCCGCACGCGGCTATTACGTGATTGCAAATAGTTTGTGCATCCCATCAATTGTTACCAAGCCCCTCTCAGAACCGTGCTGGCGCTATTTACGCACACGGCTCCTCATTAAGAACCTTATTCACAGATTCAGAATAGGTTCACCAAGAGTCGAGGCCTCGGCAGCGGAAAACGCGCTAACAGTTGAGCAAACTTTGCCCAACTACAGCACCTTCTCCGGCCTCGTCGATTCAGCCATTTGTGCAGAATGCGCTGCACTTGATAAAAGTACAGGCTTATCCCTCGGCTGTTATCGGTGACGCCATAGTAGCCGTAATGACCCCGCAATTTGCTGGCGGTCCGTTTCAGTAGTTCGGCGGTAGGCAGATTTCTGTTTTTCTTGAGCCATGCCCGGTAGGCTTTCAACTTGGCCGTCAGGCGTTTGCCGATCGTCTTCCGCTTCATCCGAAAGCGTTTACCGTCTCGCGTTCGTGAACAGTAATGGGTAAATCCTAGAAAATCAAAGGTCGCCGCCTTCTCTCCGCGCGCTTTAGCGCGTTTGACCGCAAACGGACCAAATTCGAACCGTTGCGTTTTCTCCGGCGCTAAGGCGAGGCCAAACTGCTTGAGCCTGGCTTCCATGTCTATCTGAAATCGTTTGGCATCGGCTTCCTGTTGGCAACAGACGACAAGTCGAGTCACCCGAGGGAACCACCCCCTCAGGTGCTCACAGAACCGGACGTGAACGTCTCCGCTCATCCGGCTCCTATCGTCCAGCCGTTGCATACAGCAATTTCCAGTGAGCAAACAGATTCGGCTGTTTCCGCGCAATGCGATTCAACCACTGAGCTGCTCGTCTTTTATGATGCCGTAAGCGTTTGTATTTTCGCGTCGCCCAAATAACTAAGCGCCGCTCAAGACATTTCAGGATCGGATAGAGTGCTGACTTATAATAACGACTGTAGTAATTGATCCAGCCTTGAATAATCGGATTAAACATTCGGGCTAAATCTTCTAAGCTCTTGTCGCTACGCTTTGGCCAGCTCCACCCTCGGGATGTGCGCCGAATAGCCTTAGCTGCTTTACTGCTGATCGCTGGATCTGAAGTTGATAAAGTATTTACCCCAACGGTTCTTTGACCGTCTTCCCCCTGTGCCAATATGACCTGAGACACCTACCCCTCGGAAATTAGAGTATAAAGGTAGATCAGAATCATGAACAAATCGAAAGCAGAGACAATGGAATCACCACAGTTAACTGCGCCGGAGGGCGCGTTGGAAGACGCCCCCAGGGCGACTGGAAACGCGCCCTCCGGCGCGCGGCCCGACCCGGAGGTGGTTGCCACGGCCCGGCGCCGACAATTTACCAGCGGCGACAAGCGCCGCATCCTGGATGCCGCTGATCGCTGTACCCAGCCGGGTGAGATTGGAGCCCTGTTGCGCAAAGAAGGGATTTACTCCTCCCACCTGACCACTTGGCGCAGGCAGCGTGCTGCCGATGAGCGTGCCGCGTTGGAGCCGCAAAAGCGCGGGCGCAAGGCCGATCCCGCACAGGCCGAGGATCGCCGTGTGCTCCAACTCACCCAGGAAAATGACCGCCTGCGCCGCAAACTGGCCCAGGCCAATGCCATCATTGATGTCCAAAAAAAACTTTGCGCCTTGCTCGGGCTGACGACGGACGAGACGCCGAGCGAGAGCTGCTGATGCAAGCCCTCAACCAGTTGGCCCCGGAGGTCGGCCTGGCTCCGGCCTGCGCCGCCCTGAACCTGAACCGCAGTTCGGTCTATCGCGAGGATGCCCGCCGGCGCCTCCTGCTGCCCGCGACGGCAACGCTGGCGCCCCGTCCGCCCGCCCCGCTGGCGTTCTCGGCCAATGAGCGGCAGCAACTGCTGGAGGTGCTCAACAGCGAACGCTTCGCCGACTGCTCGCCGTATTTTGTCTATGCCACCCTGCTGGACGAGGGGCGCTACATCGGCTCGGTGCGCACCCTGTACCGCGCCCTGGAGGCGGACGGCCAGTCGGCAGAGCGCAGGCGCCAACGGATGCACCCGGTCTACACCAAGCCGGAACTCCTGGCCACCGCGCCCAACCAGGTCTGGAGCTGGGATATCACGAAACTCAAAGGCCCGGCCAAATGGACCTGTTTCCATCTGTATGTGATCCTGGATATTTTCAGCCGCTATGTCGTCGGCTGGATGGTCGCTCCGCGGGAAACCGCCGAACTGGCCGAGCAGCTGATCGCCGAGACGGTGGCCAAGCACAACATCCCGCCGAACACGCTGACGCTGCATGCCGACCGCGGTTCCAGCATGCGCAGCAAGCCGGTGGCTGCCTTGCTGGTTGATCTGGATGTCGCCAAGACCCATAGCCGACCCTATGTCTCGGATGACAACCCCTATTCCGAGGCCCAGTTCAAAACCCTGAAGTATCGGCCTGATTTCCCAGACCGCTTCGGATGCATTGAGGATGCCCGCAGCCATTGCCAACGGTTCTTCCCGTGGTACAACCAGTCCCATTGCCACTCGGGCATCGGTTACATGACCCCGGCTACCGTCCACTTCGGCCAAGCTGCTACGGTATACCAAGCACGTGCTAAAATCCTGGAGACTGCTTTCCTCGCCAATCCAAAGCGATTCAAAGGAAAGTGCCCGCTGCCACCCAGCTTGCCCAAAGCCGTTTGGATCAATCCGCCCGTTAACGCACAGGAGAACCTCAACCCAAAAAATACACAACAATTAGACACTAAATAAAACAACTTGGTGTCTCAAAGTCATTGACACATTCCGCTTGGGCGAAACGCATAGCCCAGAAAATCAAATACCGTATTCGGATACTCTCCTTGTCGGTCGTCATCCTGACAGTAGACAATCTTCGTCTTCTCAGGATGGAGCTCCAACCCAACGTCCTTCATTCGTACGTCCAGCGATTGCTTCAGTTGTTCCGCCTGAGCTTCGCTCTTGCAATGGCACACTGCATCATCTGCATAACGTTCGAAGGGAATGTCGGGGTTTTCCCGCTTCATCCATTCGTCGAATGCATAGTGCAAAAAGAGATTCGCCAGCAAAGGACTGGCAACGCCCCCTTGTGGCGTCCCTTTCTGCGGCTGTTTACTGGTACCATCAGGCATTTCAATCGGGGCTTTAAGCCACCGTTCAATGTACAGAAGGACCCATTTCTCTTCCGTATGTGCGCGCACTGCTCGCATCATCAGCTCATGATCGATATTATCGAAGAAACCTTTGATGTCGAGATCGAGGACCCAGTCGTTTTTCCAGCAGCGCTGTCGCGCCATCCCCACCGCATCCAGTGCCGATTTGCCCGGTCGATAGCCATAGGAATCAGGATGGAAATGTTTTTCCAATTCCGGCTCCAGATGCGTTTTGACTACCATTTGTGCAATTCGATCAGCAACTGTGGGGATGCCCAAAGGCCTTATTCCGCCGTCGCTTTTGGGTATCTCTACCCGCAGCACCGGTTGTGGAAAGTAACTGCCTGAGGCTAGACGATTCCAGAGCTTGTAGAGATTATCTTGCAAATCCTCCTCAAACTTTACGATCGTCTGACCATCCACTCCGGCAGCTCCTTTATTGGCCTTGACCCTTTTATACGCCTCCCAAACTTGGCGTTTAGTAATACAAAATGGCTTTGCTTGTTTCAATCCAATCCTCCCGTTTCCGGTTGTTTTCTTTAGTTCAAGCTGAACAATGCTTCCCCTTCGCTCCAATCCCATTACAGAATCTTCATCACTACTACGGGTCGCTCCGCCCCTGTGCTCCGCATTGGTACTCTGACACTTGTGGGGCTTCCACTTGTGTTTCTCCCTTGGCATCGGAGCGACAGGTTCCCACGTTCCACATAAGAGCCTGAATTTAGTTCATGCCACCTTCATGCCGGATGCCATCTAGCCAGTAAACAGGTATCCGCTAGATTTATCCCGAAGTAACGACTACCCCTCGGTTTTGACATCATCCCTACGCTTTCGACACTTCAGCAGTGGTTCACTTGCGTTCATCTCCTAAATTCCTACCTGACAAAGTCTTGCTCTGCCTTTTCCGTAACGCTCACCACAACAGCTCTTAACTGTTGCAGCTTACGGTGGTTTGAAACCTCCCCCTGTAGAGCGGTTTCGAGGGGCCCTCCCTCATCTCTTATGCAGCATAGCTGCACGGAGGACTTCGTCCTCCTGTGCGCCTTCGTGGCACACAATCATCCGCGTAGCGAATCAATCGGACATCACCGCCGCAGGTTTTCACAAACTTGCGTGTAAACCACAGATCAAGGCTGTAATGCAGATAGAGATTGGCCAGCAGCGGCGAAATCACGCCCCCCTGCGGTGTGCCTCTGTCGCTGGCACAAAAGGCTCCCTCTTCATAAATCCCGGCTTTCAAGAAGCGTTTGATGTAGCGCAGGATGCGTGGGTCGGCAATACGATGCGCGAGAAATTCCATGAGCCTGTCTTGATCTACCGTATCGAAGAAGCCTTTGATGTCCGCTTCGACGATGTAATTGATCGGCCTATTCTCCACCGTTTGGCTTAACGCGCGCAACGCATCATGACAACTTTTGCCCGGCCTGAATCCATACGAGTCGCCTATGAAATCTTGCTCATAGATAGTCTGTAGAATCTTGACCAGCCCCGCTTGCACCAGTTTGTCTTCCAGCGTCGGTAGCCCTAATGGCCGGGTCTTATCACTACCCGGCTTGGGGATATAAACCCGTCGCACCGGTTGCGGGATATAGGCCATTCGATGCAATTTATCCACCAACTGCTGGAGATTTTCCAGTAAATTGTTCTCATACTGCTGCTTGGTGACCCCATCAATGCCTGATGCCGCGTTCGTCCTCAGCTCATCAAAGCATCCCCATAACAGTTCCACATTCATCAGATGAAACAAACTGGTGAAGCGGCAATCGGGTTCGTTACGGGCTTTTTCCGCTATACGTTGCAGTTTCGTGGCTACCGTTTCTTCGTTTCTGAGCACGTTCGGTATGTCTCCTTAACGTTGTTTCTTAATGTAACAGCCTTCCCTCCCGCAGCATTACCCGCTTTCATCGGTACTACGCCGTTATCCGACTACCTATAGGCGTTTGTCTTTCTCGCTTTATTATCGCTTGTCCGACATACTGACTTCCTTGTGAGACCTGATAGGTTCTCCCAGGTTGCCGTTTATTCCCAATGTCCAACATGCCATGCTCTTCGACCCCGGAGAGGCAGAGGAAGACTTGTCTTGGCGCCTTACTCTGTGTTGATTTCCGCATAGTTAACTACGTCATCCCTCTCTTGTTTCTGCTTTCGAGGCTCAATCACTTCAGCTTTCGCTTACGGCCTGTTGTCTTGAGTGACTTTGTGCTCAATCTTTAGGGTTACCCCCGCCGACCCAAAGGCTCTACCCAGTGGCTGACCTGCCTTCTGGAGCGGGATTCCCACCCGCTGGAACAAACGACCTTGCCTGGCCGCACTAACTATTCAGCCTATTTTGCAAGGTGCGTGATTGTATTGTTCATTTCGATCAACAGGAGAAATCTTAAGCGCTGGAGACTGGGTTCAAGCTTAAGATTCCTCGCTCTGCTCGTAATGACACATTGCGCATTATTTCTGCGGGCGTCAATCGCTGCAACAGTTCCGTGATGAAATCAAGCTTCTGCTCGGTAGTTTCGAAAGGCTTTAACAAACCTTAACTTATCGGCGCCATCAAATTTATACATCTGCGCCTGGGTTTGTATCAGGGTGATTAGCTGATCGGCGTTGATTTTAGGTTCCGGGCTAAAAACCAGCCGGCCACCGCCTACATTGGCTTCTATTTTTTTGATGCCCATTTTTTCAGCCCGCTGTTTTAATTCGGTGATGCTGAACAGGGTTTTTACCGGCTCCGGCAGCAGGCCAAAACGGTCTATCATTTCCACCTGCAATTCGCGCAAGTCCTCCGTGCTTTCGGCGCTGGCTATGCGTTTGTACAGCACCAGACGTGCGTGTATATCGGGCAAATAGTCTTCCGGTATCAGCGCCGGCGTTTGCAGATCAACTTCAGGCCCGGTATCCATCGGGGTATCCAGTTCCGGCTGTTTGCCGGATTTTAAGGCGTTGACTGCGCGTTCCAGCAATTCGGTATACAAGGTGAAGCCGATTTCCTGAATCTCGCCGCTTTGCTCATCGCCCAGCAATTCACCGGCGCCGCGAATTTCCATGTCGTGTGAGGACAGCATGAAGCCGGCGCCCAAATCGCCGGAGGCTTCGACCGCCTCCAGCCGTTTAACGGCATCCTTGCTCATCAGGGTTTTCGGCGGCACGATGAAATACGCATAAGCCCGGTGATGCGAGCGCCCTACCCGTCCGCGCAACTGGTGCAACTGCGCCAGCCCCAGTTTGTCAGCGCGGTTGATGATGATGGTATTGGCGCTGGGAATATCGATGCCGCTTTCAATAATGGTGGAACACAGCAACAGATTAAAGCGCTGATGATAAAAATCCAGCATGATGCGCTCCAGCTCGCGCTCGGGCATCTGGCCGTGAGCGCTTTCAATGCGCGCTTCGGGAACCAGTTTGCCCAGCTCCCCGGCCATTTTCTCCATGGATTTGACATCATTATGCAAAAAGAAAACCTGTCCGCCGCGCTTGATTTCACGCAGACAGGCTTCTTTAATCTGCGAATCTATCCATTCGCTGATAAAGGTTTTGATGGCATGACGGTTTGGCGGCGGGCTGGCGATGATGGAAATATCCCGTAATCCGGACAAGGCCATATTCAAGGTGCGAGGAATCGGTGTTGCCGTCATGGTCAAGATATCCAATTCATTGCGCAGTTTTTTGAAGTGTTCCTTCTGGCGCACGCCAAAACGGTGTTCTTCATCAATGACCACTAGCCCCAGCGCCTTGTATTTGATTTCATTGGATAATAATTTATGCGTGCCGATGACAATATCGACCTTGCCTTGCTCCAGGTCTTCCAAAATGGCTTTTTGTTGACGGGGCGACACAAAGCGCGACATTACTTCCACGCGCACCGGCCAGTCGGCAAATCGGTCGCTAAAATTCTGATAATGCTGCTGCGCCAGCAAGGTCGTCGGCACCAAAACCGCGACCTGCTTGCCGCTTTGCACGGCAATAAACGCCGCCCGCATCGATACTTCGGTTTTGCCAAAGCCGACATCGCCGCAAATCACCCTGTCCATAGGCTGCGGACTGGCCATATCGGCCAGTATGGCTTCAATAGCGGTCTGCTGGTCGGGTGTTTCTTCAAAGGGGAAGGCGTCGGCAAAGGCCTGATAGTCAGACGTCTTGAATCTTAAAGGCAAAGCCTTGCTTGACCGCCCGCTTGGCATGAATCTCCAGCAATTCGGCGGCGACATCGCGGATGCGCTCAATGGCTTTTTTCTTTGCCTTGCTCCACTGATCGCCGCCCAGCCTGTGCAAGGGTGCGTTTTCCGGACTGACGCCGGTATAACGGCCAATCAAGTGCAGGGACGAAACCGGCACATACAGTTTGTCGTTGTTGGCGTATTCCAGTGCCAGAAATTCGGCCGTCATGCCGCCAATCTGCAAGGTCTGCAGGCCCAAGTAGCGGCCAACGCCATGCTCCTGATGCACGACCGGCGAGCCTATCGTCAGCTCGTTCAGATTGTTGACGATATTTTCCAGCTCGCGCGCCGCCGATGTGCGGCGTCTGCGCCGCTGCTGGGCTTTTTCCCCTGACAGCTGGTTTTCGGTAATAATGGCAATGGCCGGGGATTTTTTTTGATCGGGCTCTAGCCATAAGCCCTGATCCATCGGCGCAACCAGAATGCAGGGCGACAGCTCGGACTGCAAAAATTTCTGCCAGCTCTCAACTTGCTTGACGGTAATTTTATATTGCCTTAATTTTTCGATTAAGCCTTCACGGCGTCCGGCCGATTCCGCCACAAACAGGATTTTCCCGGCAAAATCCGCTACAAACTGCTGTAAGGCCTGTGCCGGCTCTTTCAGCTTGGCATCGATGGTTAACACGGGCAAGCGGCGGCAATTGAAATCCAGTGCCTGATTATCTCCCCCGGCACTGGCCTCTTGTTCAGCGTTTGTCAGCGTGATACGCGCAAATGAAGATGTTCTTTGCGCCAGCTCATCGGCAGATAGAAACAACATTGCCGGCGCCAGCAAGGGCCGCTCGACGTCATACTTTCTTTGCTGGAATCGTTCTTCCGCCTCACCATAAAATGCGCTTGCCGTTGCGGCAAACGCATCGGACAGCACTACAGCAGCGGAGGCCGGCAGGTAATCAAACAGGGTTGCGGTTTTGTCTACAAACAACGGCAAATAATATTCAATGCCGCCGGGCGTGATGCCTTTGCTGACATCCAGGTACAAGAGGTTTTTGGGGGATGATTGCGGGAAATAGTCTCTGAACGCCTGCCGGAAATGCTTGATGGAAGCATCGGTAAAAGGAAACTCGCGCGCCGGGAACAACTGAATCTGCTCGATTTTTTCCAGCGAGCGTTGAGACTCAGGATCAAACGTCCGGATCGATTCAATTTCCTCATCGAATAATTCGATCCGGAACGGCACATTGCTGCCCATCGGAAACAAATCCACAATCGAACCTCTGACCGCGAATTCTGCATGCTGATAGACCTGGGGCACGCAATGGTAACCGACGCTCTCCAGCTTGATCCGGTTCAGTTCCAGATTAAAATCATCACCGACTTTTACCGCAAAACTATTGGCCAATACATGCTCACGCGGCGCCAAGCGATGCATTAGGGTGCTGACCGATACCACCAAAGCGCCGCGTTTTACCTGCGGCAACAAAGCCAGGGTTTTCAGTCGTTCCGAAATAATCTCCGGCAAGGGCGAAAACACATCGTAAGGCAGCGTTTCCCAATCGGGAAAATGCAAAATGGGGTACTCATCCTGCAAAAAGAACGACAGCTCATGCTCGAGCCGCAAAGCGGTTTGATTATCGGGCGTCACAATCAGAAACAGGCGGTTTTCATTGTTGATGGCCGAAGCCAGCGCCAATGAATCGCCGCAGCCGGTTAAACCGGTCCAGATGACTGTTTGCTCCTGTTTTTGCGGAACTTCAGGGGAGAAAATTAAATGTTTAGCCATTAAAAATGTTAGGTATCGTTCCCACGCACTGCGTGCTCATGCAATTAAGGCGCGCCGCGCCATGAAAAATCAATCTGGCGATATACGGACGCCCAGCCCTGCGCAATTCTCCGAGTAGCTATCACTAGCAAAGTACATCATCCCGCACCGCAGCAGCGTTTAAATTTCTTGCCGCTGCCGCAGGGGCATGGCGCATTCTTGCCCTGATTGGTTTGCTGGCCAATCTTGCCAATCGACTTCACCGCACCATTCAGATACAACCAGCGGCCGTTGATTTTAGTAAAACGGCTGATCTCATGCATCACATGTTCTTCGCCATTTTCGGTATAAAACGCCCTAAACTCCACCATGCCCTTGCTGTCCTGTAAGCCGCCTTTTTTGGTGGCGACAATTTCCAGCCGTTGCCAGTCAATTTTTTCTCTGGAAAAATCGATGGTCTTGGGCCGCCCGCTTGCATCCCAGGTATCCAGCAAATAAGCGGCGTTGCGTAAGGCATAGGCCGTAAAGCGCGAACGCATCAATGCCTCAGCCGTTGCCGGTGATTTGTCGCCGGAATGCAACGGGCCGCAGCATTGCTGGTATTCAATGCCCGAACCGCAAAGGCAAAATGGGTGAGTGTTCAAAAGCAAAGCCTTCAGTACAGTCAATAATTCGGATTATTTTACCTTGAACTGCGCACAGGCACTATGAAAGTACATCGGCTCATGACCAGCGCCTATGCAAGCAAAGCATTTGCACTGTGTTATATGACTCAATTTTAACCCCCGATTTCACTCACTTTCGCGCCTGAATAGCGGCTTTTTACTTGTCCGCTATTTGTATAGTGGCATCTCTGTGATAATGTTCACGGCTTATGGAAATTGATTACACTTTTAGCGCCTCTTATTTAGTCGCCTTTACTATGGGCTTGTTTAGCAGCATGCACTGCATTGGCATGTGCGGCTCTATTATTGGCACACTGACGTTAAGCCTGAGCCCCGAGATCAGAAACAAAAAAAACCGGCTGCTGCCTTTTGTGCTGAATTACAACATAGGCCGTATCGTTAGCTACACGCTGGCCGGGGCTTTGGTTGGCGTTATCGAATCATTACTCACCCTGCCGTTAAGCCACGGCGAAGGCCACCGGATTCTTCAGCTTATCTCTGCTGTGATCATGGCCTGCGCGGGTCTTTACATAGCCGGCTGGTTCCCGCGCTTTGCCTATATAGAAAAAGCCGGGGTGCATCTGTGGAAAAAAATAGAGCCGTTCGGCCGCAAACTCATACCGGTAAAAAACCTCACCCAGGCCTATCTGTTTGGCATGGTATGGGGCTGGCTGCCTTGTGGACTGGTCTATACCGCATTGGCGCTGGCGGCGACTACAGGCGACATCACTAAAAGTGCACTGAGCATGCTTTCTTTTGGCCTGGGGACTTTACCCGCCGTCATGGGTGTCGGTATAATGACCGGCGCTTTGATGAGATTATCCCGAATGCACTATTTCAAACAGGCCATCGGCCTGCTGATGATTGCACTCGCTCTAGTAGCCGCGCTACCTTGGCTAAACCCTTACGCTTTTACTACTCATTTAAGAAATCATTAAGAGACAATATGGATCATTTCAGTACCCTCATTGGTCAATCTCCTACTTTGGATTCCTTAATCCGTAGCGCCAAAATAGTTGCGCTACAGATGTGACGGTATTAATCAAAGGCGAAACAGGCACCGGCAAAGAAGTGCTTGCGACCGCTATACAACAAGCCAGCCCACGCGCCCACAAGCCCTTTATCACGCTGAATTGCGCCGCCTTGCCTGAAAGTCTGATTGAATCAGAGCTGTTCGGCCATAAAAAAAGGTTCGTTTACAGGTGCAAGCTCCAATAAACAGGGACTTTTTCAGGCGGCGCACGGCGGCACCTTGTTTCTGGATGAAATCAACTCGCTGCCGGTTTCCATTCAGGCCAAGCTCTTGCGTTTTCTGGAATCTGGCGAATGTCTTGCCGTCGGCGAAACCAGACCTCATAGAGTCGACGTGCGCATAATGGCCGCTACCAACTCGGACTTGACCAGACAGATTGCCGATGGAGAATTCAGACGAGACTTATACTTTCGCCTCAATGTTGTCCCCATAGAGCTGCCCCCACTGGCGCATCGCATTGAAGATATTGAACATCTGACTAAGCACTTTCTGAACATGTTTGCCGCCATGCACGCTATCAGTCCGCCCAGTTTTAGCAAGCAGTCATTAAAGATTCTAAAAAATTACCACTGGCCCGGTAATATCCGTGAACTGCGCAATTTGTGTGAGCGGCTCAGTATCTTACTTGCCGGCAAAACAATAGAACCCGAAAATCTGCCCATAGAGTTAATTACTCACGGCTGCACAGCCAAAATTAAAGATTTCAGGCTGCCTGAAACCGGCCTGCACCTGGATTTGCTGGAGGCCGACTTGATTCATCAAGCCTTAAGCCGAACCAGTGGCAACCGCAGCCAGTCTGCCAAGTTGTTAGGCATCTCCAGAGACACCCTGTTGTACCGTATGCAAAAACACGGTTTCGGCTCACATTAGTCAGGTTGCCGGGCATGGCTTCAAGCAGCTGTGCCCGCATGCATCTGTTCTACAAACACCTGATCCACTGAACAGTCGAATTATCGGCTTTGCCATTCGCACGCAAAACCGACAAGCCCGCCAGCTTGCCAAGCTCGACCTTGCCGCTGCCCAATTGCGCCAGATGCAATAGCTCCGCCTCTTTAATAGCGCCCCAGAAGCCATCACTGCAGACAATAAAAGTCTCGCCTTTTTTTACGCCCGGATACAGATTAATTTCCACTTTATGGGCTTTGTCCGCATTCAAGCTGCGTGTTAATACATTCTGTTCGGGATGCCTACCGACTTCCTGTTCGGAAATCCTGCCTTGCTGTAATAATTGCTGGGGGATTGAGTGATCCTTGCTACGCCACAAAATCTGCCGGGGATTCATTCTGTATATCCTCGAATCGCCGCAATGCCCCGTCAGCACCAAGCGTTTATCCAGATAAAGAATAGCGCAGGTCGTGTGCGCTTCATAAAGCGAGGTATCGCCGCAAAACAATGTTTTCATCTCGGCGACAGCCGCCGCAATCCAGGCCGAAAAAGTTTCCGGGGGATTTTGTACCATGCGCTTACTGTATGCGGGCGCACACTGCATCAGTCCCTGACAGAAAAACCGGGAGGCTTTCTCCCCGCCATAATGGCCGCCCAAACCGTCGGCGACAACAAACAGCGCATAATCATCTTGAATGATGTGCGCCATATAGTCCTGATTAAGCTCCCGGTTTCCCGTCGAGGTCAGTTGATAAAATTTCAGTTGCACGCTGTGCCTCAGCTTTAATCAACTTGCGACCTGGCATGACGCATGAGCTGTTTCAAATCGCTGACTGCCTGCGCCAGGCCAGAAAACAAAGCCTGCGCAATAATTGCATGGCCAATATTGAGTTCGACGATTTCTGGTATTCTGCAAATGGCTTCAACATTGTAATAATTTAAGCCATGACCGGCATTGACCTGCAAGCCGGCACTGTGGGCATAGCTGGCAGCGGCCCTTATGCGTTCCAATTGCTCGCCTTGTTGCAGCGGATTTTTAGCCTCGGCGTAACAGCCGGTGTGTAACTCAATCACCGGAGCGCCCACCTTCACAGCAGCATCAATCTGCGCCTGATCGGGATCAATAAACAGCGAAACCTCTATGCCCGCCTCTGCCAATGTTGAACAAGCCCAGTGCATTTGCTGCAGATTACCGGCAACATCGAGTCCGCCTTCAGTAGTCAACTCGGCACGCTTTTCGGGCACCAGGCAACAGGCATAAGGTTTTACGCGGGTGGCGATAGTGATCATTTCATCGGTCACCGCCATTTCCAAATTCAGCCGGGTATGCAGCATGTCTTGCAACAGGAAAATATCCCGGTCCTGAATATGTCTGCGGTCCTCCCGCAAATGCGCGGTAATGCCATCGGCGCCAGCCTGTTCTGCGACCATTGCCGCCTGAACGGGCTCGGGATACCTCGTACCTCTGGCCTGCCTTAAAGTCGCAATATGGTCGATATTGACGCCTAACAAGATGGATTGTGTATTCATTTTTTAGTGTGGTAATGGGTTTTTATGAATCAATTGCCGGTGAAGGGCAGAGAGGCCACTGAAGCAGTTGCTTGCGAATCAGTGTTAACAAAAAACGGCGACAGCCGATTGATGATAGTCAATCGCCTTAGCTTTTGCCTAGCACCGCTGCTGAATAGCCATGATGTTACTGATAACCGCCCGGCTTTTAAGAGGCTTGCCGTGCAAATGCGCATCGATGACCGTTCTCATCAGGACTTTGGCGGCACGCA
Organism: uncultured Gammaproteobacteria bacterium; assembly: GCA_963696315.1. Classification (GTDB taxonomy): domain Bacteria; phylum Pseudomonadota; class Gammaproteobacteria; order Methylococcales; family Methylomonadaceae; genus CAWKEY01. The sequence goes on from CAVOJU010000045.1 coordinate 25,359, forward strand.
ACACCGCAGGATCAGACCATGCTCTTGCCTTTATGGCCTGCAAGGCCAACCCCGAAAAAAGGCCGTCTGCGGCTTCAATCGGCCCTTGTTCAACATGAAACTGATAGTTTTTTGCCGGCTCGACCGGTTTTTGCTGATGCGCATCGAAGTCCAGTTGCAAACCATAACCGGCATTATCGAAGAGGTCGAGTTCGAAATTGCGCAGCGCCGCTTCGATTGCTGAGCCTTCCGCCAAGCGGCGCAAACCGGTCTGGTAATGGTCGAACAATTCGGGATGCGGATCGTGGGGATGGACAAAACAGCTCAGCAGTTCATTCATATAAAAGCCGCAATACAGCGCCAAACCTGTTAATTGGATAACGGGCTGAGCCAGTTCGACGGCCGTCAGCGTTTTGAGCTCGCCTTTGCCAAAGTACGAAATGGACAGCGCAACAAACGGCTGTAACAAGCCGGCAGTTCTGGATTTTGCTTTTCTGACCCCTTTTGCCAGAATCGAAAGCCGGCCGAAGTCCCGGGTAAAGACATCCATGAGCAGACTCGTTTCGCGGTAATTTCGCTGTTGCAAAATAAACGCCGGCTGCAGCAAGACCGCGGTTTCAGTCATTAAAGCCTAGACTTTGCAGGGCGCGTTCATTGTCGGACCAGCCTTTTTTAACTTTCACCCAGAGCTCTAAATAGACTTTTTGGCCAATCAGTTTTTCGATATCGTAGCGCGCATCGGTACCGATTTTTTTCAGCATCTCGCCGTGCTTGCCAATGACGATGTTTTTTTGCGTCATTCTCTCCACCCAAATGATGGCGTATATTTTGCTGATTTCGGGCTTTTCCTCGTAGCGCTCAATTTCAACCGTCAAGGAGTAAGGCAGCTCATCGCCCAGGCGCCGCGTCAGTTTTTCGCGGATAATTTCCGCGCACAAAAAACGCTCGGGGCGATCGGTAATCTGATCTTCCGGATAAATCAGGTCACTTTCCGGCAAAAGCGCCATGATCAAACGCTCCAGTTGCTCAAGATTGGTGCTTTTTAAGGCTGAAATGGGAATCAGATGCTGGAATGGGAAACGATGCTGCGCCTCGGCAAAAAAGGCCAGAATGGTGTCCTTGTCTTTCACCTTATCGACCTTGTTGACCGCCAGAATAACCGGCAGCCCGGCCTGCTCCAGTTTTTTAAAGATGACTTCATCATATTCATGCCAGGACAGGCCATCAATCAGCCAGACAATAACATCAACGCCCAGCAAGGTGGTCTCGGCGGTTCTGTTCAGATACCGGTTCAGAGCACGCTTTTCACTGCTATGCATGCCGGGCGTATCCATATAGATGGCCTGGCCTGCTGCGCTGGTATTAATGCCCAGAATTCGATGCCGCGTTGTTTGCGGCTTGCGTGAGGTAATACTGATTTTCTGCTTCAGCAAATGATTCATCAATGTGGATTTACCCACATTAGGACGCCCAATCAGGGCTACGAAACCGCAATTCATTGATTACCTTTGTTTAATAATTCAAGCATCAGTTCTGCCGCCGACTGCTCTGCTTTTTTTCTGGAGACACCCCTGCCAATGCAGGCATCGGCGATTAACGGGATAGTACATTTGACTTGAAAAGTCTGTTCGTGCGCGAGGCCTGACATGGTCATTAAGGTGTATTCAGGCAGCTCCATTTTTTGGGCCTGCATCAACTCCTGCAATTGCGTTTTAGGATCTTTTTGCCAATTATCCAGTGATAAGCTGCTCAGCTTATCGGCAAACAACTGCTCTATCCATTGCCGGCAGGCAGCGATGCCCTGATCCTTGAACAGAGCTCCCATAATGGCCTCCAGCGCATCCGACAAAATCGAATCACGCCGGAAGCCGCCGCTCTTCAGTTCACCCGAGCCCAGCCGCAAATAGTCGCCCAGCTCGTGCTTCCTGGCCAAATCCGCCAAAGACCCCTGATTGACCAGACTGGCCCTCAAGCGGCTGAGCACGCCCTCGCTGGCATCTGGAAACTGCTCATACAACAGTTCGGCAATCACAAAACCCAGGATGGAATCGCCGAGAAACTCCAGACGCTCGTTATTATTGGCAGCGGCGCTGCGATGCGTTAAAGCCATGACAAAAAGCTGCGGATTATTGAAGCTTAACCCCAGCTTTTTGCTCAAGACCTCCGGCTTTCTTGTCACTCCTGGCCGACCTCGATAATGTCATTGAATTCTGCCAGCACGCTCAAATTTCCAAAAATTTTTACGACCGTTTCATATTCAGCCTGAACTTTCAGATAATTGCCGCGCTTGATAACTTTTATATCATCCTGGGTGACATCGTAAACGTAATTCATGTTAAGGCGCTTTTCCAGACTCTGCCTGACTTCCTGTTCGCTTTTTGTTTGAATATCAGTAGTCTTCTCTAACGCCGCCAGAGCATTGGCGACCTTGCTGTGATCGATATAAATCGGCGCTATTTTTAAAATCAGCAGCACAAAAAACGCGATCAGCGCCAAGATAAAAGCGATCGATAACAAGGTTAAGCCTTGCTGACGTTGCGGTAAGGACTTCATTGGTTTTTCTCCGGGACAATTAAAACACTACGGCTAAGTGTAGTTTATTTCAGCACGGTGCCAATGCGGTCAAGACCGACGCCCTTATGCTGCCAGTCCCAGCTCATCCAGATAAAAAAGGCCTTGCCCACCAGATTTTCTTCCGGCACCGGCCCCCAGTAGCGACTGTCATTGCTGTTATCACGGTTATCGCCCATGACAAAATAGTGGCCTTCCGGCACCACAAAGACGCCTTCAACGGTGGGGAGCTCGGGCTTGATCAGAATGCTGTGTTCAACGCCGGTTAAATTTTCCAGCAGGTGTTCAGCCCCCGACATTTCCTGTCCCTGGCCCAAGCCCTGATATCGGCCCATCGCAATCTGATTCGCCGGAGCATCATTGACATAGAGCTGCTTCTTGTAATAGGCAATCTTGTCGCCCGGCAAGCCGATAACGCGCTTGATATAATCCACGCTCGGATCTTTTGGATAACGGAATACCACAATATCGCCGCGCTGTGGCTCGTTAAGCGCGATTATTTTTTTATTGATAACCGGCAGGCGTATGCCATACGTAAATTTATTCACCAGAATAAAATCACCGATCAGCAAGGTCGGCATCATGGAGCCGGATGGAATGCGGAAGGGTTCGGCCAAAAATGAACGCAGCAATAGTACGATCAACACAATCGGAAAAAAAGACCGCGCATACTCTACAATCAGGGGTTCTTTTTTCTCAGCCGCTGGAGTAGCCGTCACTTTGAGCATCAATAGATAAGCACCCCAAATCACGCCGGTAACTACCGTGGCGACGAGAAGAAAAAAGGAAAAATCAAAGTCCATGTTTATTAGCCAGTTTGTCAGTGAAGGGAGAATGCTGAATTATTCTTTGTTGATCTGTAACACAGCCAGGAAGGCTTCTTGTGGAATCTCGATATTGCCCACCTGTTTCATGCGTTTCTTACCGGCTTTTTGTTTTTCCAGTAATTTTTTCTTGCGGCTGATGTCGCCGCCGTAACATTTGGCGGTGACATTTTTGCGCATCGCTTTGACGGTGGAGCGGGCAATCACTTTGGAGCCAATAGCCGCCTGGATGGCGACCTCGTACATTTGGCGCGGAATCAGGTCTTTCATTTTTTCAACCAGGTCGCGGCCGCGGTTCTGACTTAAGTCGCGATGCACGATGATGGACAAGGCATCGACCTTGTCGCCATTGATCAATACATCCAGCTTGACCAGGGACGCTTCCTGAAAACGCAGGAATTCATAATCAAAGGACGCAAAGCCCCGGCTGACTGATTTCAAGCGGTCAAAAAAGTCCAGCACTACTTCACTCAAGGGCATTTCATAATGCAAAGACACCTGCCTGCCCGCGTATTGCATATCTTTCTGGATGCCACGTTTTTCTATACAAAGATTGATGACGCCGCCCAGATAATCCTGCGGCACCAGTATATTGGCGCGGATGATAGGCTCCCGGATTTCCTTGATGGTGCCGATATCCGGCAATTTCGCGGGATTGTCCACCATCAGCACCTGATCATTGTGGGTAATGACCTCATAGACGACGGTAGGCGCGGTGGTAATCAGATCGACATCATATTCCCGCTCCAGGCGCTCCTGCACAATCTCCATGTGCAGCATGCCGAGAAAACCGCAGCGAAAACCAAAACCCAGGGCCTGGGAGGTTTCGGGTTCAAACTGCAAGGCGGCATCATTCAGATTTAATTTATTAAGCGCCTCGCGCAACTCTTCATAATTATCGGAACTGACCGGATACAAACCGGCAAAAACACGCGGCTGCACGCGCTGAAATCCGGTCAGCTGTTCGCCAGCCGGTTTATCGGTCCAGGTGATGGTATCACCGACCGGCGCACCGAAAATATCTTTAATACCGGCAACGACATAGCCCACCTCACCGGTATTCAGAATTTCTTTTTCCAGACGTTTGGGAGTAAATACACCCACTTTTTCGGCGATAAAGGATTTGCCGGTGGACATAATGGTAATCTTCTGCTTCCTGCGGATGCTGCCGTGCACAATTCTGACCAGGGACACCACACCCAGATAACTGTCAAACCAGGAATCGATAATCAGCGCCTGTAAAGGCCCGTCAACATTGCCTTGAGGTGGCGGAACTTTGGCAACCAGCTGCTCAAGCACGTCCTCTACACCCAAACCGGTTTTGGCACTGATCATCAGCGCCTCATCCGCTGGAATGCCGATGACATCTTCAATTTCAGTGATCACCCGCTCGGGTTCGGCCGATGGCAAATCGATTTTATTGAGCACTGGCACCACTTCCAGACCCTGCTCTATTGCCGTATAGCAGTTGGCAACGCTTTGCGCTTCAACGCCCTGCGCCGCATCAACTACCAGCAGGGCGCCTTCACAGGCGGCCAGGGACCTAGAGACTTCATAAGAAAAATCAACATGCCCCGGCGTATCAATAAAATTCAGCTGATAGATTTCACCATCCTTGGCCTTATAGTCGAGCGTTACACTCTGCGCCTTGATGGTGATGCCCCGCTCTTTCTCAATATCCATGGAATCGAGCACTTGCGCTGACATTTCCCGACTGGTCAGGCCGCCGCAGATTTGAATAAACCGATCTGCCAGTGTTGATTTACCATGATCAATGTGCGCGATAATGGAGAAGTTTCTTATATGTTTTAAATCCACAAGTTATTTTTCAATTTTTAGAGCCAAAAAGACCGGACTGCCCTGACGCTGGATCAGTACAGCGACCGATTTACCGGCTGGAAGGTTTTTGACTATTTTATCAAACTCAGCCACATCACGAATGACATTATTCTGGATGCGCAATATCACATCGCCGGCCTGAATGCCGGCATCTCTGGCGGCGCCTTTTGAAACATCCTGCACCAAGACGCCGTATTTGCTTATCTGCAATTTCGCTCTTTGGGCATCGGTTAAATCGACGACCACCACGCCAAGCCTATTAACCGGCTTGGTTTCCACTTTTGACTCCGCGATTTTCAGATCCTGTTCCGGCAGCAACCCTACAGTAACGCTAACCGATTTGGATTCACCTTGCCGGATAATCTTTACGGTGGACTGTTGATTGATCGGCGTCATGCCCACCATGGGCGGCAATTCACCCGAGGTTTCAATCGCTTGGCCATTAAATTCGGTTATGATGTCGCCAATTTGCAGGCCGGCTTTTTCAGCGGGACTGCCGGGTATGACTTTTGCCACCAGCGCACCTTGCGGTCTTTTCATGCCAAAGGATTCGGCCAGTTCACGCGTAACGTCCTGAATTTGCACGCCGAGCCAGCCACGTGATACCTTGCCGCTGGTTTTTATCTGCTCAACCACATTCATCACCACGTCCATGGGAATGGCGAATGAAAGCCCCATAAAACCGCCGGTGCGGCTATAAATCTGGGAATTAATACCCACTACTTTGCCGTCCATATTGAACAGCGGTCCGCCGGAATTGCCTGGATTGATGGCAACATCGGTCTGAATAAACGGCACATAATTGCCGCCAGGCAAGCTGCGGCCTTTGGCGCTGACGATACCGGCAGTCACCGATTGCTCAAAGCCAAACGGCGAACCGATAGCCAGTACCCACTCGCCGACCTGTAATTGCTCGGGTGAGCCTATAGTCACCACCGGCAAATCCTTGGCGTCAAGCTTTAACAAGGCGACATCGGTCAATGCATCGGAACCAACAAGTTTGGCCACTAATTCGCGGCGATCGGTCAGCTTAACCACGATCTCATCGGCATCCTTTACGACATGATGATTAGTCAAAACATAACCATCCTGGGAAATAATAAAACCCGAACCCAGTGAGTTGGTTTCTCTGGGCACGAAGCCGCCACCAGGCGCATTGAAAAAGTGTTTGAATAACTCCTCCATTTCCGGCGGCAGATCTTCAGGGATTTGGGGCTGTTGCACTTCGCTTTCTGGCTCGGGCGCAGCCTTTTGCGTGGTACTGATATTAACCACCGCCTTGCCATTTTCTTTTACCATGCCGGTAAAATCCGGTAATTGCGCCAGCACATTCTGATTAGCCAAGACAATCAGAAAAAAACAACCCACAAGCTTTTTGAGCATAAAACCACCCTATTAGTCTTTAAAAATAAAACAATTCATTATGTGCTTTGAAAAATAACAGGGCCTTGTTGAACAAACCCTAATTCACGGCCTAACCCTATAAATATTGCCTGAAAAACCATGGCGATCGCCATATCGGACGGGAGATCAACAACCATTAAGCAGGTGCTGTTGCCATCAAGAAAAATCCAATCGATTTATTGTGATGATAATCCGCTTGCTTTGTTACTCATTCGAGGCCGGAGTTTGATGCCCTCGGCAATAAACTTGACGGTTTTTGCCGGCACTTCTCCCATCACGGTAATGAGCGAGCCGTCGACGGCTCTGGTAAAAAAGTTGACGGCACCAATTTGATGGATACTATCCTCAGATCGAAAGCCCGGCTGGAGATTATTTTCCACATAGACAGAAACCGAGGCGAAGCCATCGCTTAGCAATAAGTGTTCAACCGGCTGTTTTGAGTCGTGCATGGGCCGACGGGTAAAAAACAGATCCCGGAAGCCGGGCGGAAGGCTGCTGACAATAAAGCTGGCCTGCTCTGAGGACTGGGGCTGTAACTGGTGAATATGCTGCACAGCGCCCGCCCCCCCGGCACTGTGTGCGAGTTCGACATCAACAAAAGGTAATGCGCCGGTAACTTGCAGCTCGGTAAAAACAACCTGTTCCAAGGTGGCACCGGAAACATCGTACAACTCCACTTTAAGCGGCAAAAAATGCTTTTGGTCCAGCCATATTTTCCTGCCGTACCTAAAATTATCGGCAGCCTGAATGACGATCACATAGGTCGGCAGCATGGCAACATTCTCTTCACCGGCCCGCTGAAAATCATAAACAGCGCTCAATGCGTCCAGATTCTCGGGCACATCCACCAGAAAAGAACGCCCAAAAGGCCGATGATCAACCACAAGCTGTTGCGTGGCTTTAAACAGGCAGCTTACTTTATTCGCATCCCTGACAATCTCGCGCAATGGCGAATTTAGCGACAATAGGCGCTCCTGCTGCACCCCTTTGGCCGCGGCATGAAAATATTTCATGGTTTCCAGCCTGCCGTTTTTTAAAAACGCCACTGTACCCTGAAAATTCAACACCGCCATAGCCTGTGTCATCTTCATCAGTGCCTGCCGGGCAGTGAGCTCATTATTTCCAGCTGTCACTGTCCCTATTGACAGTAACAATACAAGAAAACATCGTGTTATCACTGTTATTCCCGGCCGTAAGACGTTACTCGAGCATAAGGCTGAAAATTAGCCTGGCCATTGATATAAGTACTATCGCTGTGCGCCTGCAGATAGTCATTGAAGCGTGTATTGAACTGATCTTGCTCTATCGGGCGGACAGCAACAGCAACCGGAGGCTGTTCCTGCAGGGTCTTCGCAGTCACTGCCAAGGCCGGGGCCTGAAATGACTCAACAGGGGCATTTATGTTGCGCGAAGCTATTACTGCAACAACTGCCAGGGAAGCCGCCAAAGCAAGGATTTTAAAATTGCGTCGTAGGGGTTTATGTTGTGGCAACAAATAAGCAGGTTCGTGCTGAATTTGCTGCCGTACCCGCTCGGCAAAATCAGCTCGAGTCGACAAAAAAACCTCGGCCCTCACCGCATGACTGATAGCCTCATAACGAGACATCCTGTCTTGCAACTGAGGCTGCTTCCGTATTTTTTGTAACAAACTCAAGGCTTCGCCATGGCTAAGCTCATTGTCTATTAGTTGGGAAATTTTTTGATTTAACTCTTCGTCCATCCAAAATCACCGCTAATCAAGCAAAGGGGTTAATTTATTATCAATCGCCTCACGCGCTCTAAAAATGCGCGAACGTACCGTACCAACCGGACAATCCATTGCCAAAGCAATTTCTTCATAGCTCATACCCTCAAATTCGCGCAGCATAATCGCTATGCGCATTTCTTCGGGCAGCTTATCAATCGCCGTTTTAATGACTTCTACTATTTCATCATTTAGCAATAGCCTTTCGGGGGTCTCCATGCCTTGCAGTTGCGGGGCATTTTCAATTTGCTCGGCATCCTGCACATCCACCTGGCTATCAAAACCCCGTCTTGCACGGGCTACCAAGTAGTTCTTGGCGGTATTGATGGCAATGCGATACAGCCAAGTATAAAAAGCACTGTCACCCCTGAAATTGCCCAGCGCACGGTAGGCTTTAATAAAGGTTTCCTGTGCCACGTCCTGAGCTTCGCTAGGATCTTTGACGTAGCGGTTCACCAATTGAATGATTTTGTGCTGATACTTGATCACCAAAAGATCATATGCCGACTTGTCGCCTTGCTGTACCCGTAACACCAGCTCTTTATCGACCTGCTCGCTAGTCCTTGTTTGACTGTTCACTACTGCTCTTTAATGGTTGAATGGACAGAAATAAACCGCATAAGTTCTTTGGCTACAAAAAAATTGCTATCGCTTTAAAAAGCTTTATTATCCATAAACGGCAACAACTAAGCCAATTTACCTTGTAGTAAAATGCAATACTTTTCCTAATTTGATCAGTTCACGCCTTAATTTATGTCTATTTCGCAACAGTATGATGTCCTAATCATTGGCAGCGGCGGCGCGGGTTTAAGTTTAGCGCTTAAACTGGCTGATCACTCATTACGCATTGGGGTATTGTCAAAATTCGCTTTGACATCCGGCAGCACCTTCTATGCTCAGGGCGGAATATCTGCGGTTTTCGATGCGGGCGATTCCATTGAATCGCATATTGAAGATACGCTCGATGCCGGCGCCGGTCTCTGTAACCCCGAAATTGTCAGACTAACCGTCAAGCACGGCAAAAACTCCATAGACTGGCTGCGCCAGCAAGGGGTGGCATTTACCGAAGAACTTACTCAGTCTGGTGAAACCAAGCTGCATTTAAACCGGGAAGGCGGCCATTCTCATCGCCGTGTCGTGCATACCGCGGATGCCACCGGAAAAGCTGTGTCGCTGTCATTGATTGAACGCACTCAAGAACATGCCAATATTGACTTGTTTGAGCACCATAATGTCGTTGATTTGATCACCTCACCCAGCGCCGGGCCAGCCTCCGGCAGGCGGGTCATCGGCGCCTATGTTCTGGATACCCGGAAACATCGAGTAAAAACCTTCGCCGCACGGGTCGTGGTGCTGGCCACAGGCGGGGCCAACAAGGTTTATCTGTATAGTACCAATCCGCAAAGCTCAACCGGTGACGGCATGGCCTTGGCCTGGCGTGCCGGCTGCCGCATCAGCAACATGGAATTCATGCAGTTTCACCCGACCTGCCTGTATCATCCGAACGCGCGCGCTTTCCTGATCAGTGAAGCATTGAGAGGCGAAGGCGGCAAACTGATCCTGCCGGACGGTTCCCCTTTCATGCAGCACTATGACCCCCGGGCCGAGCTGGCGCCCCGTGATATTGTTGCCCGGGCCATCGATCATGAAATCAAAAAACGCGGCATAGACTGTGTTTATCTTGATATCAGCCACAAACCTGAAGCATTTATCCGCGAACACTTTCCCACGATTCATCAGCAGTGTCTGGAATTCGGTATAGATATCTGCAAACAGCCCATCCCTGTGGTACCAGCCGCCCACTACACCTGCGGCGGCGTGTTAACGGACAAGCATGCGCGCACCGATATCCCCAATCTCTATGCAATAGGTGAAGTCGCTTGTACCGGCCTGCACGGCGCCAATCGAATGGCCAGCAATTCCCTGCTGGAGTGCCTGGTCTTCGCAGATCTGGCCAGTGAGGACATCCTACAGAAACTAGCCACAATTCCATTACCGCCAGAAATCCCGGACTGGGATGAATCGAAAGTCAGCGATTCTGATGAAGAAGTCGTGGTCTCTCATAACTGGGATGAGCTGCGCCGCTTCATGTGGGACTATGTCGGTATTGTCAGGACCGACAAACGTTTAAACCGGGCCATGCGCCGAGTGGAACTGCTTAAAAACGAAATTGCCGAATATTACGGGCATTTCCGCGTCACCAGCGACTTGCTGGAATTGCGCAATCTGGTTATCGTCGCAGAGTTAATTATCCGCTGCGCCCAGTTACGCAAGGAAAGCCGCGGGCTGCATTACACGCTGGATTATCCAGAGACGGATAACAGCAAACCGGCAGAAAACACAATCCTAACGCCCTAACGCCCCGCCTGCGCTATCATTCTGTTTCAGTAACAATGCTTGAACACGCAAAGCGGCTTGCTCGCAGTCGGCGGCCGATTTTTCCAAGTTACGGCTTAAAAAAAGCCCTATGCTCTGACCCTCGCTTTCCCGGACCGCATATTCATTGAGCGAAGCGCAGACTTCATGCATCTGGTGTTCAGCCCGCAACAGGTCATCATGACTGCTGCCGGCCTCGTCTGCTGGAAGTAACATCATCACTTCACTGGTCATTCTATTCTGCAAACGGAAGACATCTTCCACATAGCGGGCAAATTCGTCACGGGACTGCCTATGTGCGCCATATCCAACCGAAAAAGGGCTGGCACAGCCGGCCATTATCATAGCCAGCAAAATCAATATCCCGTTACCAAGACAGCAAGAATTTTTATTCCATTTTTTCATCTGCTTTTTACACCTTCCACGGAAGGTCACTGAAGTAAAATATCCATATACTATAACCCCAGCTGCTCGGGGCACGAAATCAAAAACACAGCGCGACAACGCCTCGAAATATAACAACAAAAATACCTTGAATATTTCCCCTGATTTTGTATCATCCGTTCGTTGTGGCGCCCTGCAATTTAAACCGTCCCCTCCTCAAAGACCTGATCTGCTCGCGCAAGGAAAACGGCTGGGACGAGTGCATTTTAAAGGCTTTTATCTTTTCTGCTCCTGTGCCGCAATGGAGGGCATTTACCATTCTTGATGACCCAGATCATGCTGGCTCTAAACTGCTTGATCTATTTATTCCTTTAAAATCTTACACATACGGTTTCACTCTGATGACGGAAAAGACTGCTAGCAAATATCTGCTTAACCTTGAAAAGCACTTCGCCCATGACAATCCTGTATTGCAAAAAGCCTCAAAAGTCTTTCATGCCCTTGATCAGATTGAGTACGACCTGGGCCTCATCGAGATGGATGAAACAACTGCCTGTAAAAATTCCTGGTGGCCTATCGTCAGCCTGATGGGCGGCAACTCAACCGCGAAGTCCCGCTTCATTGATAGTTATCTGGGTGCAGAACAGCAGATCTCCGGCATTCAGACCTCCAGTCACAAATTTACTGTGCTACTGCATAACAACCAGCCCAATCCAACCATATTGCCTGGAACGGCCCTCGACGTTGACCACCGCTACCCGTTTTATCAAATCAGCCGCAAAATTGAGCAACAACAGACCGGTGAAGGCAACCGGATCAATTCTTATCTCGAACTCAAAACCATCAACAGCGACCGACTAAAAGGCAAGCTGTTCATTGATACGCCCAACATCAACGCCGCTGCCGGCAACCCTGCCGCGGCCCTGCTCAACAGACACAGTATTGAAAACTCTGATCTGGTATTAATTTTCACCGATGTTTTTGATTTGGCCTCGCCACTACTTACGGAATTAGTCGAAACCATCCGCCAATATCAGGATTCGAATAAGTTTGTATATCTGATCGACGAGCCTTATTCGAGCCTGGGCACCAATAGCAATGACCTTATCGCTGCCTGCCAGAAAAAATTATCCGAACAGGGCCTGAATACCGGACAGTTTATTGTGCTGCCGAATCAGGCGAACAGCTTTACGTCCCAAAACCAGGCCGCCGTGTTCGCCGCCATTGATCAACGTCTGGCCAATGTTGCCCATGAACGTTCCTACCGCGTTCTCGACGCTCTGCAAAAAAGCATCCATGCGCTTGATGAAACCGTGATACCTGAAGTGAAGGCCGGCATTACCTTGTGGAAAGATCGGACAAACTTTTCCAGTCTGCTGATCCTGGGCTTTATCATCGCCCTAAGCCTGTTTGCTGAAATCAATACCGGCATCGTATTAGCCACAGTAGCCGACCCCATCATGGGTCCAATTGCACTTGTCGTGCTGATTGCAATTATGACCCCGCTGCATGTTCTCATCAGCAAGCTGCAAGCCAAATACATCATCAAGCAACTAAAAACCCGGCAGAAAGAACTGCATTTGATGGAGAATCTGGCCGGGCTCTTTGAAAAAAACATGACTTTTTGGCGCATGCTGCTGCCGATTAGTGAACCGGCCGGCTGGAACAAAAAAACCAGGGCCCGCTTAAGCCAGTTATCGGATAAAACCAAAGAACTGGTGCAATTATTAAATGATAATTTCGGCGCCTACGACCCGACTTCATTTATTGCCTATTCAGAGTCATCGGACTTTAACGATTTGTAGCGAATCCGAACCCCAATGACCTTGCAATCGAATATGGATGCGTTGAAGCAATATCTGCCGCTATGCTGGTTTAGAAACAACCCGCTGGATTTGCCGAAATCAATGGCTTTTTTTAACCAAAATCTATTGTTCTATTATTTTGTTGCGTATTTCCTTCAGACGAACATGATCGATGACCCCATAGAAGCGTTCTTTGAGGTCACCCTGAAAACATCGCTAACGCTGTTGTTTGTAGGGATCATGATGTTTTTCAACAAAACCCTATACGTTTTTATACAAGTGTCTGCCGCCATTTTATTCTGTGAAAACATAGTCTCGATTTTCAGCGTGCCGGTGATAGTCTGGCTCACCGTCAGTGAAAGCAGCCTCAGTTACTATGTTCTCGCCCTGGTGGCTTTATGGGATTTTGCCTTGATCACCTACATTTTCAAAAGCGTATTGGCTGTCAATTTAATTGCCGGTGCCGCCTTAGCCCTGTTTTATTTTATAACGACTTACGGCGCGGCCTTTGGTCTGGCGCAGATAATTTAATAGACCGGTTCAGGGGCAATCATGCCGCCGCCTTCAAGCCATAACCTCGAAACACGTGGCTACTCGGCTTTTTCCATCTCACAAATATCAGCACGCTTGAAGGCCTTAATCAGCGCATGCCGTTGGAACTGATGCTGAATTTTCTCCGATGCCTGCGCCCGAATGGTTATCATAAGTGTCTGCAAAATATGAGACCGGCTATGTATTGTGTCAAATCCGTTCACACCATAGAAGACAGCATCAAAAAATCCCGCTTTATTGGCGTTATTGCACCCTGCACCAGCGAAAACCAAGCCATGCTGCATCTTAAACAACTTTACAGCGAACACCCCAACGCCAGTCATATTGCCTTTGCATACCGAATCAAGACCGACAGCGGAATTATTTACCGCTTTCATGATGCGGGCGAACCGACGGGCACAGCCGGAAAACCGATTTTCCAGCATATCGAGGGAAAAGATTTGATTAATGTGCTGATTGCCGTAATCCGCTATTTTGGCGGCGTTAAGCTGGGGGCCGGCGGCCTGACCCGCGCTTACGGCAACACCGCCCGGCAGGCTATCGAAGCGGCGGACATCGGCGCTTATGTGGAACGGGTCAACATCCGCTTAACACTGGATTACAAGCAAATGCAAGCTCTTGACTATCAACTGAAAAAGCTTGACGGGCAGATTGTGGAGCAGGATTTTGCCGGCCAGATAAAGCTGCTTATTCGCCTGCCGGCAACGCATGTGTCAACCCTGCGGCAATCCTTTCCAGATGTCTATTGAGAAGCCATCAGCTGCTCAAATATGCGCGGTCTCGAAAATCGCCTTGTAAGACACATACATCAGCGTCGACACCAGCATATACAAAACCGGCGTCAACAAAGGCATCAGGCCACCGCCAAGGAATACCAGGGCAAACACAAACGCCAGCAGCTTGTACATGGGGCCCTGGTGTTTGGCCGCCAGCTTGTTGCCCAGTGTTTTTGCCTGGCTCCAGGTATAATTCTTGAACAACATCAGCGGATAGCTGAACCAGCAGGCAAAACTCGTCAACATCAACAGCACAAAAATAAGTGCCGCAAGCGCCGATGAGTAAATCCAGCCGGCTAGCTGCAGCAAAGACTTATCCTCCAGATTATCCGGCGTAAATTCCCAGTAAAAGAAGAATTGCCCTATCTTGTACCACTCGCCCGCATAAATATTGGCTGCCATTCTAAATATCAACCAGCATAGCAGGATACTGATCGCCGCCAGCAATGCCAGGGGCAGGCTCTTATTAATCGCCCAATAAAAGCCGACCGCCCTTTCTGGCGTTGCCTTGAGATCAATGTATTTGGCAACGCCGACACCGACAAACAAACAGGTCACCGAGACCAAAACACCGAGCGCCAGGGAAATCCGTCCGATCGCTAAAACGATGCCGATAAACACCGTGCAGCCGATCCACACCAAAGGCGCCCGGCTGATTAATATCCCCGCCTGCCCAAGCCAGGCGCTGAGGCTGTTGCGTTTCACAAACCGATCCGCGAAATGCCGACAGCTTTGCGTAATTCCTTGATAAAAGGCACGCTGATGGCGCGCGCTTTTTGCGCACCTTCCTGCAATTGCTGTTCGATGTGTTCTGGAGACTGCAACAGAGCCTCATAGCGCTCCCTGGCCGGCGCGATATGTTCGTTGATATGTTCAAACAGAACTTGCTTCATTACGCCCCAGGCAATGCCATCGGCATAACGCAGACGCATTTGCGCCACTTCGGAAGCGGTCGCAAAGGCCTGATAAATACTGAACAGGGTGCAGCCTTGGGGATCTTTGGGCTCACCCGGCTCCAGCGAATTGGTTTTGATCTTGTAAATCAGCTTTCTTAATTTTTTCTCGGGCTCAAATAAGGGAATGGTGTTGTGATAGCTCTTGCTCATTTTGCGGCCATCGAGGCCCGCCAAGGTTGCAGAATTGTCATCGACGACTGCTTCCGGCAAGACAAAATGCTCGCCGTAGGTATGATTAAATCGCCCTGCTATATCTCTAGCCATTTCAATATGCTGGACCTGATCCCTACCGACCGGCACCTTATGCGCATTAAACAGCAGTATGTCCGCCGCCATCAGTATCGGATAACTGAACAGGCCCATGGTCACGCCTTTATCGGCATCATTCTCGGCGCCTTCTTCATTCTCGGCGACCGCCGCCTTATACGCATGCGCCCTGTTCATCAAGCCTTTTGCCGTCACACAGCTCAGCATCCAGGCCAGCTCCAGAATTTCAGGCACATCGGATTGCCGGTAAAAAACCGCATTGGACGTATCCAGACCCAAAGCCAGCCAGGTCGCGGCAATTTCCAGACTGGACTGCCTGACCAGTTCCGGCTCCTGGCACTTGATCAGGGCATGGTAATCGGCCAGAAAATAAAAAGGCGCAACATTGGCGTCTTTACTGGCTGCAATCGCCGGCCTGATGGCGCCGACATAATTGCCCAAATGGGGCGTTCCAGTGGTGGTAATGCCAGTTAAAACTGTCGCTTTAGTCATTTAGAAACACTCAATAATCCGGTTGGTGGCGGGCTTCAAGTTTTACCCTCCGAAATGGCAAACCGGGTGTAAAACCAAGCATTCAAAGCTGACATATTACATAAATCCAGATTAATATCCAGAGGCGAAAACCAATTAGTAAGCCGGCGGCAAATCATGCACCTCCATTATGTTTTTTATAGTACACTTTTCTACCGAAGTTTTACCCGCCGAACAGCGGGAGCGGCAACTAAAGCATTAGGCGGAGAAAAAAATGCTGGAATATGATGAAAAACGTAATTATATCCGGATGGAAGTAGACTGTGACGTTACCTTTAAGCTGGCCAACTCGCATGAACTCTATCGGGGGCGCTGCACATCCATCAGTGGCGCCGGCGTATCATTTATTGCCGACCGGTGTTTTGATCCGGGCAAGGCCATGGAAATCCATGTCGAGCCCAAGAATGCCGTCACCCCGCCGATGACAGCCTTTATCGAGGTCGTCAGAAGCACCAAGCTGGACGATAACCAGTACGAAATTGCCGCCACCATAAAAAGCATCAAAGGGAACTAAGCGCCCTCACTATTGAACACAACCGAGCCCCTGCCACTTTTCATGTATACCATCACCAAAGAAGTCTATTTTTGCTACGGCCACCGGCTCATGAACCATCCCGGCAAATGCCGCAACCTGCACGGCCACAGCGTCAAAGCCTCGGTTTCAATCCGGCAGGAACAGCTCAACGAGCAAGGCATGGTCTGCGATTTTTCCGATATTCGGGACTGTGTTGAACGTTACATTGACCAACATCTGGATCACAACTTCCTGCTGCATAAGGACGATCCCATCATCCCCATGCTCATCGAAAACCAGGAGCGTTTCCTCGCCCTGGACGAACACCCCACCGCCGAAGTCCTCAGTAAAATGATTTATCAGCACCTGAAACAAGCCGGTTTTAACGTTGCCCAGGTTGTGCTGTGGGAAACCGCCAGCGCACACGCCTGCTACAGCGAAAGCTGAGCGCCGGCATGGGCATTATCAATCCGGTCAACAAATCCTACTGCCTGGAACAAATCTGCGCCTCCAACTATCGCAAGCTATTCCAATTAATCCCGGATTTGCTGGCTTTTGAGGACCAGGCCATCGGCCTTGCGCCCAATAAAACCTCGCTTTACCTCGACGTCATTGAACATACCCCGTACACCATGACAGTTGAGCTCAGCCACTGCTTTAATAAGAATCTGGACGAATTTCTGGAGCCTGCCGTCAAAATACGGGTATATCTGGATGCCCAACTCGCCGAAGTGTTGAGCGATCACGCCCGCGCCAGCGTATCGCGCGTTTTTAAGGATCCGGGCCTAAGCCTGGAAATCATGAATTACAAATGGCGCTTAAACTACTTCCTGCAAAAGTGGCTGGATCACTGCTTGAACAAAAACTATACCTTTAGCGCCGATGCCATGAATACACCGGAGCTGGCGTAGCAGGTTTATACCTCGTATCATTTGGATGGCGAATTTCCAAAAAACAAAACGCCCACTTCCTCAGCCAGGCAGGGTGGATTAGTAGCGCATGGCAATATCCTTTGCTGATGTTTACAGCTTGCGGGTGACGTAATCCACCGAATAAATGGAATATCACATACTGAGGAGCTGCGGGAGCCAACGTAGGGCACATTAGCGTAACGTATGGGCCGGATGAATTAGTGCCGACCATGCGACAGAGTTCGCTTCGTCATTCTTCCCACGTGCCCTTGAGCTAAGCCAAGAGAAATGTGTGCTTCCGAAAAGCAGGCAAATGTGATTATGCAAAACTTGCCTCGCCTTGCGTTTGTTGGAGGGTTACAACTAACTCCGTATCCCCACAATCAGTGCGGCCACGGAAGTGTAAAAATCTGGCGAGTTTGTCCGCATAAAATCACCTCTGTCCAAACCGATGTTATTGTCTCTGGCAAGAAAGACGACCGGGATTGGATTTCTAAGGAGAGCAACTTATGCTCTTTTCAAGCAAATTTCCAACTTTGTTTGACAATCCGGATAAAAAAATTGAAACTTTCATACACGAAATCTGGCTTAAAAGAATGGGAATTCCGATAAGAATAATTAAGGGCTAATAATTTTTTTGCATGCCATTATTGAATGGCCGATTTTTAGCCAAATAGCTTTTTAAAATATAACGGAAATGTGCATCCGTTAACCCGAGTCGTCATTAGGTGCTCGGGTTTATAGTGGAGTAAATATAATGCGTCTATCACTATTGGTATTGAATATTTTGATCGGTGCATCCTTATCAATCAATGCCCCCGATCTTGCTGCTGCCAAATCGGCAAAAACCGGCAAAAGTAAAAGTCAAATTCTATATCAAGGTCACAATACGAAAAAAACACCCCCCAATCCTGGTGATGTTTGGACGCGTATTCGTTTGGGCATGAAAATCCCTAACGCGACTGCCGTGCAAACAGGGCTACCTGTAAAAAACGATTTGGCAGAATTGGATGATCTCAGCAATAGTTCTGCAGATTCATGTAATGGCTTAAAGAAACTCGAAGCGCTGGCGGAGAAACAGGCATTATCAAAGTCAACGCTTGACATTGACCCACCTACTGCGATTACACCTATGCGTAACGCCACAGCAATAGGTCGGATGAGATTAAGTGCGAAAACCACGTCAACAACTAGCAAATATACGCCACCTAGCCCAGATCAGTTTCGACAGGTAAACATACTCAAAAATAAAGGCACAACTGCTCAAGAAAACAAAAAAATCAGTTCCCGCATGGATTTTTACCCAGCATTACCTCAACGTACCGGTCTTGTGAGACTAAGAAGCCAGCTTAATACCCCCTCTTTAAACGGCAAGCCAGCATTAACAACATCAACGATTCGTCCCGATCTTCGCTCTTTAGCAAAAACAGCTACCCTTGCAAAGCCGCCTTGCGCAGCTCTCGCAGAAGCTGATAAGAGTAGACAGGCAATGATTAATGACCGAATCAATAAACAAATTGTTTCTTACACTCAAAATCCTGGCTTTATCTATCGCGTTGCCGAACGAGCACGCCCCTATCTTTACCATATCTTGGAAGGACTCAGTAAAAATCGACTGCCCTTAGAATTAGCACTACTCCCTATAGTTGAAAGTGCGTATCAGCCCACCGCCCAATCCCCTAAAAATGCAGCAGGACTCTGGCAGTTTATCCCCAGCACAGGTAAAGATTTCAACCTGGAACAAAGCAGTGTTTATGACGAACGGCTTGACATTCCTGAATCCACACAAGCGGCAATCCGTTTTCTTTCCCGGTTAAAAGATCATTTCAAAGGTGATTGGTTACTTGCTTTAGCAGCTTATAATTCAGGACAACTGACTGTGGATAATGCGATCAGTCGTAATCTAGCAGAGGGTTTGCCGGCAGATTTCTGGTCTTTACGTTTGCCTGAAGAAACGCAGAACTATGTCCCGCGCTTATTGGCCTTGGCTAATATCTTTGCACATCCCGCCAGTTATGGGATAAAACTGCCCCACGTTAGTAATGAGCCGTACTTTGTCAAAGTTAAAATTGACCGCGAATTCGACATTAACTATCTGGCAGAAAAAGATATCAGCACGGTTGCCAAGCTTGCTAATTTAACGCACGAGCAATTCAGTCTGCTGAACCCTGGTCATCTTTCTCCAACTTTGTCACGCAATAATTCTTATACTTTTCTCATGCCGGCTCACAATGCCAAACAGTTACGCCAGAGCTTAGCGAGCATTGCACAATTTATGGCGGACTCCACTCCTTCAGTAAAAAGTGTGCTCTTAACTGAAAACCCACAAGCCAAAATTTATTTGCCCTCATCATCGATGTCTGTGGGAAGCCTATTGGCTTCAAGCGAAGTCTCCGATGGTTCCGATTGCTCAACAGTATTTTTATCGCTTAAAGTGTCAAGGTTCTGTAGCCAATATCGAACATTTTCTATTGCGCCAGATTCAACGACGACTTTGTAACGATAGAAGGTATACCGGGACACGGAAATCGGGGGGCAGTTCTAACATTCCATATCCCGCGTTTTTAAGTATCCGGGCCTAAGCCTGGAAATCATGAATTACAAATGGCGCTTAAACTACTTCCTGCAAAAGTGGCTGGATCACTGCTTGAACAAAAACTATACATTTAGCGCCGATGCCATGAATACACCGGAGCTGGCGTAGCAGGTTTATACTTCGCATCGTTACAATTTTGGATTTCCCCAGTAACAGCCAGATTGATTCTCTTCGCTTGCTAAACTACTATTCAAGAATCCCCCCCATTAACCTAAAAAAATCAGTTGAGTTAATCCCTGCCAAAAATATGCAGCATAAACTTGACAGGCAAATGAAGATTATGTGGTGTATTTAGCCCTCACAATTGATCAAATCTGGAGGTTTTAACAGAGCGCCTTTCAGGTATTTTTTCATCGCTTCACTCAAAATACGGTACCAGCATTGCAGTGGGGTCAACTGCGGCGCAATGGCTTTGAGTTCATCAAAAAACGCACAGACGCGCGCATAGGCTGCCCTTACATAAGCGGCTCGACCGTGCGTGCTGGTTATGGTAAGTGTCTTTTGTGCGGCATGGCTGGTTTGTTTACCAACACCATGCAACAGCAGCGGTCTGGAAACGATGGCTTCATAATGCTTATCCGGCTCCGCCAGTCTGACAAACAGTGACCACCAGTTATAGATAAGCGCAATCATGCGCGCGATAAAACGGCACGGTTTGATTTTCTGGGTCACAAATCCGCCCCAGCCCCATTGGTTTTTGATTTCATCAAAGTTATTTTCACAATCGGCACGATCCCGATAATGCTGAACAATGGTCACCACCTCCGAGTCTAGCGAGGTGACCAAGACACTGTATTCGAAAGCAGCCATGTCTTCAGCGGGTTCAAGAAGCGATACCTGCTGGGGTAAGGCTTGGTCGGTGTCCGGCGCGATGACGATATTTTCTTGAAGCCGACGCCGCACCAGGACGACTCGACGCGGCTGTTGTCCAGTAAAGTGGACCCCTCTGTCCAGACAAATATTCATTGAGTTTAAGATAGAGTCCTGTACTCATTACAGCTGAATAGCGCTGTCCCAATTTTTCTATACGAAGTTTTCATTTTAATAAATTGTTATTATTGCGCCGCAGGCATTTTAATATTCCATAATGTTTGCTGCGGCGGAATGTGGTCAAAGGGTGAATCAGTGTGGGTAAGCTCGTGGTAAACTGCCTAAGCAGTTTTCCATCAGCTTATCCACACGTTCCGAAGGAAATTCACGCTTTGTCCACATGGCGTCCGCCTATAGTACTTTCAATGAATGCCGCTCTTTTTAACATAAACTTTCGCTGACGTTCGATAGTTCAATCACACCTGTTTCTGTCGGCTCTTTAAATTTATCAACAATCATTGCACCTCCACCAGTCCCCGTTTGATACACCACATCCGGCGTTGTATAGCCCAACGCTTGATGCCGCCGTTCCTCGTTGTAAAACAGGAAGTAGCGCGTCAGCCCCAGCAGCAAATTCGGCATGCTTTCGTACCCCTTCAAATACACATCTTCATATTTCACCGTCCGCCATAGCCGCTCAACAAAAATATTGTCCAGTGCGCGACCGCGTCCATCCATACTGATCGTGATGCCGTTCTGGATCAATACGCCAGTGAAACCTTCGCTGGTAAACTGCGAGCCCTGGTCGGTATTGAAGATTCCGGGTACGCCGAAGTTCTTGATAGCTTCCTCCAGACCGTCTACACAGAACCCTGCATCCAGCGTGTTCGACAACCGCCATGCCAGTACCTTGCGACTGTACCAGTCGATGATCGCAACCAGGTATACAAAGCCGTGCCGCAACCGGATATAGGTGATGTCGGTACTCCACACCTGATTGGGACGAACAATATCCAAGCCCCTCAACAGATACGGATAAAGCTTGTGCTGCGGATGTGGCTTGCTGGTGTTGGGGCCGGGTGCCATACCCGCCAGTCCCAACTTTTGCAGCAAGCGTTGCACCCGCTTGCGATTGACGGCGTACCCACAGCCACATAAATATTTCGTCATGCGACGTGACCCATAAAACGGGTGCCGCGTGTACTCTTCATCGAGTTTGGTCAACAGCATGCACTCAAGCTCGTTCACTGCTTTCTGTGGACGCTTTTTCTGGTCATACACAACCGAGCGCGTCACCGCGAGAAGTTGGCATTGCCTGGATACCGCAAGCACATGCCCTGGCTCTATCCACTTCTGGCGCTCTCCTACAGGCTGAGTCCAGACTTTTTTTTAAGCCAATCCAATTCCATGTTGAGTTGTCCGATTTTGGCGTACAACCGGTCTGGATCACTCTGGGCATTGACCGGTTTTGGACCACGCTTGCCTTCAAATAGACTGCCTGCATTGGCAAGCAAGTCCTTTTTCCATTGCGCCACTTGAGTCGGATGGACTCCATACTCCTGTGCAATCTCATTGACGGTTTTAGTCCCCTTGACCGCTTCCAGTGCAACCTTGGCTTTTTGCGCACCTGTAAAAATCTTTCGTTTGCTTTCGCTCATTGTCTGCCTCTTTTTTCACGACAGGGCATAGCTTAAACTATTGTCCGGATTTCGGGGTCCACTATACAGGTACTGAGCTTGAGTTCAGTGGCTAATGCCTCCCAACCCGCATGGGTTTGCTGCCAACCGGGTTTGCAATGCTGCTGAAGGATCAATTTTTTCACATAGGGTGATTTCCGAAGCTTGAACAAATAATCGATGCCGCGCTGCTCGGCTTCGATCATGATAGTGTCGCTGCCCCAATCACAATCGCCCCGAATAAAAGCGGGCCAGTTCGTGCGTGGCAGACGCTCCAGTAAGGCCCATAAGCCGGGCGCGGAATAGGCGGCTGCACTGTGGTCACCCGCCTGAACCTCAACCTCGAGGATCAAGCGCAGATTCGCGATCATATACGTGTGATAGGTGTGCGAGGGCCGTCCGGGCTTGTGGGGGTTGTAGCCAACGACGGCGTCCTCCTGTTTGCCATAGAGGGTTTTAACCGTCACATCCGCATCCAGTATCCACGGCTGACTGAGCAAGGGGCGGTAACAATACGCCAAATGGTCTTGTAGCCAACGGATACCGTCTTCCTCATCGATCTTGCCCAGTGCTCTGCGAGCACTGTCATCACTGACCACTTTCGACATGCCCAGTAATTGAGTGTTGACAGTATCCCCCATTAAGCTGGTGATATGCGCATAGCGGTTATGACCGGCGAGAATAAACAGCAACAACGATCCCAGGACATTGACTTTTTTGGGGGCGTTATTACTGGCATAGTTTAAAGGACATTCATCCACCCAAGGTTCGAATAAGTGACCCATTTTTAAAAACTGGATAAAAAACGGCAACTGCCCCAAGGGGGTGACGTGGGCTTGCGTATCCCATTCAATATGGATTTTTCCATCAAATGTATCGGCAACCAGTGCGCTGATTTCGCGCTTTTTGAGGTTTAATTCTGAGTCACCCTTTGGGTGAATAACTTTAGGTGGCAATACCATGGCTAAGCTCAAGCAATTCAGAGGGTTCAGATTATAACCTTAAGTTCGACTGATTTTTTTAGGATTAACCGAGCCCGGCAAATTTTGCCGGCGCTTGTTTACCAGCCTCATATTGAACTCAAGCTATCGGAATGGAAGTTCTCACTACTCTTTGTAGCAAATGATTACTGACTTCAAAAAAATAGATTCCCTATCCCCCTCTGACTTTGAAATTTTCGTCCGCGATCGCAACAACAAAAGCAGCTCATTCGAAAAAGAACTGTAGGCGAATACAAAGGCAAAATCGTTATTCATGAAGATTTTGATGAACCGTTAGGGGATGATTTTTGGCTAGGTGAGTTGAATGTAGAAGTTGTAGACTTGTCGAGGGGAAATAACGATGCCAACTATTAGCACATTTTACGGAATTATAATTCGTATGTTTTTTGCAGAACACGCACCGCCACACTTTCAAGCACAATATGGTGAGCATAAAGCGGCGATTAACATTCTGACACTTGAAATAGAAGAAGGTAAATTGCCACGACGTGCGCTTAACTTAGTTTTGGATTGGGCGGAATTACATCGTGACGAATTATTGAGCGATTGGGATAAATGCCGAGTACATCAACAGCCAGATAAAATAGAACCCTTAACGTAATGGAGGTTTTTATGTATTACGATGTAATTGAAGCACGAGTTATTGGTGAATTAGCCTTCGAAGTTCGTTTTTCGGATGGTTTAAGTGGAAATGTTCGATTTTTGCCGTCTTATCTTTATGGTGTATTTGAAAAACTCAAAAATCCAGATTTTTTCAACCAACTTAAAGTAACCGATGGTTTTGTATCATGGGCTGACGAAATCGACCTTGCGCCAGATAGCATGTACCGTGCAATTTCACAAACAGGTGAATGGCTTTTGTCCTGAAATAAACGGCTGTTACATTTCGTCCTGTAGGTAGGCAACGCATACCTTTTCAAGGGTTCTTGAGGAGGGTGGAGATATGAATTTAAATCATAATGCAGACGGTTTTTTGGGTTGGCCCGCTAATTGGTGCCTGGAAGAATAATTTGAAACTTTACCATGTTTGACAAACTCATCACTAAAGACACACTCGAAAATCTGGCCGGCGCGGCGGCTTTTAAGCGCGGCGAGGCTTATTTCTCGACTGGCTCAGTGGGGCATCTAAGCGATACCGGCGACAAAATCAGCGCGCAGGTCGAGGGCACAGAAACCTATCGGGTCGAGTTGAGGGATGACGATGGTAATCTCGGCTACGATTGCACCTGCCCGCGCGCAGCGGAGGGCCATTTCTGCAAGCATTGTGTGGCGGTCGGTTTAGCGTGGCTTTCCGGGCAAAAGGACAGCCGGCGGCGCCGTACCTGCAAAAACACGGCGCGATCCTCAGCGCAACATCCGGGAATATCTGGGCACGCAACCTCAAGAGACATTAATTGAGCTGTTACTGGATGCCGCCAAACGCGATAAGTTATTACAACAAGCCTTAACGCTCAAGGCGGAGCGCGCCGCTGGCGGAAGCCATACCGCCAAAGCCTTCCGTAAGGCCATTGATAAGGCAACGCGCGTTCGTGGCTTTATAGATTGGCGAGAGGTTCGCGGCTTTGCGGCTAATCTGGATCAAGTCGTGGCATCGCTGGCGGAATTGCTGACACCGGAAAGCGCCGCGATGCTGGTCGAGTTGGCAGAATACGCGATTGAACGTGCGGAAAAGTCTCTGGAACACATTGACGACTCGAACGGCGATATTGGCAGCATTGTACAAGAACTCGGCGAGTTGCACCTCAGGGCCTGCGAGCTGGCGAAGCCGGAGCCACAAGCACTGGCGGAACGTCTGTTTCATTTAGAGTCGACTTCGCCTTTTGGAATTTGCAGTTTCAGTGCCATGACTTATCGTGAGGCGCTGGGCGAGCAAGGTCTGCGCCGTTATCGGGAATTAGCCGAGAGCGAATGGGCTAAAATAAAACCCCGCCAACACAGCGAAAGCTACGATTCGCACCGTTACCACATTACCCGCATCATGGAGTCGCTGGCCGAAGCCAGCGGCGATGTGGAGGAATTGGTGGCCATCAAGTCGCGTGACCTGTCGTTGCCTTACCACTATCTGGTCATCGCCCAGATATGGGCCAAGGCCGGGCAGGACGACAAGGCGCTGGAATGGGCGGAACGCGGGCTGCGAACGTTTCCCGACAAAACGGACAACCGGCTGCGGGATTTTTTGGTGGCGGCGTATCTGCAACGCAAGCGCAACGCTGAAGCCTTGCAATTGACCTGGGTGCAGTTCGAGGAGCGGGCGTCCCTGGAACAATACAAAAAACTGCACGCCGTTGCCGAGCAACTCGGCATTTGGCCCGAACAGCGCGAGCGGGCTTTAGCGCGGCTTGAAGCAGTCATTGCCGCTGAAGCTGCGGTGACAAACCGCTGGAAACCGCAGCCTTCAATACCCAACTATTCCTTACGGATTGAAATCGCTTTGTGGGAAGACGATCTCGATGCCGCCTGGGATGCGGCGCATACAGGCACCTGCAATCAGAATTTGCTGATCGCGTTGGCCGGGAAATTGGAGCCGGTGCGAGCGGAAGATGCTCTCGTCCTTTACATGCGCGTGATCCCGGCCATCGTCGAACAAACCAACAATTCCGCTTATGCCGATGCGGTCAAGCTAATTCGAAAGGTCGAGAGACTAATGAATGCCCGGGAAGGTCATGGTGAGTTCGGCAATTACCTGGCCGATCTGCGCGCCCGCTTCAAACCCAAGCGGAATTTCATCAAATTGCTGGAGGGTGTGGGCAGTCCTCCACAACAATCCAGGAAATAATCAAACCTGAACAAATCCAGTATCCAACCGTTTTTGCCATTTGATCAACCCGTTGGTTTTGATGGCTCATTCCGCCCAGTTTTTTGTTCTTGCCACGGCTTTCAGCCATTGCCGTTTTAGCGATTCAACCTCTCTCAGCGCCATGGTGCCGTGAAACGAACGCTCAGCATGCCATTTCTCAGCCAGTTCGCCAATAGTCCAGCAGCCGGCGGCGATACCGGCAAGATAGGCGGCGCCTAAGGCCGTGGTTTCCAGATCGTCGGGACGCACGACCTCAATACCGGAAATATCGGCCTGAAATTGCACCAGCAGATCATTGCTGGCCGCGCCGCCATCGATCCGCAGTTGCAACACAGGCTCGCCGCTGTCAGCGGATAAGGTTTGCAAGAGCTCGTCGACCTGCAAAGCAATGCTCTCCAGCGCCGCCCGGGCGATATGCGCGCGCGTGGTGCCGCGCGTAATGCCGAAGAGCGCTCCGCGCGCATGCGGATCCCAGTGCGGCGCGCCAAGCCCCGTGAGCGCGGGCACAAAGAAAACCCCGCCATTGTCGGCAACGCTGGCGGCCAGCGTTTCGCAGTCAGATGCCTGCCCGAACAGCTTCAAGCCGTCACGCAGCCACTGAATCACCGCGCCGCCGATGAACACGCTGCCCTCAAGGGCATAAACAACTTCATCGCCGATTTGCCAGGCAATGGTGGTCAACAGCCGATGGCTTGAAAACACGCGTTTAGACCCGGTATTCATCATCAAAAATGAGCCGGTGCCGTAGGTGCACTTGGCCATGCCTGCTTCAGTGCACAGCTGTCCGAATAAGGCCGCCTGTTGATCGCCGGCAATGGCGGTGATGGCAATACCCGCGCCCACATCAGCATTGCGCGTAAAGCCATACAGTTCGCAGGACGATTTGACGGCCGGCAGCATGGCGGCGGGTATGTCGAACAAGACCAGTAATTCATCATCCCAGCACAGGTGCTCGATGTTATAGAGCATGGTGCGGGAAGCGTTGGACACATCGGTGATATGCAATTCGCCATTGGTCAGCTTCCACACCAGCCATGCATCGATGGTGCCGAAAGCCAATTCGCCGCGTTCTGCTTTCGCCCGTGCGCCATCGACATGATCCAGTATCCAGCGCACTTTGGTAGCTGAAAAATAAGCGTCGATGACAAGGCCGGTTTTAGCCTGAACCATCGTTTCCAGACCGGCGGCTTTAAGCCGGTTGCAGTCATCAGCCATGCGCCGGTCCTGCCAGACGATGGCGTTATAGATGGGTTTGCCGGTATGTCTATCCCAAACAACCGTGGTTTCGCGCTGGTTGGTAATGCCGATACCGGCAATATCCTCCGGACTAAGCTGCAATTGCGCCATCGCCTGCTTGCAAACCGCAGCTTGCGTTTGCCAGATTTCTTCGGGGTCATGCTCCACCCAGCCCGGCTCAGGAAACAGTTGCCTGAATTCCCGCTGCGCCATGGCGACTGGCCTGGCCTGCCGGTCATAAAGGACACAGCGCGAGCTGCTGGTGCCTTGATCTATGGCTAAAATGTATTGCATAGCGTTATCTTGATGCGTGATTTTTAAATATCGTCATTCAGGCCGTTTGCCACTGCAGCCCTGCCCTAACGCAGCGCAATACCCCGTAACTGTATTGTCCCTGAAAAATCTCATAAACCGGCTTGAGTGCATTTTTCTGTTCTTCCGGCAAATGCATGATGGCCTCTTCTATCTGCCTGATTTCCGGCTCCGGTAATTCCACGACATCGGCCAGTACCAGCAGGCCCTGCTCCACAGATTGCGCGAGATGCCCATAAATCGTAGTTTCTTGTAATTCCCGTTGCCGGGCGATTTGTTGCACCGTGTAACCCAGCCTGAACAAGGCCGCCGATTCAGCTGCCGTATCCGACAAACCAATCGGCCCGCTGTGATTGGCGTCAATAAACTCGCTGATCACGGCCAAAAATTCATTCCCATAAAGTTCAAGTTTACGCGCGCCAATGCCCGACAACTGGGCCATTTGCTGATGATTGACCGGCTTGGCAGCGAGCATTTCCATCAAAGTGGCATCGTTGAAAATAATGTAGGGCGGCACGTCCTGGGCATCGGCAATCTGCCTGCGCTTGGCGCGCAGGGCATTCCACAGCAAACTGTCATCGCTCTTGCCAAATTGCCGGTCTGCACTTTTCGTGCGCTTGCTTTTTTCGGGCTGCAAATCCTTGCGCAACATCAATGGCTGTTCACCGCGCAGAATCGGCCGGCAGACTTCCGTCAGTTTAAATGCGCCGAAGTTGTCGAAATCCACCGCCACCAAACCGCGCGCAACCAGCTGCCTGAACACCGAGCGCCACTGTTTTTCATCCAGCGCCTTGCCGATCCCGAAGGTCGATTGCAGATCATGTCCAAAACTTTTTACCCGCTCGGTGGTTTTGCCGAGCAAGACATCAATCAAATGATTGGCGCCAAAACGCTGTCCGGTGCGGTAGATGCTGGACAATGCCTGTTGTGCCGCCAGCGTGCCGTCCCAGGTCTGCACGGGCTCCAGGCAGGTGTCACAATTGCCGCAGGCGTGTTCCATGACATCACCAAAATAACTTAACAAGGCTTGCCGCCGGCAATGCACCTGTTCGCAAAGGGCCAGCATGGCATCCAGCTTGTGATATTCGATACGTTTATGGGTCTCATCGGCATTGGAATCTGCCAGCATATGCCGCAGGGTGATGACATCCTGCAAGCCATACGCCATCCAGGCATTGGCCGGCAAGCCATCGCGTCCGGCCCGGCCGGTTTCCTGATAATAGGCCTCCACACTCTTGGGCAAATCCAGGTGCGCGACAAACCGGACATTGGGTTTATCTATGCCCATGCCAAAAGCAATCGTGGCCACGATCACCAGGCCGTCCTGCATTAAAAACTGGTGCTGATGGCGCTGCCGTAAATCCGCCGTCATGCCGGCATGATAAGGCAGGGCATGCACGCCTTTGGTTTGGAGCCATTCAGCCGTGGCATCGACTTTTTTACGCGACAGACAATAGACGATGCCGGCATCACCGGCATGTTCGGCGCGGATAAAATCCAGCAATTGTTGTTTGGCATTTTGCTTTTGCACAATGCGGTAGCGGATATTGGGCCGATCAAAACCGCTTTGAAAAATTCGCGCCTGCTGAAGCCCCAGGCGCACAATGATTTCCTGCCGGGTTTTTTCATCCGCCGTAGCGGTCAGCGCGATACGGGGAATATCAGGAAAATGTTCATGCAGCATGGAAAGCTGCAGATAATCAACGCGGAAATCGTGCCCCCATTGGGACACGCAGTGCGCCTCATCAATGGCAAACAAGGCGATTTTGATGCGCTCGAACAGCGCCGAGGTACGCGCCGAGGTCAGCCTTTCCGGCGCAATGTACAGTAAATCCAGCTCGCCGTTGAGCAACTGCTGCTCAATGAGACGCGCTTGTTCCGAAGATAGGGTCGAATTGAGAAACGCGGCCTTGACGCCCAGCTGCAGCAAGGCGCTAACCTGATCCTGCATCAGCGCAATCAGCGGCGAAATGACGATGCCGACACCGGGCCGGATCAAGGCGGGAATCTGATAACACAAGGACTTGCCGCCGCCGGTCGGCATCAATACCAAGGCATCCCGCTCTGCCAGCACTTGCTCGATAACGGCCTGCTGCTGTCCTCTAAAGCTATCGTAGCCAAAAACAGCCTTGAGTATTTCAATCGGCTTATGCTCCACCCCGTCTCCCCGCGCCACGATTATATTTCTTCAAGCAGTCAATACCTTTTATAATGCTTGGAATTATATCAGGACTACAGGGCGCGCACGTCCACTCTATGACGCATTTGAATACTCAATTTTCGACACGCCTGAACCAACTTCTGGCCAACAACCATCAACACCAGCTCTGCGGCGGACTTAAGGGCATTGAAAAAGAAAGCCTGCGCGTAGGCAAAAACGGTTTCATCGCGCAAACACCGCACCCTAAAGCCTTGGGCTCGGCGTTGACGCATCCTTATATCACCACGGATTATTCCGAAGCCCTGCTTGAGTTCATTACCCCGCCGTTTGCCGATGTTAAAGAAACCCTGGCCTTTTTGGATCATATTCACCGCTTTGTTTATGCCCATCTGGATCAAGAAATCCTGCTGGGCGCGAGCATGCCCTGCGGCATTGATGGCGATGAAAGCATCCCCATTGCCGAATACGGTTCGTCCAATATCGGCCGCATGAAGCATGTTTACCGGCATGGCTTATGGCATCGTTACGGCAGAACCATGCAGGCCATTGCCGGCATACACTTTAATTATTCCGTGCCGGAAGCGCTTTGGCCGGTATTGCAGCAACAGGAAAATCCAGGCGTCCCTCTGGAGCAATTCAAGGCTGATGCCTACTTTGGTTTAATCAGAAATTTTCAGCGACTGGGCTGGTTAATTTTATACCTGTTTGGCGCATCGCCCGCTATCTGCAAAAGCTTCTTTAAAAGCCGCCCTGCACTGATGGCGCAATTCGAAGAATTCGATTCAGGCACCCTGTATCATCCCTACGCCACTTCGCTGCGCATGAGCGATATTGGTTACAAAAGCAAAAATCAGGCTGACCTGCAAATCGATTACAATTCTCTAAGCGGCTATGTCAGCAGCTTGAGCGCCGCCATCGCGACGCCTTACCCTGAATACGAAAAAATCGGTGCCCTGGTAGATGGTCATTACCGGCAACTGAACAGCAATATCCTGCAAATTGAAAACGAATTTTACAGCACCATTCGCCCCAAACAGATTATCAACTCGGGCGAAAAACCGACGCTGGCGCTTAAACGCCGCGGCGTTCGCTACATCGAAATCCGCTCGCTGGATCTGGATTTGTTTAATCCTCTGGGTATCGATGAAGGTAAAGCCCATTTTATAGAGGCTCTGCTGCTTACGTGCCTGTTAAAAGACAGCCCGCCCTCGTCCCCACAGGAACACCAGATCAATAATACCAATCAACTGGAGGTTGCTCACAGGGGCAGAAAACCGGGGCTGGAGCTGCAAAAAGGCACACAAAAAATTCTTCTGCAAGACTGGGCGGCAGAAATTTTTGAAGACATGCAGCCGGTCTGTGAAATTCTCGATCAGGATAATGCCGGCAGACCGTATAGCACCGCCCTGCAGCAGCAGCAAAAAATAGCCCATAATCCGGACTTAACCGCATCGGCACGCATGCTGGCCAGCATGGCCGAGCACCATAAACCGTTTGCCCGTTTTGCCCTGGACGCCTCTGCCGAGCATGAGCATTATTTCAGACAACCTCAACTGGATAAAGCCAATACCGAGCAGTTTCATAACATGGCGGAGGTCTCTTTGGCCAAACAAAAAGAAATCGAAAGCAAAGACCAGTTGCCTTTTGATGAGTTTTTGAAACAGTATTTTGCCCAAAGCTGATTGTTTTATTTGCCGCGAAGGCACAGACAACTTTTCGGCTTAAAACCAAATCGTGGCCATGCTCGCAGGCAAGCGGGCCTCCAGTTCCCCAATGTACTCGTGGTAACAAACCAACCTATTTTTCAGAGCCGCCCTCATGACTTCATTTGATATTGAACAATTACAGGCCGAGCTGGCCAACAAAAACCCGCGCACCGTCTTAAAAAAAGCCCTGGAGCTTTTTGATAATATTGCCATTTCTTTCAGCGGCGCCGAAGATGTCGTGCTGATCGACATGGCCGTCAAAATCAGACAAGACATCCGGGTTTTTTCCTTGGATACCGGACGTTTACATCCTGAAACCTACCGTTTTATCGAGAAAGTCAGAAAACATTACCAGATAGACATTGAACTATTAACGCCGGATCGCTCTTTGCTGGATCCTTTTGTGCAACAAAAAGGCCTGTTCAGCTTTTATGAAGACGGCCATCAGGAGTGCTGCGGCATCCGCAAAGTGGAACCGTTAAAACGCAAACTGGCGCATCTGGATGCCTGGATTACCGGCCAACGCAAAGACCAGAGTCCTGATACGAGACAGGCCATTCCTGAAGTGCAGGTAGACAGCGCGTTTTCCACCTCGGAGCATTCCCTGATTAAATTCAACCCGCTGGCCAACTGGAATTCAGCGCAAGTCTGGGATCACATCGAGGCCTGGCAAGTGCCCTACAATGAACTGCATGAAAGAGGCTTTATCAGCATAGGCTGCGAGCCCTGCACGCGTGCGGTGCTGCCCAATCAACATGAACGCGCGGGGCGCTGGTGGTGGGAATCGGGCACTAAAAAAGAGTGCGGCCTGCATGCCGGCAATTTGAAAACTTAGTACAACTTACGTGGGACGACTTAGGTGCGACGCCTGCGTCGCGACGATAGGCGTCGCTCCCACGTTCAGCTTTGCCCTTTGCTTTCAGCTGCCTGGCGCAAATCATCATCGGGCGCTTCATCCAGAAATTTCCGGTAATTGATTGAAATTTTCAGGCCGGCAAAGCGCCCGGCCATTTTGACCAGTTCCTGGGTGGTTTTATCGAAGCTCAGCTTGACCTCGCTCAAGGCGCGATCCTCATAGCCTTCTTTTATATTATTAGTGTCCAATAGAAAATGATAAACATACACCTCAAACTTTTTTTCTTGCTTTATTTCCAGAGGCTTTCCTAACTGCGCCAGTACCGCTGATTTTTTCGGTAATTCGGCAGTAATCTTGTCGAGCAACTCCGTCTTGGCCTTGAGTTGCATTTTTTCCTTATTGATTTCAGCGCCACCTATCGAGCGCAAAGACACCTCTAAAAACTCCGGCGGGGCAATTTGCAGAAATAACGACGAAAAAGACCAGGCGGTAATGCGATCTTCTTTATTAAAACTCAACTCCGAATAAAACTTTATCTCTGGCACTATGAGTTTTTTATTGCCGTCGACCTTGCGAAACCAGTAACGCCAGCGTCTGCCGTCCTTGGCGGGGTTATTCTCGGTAGGATACAGCTTGGCGAGGGACACAAAATCGCTGCTGTACATGATGGGCTTTTTGAACTGCAAGGTAAAATCGTCCGCCGCCTCCACCTGAAAGTAGCGGTCAAATTCATTCATCTGCAGATACGTCTGATAAGCCCGCCACCAATACGCACAACCGGTTAACGATAGCGCCAGCAACAGCAGAGCGATGACACGAAAATTGCGCTTGATGGTTTCAATGTTCATAGTGTTTTTAGTGCCGTGTTTCAGAAGAATTGAAAATGACTTCCTGCGATAACAGCGTTTCGACATCGACTTTATCAAAATAATAGTGTTCACTGCAAAACTCACAGCCCACTTCAATTTTGTCGCGTGTCTTGAGAATATCTTCCAGTTCGCTTCTACCCAGTGCGCGCAGGGTTCTTTCTATTTTTTGACGGGAGCAGGCGCATTTAAATTCAACCGGCTCGGCATCAAACAGGCGGACTTTTTCTTCATTAAACAGCCGATAGAGCAGGTCTTCACAGTCT
The DNA here is from genome assembly GCA_963696315.1 of uncultured Gammaproteobacteria bacterium. GTDB lineage: Bacteria > Pseudomonadota > Gammaproteobacteria > Methylococcales > Methylomonadaceae > CAWKEY01. The sequence goes on from CAVOJU010000045.1 coordinate 59,075, forward strand.
AATTCCAGCATTTCCCGCTTGGTAACGGTGTCGCCAGCATCTCTATGCGCTCCCAATCTGCCTCATTGCTTTTCTGTGCCGGCAACTCCTGCAACAATAATCCTGCCGCCTGTGTTTCATTGGCAAACAACCACAAACGGGTTCTAAGCTGCTCCGATTGCTCGAAATAGGTTTGCAGGGCGGCGGCTAGATTCTCCCCCTGCAGCGGCACAATGCCTTGATAAGGATCAGCATTTTCGGGTTCTATGGTCAATACCAGCCGCCCTTGCCCAAACATGGCTTCCAGAGAACCGGGCGCCACGTCAGTCTTGCTTCGTACCAGTCCTCTGATTTTTCGCTCATGCGAAGCCTGCGCCACCAGGGTTTTAAAATCGCCATCGCCCTGCGCCTGAAGAATCATCGAGCCTTTAAATTTTACCGTGGCCGACAACATAGCCACCGCCGCCAGCGCCTGCCCCAATTGCTGCTGCACATTTTCGGAACCGTGCTGATGCTGCTTGGCCGCCTGCCAGCTGGCTTCCAGCTTGACCCACTCCCCGCGCACGCCCAGCCCTTCAAATAAAAACCGCCGTAAAACATCTTGCTCTTTCATGACTCTGCCGTTAAATAGTATGTACTTTGATAATTCGGGTTTATAGTAAACTCTGTCCAAACAGCATACCCTATTCATCATGATTTTCTCATCAAAAAAGCTGGTGCTGCCAGACCCTGCCGAAGCATTACCGGGCCGCGATACGCCTCTGCCGGTTTCCAACCGGCATTATGTCAACGGCAACCCGATTGTGCCGCCGTTCCCGGCCCATCTGGAACTGGCCTTGTTTGGTCTCGGTTGCTTCTGGGGCGCGGAACGAAAATTCTGGCAGTATCCGCATATTTTCAGTACCGCAGTCGGTTATAGCGGCGGCTACACGCCCAACCCGACCTATGATGAATTGTGCAGCGGCTTAACCGGGCATGCCGAAGTGGTTCGGGTCATTTTTGATCCGGCCTTAACTTCATACCGTGAATTACTCCGGCTATTCTGGGAATCACACAACCCCACTCAGGGCATGAGACAAGGTAACGACACTGGCACGCAATACCGTTCCTGTATTTACACTTACAGCCAGGAGCAGATGGATCAGGCTGTTGATTCAAAACAGCACTATCAGCAACGTTTAACAGAAGCCGGTTTTAATCAGATAACCACCGAAATCAAGCCAGCCGGGATATTTTATTATGCTGAAGACACTCATCAGCAATATCTGGCCAAAGAACCCCAAGGTTACTGCGGATTGGGTGGATTAGGCGTCGCTTTGGAATAAAATCTGATTACAGCGGACAAAAAAAAGGCGGTTAATAAAACCGCCTCAAAGTATTAGGAAGGATATAACGCAACTTTCAGCTATGCGGCTCGTCAAGAGCCTTAAAAGTTAGGTTAATAATAGCAACAGATTTTGCAAATAAAAATGTGACAGATTGTCGCAGCTAGATTATTTCTAGCGACCCCAACATGCAAATTCCAGAAAATACGTACCTTCCTGTTCCAATAATGATATTTTATGCACCAAAAGCACGCTTTCAATCCCTTTTAAATCATAAAGTTCTGATCCAAAGCATAAGTCCAGTGCAATCCGGCTCTGTTGTGAACGATTCTTAAACACGCGATCCTTTCTGTACGGGGAGTTAAAGCCTGTGCTCTGGCTATTTTTTTGAATGCCGCTGGCTTTTGAAGAGAATCCGCATTGTCAACTTTTTTAGAGGCCTACCTGAATGCAGGGACAATTAAGAAAAATGCGCAGCCGCCTGGATGATCCGGTCTGGTACGAGTTGCCGTTAAGCGATCAACTGATTGCATTGAATCCGCTACTCGGCAAGCCGATCAAGCTAATCCATACCGGTAAAATTTTTTGTGTGGAATGCGGCAGGCAGACAAAAAAGAGCTTTAATCAGGGCTACTGTTATCCCTGCTTCACCGCGCTCGCGCAGTGCGACATGTGCATCATGAAGCCGGAAACCTGTCACTATGCCGCCGGCACCTGTAGAGAACCCGCCTGGGGCGAGGCCTTCTGTTTTCAGCCGCACGTTGTGTATCTGGCCAATTCTTCCGGTATTAAGGTAGGCATTACCCGGCAGACACAAACGCCTACACGCTGGATTGATCAGGGCGCAGTACAGGCATTGCCGATTTTTAAAGTGCCCTCGCGTCATGTTTCCGGCCTGGTTGAAGTCGCTATCGCCCGGCATGTCAGCGACAAAACCAGCTGGCAGCAGATGCTCAAGAATCAGGCAGTCCCTGTCGATCTGCCTGCCAAGCGGAATGAATTAATCAGGGTTTGTGAAGCGGAGCTGGCCGGCATCCGGCAGCGTTTTGGCGAGCAGGCGCTTGAACTTTTAGCCGATGACCAGGCTGTTGATATTCATTTTCCGGTAGACAGTTACCCGGTCAAGGTTAAGTCTTTTAATCTCGATAAACAGCCCGAAGTATCCGGCGTGTTGCATGGCATTAAAGGCCAGTATCTGCTGCTCGATACCGGCGTCATCAATATCCGCAAATTCTCAGGTTATGGAGTTGAATTTATTGCGTAAGCTCAGCAAACCTTAAATCATCGTTATGGCAGAAATTCACGTCTTATTATCCTGCCTGTAGCACTCCGGGTTTATGAAAATTTGTTTCAGAGAGATCAGCGACAGCGCTTTGACATAGGTCAGCCGCAAACACTGGTCGGCAACACCGAGCTCACTGAGGGTAAAATACTTGGCGATGGAAAAATCCTCCCAATCGCCGCCATTGCTGGCCAGCGTTTCAATCGGTGTCGCCCAGTAATCGGCCTGATGCCAGTGCTGATCATCATCTTCAAACACCAACCGGTTAAACAAGTCGTTAACACGGCTCAGCTTGTCCCGCTCTGGACTGGCTTTTTCCTGCTCAATAAAAATAGCGCCAGTCCTGAACTCGTTGCCGCGCCTGCGGGCCCTACTGCTGCTCGATCTGCTGCAAAGCCTCGCTGCTGATACCCGGCGCTTCGGGCACTGTTGAGCAGCCGGTAAAAAGAAGATAAAGACGAAATCAAACTGTAACGAAAATTCATAATTTTGTTGTCAACAAATTCTTTCGGGAAATAAAGAATACGAAGCGCATACCTTCAATTTTAATCTATCCAAAACTCGAATAGGTACGCGATGCGTACCCTACCTGGCTTTGTTGTTTCTCAATTGATGGGCTTCGTACCTCAGCCCATCCTATTGTACTTGATCTTCCGCTTCCCCGGCATGACAGGTGATTGCCGCCAAGGCGAGAGTGATTACTGCAATTCGGGCGGTATGCATGAGATGACTCCGTAAAATCTAACGCTTCGCGTAACCGGTGGCATAAAGCGGCGTGAGCGAAAGCGAGCGACGCTTTATGCCGTCCGAGTTGACGCAATTGTTAGTGATTGTTTGCCTTTTCAAAAGCCAGCTCCATTGCAGTTTTGAACTTGTCTTTCTCTTTATGCTGCTGTGAATTAGGTGGTTTACTGAAGTTTTTAGGTTGTTTTAATTTTATTTTTTTTAAATTATTTGGACTCGATTTTTTTCTCTGCGCCCTTGCTTTTTTATTATTTTCTAGAGTTAGACTCCTTTCTTTTATGGACTCTATGTGCGCAACCTGCAAATTATCATATGTCCGGCATTCAACAATAAAAAGCTGATCTTTTCGAATAAAAAATGTCGAAATATCAAATGTATATTTACCTATATTCTTTAATTGCATAGGTGTTTTTTTTGAAAATGACTCATTATTTTTTAAATATAGTGTAATTATTGACCTTTTATAAAGCCCTGTCATAGCAAGAAAGTCATTATGTACAATACGGGATTCGTGCAAGAAAAAAGGCTCCCAAGACTCTTTTTGCCAGATAAAGGAAGTTTTTGGAATAGTATCATTGTGTTTTGGAATACTATCCTCAGATTTTAGCTTTTGAACCGAATTAGTGTGCTGGCTATCTGTACATGGATGTTTTGGCCAGGGTGGGCCTAACTCATCAAAAAATACACGACTACCATGTTCTGATTGATAAAAAAATACAGATGCACCACAAACTGGGCATCTAGCATTTGGGTTTACAAAAGTATCATAAGAGTAATACTGTAATGATGCTGTGGAATTACTATTTGGAAAAATAGACCCTGTAGAATATGCAGAATAATAAGTTTGGCGACCAAGATGACCAGTACCTCCCCAACCGCAAGTACAATTTGAGGGATGATTCCAAGCATTACACATAGTTCACTCCAAAAAGTTGTATTTTTTTGTGAAAGCACTACAAAGTTTTCTATCACTAACGTAGAAGTGAGCGGCCTGCGCGGCTTTTCGCGCAGGCCCGCTCGACTGTCGGGTTAGCCCCTTGGTAGGGCGGGTAGAACATAGCCGTTCGGCCCCATGTGTACGCGCCAGGGTTCTTGAAGTTCCTCCAGCCGCTTGTTGATCCAATTGACGGGAACGGAATCAACTTCGGCCTGAATGTACTGAACCTCATCGGGAAATTGATTCAGATATTCCGAGCGAATGGATGCCAATAGTGCGATTCGTCGGTTGTATTCGGGGTGGTTTCCCCCAGAGCCTCCGCGGCCGAACCTCCAAATCTCTGTTGGTAGCCCCATTCTTTCAGTGGGGCTAAGCGCTCCACGGCCTCCCCGTCCATCAGCGGTTCCGGCATTTCCTCCGTCGCCACCGACAATGAGGCCGCCATCACCGTGAATGGACCCTCCACCACCGTGCCCACCGATACCTCCGATACCGCCATCCCCACCGCGACCACCGATGATGGTTCCTCCGTTTCCGACGATGGTGCCACCACCTGCGCCGCCTATGTCACTTGGAGCAGTAATTTCCTTTGTGGAGGCATCAACGCGCTGAGCACGGTGCCGACATAGCCTACGGCTAGGACTGTGATCAGACTCCAAATCACCGTCTGAGCCAGCAACAAGAAAGGCCAGTAGTTCTTCTCAGGGAGGCTAAGAAGGAACTGAGCTATGGAACTGGTGGAAATCCCGAAGATACCGAAGAGCCAGATTGCAGTATGTATCTCGGCAAGTACGTGCCACCCTTCGGTTATGTATCTTCGTATGTTCTTCATGTCACGTTTCTCAGCATGTGGCGAATAGCTCTAGGCGTCAGGCGTCGAGGCAAAAGGGGCTAACTAATATTAGACATCCTAATAAACGCAAAACATTGCATCACAGGTTTGTCTAAAAGATTATAAAAATATAAAACCATTTGGATTTCATTCATTTGACAAAATTTAGCATGTCCCAACATAAACCCAAATAACGTCACCCGTTTCGCTGCCAGATGGACCCAGGCTGCTTGAGCAGCTCGGTAGGATGCGCTGAACATAGTGAAGCGCATCAATCGCGAGCGAGCCCCTCCTAACTTCGGCAACATCCTACAAACTAGCGTAATTTGTCCGTTTTACAAGAAATGACTCAAATATAATTCCGTGGTGGTTTTTATCCCGTTATGCCGCGCCGAGCACCGGAGCTTTCGGCGGGATTGGCCCGTTAGGGGCGATGCAGGGATGCATCGCGTTGACAGAGGGCCAGGATGGCCCTTCTGGCAACCCCCGGCGAAAGCGAGGAGCGCAGGTTACAAGCGGCATCCGGGGGTCTTTTCTTTTGGATACTTTTCTTTGGACAAGCAAAGAAAAGTATCCCGCCTGCCGGTGCGGGAACCGGCTTTAAATCAAGCATCGCGTAGCGATTCATCCAGATAAATCCGACCTTAAAGCTCAGGCAGTACACCGAAACATGCCTAGAAATTACCCCTTCAACTTCTCCACCAGCATCTTATTCACCTCTCCCGGATTGGCCTTGCCCTGCATTTCCTTCATGACCTGGCCGACAAAGAAGCCGAAGACTTTATCTTTACCGCTGCGGTATTGCTCAACCTGACCGGGATTATCGGCAATGATTTTATCGATAATGGCTTCAATCGCGCCGGTATCGGTGATTTGCCTTAAGCCTTTGGCTTCGATGATGTCATCGGCGGTCGCGGTGCCCTGCCACATGTCCTCAAATACCTGTTTGGCGATTTTGCCGGAAATGGTGTTGTCGCTGATACGCGCCAGCAAGCCGGCCAAACGTTGGTGACTGACCGGAGATTCGGTAATTTCCAGCCCTGCCCTGTTCAGCGCGGCCAATAAGATCGCCGGTGACCCAATTGGCGCATATTTTTGCTTCGCAAGCGGACTCTTTAATCAGGTTTTCAAAATAGTCCGCCAGTTGCCGGGACGAGGTCAGCAGCGTGGTGCTTTCATCATCCAGGCCATACTGCTCTTTAAAACGCTGCTTTTTGGCCTCCGGCAACTCCGGCAATCCGGCTTTGACTTGCGCTTTAAAGGCTTCATCGATCATCACCGGCAGCAGATCGGGGTCGGGAAAATACCGGTAATCATTGGCTTCTTCCTTGCTGCGCATGGAGCGGGTTTCATCCTTTACGGCATCATACAGCCGTGTTTCCTGAACCACTTTGCCGCCGTTTTCTATCACTTCAATCTGGCGCTCGATTTCATGATTGATGGCTTTTTCGACGAACTTGAACGAGTTGATGTTTTTGATTTCGGCGCGCGTGCCAAATTCCTGCTGGCCTTTCGGGCGCACCGAGACGTTGGCATCGCAGCGGAACGAGCCTTCCTGCATGTTGCCGTCGCAGATACCGAGATAACGCACCAGTTCGTGCAGTTTACGCATGTAGGCGACGGCTTCCTTGGCCGAACGCATATCCGGTTCGGAGACAATTTCCAGCAAGGGCGTTCCGGCGCGGTTTAAATCAATGCCGGTCAGGCCGTGAAAATCTTCATGCAGCGATTTGCCGGCATCTTCTTCAAGATGGGCGCGGGTAACGCCGATGCGTTTCGTTACGCCGTCCACCTCAATATCCAGATGGCCATTGCCGACGATCGGCAGCTCAAACTGGCTGATTTGATAGCCTTTGGGCAGGTCGGGATAGAAGTAGTTTTTGCGCGCGAACACCGAATAAGGCGCGATTTCGGCGTCGATAGCCAGGCCGAAGATGACGGCCATGCGCACCGCTTCGGCATTTAACACGGGCAGTACGCCGGGCAAGCCCAAGTCGACCGCGCAGGCCTGGGTGTTGGGTTCGGCGCCGTAGGCGGTGGCCGCGCCGGAAAATATTTTTGATTTGGTGGCCAGTTGGGTATGGATTTCCAGGCCAATAACGGCTTCCCATTGTGAGTTCATTCGGTGCTTCCTGTATTTATTCGGCAAAAACGTCGGCTAAATCTATGTGTAATTCGGGGAAAAGATAAGGCTTTGCGAGATCGTCGCCGGCGTACATCGCATGCAGTTGGTACTTCTCGCTGTGTCGATCCAGCACAAACTGGTAGACCGCTTGCTCGTAAGGGTACACCAGCCAGTATTCGGTGACGCCGTTCTCCTGATAAAGCTCGTACTTAAGATGCATGTCCTTCTTGGTATTGCCAGGCGAAAGGACTTCGATGATCCAGTCCGGCGCGCCGCTGCAGCCTTGTTCGGTGAGTTTTTCCTGGTCGCAGATGACGCATAAATCCGGCTGCACGACGCTGAAAACTTCCCGGTCGCTGAGTTTGGATTTTCTGCTGTCGTAGAGTTTGACATCAAAGGGCGCGACAAAAATCTGGCATGTCTTTTTGTGCAAAAAATTGCCTATCGGCAACAGCATATTGCGCGAAATACGCTGGTGCTTCAGATTCGGCGCAGGCGACATCGCCATGATCTTGCCCTTGATCAGCTCGACACTCTGATCGAATTGCCAGGTCAGATAATCGGCGTAACTATACGTGCCGTTTAAATCCAGTTGCGACAGATCGGTTATCTTGGCCATGACCATTCCTCCTTATTCGAAACCCTTGGGCACTTGCTGATGCCAATCCGTGACTTGCTGGTAGCGATGGCCGATGTTCAACAAGCGCTGTTCGTCAAAATAGTTGCCGATAATCTGCAAACCGACCGGTTTGCCGTCTACAAATCCGGCCGGTACCGACATGGCCGGCACGCCGGCAAGGTTGATGGCGATGGTATAAATATCGGACAAATACATTTCAATCGGGTTGCCGATTTTCTCGCCAATGCCAAAGGCAGTGGAGGGCGTCACCGGGCCCATAATGACATCGACTTCTGCTAATGCGCTTTTGAAATCTTCACTGATCAAGCGGCGGACTTTTTGCGCTTTAATGTAATAAGCGTCGTAGTAGCCCGCCGATAAGGCATAAGTGCCCATCAGAATGCGGCGCTTAACTTCCTTGCCGAAGCCTTCACCGCGCGAGCGGGTGTACAAATCCGTCAAGTCCGCCGGATTTTCACAGCGATAGCCATAACGCACGCCATCAAAACGCGACAGGTTGGCGGAGCATTCAGCTGGAGCAATGACATAATAGGCAGGAATCGCCAGCTTAAGATTAGGCATGGAGATTTCTTTGACTTCCGCACCTAATTTTTTGTATTCATTCACAGCGGCTTCAATAATGGCAGCAACATCGCTATTTAAACCTTCGCCAAAAAACTCCGTGGGCAAACCGATTTTCAGGCCATCAAGACTGTTGTTCAGTGACGCGCTGTAATCGGGCACCGGTTGATCGACGCTGGTTGAATCTTTTTCATCGAAACCGGCCATGGTTTGCATCAGGATTGCCGCATCTTCGGCGCTGCGCGCCATCGGCCCACCCTGATCCAGGCTGGAGGCATAGGCAATCATGCCATAGCGGGACACCCGTCCATAGGTGGGTTTTAAGCCGGTAATGCCGCAGAATGCCGCCGGCTGGCGTATTGAACCGCCGGTGTCGGTACCGGTAACGCCCGCCGCCAGCCTTGCCGCCACCGCCGCAGCCGAACCGCCGGAGGAGCCGCCTGGCACAGCCTGACTATCCCAGGGATTTCTGACGACGCCGTAATAGCTGGTTTCATTGGATGAGCCCATGGCAAATTCATCCATATTCAGCTTACCCAGCATCACGGCACCGGCAGCATTGAATTTTTCAACGGTTGTGGCATCGTAAGGTGCGATAAAGTTGTCGAGCATTTTGGAACCACAAGTGGTTTTAACCCCTGCTGTACAAAAAATGTCTTTCTGCGCTATCGGAATGCCGGTTAATAAAGTCGCATCGCCCCTGGCAATCCTGGCATCGGCTGCTTTGGCCTGGTGTAAGGCCAGCTCTTCGGTGACGGTAATAAAGCAATTAAGCGCACTGTGTTGTCTGATGCGTGCTAAAAACGCCCGGGTCAGTTCCAGGCTTGAAAATTTGCCGGCACGCAGCCCTTTAGCCAATTCTGCTATTGATTGAGTGTGCATTGGGTTCACTTTCCTTTATTCAATGACTTTGGGCACTAGATAGAGACCCGCTTCAACTTGCGGCGCAATCGCCTGAAAGTGTTCACGCTGATTGCGTTCGGTCACCACATCAGGCCTTAATCTTTGCACTTGGTCCAAAGGATGCGCCATAGGCATCACGCCCTCTGTACTCAACTCGCTCATTTGCGTCATTAAATCCAGCATACCGGACAAATCCCTAGCATAGGCGCCTACATCTTTATCATCGATGCCCAGTCGCGCGAGGTGCGCAATTTTTTTTACATCATCCGCGGTTAAAGACACGCTTAACTCCATAAAAATTTTAACGATTCTGTAGTAAACTTAATTATGATACTTTAAATCTTGCTCAAATACCTGCTTGATTGCTAAAGTAGTACTATTTATTCTTTAAGGTACAGAAAATAATGTTCAAACGATTTCGCGGTCTTTTTTCCAACGATCTTTCGATTGACTTAGGAACCGCCAATACATTGATATACGTTCCCGGGCAAGGCATCGTGCTGAACGAGCCATCGGTTGTTGCGATCAAGGAGGACAAAATTCGTGGCGCAAAGACCATTGCCGCAGTCGGTACCGAAGCGAAATTGATGCTCGGACGGACGCCGGGCAATATCACCGCAATCCGCCCGCTGAAGGACGGCGTTATCGCTGACTTTGCGGTCACTGAGCGCATGCTGCGTTATTTCATCGAGAAAGTTCATAAAAGCAAGTTTTTACGCCCCAGCCCACGGATTTTAATCTGCGTACCTTGCGGATCAACCCAGGTTGAACGCCGCGCCATTCGTGAGTCGGCAGCCATGGCCGGTGCGCGTGAGGTTTATTTGATTGAAGAGCCCATGTCTGCGGCCATAGGTGCTGGCCTGCCTGTTGATGAGGCCTGCGGCTCGATGGTACTGGATATCGGCGGCGGTACCTCTGAAGTGGCGATCATCTCGATTAACGGCATCGTCTATTCCAACTCTGTACGCATCGGCGGCGATCGTTTTGACGAAGCCATTATCAATTATGTCCGCCGCAACTACGGCACCTTGATTGGTGAAGCCACTGCCGAAAGAATCAAAAAGGAAATCGGCAGCGCTTATCCCGGCAGCGAGGTTAGAGAAATAGAAGTCAAGGGCCGCAATTTGGCCGAAGGCGTGCCGCGCAGCTTTGCCTTAAACAGCAATGAAATTCTGGAAGCCTTGCAAGATCCTTTATCTGGCATCGTCGGCGCCGTCAAGGTAGCGCTGGAACAGACGCCGCCCGAACTCGGCTCCGATGTCGCCACCCGCGGCATTTATCTGACCGGCGGCGGCGCGCTGCTGAAAGACATCGACCGTCTGATAGCCGAAGAAACCGGCCTGCCGGTACATATCGCTGACGACCCCCTCACCTGTGTGGCCAGAGGTGGTGGCATGGTACTGGAAATGCTGGATAAAAAAGGCGTATCTACGTTTTCACTGGAATAACTGATCCAGTTTCTAGCGCATCTATTCTGACGGCGACCGGCCGAGTCCGATCCGAGTCGCCCCGGCGATTGCATAATCACATGTCTGAAATGACTGCAGAAAATTTAAGTGCCTTTTCTGTATGGCATCCCAATACCTCCAGCACCCTTGCAGTCGTCCTTTGTTAATTGATAAGAGGCACCCGCTATAAAACTATTATTTGCCACCGGCCCATCAATCAACACACGACTACTTGTGGCGGTGCTTGCATCGGTTGCTTTGCTGGCAACTGAAACCCGAAGCCTTCGCTTGGATCCGCTACGCGCCGGCCTTTCGTTTATTGTTGACCCTCTCAAGTATCTGGTTGATTTGCCTAGCTCTCTGCTCGCACAAACCAGCGACTCGGTGATTTCCTACGCTCAATTAAAAAAGGAAAACCAGCGCCTGCGTGAAGAACAATTTATCCATCAGACCAAGCTGCTTAAATTCGCCGCACTGGAAAAGGAAAACATTCGCCTGCGCGCCCTGGTGGAAAACTCCTTCAAGCTCGGTGAGCAAGTGCTCGTTGCTGAATTATTATCGATAAACATGGCGCCTTACGAGCATATTGTGCTGGTCAACAAGGGCACCCGTTTTGGCGTTCATCCACAGCAACCGGTACTGGACGCGAACGGCGTGGTCGGCCAAGTGATCCGCGCCTTACCGCTCAGCTCGGAAATCATGTTGATTACCGATCCGAACCATGCCATTCCGGTTCAGGTGAATCGTAACGGCCTGCTCACTATTGCCGTGGGCAGCGGCCAGACCAATCGTCTGGTGTTGCCTTATTTACCCAATAATGCCGACATTCAACCGGGCGATTTATTAATAACCTCGGGCCTGGGCGGTACCTTTCCACAGGGTTATCCGGTTGCGGTGGTTGATGAGTTTACCCGGCAACCCAACAAATCCTTCGCCAACATTACCGCCACGCCGAAAGCCCAATTAGACCGAAACCGGGAACTGTTGATAGTCTGGAGCAAATCGACACCTATCCCACTGACCTCACCACAGAGAGCGAATGAGACACAAATCAAAAACCATGCAGATCAATAATTACTACGGCTTTGGCCGTATCATTTTGACTCTGCTGCTGGCCATGTGTTTGCGCATTGCCCCCTTGCCGAATCCGCTTGCCGAGATCAATCCAGACTGGGTTCTGCTGGCGCTTATTTACTGGTCGCTGGCCATACCCGAACGTGTCGGCATATTCCATGCGTGGACATTCGGCTTGCTCACCGACGTGCTGACAGGCCGGTTAATTGGCCAATACGCCTTGGCCTATTCCTTGGTCATCTATATTTGCCTGAAACTCCACAAGCGTTTGCGCCAGTTCCCCATCATTCAGCAAGGCTTGTTTATCTTTTTCTGTTTGCTGTTGTCGCAGCTGCTGCTGTTTTTAATAAAAAACGTCCAACACCCTGCGCAACTGCATGCCTCTTTTTGGCTACCTGTTTTTAGCGGCACATTGTGCTGGCCTTTGGTTTATACCGTGCTGCGTTTTGTCCGTCTGACTAAACGCACTAAATAACAACCTAATACCTGTTATGTCCCGCGCCTTTACGATTAAAGACAATTCAGTTGAGAACCGCATTTTTCTCAACCGTATTGTCATCGCTTTCGTCGCCATTACACTGTTGACTTCAGGGCTTGTTGCGCGCTTGATGTATCTGCAAATTGTGGGTCACGAACATTACGCGACTCTGGCCAAAGACAACAGCATTAAAATCATGCCATTGGTGCCCCCCCGCGGCATCATCTATGACCGGAACGGCAAAATTCTCGCCGAAAATACCCCTTCCTACAGCCTGGAATTGATTCCTGAGCAAATACATGATCTTGATGACACCCTGGAGCGCCTGAAACTACTGCTCGCCATCCCCGAGGAAAAAATCGAGCAATACCAAAAAATGCGTAAACGCCAGAAGCGCTTTGTCAGCACCCCGCTGCTCATGAACATGAACGACGAGGATCTGGCCAAGTTCGCCGTGGTAAGGCCTTTTTTTCCGGGCGTCGATATTCATGTCAACCTGGTTCGGCATTATCCTTACTATGACCTGGCCTCTCATGTGGTCGGTTATGTGGGCAGGATCAACGAAGCCGAACTTAAATCATTGCCGTTATCCGAATATCAAGGCTCAAACCATATCGGTAGAATCGGCATCGAGAAAAGTTATGAAACGGAATTGCACGGCAAAACCGGCTATGCCGAAGTTGAAACCAATGCCCAATCGCGCGCCATCCAAACCGTTAAATCTGTTGATCCCGACCCCGGCTCGAATCTCTATCTGACGCTGGACATCGACTTACAGAAAACGGCCTATGATGCCCTGGATATATACAACGGCGCAGTGGTCGCCATCGAGATTAAAACCGGGGGCGTACTGGTGTTCGCCAGCCGGCCGGGTTTCGATCCCAATCCGTTTGTGGTCGGCATCGGCAATGACGCTTACCAGGCGCTCCAAATCTCCGAAAACAAACCGCTCTACAACCGCGCCCTGCGTGGCCTCTATCCGCCCGGCTCAACCCTTAAGCCATTTATTGGTCTGGCGGGCCTTGAATACAATGAAATGAATCCGCAACAAAAACTCTTCTGTCCGGGTTTTTACCAGCTGCCCGGTGTCAGCCATCGCTATCGGGACTGGAAAAAAACAGGACACGGCGCCGTTAATCTCAATCAGGCCATTACCGAGTCCTGTGATGTCTATTTTTATACTTTGGCGTCAAGGCTGGGTATCGACAATATGCATGATTTTTTAAAGCGCTTTGGCTTTGGCGAAAAAACCGGCATTGATCTGGTGGACGAAAAAGCCGGACTGGTGCCTTCACGCGATTGGAAGCGCCATCAAAGAAATCAGGCCTGGTATCCGGGTGAAACCGTAATCACCGGAATTGGCCAGGGCTATACCCAGGTCACCCCGCTTCAATTAGCTAGAGCCACCGCGACACTGGCCAACAAGGGCGAAATTGTCACGCCTTTTCTGGTGGATAAAATTGTCCGGGCCAAGACCACGAGTCATGGCCCGAAAGTTCATCGAGGCACACTGCTAGCTAAGCCGGACAATATCAGCAAGATCATCGAAGCCATGGTCAATGTGGTGCATAGCGCGCACGGCACCGCCAAAGGCATCAGTAAAAACCTTACTTATCAAATAGGCGGCAAAACCGGCACGGCGCAGGTTTTCACTATCAAGCAGGATGCCAAATACAACGAAAAAGATATTGACTTTAAATTGCGCGACCATGCCTTGTTTATTGCGTTCGCCCCCGCCGACGATCCCAAAATTGCCGTTGCCGTTATTGCGGAAAATGGCGGGCACGGCAGTTCAATTGCAGCGCCGATAGCCGGAAAAGTCATCAAACAGTATTTACAGGGCAGCCATGCAAATTGAAACCCGCAGTGAACAATTCGAACCGCCCTCGCTACTCGGCAATATCCTCAGAAAGCTGCATATAGACATACCCTTGTTTATTACACTTTCTCTGGTTTCATTATTGAGTTTTATCATTCTTTACAGTGCCGGCGGCCAGAATATGGATGTGCTGATGCGCCAGGCTACACGTGTCGGCCTGGCGTTTGCCTTGATGACAGTACTGGCCCAGATCAGCCCTTACCAGTTTAAACGCTATTCTGCAGCACTGTTCGGCATGGGCATCCTGCTGCTCATAGCCGTACTGATAATGGGTCAGATAGGTAAAGGCGCCCAGCGCTGGCTGGATTTGGGCTTTTTTCGTTTTCAGCCCTCGGAGATGATTAAAATAACCACCCCCATGATGGTTGCCTGGTATCTGGCCGACAACCCCTTGCCGCCCAAGTGGAAAGAACTATTTGTTGCTGGCATCTTGATTATAATTCCCACCTTATTGATTGCCAAACAACCCGATCTCGGTACCGCCTTATTAGTTGCAAGCTCCGGTGCCGGCGTATTGTTTTTCGCCGGTCTGTCCTGGCGTTTCATGGCCTCGATTGCGGCCATTCTGACCGCTTCGGCCCCGGTACTCTGGCATTTTATGCACGACTATCAGCGCGCCCGGGTACTCACTTTCATAAACCCGGAAGCCGATCCCTTAGGGCGAGGCTACCATATTATCCAATCAAAAATTGCCATTGGCTCGGGCGGCATTTATGGTAAAGGCTGGCTCGGCAGCACGCAGTCAGAACTGGATTTTTTACCGGAAAGCTCTACCGATTTTATTTTTGCCGTGTTTGCCGAAGAATTCGGACTTTTTGGCTGTCTCGGCCTGTTGTTTTTGTATTTGCTGATTATTGCCCGCAGCCTGTATATCGCATCGCATGCACACGGCACTTATAGCCGCTTGCTGGCTGGCAGCCTGGCGTTTACCTTTTTTGTTTACGTTTTTGTCAACATAGGCATGGTCATCGGAGTACTTCCGGTGGTTGGCGTGCCGTTGCCCCTGATTAGCTATGGCGGCACTTCGATAGTGACCCTGCTGTCCGGCTTCGGCATTCTCATGTCTATTCACACCCATCAAAAATATCTATCAATACAATGAAACTACACCATGCTTTTGCCCGTACTCTAGTTATATGCGGCTGTGCGGCCCTGGTCGCCTGCGCCGCTCCTGGCCCCGCAAGAAAAGAATCAGCGAGCATTGACGCCTTTATCAGATTAATGGCAGACCGCCACCAGTTCAAAGAATCAGCACTTGATGAGCTGTTTGCATCGGTTGAAATCAAAGAGAATATTCTGAAAAGCATAGCCAAACCCGCCGAAGCAATGCCCTGGTATAAATATCGCAAGATATTTCTGACCGAGGCGCGCATCGATGCCGGGGTTAAGTTTTGGCAGGAAAACGCCGCCGTATTGACGGCTGCAGAACAGCGCTACGGCGTTCCACCAGAAATCATTATTGCCATCATAGGTGTTGAGACTTCCTACGGGAAAAATACCGGCAATCACCGCGTTATCGATGCCTTGTCTACCCTGGCCTTTGCCTATCCGCCGCGCAGCAAATTTTTTCTCAGCGAGCTGGAAAACTTTTTACTGCTTTGCCGTGAGGAAAATATATCCCCCCTGAATCCGACAGGTTCGTATGCTGGCGCCATGGGTATTCCGCAATTCATGCCCAGCAGCTTTAGAAACTATGCCATTGATTTTGATCACGATAATCTACGCGATATCTGGCATAACCCCGCCGATGTCATCGCCAGCGTCGCCAATTATTTTGCCGAACACAACTGGCAAGCCGGCCATGAGATTGCCTTCCCGGTAAAAGCGGAGGGCGAAATGTATAAATCCGCGTTAAACAATGACCTTAAGCCGGATTTAACATTCGCCAAGTTACAATTACTCAACATTGACACATTAGGACAAAAAACCTCCGACAGCAAAATAAAACTTCTTGCTTTTGAACTAGAAAATAGCCAGGAACTGTGGGCAGCGCATGGATAACTTTTATGTTATTACCCGCTACAATCACAGTCCTTTATATGCCATGGCAGTTTTTCAATTAAGCAAGGCTATTGCAAATAAAAAGAGTCTCCTGCTATGAATAAAATCATAATCTTAATATCAGTGTTCGCTTTACTTAGCTGTGCAACACAAACAAAAACCACACAAACCGTTCAATTACAGCCGTTCAGTGCTGTTGCAAAACCGCAAGTAAAGTCCAGCTTAGCAAACAGATATCTGACAAAAGTCTCGCCAGGCAAACTGGATTCTAGCGAGCCCTCAGCTGATAAAGAAAGCATCCTCCCCCGTTTCAAGCGCTATTTCAAACGTGGTGTCGCCTCGTGGTATGGCCCTCGCTTTCATGGTAAAACAACAGCTAACGGTGAAATTTTCGACACCAACGCCATGACCGCGGCATCCAAGACCCTGCCCCTCGACTCTTACGTCCAGGTCACCAACCCGGAAAATAAAACCAGCGTTATAGTGCGCATCAATGACCGAGGCCCATACGTTGGCAACCGGGTCATGGATCTGTCTTACGCTGCTGCCGAAAAACTGGGCATACACAAGTCCGGCACTGGCGTAGTGGAAATAAAAGCCATCACAGCCGCACAGGCGCTCCCGCAAATTCAGGCTGATGCAGATCAGCAATCCAAGCAGGTCTATCTGCAAGTCGGGACTTTTGGCAATCAAAACAAGGCACAGAAACTACAACATAAAATTGCCGCGAATAGCAATCTGCCACTGCCGAAAATCCGCCCATCCAAGTTCAATCGATCTACCCTCTACAAAGTGCCAACTGGGCCCCATAAACTCAGCCGCAGGCGCTGATGAAATTAACGAACAACTGGCCGCAATTGGCATTAAAGACACGCAGATTGTTACCGAAACCAGACAAAACTGATCCTGGTTTAAAGACCAGACACATACAAACCTGGCTGCATTAAGTTTCATGTTTACGTCTAAGCTAAGACCCTCGCCCAGTAGCGCAGCCATTAGGCTGCGTAGCATCTTTTAAAACACGCCCCGAACAGGTACATGCTACAATGTGCCCATGTTTAATTGATCGACTATACCTACAATGATTCTTTTTAAAAGTCACTCACGCATTCATCTAATTGTATTTTTTGGCTTACTAATCACCTCATTTCAATCCCCTTCAGCCGAAGAACAAATCGCCACTCCGCCGGCCCCAACTCTTTCAGCCAAAAGCTATGTTTTACTGGATTTTCATACCGGTAAATTCCTGGCCGAAAACAATGCCGACGCAAAACTGGCCCCCGCCAGCCTGACTAAAATCATGGCGGTTTATGTGGTGTTTAGAGAACTTAGCAACGGCCACCTGCATCTTCAAGACAAAGCCACCATCAGTGATAAGGCCTGGAGAACGCCAGGCTCGCGCATGTTCATTGAGGTCAATAATCAGGTTTCCATCGAAGACCTGCTGCATGGCGTGATCATTCAGTCCGGCAATGATGCGAGCGTAGCACTGGCTGAGCATGTTGGCGGCAATGAAGCCACCTTTGCAGAAATGATGAACCAGCACGCCCAGCGCTTGGGCATGACTAACAGCCATTTCGTCAACAGCGACGGCCTGCCCAATCCTGACCATTACACCTCTGCGCGGGATCTGGCCATAGTCACTCGCGCATTAATTAAAGAGTTCCCTGAATATTACCGCTGGTTTTCTCTTAAAGAGTTCACCTTCAACAAAATTACCCAGCAAAACCGCAACAAATTACTGTGGCGTGATGCCACGGTTGATGGCGTGAAAACCGGCCACACCGATGATGCCGGCTTTTGCCTGGTGGCCTCTGCGCTAAGAGATGACATGCGCCTGATTTCTGTGGTAATGGGGGCAAAAAGCACCAATGCCAGAGCCAACGAAAACCAGACTCTGCTCAATTACGGGTTCCGTTTTTTTGAAGCGCACCGGCTTTATCAAGGCAAGACAGCACTAACCGAAGCCCAGACTCTGGAAAGGGGAATCAAAAACACTACCTTTAGGTCTGGCTGAAGATCTTTACGTGACCATCCCTCGCCGCCAATATAGCGACTTAAAAGCCACTATTAATGTCGATAAGAGCATCACCGCGCCCGTCAAAGAAGGTGAAAAGTTCGGCACGGTGAGCGTGACCTTGAAAGACGAAGTAGTTACCACCAGTGACTTGGTCGCACTTAAATCCATAGACAAAGGCAATATTTTTCAGCGTCTCTATGATGAAGCCGTGCTGCTGGTGGAGAAAAAACAGAATGAAAAATAAAACCGTCTATCTGAACGGCCAGTATGTTCCGCTTGATGAAGCCAAAGTTTCGGTACTGGATCGGGGTTTTTTGTTTGGTGATGGCATCTATGAAGTCATTCCTGCCTATTCCGGACATTTATTTCGTCTGCCAGAGCACCTGCAACGTTTGGAAAACAGTCTGGCAGGCATCCGTTTGGACAACCCTCATAGCCGCGAGCAATGGCAGAATATTATGGCGCCACTGTTGGATGCCAATCATGATCAATATATTTATTTACAGATAACCCGCGGCGCCGCAGCTAAAAGAGATCACGCTTTCCCGGACAATACTCAACCCACTATTTTCGTCATGTGCTCTGACATTGTGCCTTTTGAAGGACGCAGCACCGGCATTAAAGCCATTAGCATCGACGACAGCCGCTGGGAACTTTGCCATATTAAAGCTACGGCATTATTGGCTAATATCCTGCTCAGACAACAAGCTGTTGAGCAAGACTGCGCCGAAGCGGTTCTAGTAAAAGACGGCTATGTCACTGAAGGCGCCGCCAGCAATATTTTTGCTGTTATTGACGGCATCCTGATAACGCCACCTAAAAGCAATGAAATTTTGCCCGGCATAACCCGAGATGTGATTCTGGAAATTGCCGAACAAAACCACATCCCTTACGCCGAAGAAATCATTTCCCTGGATGCCTTAAAAACCGCAAGCGAGATCTGGTTAACCAGTTCGACGCGGGAAATTTTGCCGGTTGTTGAATTGGACAATAATAGAGTCAGTGACGGCAAGCCCGGCCCGGCATGGCAACGCATGAATCAGCTGTTCCAGGCTTACAAACAGTCTATAGTCTCAGCCCACAAAGCCAGTCCCCCAATCTAGCCGAGTTAACAAGGCTGCATAAATTGCGAGAGCTTCTCGGAACCTTGTGTTTTTTGATTGTCTGAATTTTACTACCCTCGCGTACTAGCCCCCCTCCTAGCCGAGGGTATTTGTTTTTCTTAACCTAGTGCTGAAATATATGAGTAAAGACACGCCTTTATTAGTCTTTCCCTGCCAGTTTGCCATCAAAGCCATGGGCAAAACCAGTGCCGAACTGGATAGCGTGGTTGTAGAGATTGTTCGCCGCCATACCCCTGATATCCATGACAGCCTAGTCAGTTCGCGGCCAAGCAAAGCTGGCAATTACACAGCCGTAACCGTCATCATAAATGCCTCCAGTCGGCAACAACTGGATGCCATTTATCAGGACCTAACCGACAGTCCTCATATTATGATGACTCTATAGCACTGAACACGGCGACTTGCCCGTTATCGCCAGCCCAGGCAATGCATGCCCTGACTCGCTGGCAGACTAAGTGCATGCCCGCTTCTGAAACATCGCGAGCACCATATGCCACTAACCATACGCCACCTGGGCTTACAGCATTATCAAACGACCTGGCAGGCCATGCAGCACTTCACTGAGGCTAGAAATGCCCAGACGCCTGATGAGCTATGGATCGTGGAACACTTTCCCGTTTATACACTGGGTCTAAATGGCAAACGCGAACATCTGCTAAACACTGGTACGATCCCTGTGATCCAGTGCGACCGTGGCGGTCAAGTTACCTATCACGGCCCGGGACAACTGGTCATTTATACCCTGCTGGACATGAAACGCCTAGAATTGGGTGTCCGCCAATTGGTTACTGTTCTGGAGCAGGCCATGATCAGCGTCCTGGCTCAGTATGGCATTACCGCCGCCGCCAGAGCCGATGCTCCTGGCGTTTATGTTGCTGATAAGAAAATCGGCTCAATTGGCATAAGAATAAAGAACAACTGCAGCTATCATGGTTTAAGCCTTAATAATCAGATGGATTTAAGCCCTTTTGAGGGCATTGATACCTGCGGTTATTCAGGACTTGAAGTAACCCAGGTTTCCGATTTGGGCGTGACGATTGATAATAATGATCTCGCCCGCCCACTTGTTCATGCACTCACCACGGCACTAATAAAATGACCCATCAAGCGCCCTCCCGGTCCACGCCAGATTCCCACCAACGCAGCGCCGACAAACTGGCACGTATCCCGGTTAAAGTCGAAACGCCGGCAACGACTTTGCGCAAACCCGACTGGATCCGCATAAAAATATCCGGCAGTGATGAAATCACCCGCATAAAGCAGTTATTACGCGAGCATCAATTGCACAGCGTCTGCGAAGAGGCCGCCTGTCCGAATCTGGCAGAATGCTTCCAGCATGGCACGGCCACCTTCATGATCATGGGCGATCTGTGCACGCGCCGCTGCCCGTTTTGCGATGTCGCGCACGGCAAGCCCAAAGCGCTCGACAAGGATGAGCCGATACACCTGGCAACCGCCATTTCGGCCATGGCGCTAAAATATGTTGTCATCACTTCCGTCAACCGGGATGATTTAAGAGATGGCGGCGCCGGACATTTTGCCGACTGCATAGAAGCCATCCGCCAACAAACGCCGGCGACAAAAATAGAAATTCTGGTACCTGACTTTCGCGGCCGCATGGATAAAGCCATAGCCATTCTGACCGAACAGCCCTGCGATGTTTTTAACCATAACCTCGAAACCGTGCCCAGACTGTACCCGCAGGCACGCCCCGGCGCGGATTACAGGGGTTCGCTGGCATTACTGCGCGGTTACAAAAACGCCCGGCCGCAAACACCCACCAAGTCCGGGCTTATGCTGGGCCTAGGCGAGGAAACCGAGGAGGTTCATCAGGTCATGCAGGACTTGCTGGATCATGGCTGTTCCATGCTGACGCTAGGGCAATATCTGCAACCCAGCGTCGCTCATTTACCGGTTAAAGCCTACATCACCCCCGAACAGTTTGATGGGTATGCCAAGACAGCAAAATCATTAGGCTTTGAACAAGTCGCCAGCGCGCCGCTGGTCCGCTCGTCTTACCATGCCGATCAGCAAGCCAAAGCCATTATCAGCAGCAGGACGTAAAAATCGCATAATCTTCGTGATTGGCACCTAATTGCCCGGCCATAACCAGGCTTTCCAGGCAAAGGCTTGCGCGTATCGTCACCGATCATGCTCGCTGTCATCTTCGAGCATTTCCTCCTCATCGCCAACAAATTGAAATATCTCTTTCAGATAGCGGTAGAGCAGGCGTGAGGATCTGGGCGGCTTTTCGGCTTCTGCTTCTTTTTGGGCGTTGCGCAGCAATTGCCGAAGCAGCTGCCGGTCGGCATGAGGCTGTTCATCGAGCAACTCTGTCAAGGCCCCGTTGCCTTCTGCGATCAATCGATCACGCCAACGCTCGACAATGTGATGTTCTCTGACCGCATGAGCACTTTTGTTTTTCATCCTTGCCAGTTTGTCTTGTATCGGCGTTACATCGATTTTATGGAATTGGCCGGCAATATATTTCAGCAATCGTTTTCTCGCCCCTTTATGCGGCATTCCTGACACTTGTACCACGGCTTTATGTAGGTTGTCCGGCAGTTCCAGGCTTAAAATTTGCGTTTCGGACAATTCGGAAATCTCTTCGCCCAATGCGAAAAGAACCGCCATATCCTTCTTCAGTTGGGTTTTATTGGGACGAACGGCGTAATACTCGACCTCATCCCCCTCCTCTTCATAACCGTAAGCATATTCGTCTTCATACTCTTTATTCATCTACTCAAACCATTGCAATTAATAAAATAACCAGTACCACAACAAAACCCAAAGGCAACAACACCCCCGCCCAGTCCGACGGCACAGTTTTGCTCTGCGCTATAGCTGCCTTGATGCCGGGCCCCATCCAGAAAATCACCAACAATACCATGGCGCCCAGCAGCAGCGCGTCCCAACTTGAAAGTGTTTCCATTGACGCCTCGCAGTAAAAATGCGTCTACTTTACCACAGGCTGTCTGACCGCCTGCCATGCTTCTAACTTTTGTGCCAGCGATAATGCCGCGTGCGCTGGACTGGTGGATGGCAGGCGTTGATAATCAAGATAAGAAAAACGCTGACCTAACAACGGAAGACTGTGTTTTTTATACATCTTCTCGGCCATGCCGCCATTAAAGAACACATGCCTGATGCCCTTATATTCGGCAAAAAGACTTGCAAAATCATTTATTTTTACCGACGCCAGGTCTATATTCGCATCCAGACTGCCGGATCTTTGGCAACTTTGCAGCACATCCCAAACCGCTATGCCGTGTGCTGTCAAAATCGCTTTGCGCTGCTGGTAACAAAGCTCGGGACCAGCACCAAATAATGCGCCCATAATGGTCCAAAAAGCATTCTTGGGATGGCCATAATACTGCTGCTTATTCAGCGATGCGACGCCGGGCATGGAGCCCAGTATCAGCACGGCGGCATTCGGAGAAACCACGGGGGCAAAACTGTCTATGGTAGTCATATTTCAATTTACTTTATTTTTCTGGCTTGAATTTTGCGATAATGCGGGTCCATTTATTTCAAAGAGCATCCCTTACACCATGTGGTTTAAAAATCTTAGCATTTTTCGTCTTACCGAAACTTTTACTTTATCAGCCGAGGAACTCGAACAAAAGCTTGCGCAACTACCTTTTCGTTCCTGTGGCGATCACGAGGAGTCCTCTTTTGGCTGGACTGCACCACTGGGCAAAACCTCATCGCAACTTGTGCACAGCGCCAACGGCTTCATGATGATTTGTGCCAAAAAAGAAGAAAAAGTTCTGCCTGCCGCGGTGGTTAATGAACTGGTACTGGAAAAAATTCTTGAAAGTGAAGATCAACAGGGCCGTAAACTATCCAAAAAAGAACGCACAGCCATCAAAGATGAGTTGATTTTTGAGCTGTTACCCAAAGCCTTTACCTTTTCCCGTAAAACCTTCGCTTACATCGATGCCAAAGGCGGCTGGCTGGTGGTCGATGCCGCCTCGGCAAAAAAAGCCGAAGATTTACTCAGTCTGTTGCGTAAATGCCTGGGTTCATTGCCCGCCGTGCCTCTCAACACCATCGAAAAGCCGGCCACTACCATGACTCAGTGGCTGGTAAATAAGCAGACACCGGGCGATATAACTGTCGAAGATGAATGTGAGCTGCGTTCGCCCGAAGAAGAGGGCGGCATTATCCGCTGTAAACGCCATGACCTGACGGTTCCTGAGATAAAAAATCACCTCGATACCGGTAAAGAGGTCATCAAGCTGGCTGTGAGCTGGGCTGACCGCCTGGCTTTCATAATCGATGAACATCTGGCTATCAAGCGTCTGCGTTTTCTTGATTTAATTCAGGATCAGGTCGCCGAAATTGACGCTTATGATGAAGCCGAGCAATTTGATGTGGACTTTTCAATCATGTCATTGGAACTTGCCAATTTCTTGCCCCGTCTTATGGAAATATTTGGCGGTGAACAAAAAACATGAACCTCGTAATGCCAACAGGCCTTCAGCACATATTGGCAGGATTACTACTGCTGGCATCCAGCTTTCAGGCTTTGGCAACAAGCTACTCAATGCCCGACAACCCGCTTGACAGCCTGATAGGCGACCCCCTGGCCAGCGATTTTTACACCGATGCGAGATATGAGGACACCCTGCTCGATATAGCCCGGCGCTTTGGCATGGGTCAAATCGAAATTCTGCTGTTAAACCCGACAGTGGACAGATGGTTACCCGGTCAAGGCACGCGCGTCCGGCTATCCAACTACCGGTTACTGCCGGATGCGCCTAGACAAGGCCTGGTTCTGAATTTGCCGGAGTATCGTATGTATTATTATCCCCCGACTAAATCTGGCAAATCCAGGCTAGTTAAAACATTCCCGAATAGTATTGGCCGGGCGAACTGGACTACGCCTTTGGGACTGACCTTTATCGCCGAAAAAATCAAAAATCCAACCTGGACACCGCCCGCATCGATCAGGGCTGAACATGCGGCAAGAGGCGATATTCTCCCGGCTGTCTGGCCTGCCGGACCGGATAATCCCCTAGGGCTGTTTGCGATGCGCCTTGGCCTTCCGAGCTATCTGATCCATGGCACCAATAAGCCATATGGTGTAGGGATGCGAGTCAGTCATGGCTGCATTCGCATGTATCCTGAAGATATTGAGCAGCTCTTTCAGGAAATAGCCATAGGAACACCGGTCAGAATTGTCAATCAACCGCTCAAAGTAGGCTGGTTCAAGGATTCCTTATACATCGAAGTTCATCCAGCGCTGGCTGAAACCGAAGCCGAAGACGAAGACAGCAGGATAACCGAACCCTCCGAAGCTGATTATCAAGCCAGCCTGAAGCGGGCGCACAATCTGATCGCACGCGCAAATAACCGGCAACTGCCGATAGTTGATAATGAAATATTAGAACGTGCATTAAAAGCGCGCAACGGTATTCCGGTGGCTATTTATACGCGCCAGGCACAAAATTAATTGCCATAAAAAAAGCCCGGTGAGATTAACCCACCGGGCTTTTTTGATGCTCTAAAGCAATGATGAATTATTTCATCATTGATTTTTTGAACATACGATCCAGTTTGCTGTTGGTATCTTGAGCATACTGAGCAGCACGGTTTGCAGCAGCTTCAGCATCAGCAGCTTTTGAAGCAGCGTTAGCAGCAGCAGATTGTGCGCTTGCAGCGTCAGAAGAAGCTTGTGATACCTGAGTTTTCAGGCCGTCAATTTGTGATTGCAGGTTCTCAATATCAGAAGTGCTTGCACAAGCAACAACCAAGCTAGAAGCTAAAGCGATCAGTGATAATCTTACAACTTTTTTCATGTTATTTTTCCTTTATTTACAGAGTTAATATTACAAAAGGCTTTTACCTAAAAAACATTTTGCACTTTTTTTAAAAAATTTTCCAGTTTTATTTTATTTTTACCACAGTCCCTTTGTCTATCCATTTGCTCAAATGATCAATCTGGCCGTTAGTCATCGCTATACAACCGTGCGTCCAGTTCATCATTTTATGGATTTTTTCATCAGCCCGCCCCAAACCATGAATGCCGATCTGTCCACCTAGCGGGGTATTTTGCGGCGGTATTTGATGGTGCCGGTGGGCGCTTATGATGCGTTCGTGGGTGTGCCTGTCAATGATTCCGCGAGCCAGGGCATTGTGCGCATCCTCTTCGGAAGGATAAGAAAATCCAAAGAATTTCCGGAAATGGCTTCTTTGATTAACCCAGCCTATGGTGTAGCTACCCGCGGGGGTAACACTATCGCCACGGTGATTTTTGAAGCCTGCACCGCCCTGACCGATAGCGATACCATCTATCGTGTCCAAGGTCTGCTCGCCTTTTTTTACCTCAATTTTGAGCGCATGGGTATCAACCAAAAGCCAGACAGCATCGCTGGCAGCAGATGCCGCTAAAGAAAAACAACAGCTCAACAGCAAAAAAAATATTCGCAACATAAATGCTCTACACTAGAAAAGAATTTTGGTGTACTTTAGTTCACTAGGTTTATTGTCGCAATCAGGATCCAACATGCAAATAGATACCATCACAACACAACCCTACACAGATCAAAACCCAGGCACATCGGGGCTTAGAAAAAAAGTTCATATATTCCAGCAACCCGGTTATCTGGAGAATTTCGTTCAATCCATTTTCGACTCCTTGGAGGACTTTGCCGGCAAAGCGCTGGTTCTCGGCGGCGACGGCCGCTATTTTAACCGCCAGGCCATCCAGATCATCATCAAAATGGCGGCGGCCAATGGTTTTGGTGAGCTAATTATAGGCCAAGGCGGCTTGCTGTCTACCCCGGCGGCCTCACATATCATCAGAAAATATAAAGCGTTCGGCGGCCTGGTGCTCTCGGCCAGCCACAATCCGGGCGGCCCGGATGAAGATTTCGGCATCAAGTACAATGTCAGCAATGGCGGCCCTGCTCCGGAAAAATACACCGATGCCTTTTTTAAGCGCAGCCAAGTCATTGATAATTATAAATCAAGTCCGCTCGAAGAGATAGATTTGGACCGCATCGGCAGCCGGCAAATCGACAATATCAAAATCACCATCATCGACCCGGTGACTGATTATGCGGAGCTGATGCAGTCAATTTTCGACTTCAACCTGCTCAGACAAAGCATCAGCTCGGGGTATATCACCCTGCTATTTGATGCCATGCATGCCATTACCGGTCCCTATGCCAAAAGAATACTGGTTGACATGCTGGGCGCAAGCCCCGAATCGGTCATCAATGCCGAACCCCTGGAAGATTTTGGCGGCCACCATCCAGACCCGAACCTGGCTCATGCGCAGGAACTGGCCGAACGTCATGTTCAGTCCGGGTGCGCCAACTTTTGGCGCGGCTTCCGACGGCGATGGCGACCGCAATATGATTACAGGGAGCAACATTTTCGTCACCCCTAGCGACAGCCTCGCAATCATGGCCGCCAATGCCCATTTAATACCCGCTTATGCTAAGGGTTTAAGCGGAGTTGCCCGCTCCATGCCCACCAGTCAAGCCGTAGACCGCGTTGCCGCCAATTACCATATTCCGTGCTACGAAACTCCCACTGGCTGGAAATTTTTCGGCAATTTGCTGGACGCTGGGAAGATCACATTGTGCGGTGAGGAAAGTTTCGGCACCGGCTCGAACCATGTGCGCGAAAAAGACGGCTTGTGGGCAGTATTGTTCTGGCTGAATTTAATAGCCAGAAAGCGCCAGTCGGTAGCCGATATTGTCCATGAACACTGGCAAAAATTTGGCCGCGATATTTACTGCCGCCACGATTATGAGGCCATCGAAACCAACATAGCGGACGGCATCGTGACGCACCTGCGCGATCAACTACCGACTCTGCCAGGTCAGGCTTTTGGGGAATATGTGGTCAAATATGCTGACGAATTCAGCTACCTGGATCCAATCGACGGCAGCATCAGCAAAAATCAGGGCATCCGCATCGGTTTTGTAAACGGTTCACGTATTGTTTTTCGACTATCAGGGACAGGGACCGTTGGCGCAACCTTGCGAATTTACCTGGAACGCTTTGAAGCTGACGCGTCCAGACACGATCAGGATGCGCAGGTGGCACTGGCCGAATTAATCAATCTTGCCGAACAGTTCTGTGAAGTCAAAAAACGCACTGGCAGAACAGAACCTGACGTGACCACTTAAAACCCGGACTCAAGGCTCAAGGTTTGTATTTTTCAACCTTGAGCCTTGAACCTACTGTACATCAAGATTATGCGCGATGCCGTGCATCGTACAAATCAAAAAGACGCCTGCCGCAATCAAGGCTATCTGCTGCAAAGATGTCTTCATATCGGTTTTTTTATGCAGTGACGGTATCAGATCGGCTACGGCAATATAAATGAAACTGGAGGCCGCCAGAGCCAGAAAAAAGGGCAGACTGTCATGCAGATCCTCGAGACTATAATACGCCAGCACCCCACCCAGCACAGTCGTTAAACTGGCCAGAATGTTGTAAAACAGCGCCTTGCCTTTGCTGTAACCGCTTTGCAATAAAATCGCAAAATCCCCGACTTCCTGTGGAATTTCATGCGCTGCAACCGCCAGACTGGTCACTATGCCCAATTTAACATCGGTCAAAAACGCCGCGGCAATTAACACGCCATCGACAAAATTATGAATACTGTCGCCCAGAATAATCAACGCGCCGGCGGATTTTCCATGAACATGGCTGTGGCCATGCGTAGGTTCGTGATCGTGCCCCTCATCACCGTGTGCTTCACAACTGTCATAGTGACAGTGCCGCCAGATCAACAGTTTTTCGAGTACAAAAAAACCCAGCACGCCAGCCAATATTGTCCCTGATAAAGCTTGAAACTGTTCCGGCTGCACTTCCTCGAAGGCTTGCGGAATCAACCCCAGAAAGCAACAGCCAATAATGCGCCAATGGCAAAACTGATTCCATGCGGTAAAATCGTATGTTGATGTTTATCCGGCATCAACAGAAATACTGCGGCGGCCATCACACTCAAAATACCGCCGATGGCGGTAAAGATGATGATTAATATCAATAAATCCACTCTCAGTCTCTCCAGATGAGTGTCGCCATGCGTCCTGTAACTTTATCCCGGCGATAAGAATAAAAACGATCCTGTTCGGTAACGGTGCAGAAATGGCCGCCAAAAATCCTATTGATGTCCAAATGGGCCAGCTCAATCCGCGCCATTTGATAAATATCAGCCAGCCATTTGCCGTTAGCCTGCTGCTTAAAAACCCGGCTGAAATCGGCGGACCTTTCCAGAAAAGCGGCGCGGACTTCGGCACCCACTTCAAAACACTCGGGCCCAATAGCTGGCCCAAGCCAAACCAGCAAATCCCGGCGCGGCAAAGCGGCCACGGTATTGCCGATTATGCCGGCTAGCAGGCCTCGCCAGCCCGCATGAATAGCCGCAACCTGAGTACCTTCAACATCGCAAAGCAGCAGCGGCAGACAGTCCGCGGTCATGACCGCGCACACGATACCTGCTCCGGCGGCATAGCTGGCATCGGCTGGCGGCAGCAACTGTGCCTTAGCCGCATCAATGACCCGGTTGCTGTGTATTTGCTCAAGCCAGACCGGTTCAGAGGGCAGTGCCAGCCTGTCTTTGATCAACTGCCGGTTGTGCCGGACCAAATCCGGATCATCACCCACATGCATGGCCGGATTCAAACTGCTGAATGCGCCGCCACTAACGCCGCCAGTACGCAAGGTGGTCACGGCATGAACATGCTCCGGCGCCGGCCAGTCGGGCTCCAGCCAGTAATTAGGCTTGCTCATTTTCGGCCAGCGCCTCAAGCAGACGGGCCATATCTGCCGGCAGTGGCTGCTCCCATTCGCAATATTCATCGCTAACCGGATGGCGCAATCCCAGCTTTGCCGCATGCAAGGCCTGACGTTTAAAACTCCGCAACTCCTGCTCCAGCCGCTCGCTACAATCCGGCGGCATTTGAAAGCGCCCGCCATACACCTGATCGCCGAGCAACGGAAAACGAATATGGGCCATGTGCACCCTGATCTGATGCGTGCGCCCGGTTTCCAGCTTCACGCGAATCAGCGTATGCCGGAGAAAGCGCTGGGCAACCCGGTAGTGCGTGACCGCCAGCTTCCCGGACTCTCTTACCGTATAACGCTTGCGATCGCTGGGGTGCCGCGCGATAGGCTCATCCACAGTACCACCGGCGGTCATCCGCCCGCGGGCAATGGCCAGATATTCCCGGGTGATCTCCCTGTCCTGCAATTGCTGGGTCAAACTGTTATGGGCTTGCAGGGTTTTTGCAATCATCAACAGTCCGCTGGTGTCCTTATCAATCCGGTGCACAATTCCTGCCCGGGGCAATGTTTCCAGGCTGGCATCATGATTCAGCAAGGCGTTGACCAGGGTGCCGTTCCAGTTGCCCACGGCCGGATGCACCACCAGCCCCGCCGGTTTGTTAACAATCAATAGACTGTCATCCTCAAACACAATGTCCAAAGGAATTTCTTCTGCCTCACAGGTAATCACGACTTCCGGTTCGGCATCGAGGGTTATTTCTTCGCCGCCCTCAAGCTTGTCTTTTGCTTTAAGCGACAACCCGTTGACCTGCACCCGTTCGGATTTAATCCAGGTCTGCAATTTACTGCGCGAATAATCCGCAAACAGCTCTGCAAGCACCTGATCCAAACGCATTCCTGCCATTTCTAATGGCACTTCTGCTGCTAATCTCGTCATAACAAGTTCTTCTGATTAACTCATAGTTAAGTTATACTCGCTCGATAAAAAGCCATTTCCGATGTTACAGCCCTTCCGGCGAGAAAACCCCCAATATTACAACGTGTCGTTAGCACTATGCGATTAAAATTAATAAATTTTTTATTTATCTGCTGTTTATGCCTGTCTTTTCAAGGCTGCGAGACACTAAAAAATTTCACATCCAGTGATACCGATACCACTGACGAATACGCCGACTGGAATGCGGAAAAGTTTCGCACTGAAGCGGCGGCCGCAACGAATGCCGGCAACTATGAAAAAGCCATCAAACTCTATGAAGCCCTCGAGGCCCGCTACCCGTTTGGCAACGAAGCCGCGCAAACCCAGCTCGACATTGCTTACGCCTATTACAAAAATAATGATCCTGAAGCCGCGCTCGCCGCCGCCGATCGTTTTATCAAAACCAACCCCCGCAGCCCCGGGGTGGATTATGCCTATTATCTCAAGGGACTGGTCAATTACAACAAGGGCATTGGCTTTATTGATCGTTTCCTGCCCACTGATACCTCACAACGCGATCCGAGCAGCGCACGGGAGGCCTACGAGAATTTTGCCGAACTCTTGCGGCGTTTTCCCGAAAGCAAATATATTCCCGACGCCAGGCAGCGCATGATTGCCCTAAAAAACAACCTGGCGATGCATGAAATTCATGTTGCGCGCTATTATCTGCAGCGCAAAGCCTATATTGCCGCAGCTAATAGGGCATCCGAGGTGGTGGCAAAATATCAGCGCACTCCGGCAGTGCCTTTTGCCCTGCAAATCATGCAGGAGGCCTACACCAAGCTCGAAATGACTAATCTTGCCGACGATGCGGCCCGAGTTTACGAGCTCAATTACCCGGACGGCCCGCCCGTACCCGAACATAAGAACGCCACCCTCTCACATAAGATTTGGGATTTTATAGGTCTGGAAAAATAAGCGCGGCGGTAATAGGCGAATCTATTGAATACGCCTGAAAAAACCTGAAGGCAATAAAAAAGGCGGGCTATCTTTTGATAGCCCGCCTTTTTTAGTTGAAGCCGACTCTAGCCCTGCATTTTTTTCTCAAGTTCCGCCTGACTCAGGTGCCGGACATCTTCACCCTTGACCATATAAATCAAATATTCGCAGATATTCACCGAATGATCCCCGACTCGCTCCAGGGCTCTGGCAGTCCAAAGCACATCTAAAGTCCGGGTAATATTTCGAGGATCCTCCATCATGCGGGTAATCAGCTGCCTGATAATGCTGGCATATTCACGATCCACCTGGTCATCACGGCCGGTAATGGCGACGACCTCTTCTATGCTCATTCTGGCAAAGGCATCCAGCGCATCGTGCAACATTACCCTGACCAGATCCGCCATGTGCTGCAATTCGTAATACTGCTCAATCTTGCCGTCAGCACCCGATAGGCGTATGGCCATTTGCGCAATACGTTCTGCCATGTCACCCAATCTTTCAAGCTCGTTGATGACTTTAATGATGGTAATTAACAATCTTAAGTCGAATGCAGCCGGCTGCCGTAGCGCCAAAATCTGCATGCATTCCCGGTCAATAGTTATTTCCAGGGCATCAACATGATTATCCTGCTTGATTACCTGATCGGCCATTTCAATATCACCGGCCATAAATGCCTTGACAGCCTGCTCTATCTGCTGCTCAACCAGCCCCCCCATAGCCAGAACTTTGTTGCGGATGTCTTCCAGATCTTTATTGAACTGCTCTGAAATATGGTGCCCAATTTTGATATTTTCCACTGCGTGCTCCTTGATTACCCATACCGGCCGGTAATGTAATCTTCTGTTTGTTTTTTTCTGGGATTGGTAAATAACTCGCTGGTGCTACCCATCTCAATTAATTCGCCCATGTACATAAACGCCGTGTAATCAGACACGCGTGCGGCCTGCTGCATATTGTGCGTCACAATAACAATAGTATATTTTTCTTTAAGCTCATTGATCAGCTCTTCAATTTTCAACGTGGAAATAGGATCCAGCGCCGATGCCGGCTCATCCAGCAATAAAACTTCCGGCTCGATGGCGATGGCCCGCGCAATGACCAATCGTTGTTGCTGACCGCCCGATATGCCGAGGGCATTATCATTCAAGCGATCCTTCATCTCGTCCCACAGCGCCGCCCCGCGCAAGGCGTTTTCGACGGTTTCTTCCAGGGTGCGTTTATCATTGATACCCTGAATCCTCAGGCCGTAAGCGACATTTTCAAAGATCGACTTGGGGAACGGATTGGGCTTTTGAAACACCATGCCCACGCGCCGGCGCAAGGCCGCCACATTGACCGATTTATCGTAGATATTCTCGTCATCCAGCAAAATTTTGCCGTCGATTCTGGCGCTATCCACCAGGTCATTCATGCGGTTGATGCAGCGCAGCAGCGTTGATTTGCCGCAGCCACTGGGGCCGATATAGGCCGTTACCTTTTTCTTGGGCATTTCCATGTTGATGCCATACAAGGCCTGCTTATCGCCATAGAAAAGATCCAAATTCTCCACCTTGATACAGACTTCCTCTGGTTCGCTGGCTTTAGTCGAACCGCGTAAAATTGAATCCATATCA
Organism: uncultured Gammaproteobacteria bacterium; assembly: GCA_963696315.1. Taxonomy (GTDB): domain Bacteria; phylum Pseudomonadota; class Gammaproteobacteria; order Methylococcales; family Methylomonadaceae; genus CAWKEY01. The sequence goes on from CAVOJU010000045.1 coordinate 91,711, forward strand.
ATTGCATGTGTGCGTACGTCTTGTGTCGTCATTCTATTACCCTTCCAGTGCCCGGTATTTTTCACGCAGATGATTTCTGATTGTAATTGCTGAAATATTAAGCACAACAATGACCAATACTAATAATAATGAGGTTGCATAAACCAAGGGCCTCGCTGCCTCGACATTGGGACTTTGAAAGCCGACATCATAAATATGAAAGCCTAAATGCATAAACTTTCTGTCCAGGTGTAAAAAGGGGAAATTGCCATCCAGCGGCAGCGAAGGCGCCAATTTAACCACGCCCACCAGCATCAAGGGCGCGACCTCACCGGCGGCCCGTGCCACCGCCAGAATCAATCCCGTCATCATGGCCGGGCTTGCCATCGGCAGCACCGTGCGCCATAGCGTTTCGAGCTTGGTTGCGCCCAAGGCCAGACTGCCTTCGCGTATCGACTTGGGAATGCGTGACAGGCCTTCTTCCGTTGACACAATTACCACCGGCAGTGTCAACAGCGCTAGCGTAATCGACGCCCACAAGATGCCGGGCGTGCCAAAAACCGGCGCCGGCGCCGCCTCGGGAAAAAACAAGCGGTCAATGTTGCCGCCCAGGATGTACACGAAAAAGCCCAGACCAAACACGCCATAAACCACGGAAGGCACGCCGGCCAGATTATTGACCGCAATCCTGATCGTCTGGGTGACAAAGCCCTGCTTGGCATATTCACGCATGTAGACGGCAGCAATCACCCCAAAGGGCGTGACCATGATCGACATAATGATAACCATCATCACGGTGCCAAAAATCGCCGGAAAAATACCGCCTTCGGTATTCGCCTCACGCGGGTCCTCGGTTAAAAACTCGACAACCTTGTTGCCATAGTGGTGGATCTTGTCGAACAAACTCATGGCATTAGGCTCGTAGACCCTGACCACTTTTGCCAAAGGGATCTCCAGCTGCTTACCGTCTGCCGTTTTGACGACGACACTATCGCGTTTGATCTGCTGATATAGCTCGGCCAGCTGGGCTTGATAGCTCTGGTATTGGGTCTGATAGTTGGCTTTTTCCGCAGCAATCTCTTTTTCCGCCGCGTCATCCCAGCGATTTTTCAACTGCAGGCTTTTCTGCTTGAGCCTTAATCGCTCGAGGCCATAGTTGACCGCGCCGATTTCCTTTTTCTCCAGGCGGGCTATTTCCTGATAAATGCCTAAAGTGTCTGCTATTTTTGCCAAAAGCACAGACAGCGCCTGATTGCCGGTAGCGACTGTCGCACCGTTTTCCTTGACCTCGGCAAGATAACCATAGAAATTACCCCACTCGCGGCGCTCCACCACCATCATGTCAACGGGACTGCGCTGCTGCTTGATATTGCGCGCCTGTATCCAGCGAAAGTCCACGCCATTCACATCGCGGTTGCCGATTTTAATCAGGTACTGCTCCAGACTGTCTTCATCATCCGCCATGTGATAGCCGGCCGCCTTGGCCATCTCGGCGCCGGTAATACTGGTATCGACAATCTCGCCGGCCACTGTCTGTATCAGTCCGTTATCCTCCTGATAACTGAATTCAGTCACCGCCGCCGGCCAAAAATGCACAGCCCCTCTAACCGCCACCAAACCCAGAAGGCCAGCCACCAGAATAAGGCAAACACTGACCGCCGCCGCATTGAGCCATACCCACGGGGCACCGCTTTTGAACCATTGTCTGATCATAATGAACTATATCTTTCGCGTAAACGCTGACGTATGACTTCGGCCAGCGTATTGACTACAAAGGTGAACGTGAACAATACCAGAGCGGCCAAAAACAAGACCCGGTAATGCGTACTATTGACTTCGGCTTCAGGCATTTCCACGGCAATGTTCGCCGCTAATGTGCGCATGCCCTGAAAAATGCTTAAATCCATCACCGGCGTATTGCCTGTCGCCATGAGCACAATCATGGTCTCACCCACTGCCCGGCCCAGACCGATCATGACCGCCGAAAAAATACCCGGGCTCGCCGTTAACAAAACAACTTTGGTCATGGTTTGCCAGGGAGTTGCGCCCAATGCCAGCGAGCCCACGGTCAAATGTTTGGGCACGCTGAAAATGGCGTCTTCAGCGATGGAGAAAATTGTCGGAATGACGGCAAAGCCCATGGCCAGCCCCACTACCAGGGAATTGCGCTGATCATAGGCCATGCCCCATTCGTTTTTAAGCCAGTCTCTGAGGCTGCCGTTGAAGCACCAGGATTCCAGAGGCGCGCTGACGGCGAATGCCAACCAGCCGCTGAGCAAAATGACCGGAATCAATAAGGCGGCATCCCAGCCTTCAGGTACTTTATGGCGAAATTTTTCTGGCATGCTTTGCCAGGAGAAGGCAAACAGCATCACGCCCAAGGGAATAATCATGAACAGCGAAAACACGCCGGCCAGATGATTTTCAATCATCGGCGCCAACCAGAGCCCGGCCAGAAAACCCAGAATGACGGTCGGCAACGCGCCCATCATTTCAATGCTGGGTTTTACATACATGCGCATGGCCGGCGTCATAAAATACGCCGTATAAATCGCGCCCATCAAAGCCAGCGGCGTCGCAAACAACATCGAATAAAATGCCGCTTTCAGGGTACCGAAAACCAAAGGCGTCAAACTGTACTTGGGCTCGAAGTCATTGCTGGATGAAGAAGACTGCCAGATATAAGTGGGCTTGGGATAACTTTCATACCAGACTTCCTGCCAAAGCGCTTTCATTGAAACTTCAGGGTATTCATTGTCCACGTGCCAGAAATGCACACTGCCAGTGTCTGCCTGCACCAGCAAGGCATTCGCGCGCGGGGATAATGTCGCCGCCACCGGCGATGACTCGATGACTCGCGCCTTGATAAGCTCTCTTTCCGCGGTTGAATGATAAATTCCCATGTTGCCGTCAGCATCCATGGTCATAAAGCCTTTGCGGCGCTGCTCAGTGTTAAGCTTGAGGACGCTGCTGCCTGAGACTTTAAATACCCTGATTTTTTGCAGCGTGCTTCGATTTAGCGCGTCCCGAACCGTGCTCCACTGTGCAACCAAGCCACTGGAATCACCAATCAGCAAGGAGAGATCCCCGTTCAAGAAGGTGATTGACGTGATTTTTTGCCCTGCGGCAACCACATTCAGATGCTGCTTGATGACAGGCAGGCTTTTGTCACTGATGTCAAAAAAGCTGACATTGCCGTCGTTATGAACCAGATAAAGATTACGCTGCTCTTTGTCGATCAATATTTCGCTGATATCTGCATCCGCTATTTCCAAAACGGCATCCGTGCGTTTCAGTGCCGATTCCTCGTCGAATAATGATTCCTCTTTTTGAAAGCTGATCAGCCGCATTTTACCGGCGGCCTTGACCACTACGGTGGTTAACTTGTCATCTGCCTTGAGCGCCACTTTCTCCAAAGGCGCACCGGAATCATCCAGCAGCAAAGGCGCCTCACCGAGAGGATAAACAAGGGAAGGCGTAATCAAGCGCACATCATTAGGATAGCTGACGTCATATTTTTGCCTGGCAACAATGGCCGCACCATTCGACAAACCGTAAATCACATCACCGCGCACAGGATTGCCTTGCGCAAAACTGGTGACCTGCACACCCTCGGGTATGCCAAGCGGTTTTATGGCGATGGTTTTGCCTGTTGCTGCCGCAAAAAAAACGGCCTGACCGCTGTCGGTAAATCTGACCGCAACTTCATTTTGCTCTTCCATGGCCAGCAACAAGGTATTGCCCAGATTTTTTTCCGGCACTTCATACTGACTGACCGGTTCGGCATTGGCTGATGTAAATAGCGGAAAAACCACATACAGCAAGTAGAAGAAAATCAGTACGATAGCCAGAATAACGCCCAATCCACCCACTACCACGCCATAGCGCGCCAAGCTGTCTTTTATCATCCGCCATTGCTGATAATAGCCGCCGTTCGCATCATTCTTCAGAGACGATTGTTTATACTTTGTATTAATTTCAGCCATAAGATGCCGGTTTTGAAATGCATTGAATGCACAATAATAAAACGATATGCCCAAAAAACAGAAAAAAAATCGGCCGAGACTCGTGTTCATACAAATCTCGGCCGAGGTTTTTTTCTGCGTCAACTCAAGGTTTTCAAAGTGAGAAAACGCTCAAGCCAGACCTTCATGCGCGTGGGTGCATCCCTGCATTTCGCTTAAATCTCCTTTATTTAATGGACTCTAAGGCTTTGTCGACCACTTTGGCAGGTAAAGGGATGTAGCCGTCTTTGATAACGGCTTGCTGGCCGGCTTTGGATAACACCATTTTTATAAATTCGTTTTCCAGGGGTGGCAGCGGTTGATTAGGTTTTTTATTGACATAAACATACAGATAACGCGCCAATGGATAAGTACCGGCCAATGTATTTTCCGGGGTTGCCTCAACAAACGGCTCACCCGCCGCCTTGGCCAGCGCTACCGCTTTGACACCCGAAGTTGAATAGCCCATGCCGGAATAGCCGATGCCGTTTGAGGACGTAGTTACCGCCTGCACCACTGACGCAGAACCGGGCTGCTCATTGACGTTATCCTTGAAGTCGCCTTGACACAGAGCGTGTTCCTTGAAGAATCCGTAAGTGCCGGATACAGAATTCCGCCCGTACAACTGAATGCTCTTGCCCACCCATGCGCCTGTTGCGCCAGCCTGACCCCAGGTTTCAATGTCAGATTCGTAACCACATTTGCGGGTAGCCGAGAAAATTGCATCGGCCTGTGGAATAGTCAAACCTTTAATCGGGTTGTCTTTATGCACAAAAATAGCCAACGCATCGATGGCTACCGGAATAGCGGTTGGCTTGTAACCGAATTTGCCTTCGAAAGAATCGATTTCGTCATCCTTCATCTTGCGGCTCATCGGACCAACATTGGCCGTACCTTCTGTTAATGCAGGCGGCGCCGTGGAAGAACCGGCCGCCTGGATCTGAATATTGACATTGGGATAATTACGATTGAATTCTTCCGCCCACAGCGTCATCAGATTTGCCAGCGTATCAGAGCCCACGCTGGACAGGTTGCCGGAAATGCCGCTGGCTTTTTGATAATCAGGCAGACCCGGCCTCAACGGTCACCGCCGCAGTCCGCCGCGCCACTCAACAGTGCGGCAGAAGCCAGCCCCATGCCAGCTATTAACGACCTAGTTTTAAAAGAAAATTCCATCATCGACCCTCGAATTAATTAATAGACTGTATTATGCAAACACAACATGACAAGATTATTACAATATTTTATTTTTCGCTACGCTGCCTGTTTATCTGAATGATTGCCCCGGCACATCGATATGTATGAAGGCGATTGTACGAAAACTGATCGATCCGGCTTTACAGGCTTCTGACTTCACTATCGGCAATCTCCATGCTTTTTGCCACCACCGCGCCGCACAGCGTTGGCCCCAAATCAATATCCCGCACCCGCCATTCGGCGGCGGCGCCGCAACTTTCCGGCACTCTTAAAAATTCCGTGCAGCGCTCAGGGTTAATGACGCATTGATTCAGCCCTAACGCAATCCCCCTGCCTGTTGCCTTGACGAACGCTTCTTTCCGGGTCCAGAACCGGTAAAATTCGCGCGCTTTTTCCGCTTGCGGCAGACGCTGCCAGTAATCAGCCTCTTCATCGGCAAAACATTTTTCCACCAGCTCCGCGAGACTGATTCTGTCTTTACACAGTTCCATATCAACGCCCAGCTCACAGTTCCAGCCGAGCGCAATCAATAAAGCACTGCCTGAATGTGAGATGTTGAATGCCAGCTCAGGATGATCAGCCAGATAGGGCTTGCCATGCAAGGCTTTTTTAATCCTGATCCGCGCCGGCGGCTCGTTCACATAGCCGGCTAATAATTGCCTCAGGCGCCCATGCATGGCCACGTAGCGGTTACGCACCACGTCATTTTTCAGAGTGCGGACATGCGCCTGCTCGACAGCGTCCAGAAAAGACCAGTAGCGCTGATCATTGATGCTTTCGAAGCAGCCATGCCAGAGTTCGATAGCGCGCTTATTCAACCTGTCCCTCATCTATTTTGCAGTCAACGCTTGCCATAGCCAGCCGCTGTTCCGCCGCATAATCCTGAACGAACCACGCACATTTCTCTAACCTCTTTGCAACTGCTCAACTCTACGGATAAATGCTATGATTGCTGCGTTATAAACCAGCGGCCACCCCAGACAATCATCCAAACTTCAATTAAACCACAGAGTGCCCGCCTTGGGCTTACAAAATCAACATGCACTATGGCAAATAAAAAATACACCCTCGGCTTCATCGGCATCGGCCTCATGGGCCGGCCCATGACTTTGCGTTTGCTGAATGCAGGTTTTAGCGTCAACGTCTGGAATCGCAGCGCCGAAAAACTCAAACCGGTCACTGATGCAGGCGCCTGCGCCTGCGCTTCCATTGCCGATGTCGTCAAGGCTTCCGATGTGATCATGCTGTGTCTGGCAGACACGCGGGTGGTCGAATCGGTCATTCACAATGACATTCTGGCGCACGGCTCGGCAGACAAGCTGCTCATCGACTTGTCCAGCATCCACCCTGATAACACCCGGCAACTGGCCGCCACGCTGTTTGAAAAATGCGGCATGGGCTGGGTGGATGCGCCGGTTTCCGGCGGCGTGGCCGGCGCCGAACAAGGCAACCTGGCCATTATGGCCGGCGGCCGTGCGGAGCATATTGCCATTGCCCGAAAGGTGCTGGCGCCATTGTACCAACAACTCACCCACATGGGCGATGTCGGCAGCGGTCAGGTGACCAAGATATGCAATCAAATGATTGTCAGCTGCAATGTCCTGGTCATTGCCGAAATGATGGCGCTGGCCAAGCAGGCCGGTGTTGATGCAGAAAAAATCCCCGCCGCGCTGGCAGGCGGTTTTGCCGACTCCAAGCCCCTGCAGATCGTCGGCCCTGAAATGGCGACAGAAACCTTTGAGCCGGTAAAATGGCGGGTAAAAACCTTGCTGAAAGATCTGAACATGGCCATTGATGTAGCCATCAATCAAGGCAATGCGCTGCCCATGTCCGGTCTGGCCGCGCAACTGATGCAATTGCACGGCAGTCAGGGCTATTTGGAACAGGACCCGGCCACCTTGATCAAGCTCTACACAAAGGCCGATGCTTAAGTTTGCCGCCAATTTGAGCCTGCTGTTTATCGAAGTAGATCTGATTGAGCGCTTTCAGGCCGCCAGACTACACGGGTTTAATGCCGTCGAAATTCAGTTTCCCTACACGCTAAGCGCCGAAGCCATTAAAACTGCGCTGGAGCATCAGCAACTCAAACTGATTCTGTTTAATGTCGCGGCCGGCGACTTGTTGCAAGGCGGCGAAGGGCTGGCCTGTGTGCCTGAAAAACAGGCGCAATTCCGCCAGGCTGTTGCCCAGGCAGAGGCTTATGCGCGGCTGTTAAAACCGGCCGCGATCAACGTACTGCCCGGGCGCTGCCTTGATGCAGGCCGCCAGCAGGACTATCTGACAACCTTCATTTGGAAGGCGTCGATGGTCGGGGCGGTGGCTGGGCTGTCCTCGACTACGGGGACGTGATCATCCATCTCTTCACCAGCGAAATCCGCCAGTTTTACAAGCTGGAAGAACTTTGGGGTAAAGCCCAAATCGTCGTGCGGATGCTCTAGCCTAATCGCAACTGATTCATCATGCAGGCGAGCTTGTGCCACTGTCACTGCTGCTATCGGTGCTGCTGGGCTGGATTGGCGCAGGATCGCTCTGGTGTGCGGCAGTGACGGCGTCTTCCTGTGCAGCGCGCTGGCCGCGCAAGGCGCGGCCTGTGGTTGTCCGCCGATAGGTGACTGGCTTCCACACGGGCAATGGCCGGCCAAGGAACGGCGGGTAGTCCAATCGTTTCGCATGGACGTAGCTGCCGACCACCCGCATGGTCGCCACAATCGGCGCCCCCAGCAACGCCCCCAGGATGCCGCCAACACTCAAGCCGACCGCCACCGCGCAGAGGACCACGATGGGATGCAGGTTGATGCTGTCACCGATGATCCGCGGGACCAGGATGTTGTTCTCAACCTGCTGCACCAGCAAGTAGATGCCGACCGTGACCAAGGCAAAGCCCAGATTGTTGACCCCGAGCGGCTCCAACACAGTGCTGCCTTGAATCAACGCGGTGATGACCGCCGGAATCATGGCCAGAATGGGGCCCAGGTTGGGCACGGACTCTAGCAACCCAGCCAAGATGCCAAAGATCAGCGCGCCAGGCATCCCCACCAAGGTCAAGGCCACCCACGTCATGGTGCCGACCACGAGGCTCAAGATCAATTGCCCGCGCAGAAATGACTGCCACACGAGGCCGATGCGCCGCAGCAGGTCTGCCAGCTCCGACCGATAGGAGGTTGGAAACAGGCTGTGAAAGTAGGCCTGAATGCGCGGGGCGTCCACAGTCATGTAGACGCTGACGAAGAAAGTCACCAGAACAGACAAAAAAGCCGAGAAGATACCACCCACCACGCTGACGCCGATACTGGCCGAAGTGCTGACCACGTTGGTGGTGGCGCTCAGCACCTGCTGAATGTAGCTCAGAATGTCGTTGACTGAGGGGACAAAGGATGTCTGTTGCGAATCGGCTTGCACCTGTTCGATCAAGCTATGCAACGGCACTTCGAAGCCGATGATCGTGACGCTCGGCGGCAGGCCGCGGATGGTGTCGTTGGCCCAGTTGAAGAGCGATCGCGCCGTGACCGCCACGTCGAAGGTCGCCAGCGTACGCAGTTGGCCGATCAAAGTGGGCAGGAAGAGCACTGGCACCAGGATCAGCGCTGTGATCAGCAGCACAAAGATCAACAGCGTGCTGACCAAACGCGGGATGCGAAAGCGCTGGGCAAAGTTGACGATGGGGCTGAACAGATAGGCCAGAATCGCTGCAATCAACAACAATGGGATTAACTGGCGGCTTACGTAGATGACAAAGACGATGACCACCAGCATGATGACGAGCACCAGGCGTTTGGTCGGCAGATCCCAGTGGGAATCTTCATGCGGATCGGCGACGCGATCGATCGCTGCGACCAGTGATTCCTCCGGTCGCGGCAAATCGGGCCCGGCCTGGGCGCCGTCGATTGTTGCTCTTCACTCAAGTTTGTTACTTCTGCCATGGTAGAACCCAATCCAATAACCCACCTTTTGCAGTTTGGTCGCGATCCGATGGAGGAGAACCGCTGCTGCTGGGTTGAGACACTTGTCCGCAGGAACCGCCAGCCGCCGTCACTCTCCACAGACGATGCCCATGACCCGCAGCAGATTTTCACCCAAGACCTTGCGCACCACGGCTGGCGCATGGCCGTGCTCCAGCAAGCTCATGGTAATGCGCGGGTAGGCGGCTGCATCCGGCAAATCCACAGGCATCGTCCAGCCGTCGAAGTCGCTGCCGATGGCCACATGATCTGGCCCAACTTGCGCCAGCATATACTCGATGTGAGCTACCACATCGGCCAGCGTCGCCTGTTCCGGCTGGTTCTGGTTGAGAAACGAAGTCACAAAGGTGACGCCGATCACCCCACCCCGAGCCGCAATGGCCTCAAGCTGGGCATCGGTCAGGTTGCGCGGGTGAGGACGAAGGGCAAACGCGTTGCTGTGGCTGGCGATGATCGGCTGCTCGCTGATGGCCAGGACATCGTTCACCCCAGCGGGCGAAAGGTGGCTGACGTCGATGAGCATGCCCAGCCGGTTGCATTCTGCCACGACCTTGACGCCAAACTCGGTGAGACCGCCGTTGGTGCGCCCTTCGGCCACCCCGTCGCAGGCCGCGTTGCGATGATTCCAGGCCAGGCCCAGGTTGCGCACGCCCAGGCGATAGAACTGGCGCAGCACGCCGATACTGGCGTCCAGCGCTTCGGCGCCTTCCAGGCCGGCGATGGCGGCGATCTTGCCGGCGGCCTTTGCACGACGCACATCGCCCGCATTATTCGCAATCACCAGTTGCTCGGGCAGTTGGTCGGCCGATAGATGGAGTTGATCGAGGCGCTCCAGCGCGTGGGTCACGGCGCCATGCCGCTGGTAGGGGTGGGCACATAACAGGCGAAGAACTGGGCGTTCACGCCGCCCTCGCGCAGACGGGGCAAGTCAATGTGTCCCTCGTCGCTGCGGTCGCCCAACCACCGCCCTTGCTCAAGTTGATCGCCGATGCTGTCACAGTGGCCGTCGATGACCATTGCGTCGAAGTGCAATTCCAGGGCACTATTCATGTCCATACAAGTTCTCTCCTTACCCACGCCGACGCTGTTTGCTGGCCGCCTTGCGGCTCTGAACAAAGGGCAGTGCTCGCGCTCGGCAAACTGCTGTACCAGGGCGTAGAAGCGCTCGCGGTCTGCTTGCTGGATGACCGCCACGGCGTCACCGTTTCGACCGCGTACGGATAGCCCGCCCCCACCACGCACTCGGCGCGCACCAGGTCGATCACGTCCGATAGGCCCCGCCTCCACCAACCAGATCGGCATTTCGACGCGCGCTGGCGGTCGATCCGCGGCCAGATGAAGATAGGTAAACGCAACCTGGCGGTAGAAGTCGGCCATTGTG
>CAVOJU010000046.1:0-59086 GCA_963696315.1 uncultured Gammaproteobacteria bacterium
TACGCTGATTGAGTTCGGTGTTGCGAATCTTGTCGTTGGCCTGCTCGATACTGCGGATGATTTGCGACGATTCTGTCAGCATGTGCAAAATTTCATCGCCCGAGTAGCCTTGCGCATCGGCCAGCTTTTTTTCCTGGTGGCGATCAAAACCATAACTTAAATACATCCCCAAAAACGCGCCGCCGGCAAACATCAAGGCAACCGGTAAGGCGTGCCGGGCACCCAGCCAGGCAATGATGCCGGTGGCTAGCGCGGTAATGACGGCCGCCAGCGATTTCAAGGGCCATCTGGGAGCGCGGGCAATGGGAGCTTGACTAAAAGCGGCTTCGGCCTGTAAACCTTTACGTAAACACCAAGCCGCTGCCATATAGAGCGCGAAACCTGAAGCATTGACGATAATGCCTAATAGATTGCCTGAGCCCAGGGCCATGATGGTTGCCGGAATCAATGCCCACGGTAAAAAATACAGCAACAAGCCGCGCGGCGAGTAATCCTGAAGTTTTTTGCCAAGGAAGCGTTTAGGCTTTTTGAAATCATTCAAGCTTGTCATGACCTTGATTCCATGCGGGTAGACACTGCATCGCCAGCTGCGGGTTCAGCTTTAACCATGGACTGACACGTCGCCAAACCCACCGTGGCCACCAGCAGAATAAATCCTAAGAAATATCGAAGTAATCCGGACATAACGCCTCCAGGGCATGAATTGTGACTTTAAGCAAACACCAGCGATTATACCAAAAAGCGCTCAGCTTTATCGCCGGAGAAGGGTTTGCAAGAACAAAACGGCTCCCTTTACCGCGTCCATAGCTTCAAAACCGCTACGAGACACGCCGGCGCCGAATTACTAGCGACTGAAATTTAACCTGCGAATACCAAATTTTCTGGTTCAACGTTGATTTTAACAATATGGATGAGGGCGTGGGAGTGAACTTTGCTTGCAGCGCCTGCTGTTGGCAGCCACGGCTAGAACCCCTCACCAATGTTAATTGCGAGGGCCGAAGGGTAATACAGGAATAAACCTTTGCTTCCCTTCTGATGTTACTGATACGCGTAGCTGATGAAGATATGATAACTCAGCAAAAACAACAGCGCCGTTGACAAACCGACGTGAACGGTAATCCACATAGATTGAAACCAGGGTTTGCGGATGCGGGTCGTTTCAAAATTGAACAGACCGGTTAGAAAAATAGCGAAATAAACCAGGCTCAATAGTTGCACATAGGCGAAGCCCAGCGCTTGGGAATGTGCATAGAAAAATACCGGCGCCAGGCTGCCGGCCAGTTTATGGTGATTGAGTATTCTGCCCGCCTTGCGCATGAGTCCTCTATTACGCAACACCGAGCAATGCCATTGATGGGCAAGATAAGTGAGCAAAGCAAAACCGGAGAGCTGCTTATACAGATTATCGGCTTGCAGATCTGTCAGCCAGGCCCAGCGCCAGTGATAGAACTCCTGAAGAGCAAACGTTATCAATAACGCCAGACCCAGGTAAAAATAGCCCTTGGCAAAGGCTTTGGGAGCGGCCGGAGTGTGCGTTTTTTGCACCGGCAGAGCGATGCGTTTATTGATCAGCAACATAAGGACTAGCCTCCGTACTATCACTTGAACTGGCCAGCGCACCCACGCTTGGCAGCGTATGCGGGGACGTACGCAGCAGAATCTCCTGCATAAAAATGTCCGCACTGGGCAAAAAATAACCTTCGCGCGGCCAGTGTTCGCCAATGACAGGCGGATTGGCAAAGGTTTTGACCTTTTCCAGATACGCGCCATAGGCATCCTGGAAGCCCTGATGCAATACCATCAGCACACTCACGAGTTCTTCCAGCGATACTGTCTGAGCCGGATACATCCAGGTCGTGCCGCCCATGATGTCATGCAATTGCCAGTCATGCTTGGGTGATTGTTCGTGTTTATTGTGGCACTCGACGCACGCTTCTGCCACCGCCGGGTCGGCGAACATGCCCGTAAACAGACGCGTATCGGGCACATAAAAGAACTGCGGCTGCTGAAGCTGGCGCAGGGCTTGAAATTTTTCCTGCTGTAGTCCTTCGAAACGGTTATCGGGGCTAATAGGATAATCCGAGCCCAGAAACAGGCTGATTCTTTTTGGACTTTTTTCCATGCTTTTGGCTGTTTCGCGCAGAAATAGCGCAGGCAAGGGACCCGCTTCCAGATCCTTGTCGCGCCAATGTTCATCGAACTTAAGCCCGCCTTTCTGGCCAGCGCCGACGATTTCCTGAGTCCACAGCTTGCGTACGGCTGCGTTTTCCGCCTGCAGCAAAGTGAACATCTCTTGCACCGGAATAGTGGCCGCTTGAGTCTTATCGTCATTCAAAGGCGGCGGCGCGCTGACGAACAAATAGATGCCCAGACAGACCAGTGCAAACAAGGTAATCCAGAAATTTTTATCAATCATTACCGGTCTCCTTCTTGGCTTTGAACCGGCGTTCATCACCATAGGGCGATAAACCGCCTTCAAAGTAAGCGTGAATTTTTTCAGACGGAATAATTTGACCGACCGTCTTTGGCGTCTGCCTGAGGTGGTTGCCATGGAAATCGTGGCAGCCCAAACAGCTTTCCCAGCGCTTAAGCTCAATCAATTTGTCATGAGGGACATCCAAAGGGTCATGTCTGAGCCGGGTTTTCTTGTGGCACTCTTGGCAATAATCGATGTTCGCCAGGCTGACACGCCGGCCGTTATGTTCGGCATGACAGGAAATGCAGCGATCCGGGCTTAGGCTCTGTCTGGCTTTGAGAAAACGCGGCTCAAGAAAACGATAGACCGGATGTCTGTCATTGGGGCGTTCATGGCAATGGAGGCAGTTTTCATTGCCCACCCGCAGATGGCTAAAATCTGCCGGGCGGTCACGTTGGCCGAAAATGAAGCCCATATTAGCCTGAATCTGCTGGCGCAGACTGCCAGGGGCTTCCCGGTGACAGGCAGCGCATTTGACCTTTTCATGCCCTGTATTCATCGGCCCTCGGACATGAAAGGGTTCATTGCCGGGTAAAAACAACAGCGTCAAACCAAGCAGACCCAAACACACGCCTAACAGATAGGCTCGGTGCTGGCGTTTGCGGGGTTTTGCAGGCGGGTTCATTTCAGCCTATCGCAAGCTTTAAACGCTGGCTTCCGGCAACAGAAATTTGTGCAGCACTTGCTTGCTGGCTAGCGGCTCAGGCTGTTGCGCTTTTAAATAATCGTTAAAAGCCATATCGGAGTAGATGATATGGCTGCCCCATTTATCCATAAAGGCTTCAATATCCTGCTGCGTCCATAGCTGACGATTGATTCGCCGGTCTACGTCCGCCAGACTTTCCAGCATTAAATTATGCTCGTTGATGTGCCTGTTATAGCCGTGGTAATTTAATTTTTTCATGATTTCCTCCTCGGCAGTAAAATGTTCCTTGACGTGCTGATAAAGCTTTTGGAAATTGCCGGTGAGCTCTTGGCGACCATCGGAACAGAGCAATTGTTCCGCCAGTACGAATAGATCCTTGTGTTGACTGTCAACCAAATCATCACCGGTTTGATAAACATCCTGCCAGACAAAGTGAGCGAGGCTTCCCGGTGATATTGGCTTTGCTAAATGTCCTGTTTGACGGTGAATAGCGATATTTTCAGGTGTTTTGGTCTCCCCCCCGAGCTTGTAAACAAATCTTTTGCGGGCGGCATGGTAGTCTTCATTACCATAAAAATTGGCATACATTTGCGTCAATTCGAATTGACGGTAAGACGCCAGCGCTTTGCCGGATTCGTCAAAACAGCGTGTTTTCGCTTTCTCCGCCAGAGAGTTTCTTAAAGCCTGGCTGTCAGCGCTATAGGTTTTCGCCAAATGTTTAACTTGAGCATAATAGAGCTGGTGCTGCTTGTCGAGCACTTGATCAATCAGGCCTATGCGCCAGGCTTTCTTGGCGCTAACCGGCAGCCGCTGTTCGGTCAGTGCCGTGGCCATTTTAAGCCCGACGCGCTTGGGTAGTAAGTAGGTCCAATATTCAGAACCGTAAAGTTCACCCATATTCTTGTAATGCGGATTCAGTATGACGCCGTCTCTTGCCCATACCAAATCCGCCGCTATGGCTAATATTGCACCTCCTGCGCCGGCATTGCCGGCAACGGCCGAGATGGTCAATTTATCCAGTGTGGTGATGATCTGATAAATCAGATCATCCATCGCATTGATATTCAACCAGGATTCATCTGCCGGACTCTCGGCGCGCTCGATGTGATTGAGATGGATACCGTTCGACCAAAATTCTTCGCCACCCATCAATACGATCACCTTCACCGTCTGAGCCGCCAGGTATTGATAAACGGACAGCAACAATCGGCATTGTTCAGTACTCATGCCGCCATTATGAAATGAAAAATATAGATAAGCGATATCGCCGTCCAGTTCATGCCAGACTTCCTGACAAGGCAATTGCCGTCCCGGCAGGGTATAGTCGATTGTTATCGATTGACTGGCTTGAGAAAACAGACTCTTGAACGCGCCGGCAACAGTGGCGGCCTTGGGCAATAGCTCAGTTAAAAACTGGGTTGCGGGTAATTTGATGCCTTTGCCGTCGGTTGCCAATTTTTCTTGTAAATGTCCGATCCAGATCGCGCCATCGACGGTGGCCAGGCAAATAGCCTGATTAGCCGTGGCAATGATGCCGCCCGGTTTGCCGCTTAAACCGCTGGCTTTATGAGCGTTAAACACATAATACGGCTTGCCGTAAAGCTCAGCCAGCAGACCGGGACTGCCGTCAGCCGCCTGGATTCTTCTCAGAATCTCATCGGTATTATGTTTTTTCCAGTCGATTGCTCGATCCGCCTGTTTCATCAGCGGCCTTAGCTGTCCTCTGATGGTCGGTTTATGGTAATCCAGCACCTCCGGCTTAAAAGCCGGCGCATCGAAATACGTCAGCGCCTCCCACAAACAGTCAACGGCTGCCTGAGTCACTTCCCGATAAAACAGGCTGCTTTTCGTCGCGGTCCGCATCGGAAAAGTTTTATTTGCCCAAATATCTCCGGCATCCATTTCCTCACGGGCTTCCAGCAGCGTAACACCCCATTCCGATTCGCCGCTCTGTATGGCCCAGTCCAAGGAAGAAGGCCCCCGGTCGCCTTTAATGCCGGGATGCACGATCAGGCAGCGATAGTTTTCATAGAGTTCTTTTGGGATACGGCGAGTCAAAAATGGGCAGATGATTAAATCGGGTTTAAAGAGGGCAACGCCTTCTAACAGTTGGGGTATATCGCCCAAATGTAATTCGACCGATACGCTATAACCCGCGTCTTCAAGCTCGGTATAAAAACGTTGCGTTAACCCTGAAAATGCCGACGAGACAAGTAAAATACGCATAATGAAATCCTCACTGTATAGCGCTTTGGAACCACACAACTAAATGGATGGGATAAAAAAAGACTTGGTGGCTAACTGTATTTTGTCTTTATAGCTGCAAAAAAGGCTGTTCACTCCTGGCCGTTATTGAAGATATTTCGATTTTTTTAAATTCTGGTTGAGGATGATAACTAAAACGCTCCCGGTAACTCAGGGGATTGACGCCTAGATGCCGTATGAACGTCCGGCGCATGCGCTCGGAATCGATAAACCCCGCTTTAATAGCCACCGTTTCAATAGATAAATCGCCTCTTTCCAAATACTGCCGGGCCGCATCGAGACGCGCCAACTCGACAAATTTAGCCGGCGTGGTGCCGGTTTCCATTAAAAAAGTTCGGGCAAAATTTCGTGGACTCATCGCCATGCGTTTGGCAAGCTCATCGACCTGCAGATTCTCGGCAGGATTTTCAATAATCCAGGCCTGCAGTTCACGAATATCGGGTCGCTGGGAGGATTCGCATGTCAAATAAGCACTGAACTGGGATTGTCCGCCGGGACGCTGGAGAAAAACCACCAGATAACGCGCCACATAAAGGGCAAGCTCCCGCCCCCAATCTTCTTCAACCATGGCTAAAGCCATATCAATCCCGGAGGTAATGCCGCCCGAGGTATAGATAAAATCGTCACGGATAAAAATCTTGTCCGGCTCCAATTTGATTGCCTGATAATTATTTTTCAGCAGCGCGCAAAAATCCCAATGCGTGGTTGCGCGGCGATTATCGAGCAGTCCGCATTCCGCCAATAAGAAAGCGCCGCTGCAAACCGAAGCGAGCCGCCTGACCCTGGGCGCCATCATAGTAATCCAATTCAGTAAGGTGGCATCTTTTAACACCGAATCCACACCGCCTCCCGGAATAATCAGAGTATCGACATCATCATGGCTATCGTTATAGGCATGCGTTGCAATGATTTCCATGCCCGATAGCGTTGTTACCGGACCCGGTTTTTCAGCCAGCACATCCATCAAATATACCGGTCGATCGGTCAGACCTCCCCTTTGCAAACTCAGGCTGGCAAAAGCAAAGACTTCGTAGGGTCCCGTAATGTCCAGAACTTCGCACCAGGGATAAGCGAGTATGGAAATTTTCCTGACTTTCTGATTTTTAGTAACAGGTTTATTGGAAGAAAAAGTTAATAAAGCCATGAAACCTCCTCAAAGCCGAGTCGAAGACCTTCAAATAGTGTGTTTGCCGCTTTAATTTCATCATCAAGAGCCCTTCCGGTAAGGAAAAGAAGTACCCTCGTTGCTTGAAATCCGTTCTCCTTATTAATAATTGGATTGGCTCTATGTTGTTCCTTTAAAAATCTACACGCAAGGACAACTTTCCCTCGTTTTCCGCCATGGTTAATTTTGAAGGCCGGCAGGTTTACGCTAGGGAACGCTGAGCTCCAGCTCGACGCTTCCATCCCGGACGTAAACGGCCATAGCTACAGCCGAATGAATTTGTCCGAAATTGCGTTAATAATGTCATTGTGTTCGCGAAACTATCGGCTTACATTAATTCCACGCAATTAATTCCCTGATTGCCGTATTAATGAGGCTACTACTATGACCACTTATAACAAACAATTTGATTTATCGATTGAAGATGTTGATTTGATCGAGCATGCTGTTCGTTATCAAATCAGCCATTTGGCCCGTACCGAGGCTTCAGTCCCAACGCCCCAGTCGATAGCTAACCATAATAAAATAATGGAGTTGATGACTGTGCTGGGAGGTTTGCATAACCAAAAAATATGGTATAGCCAGACTCACCATACAGGCGTACCAATTGGCTGATCAACGAGTAAAGTGAGGCAATGCAGTTTTTTTGCACGCTGACACATATTAATCAGGTATAATGCCACCATAACTTATGTATAAGGGTGCCAGGCATTTTATTTTGCCCTCAAAAATAGCCAAGACCACTATCAACACATAGATAACCCAGGCCCCCCCTGGCGCCCTCCATTCCATCAGCTTACACTATTACCGACACAGACCACCAAACCCTATCACGATTAGCATGATAGCGGGTTGAGCTAAGCGCGACGTTTTCATGAAAAACAGCACAAACTGTTTGAATACGCCGCTTTCGCCACTTTCCCCAACCTGGATTTTTCCATCAGGACATGACTGCACATATTGCTTACCAGTCATTCTTCGGCGACTTTATTTAATTTTTTTATTTACCCACTTTACACCAAGCTGCCTGACGCCTGTCGAGCGGCGATTCTTTGAGACTCTATACAAAATGCCATTTACTACCCTCGGTTTATCAGATCCGCTCTTGCGCGCTATCGCTGATGCCGGCTATACCACGCCCTCCCCCATTCAGTCGCAAGCCATTCCTGCCGTTTTGGGCGGCCATGATGTGCTGGCTGCCGCGCAAACCGGCACCGGTAAAACAGCAGGATTTGCCCTGCCGATCCTGCATCGCTTATCGCAAAAGGCTTACGGCAATAACCGTCCGGTCAGAGTGCTCATACTGGCGCCAACCCGGGAGCTTGCCGCGCAAATCGGCGAATCGGTCAACAAATACGGGGCGCACCTGCATCCGCGTTTAAAATCGGAAGTCGTTTTTGGCGGGGTAAAAATCAATCCGCAGATGATGCGCTTAAGAGGCGGCGTCGACATACTGGTCGCCACTCCTGGACGCTTGCTGGATCTGATCAATCAGAATGCGGTAAAACTTGATCAGGTTCAAACCCTGATACTTGACGAAGCCGACCGCATGCTGGACATGGGCTTTATCCGGGATATTCGTAAAATTATCGCCTTGCTGCCGAAAAAACGCCAAAATCTGCTGTTTTCGGCAACCTTTTCCGAAGATATACGCAAGCTCACCACAGGACTTCTGGTCAATCCGATAAAAATCGAAGTGGCTCCGCGCAACACTGCCGCCGAACTGGTTGAACAAGTCGCTTATCTGGTCGATAAGGCCGATAAGACAGAGCTGCTCTGTCACTTGATCAAAGAAAACAACTGGCAGCAGGTTTTGGTGTTCACGACTACCAAACACGGCGCGAACCGGCTCACTGAAAAACTCAACAAGGTTGATATTAAGGCGGCCGCCATTCACGGCAACAAAAGCCAGGGCGCCAGAACCAGTGCCTTGGCAGGTTTTAAAGCCGGTGAAATCCGGGTACTGGTAGCGACCGATGTCGCTGCACGCGGCATTGATATTAACTTATTGCCGCATGTGGTCAACTTTGAGCTGCCGCGCGCGCCGGAAGATTACGTGCATAGAATTGGCCGCACAGGACGCGCAGGCGAAGAAGGCCAAGCCCTGTCTTTGGTATCCCATGATGAATATGATTTCTTGCGCCTGGTTGAAAAGCTGATCGGCAAGGAAATCAAGCGTGAACAAATTGCCGGCTTTGAAACCTCCGCAGTGGCTCCGCCGGTGCAGCCCGCACCGCCCCGAGGCCAGCGTCCGGGCAGAAACTCAAATCAAGCCCGCAAGCCCGGCGGCAATCAGGCCAGGAATAATCCACGCGCAAGAAGCGCTTAGCTTGGACTGCTTGTTTGAGGGCGCACACTCAAAAATGAAATCGGCTGTGGGAACGACGCCCTCGTCACGATTAAAGGCGGTCTAACTCGGCCGCCTCATCCCCATTGGGATTTCCGGACATTTAAGTTGCGGCCCTTTATTTTGCCGTTTCTCAAGCAGGCCAGGGCCCTGTCAACGCTGTTGTGTCTGATGGCCACGTAGGCATGGGCATCAAAAATATCAATTTTCCCGACCTCACTGCCGGCAATCCCGGCGTCACCGGTTAACGCACCCAGGATATCGCCAGGGCGCACCTTGTTTTTGCGTCCGCCATCAATCCACAAGGTTACCATCGGCGGTTCAAAGCGGTGCTCATGGCTCATCTGAAAAGGCGCCACTTCATCCCATCTTGCAGACGAGTTTTGGTAGTCCTCAATGGCTTTAACCCGGCCCAGCTCTTTTTCCGTGCATAAACTGAGCGCCAAACCCTTTTTACCGGCGCGGCCTGTGCGCCCAATCCGGTGGACATAAATCTCGGCATCCCAGGGCAGCTCATAATTAATCACCGCCTGCAAGTCTTTGATATCCAGCCCGCGGGCGGCCACATCCGTCGCCACCAGAACTGAACAGCTCTTGTTGGCAAAGCGCACCAGGACCTGATCCCGGTGCTTTTGTTCCAGATCGCCATGCAGCGCCTGTACCGAAAAACCGCTGTTTTCAAGCGAGCTCGCTACCTCCTGACAATCTCTTTTGGTATTGCAAAACACGACGGTAGACTCCGGCCGGTAATACGCCAAGAGATAAGCCAGCGCGTTGAGCCTTTGCGATTTTTCGACCTGATAAAACCGCTGTTCTATATCGCTGTCGTGATGGCTGGTTTCAATACTGACCGAAACCGGTTTAAATTGGAATTTCTGGCTCATTTCCCGGATTGGATCGGCATAAGTCGCAGAAAACAGCAAGGTTTGCCGGTGCGTCGGTGCGTAAGAAATCACCTCGGTAATCGCTTCTTCAAAGCCCATATCCAGCATGCGGTCGGCTTCATCGAGCACCAGCATTTTCAGATTACTGAGCCGTAAGCTGCGTTTGCGCAGATGCTCCTGCAAGCGCCCGGGCGTACCAACCACCACATGCACGCCATGTTCCAGGGAACCCAGTTGCGGCCCAAAAGGCACGCCGCCGCACAAGGCCAACACCTTGATGTTTTGGGTAAAGCGCGCTAATCGCCGGATCTCCTTGCAGACCTGGTCGGCCAGCTCCCGGGTTGGACACACCACCATGGCCTGAACCCTGACACTGCTCAAATCCAGCTTGGCTAACAGTCCAATGCCAAACGCGGCAGTTTTACCACTGCCGGTTTTAGCCTGCGCAATGACATCCCTGCCTTCAAGAATATAGGGCAGGCTCTGCGCCTGAATGGGCGTTAATTGGGTGTAACCCAACGATTTGATATTTTCAAGCAGGGCGGGTTTTAACGGTAAAGATGAAAATTCGGCAGTACTCACAAAGGACTCTTGATAAGATCGTGAATCGCGGCGGACTGCCGTAATTCGATTGCTCATGATACCAGATGCCGGGATCTTAAGCCCGATTCAGCGTGTAATCGGAAGTTATGCGGCAAGTCACCGGCAAAAGCCATCAACTGGCCTTTTCTGCGACAGGCTGGGGCAGCTCTGCGCCACAGATAAGCAATAGTTTGCCTCGATGTCATGGCCGATTTTTCGGCATTTCGGACAGCGGCGGCGGACGGAACGCTCGTTTTGCCTTTTCACTTCCTGGGACAGTTCGGCGGTGATGATGCCTGTGGGTACGGCAATGATGGCGTAACCGATGATCATGACCACCGCCGAGATGGCCCGGCCCAGATCGGTTTTCGGGGTGATGTCACCGAAGCCTACGGTGGTCAGGGTCACAACCGCCCAGTAAATGCTCACCGGGATGCTGGTGTAGCCGTTTTCCGCTCCTTCGATCAGATACATCGCCGAGCCGAAAACCACCAGCAGATTGGAGATGGCGAACAGAAAAATGATGATCTTGGGCCGGCTGGCCAATAAGGCATTGATGAGCAGGTTGGATTGCTTGATAAAGCGGACCAGCTTCAGGACACGGAATATACGCAATACTCTCAGGATGCGTATAACCTGGAGGTAATGGGTACCGGGCAGAAAAAGGCTGATATAGGACGGAATGATTGACAATAGATCGATCAGGCCATAGAAGCTGGTGATGTATTTGAAGGGCCTGTTGATGCAGAAGATGCGAAGAAAATACTCGACAGTAAATACAATCGTGAAAAACCATTCTGCCGCCGCGAGTTGCGGCCCATAGCGCTGGCTGATTTCGGCGACGCTGTCCAGCATGATGGTTAAAACACTGGCCAGAATTAAAATGATCAGCGCAATATCAAAGCCTTTGCCGGCCGGGGTGTTGGCCTGATAAATAACATGGTACAAGCTGTTCCGAAATGATTCCATGCGCTTTCGCATACTAATGCTTCCTCAGGAGTGGCAGGTAAATTATTGAAGGCTCGAAGAAGTTTGTAAACATTCCAGGCTCGACTCAGGTCAGCCTATCCTGCCTGATGCTGTTTGGGCGGTTTTGTTCTGGGAATGATGTTTGGTTTGACAGTCATGGCCGTGCAGCAGCAAGGAACCCTATAATATTCGACAAGAAAGCGCTATCGGCTCAGCTATTGACCCGCTACAAATCAACCCGCATGACTTTTATTGCGGCCTTATTAAGGACTGGCAGTGCGCCTATCGCTTCCTTCAGTTTGTGCTCCCAACTGCGTCTGAGCTGCAGCAAATAATCGTCATCGTCATCAAAGCAATAATACTCATCAAAACTAAAACTATTGTTACGGTAAATCAAGCATCTCCACGGGCGGCCCGACACTGGCATTACTGCGGATAGTCGAGTCCATTGACACCAGACAGCAACGCGCAGTTTCATCTATGGAAGTGTTTAATCTAAGAAAGCGATCCAGTATCGGTTTGCCGTATTTACTCTCGCCGATTTGTAAAAATGGCGTATTGGCAGAGCTGGTGATGCTGTTACCTTCGGCATAAACCATATAAGCGCCATGCGGCTCACCGGCAATTTGGCCGGCTATGATAAAACTGGCCGAGGGATTAAATGCCGATTGACCTTCTGGATTCACATGCTGCTTTTGTTTTTCGACACTGACATGGCCCAGGTAGTTGGCGGCATCTGACAGACATTCCACATTATTGAGATTCACCCCGGCATTTTTGATTTTATCGCGGTGCAGCTGCTCCAAGACGGCCTGGGTGGTGGCGAGATTTCCTGCGCACAGTAAAACGATTTTGCGGTCATTGTTGGTTTGGAACGCATGCATCTTGCCGTGAGTACTGACGTTATCTATACCCGCATTGGTTCTCGAGTCGGAAACCAGAATCAGTCCTTCATCTATAGAAGCAGCAATACAATAAGTCATAAAAATGGTTCGTTTAATGTTGAAAATAATTGCGGGGAATTATCCTGCAAAGTCTCGCCAACGTCCATGTCAAATAAAACACGGCCAAGGCTAAATTGCAGGAAGACGGAGATATCAACGTTGTTATTCTAATCTAAGCACATCCACGGACACCGACAAGCTGTGCTGCCCGCCCCCAAAGGCAATGCCTTTCAGCGGGGTGACATCGGTATAATCACGCCCCCAGGCCAGGGTAATATGTTGATCAAAAGGCAGCTTATTATTAGTGGGATCAAACTCCAGCCAACCGGCGCCAGGTACATACACAGCAAACCAGGCATGTGACGCATCCGCGCCTACCATTCGTGGCTGGCCCGGTCCAGGCTGGGTTTCCACATAGCCGCTGACGTAACGCGCGGCAATACCAAAAGAGCGCAGACAAGCAATCGCCAAATGGGCAAAATCCTGACACACTCCGCGGCGAAAATGCAGCACCTCGGATAACGGCGTGGCGATCGTGGTAAAGCTCGGATCGTACGTAAAATCGACATGGATCCGCTGCATCAGATCAGCCACCACTTGCACTAAAGGCCGATCCGGCAAAAATGAGCTTTGTGCGTACTGAGCCAGTTCGGGGCTGGTGATCACCATCGGCGAATCCAGCACATATTGCTTGGCATCCAGCAGCTCATCATAAAAATCCTGCTGCTGAGTCTGGCTTTGCTGCGCTTGCAATTGGGTTTGTCCAGGCGCTTCTTGCAGCTGACGCCGCACGTGCTCCCACGTCAGAGCATTAGCCAAATCGTCACGGCTTTGTCTGGGAAATACCGTGACTTCACTGACTGCGGTCACCAGCAAGCGCTGATGCGCCTGCTGTATGGCGAAATAAGCCACACGATTGCCGAAAAAATCTCTGCGTTCATTAAAGTCACTGGGCTCTGGGTTAATGTCAAAGCGGCTGCTTTGACATTGCTGACGCCAGAAATCACGCGGTTGCAATCTGGCTTCATTCTGGCACAGGCCGACGAGCTGACTGTATTGATAAAGCGTACTGTGGGTAATGCGGTATTTCACAGTTCTTCCTCTGCTTGAGTGGGCGTCATCAGTTGCGGAACTTGAGAGTGGCTAAAATAGGCTTGCGCCAGGACTTCATATAGCCGCCATAACTGTGCTGTCATTGCCGACAAGACGCTTTCCAGTCCGTTGTAAACGCCTGCATGGTCATCAGCCTTAATCAAATCGGAGACCTTGAGCAAACGTAAATCGGTGTAGACCCGAAGCAGCAAACGCTCTTCCTCGCTTAACTGTCCCTTGCGGCGCTCCCTGGGCAGCGCTGCAATATGATCAGACAATTGATGCAACTGATAGGCTAACGATCGCGGGTGAGTTTCATCCAGCAGTAACAATTCCAGCACCATCGGCAACTGGATATACGAGCGGTAACGGCGCCGGTAAATGCTCAAACTGTCGGTGGATACCAATACCGATTCCAATAGCTGATTTTGCAAAACCGGTTCATGGCGCTGCACCACTGTGGCGCGCAGCAAGGCAATCAATGCCAGCGCGCGCTCCAGGCGGCGTCCGCTATCCAGCATTAACCAGCCGGCTTCGCGGGTCATGCTTTCGTTGGTCAAGCCAATAAAGGCGACAAACCCGGTCATTAAATCATCCAGGTTTTTTTGCAATTGCTCCAGATCACAATCACTATTGACGACCCGTTGTTGCCAGCGCCGCTGAATATTATCGACGCAGCGCCAGGTGTCCTGCGACCAGACCTCGCGAATACTAAAGGCGGTTTGGGCAAACGCCTGGATGTTGGCGGCCAGCGTGCCGGCGCGCTGGACATTCTTGGCTAATGCCAGCAATTCATTCTGGGGTTCTTTAATCATCGACGCAGTACCCGTCATAAATCCCGGATAGGTGCCGGTCACCTGGGTCATCGCGCGTAATAATACATTCAGACTTAAGCTATCGGCTGGATCATTCAGCTCCCGCGCATCGGAGAACTTGAGCAACAGCGTGCGCATCAGCCGGGTAGCCACCTTGATGCGTTCCAGATGTCGGCCAACCCAAAACAGATTATCCGCGGCGCGGCTGGTTAACGGCTCAGTGGCTGCAGATAAGACCACAGTCCGGCCAGGCTGAGACCACAGGACGGGCTTGTCTTTGCCATCGGCCAGTACCCAGGTGTCTTTATTGATCCCGCCGGCCTGATTCGACACAATAAAATCGTCCTGCTGACGGGCCACGCGCGTCAAGCCCCCGGGCATGACCTGATAATCATCGCCGCAAGCCACCACAAAGTTGCGCAGCACCGCAAAACGCGGCTCGATATGGTGATCGACAAAGGCCGGTACCGTAGAATAACTGACCTGCTCCTGCCCAACATAACAATACGGCCTGGCGATAATGGCAGCGCGTAATTGTTCCTTTTCCTTGGTGCTTAACAGCCCGCCGAACAGCACATAATTGCCGGAGCTACGATTGATCGGTTTGATCACCAGGCGCTCAAGATTTTGCAGCACAAAATCGCGCTCACGGCGCTGGCCACACCACCAGGTGGCAACCGAAGGCAACATCAGCTCCTGATTTAAAAAATACCGCGACAGCCTGGGCAGAAACGCCAGCAATCCCGGATTTTCCAGGACACTGCTCCCTAAAGGATTGGCAATTGCCACATTGTTCCGGCGCACGGCCTCAAGTAGCCCGGCAACACCCAGCCGGGAGCTACTACGTAATTCCAGAGGATCACAGAAAGAGTCATCCACGCGCCGCAAAATAACGTCCACCGCTTGCAAACCATCCAGCGATTTAAGCCAGACGCGGCCATCACGTACCGTCAGATCGTCGCCCTGAACCAAAGAAATCCCCAGATAAGACGACAAATAGGCATGCTCAAAATAGGTTTCATTGAACGAACCTGGCGTCAGTATGACAATGCGCGGGTCTTCCTTGTTGTGCGGCGCGATATCAGCCAAGCCCTTGCGCAGTGCCTTAAAAAAGCCGGCAAGCCGATGCACTTGCGTTTCCCGAAAAATATCCGGCAGCACGCGTGTCATCACCGTGCGATTTTCCAGGGCATATCCGGAACCGGAAGGCGCCTGGCTACGATCATCCAGAACCCACATGCGGCCATTAGGGCCACGCGCAAGGTTGGCTGAATACACAATCAGTTGCCGCGGCAAAGTCGACAGTGCCCCTACGCAGGGATGCAAAAAGCCATCGTGCGCCCACACCAGCTCACTGGGTAACAGGCCTTTTTTCAGCAGCTGTTGTTGGCCATAGAGGTCTTTCAGCACCAGATTAAGCAGCTCAGCGCGTTGCTTAAGACCGGCTTCAATAAGCGCCCATTCGGCACTGCTGATCAGCAACGGAATGGGATCAAGCCGCCAGGGCCGTGTCAGATTTTGGGGTTCCCCATAGACGTTGTAGGTAACACCGTTTTCTCTTAGCAGGCGCTGGGCTTCCCGGCGACGCTGCTCGAGTTGTTCACTGCCCAATGCCGCAATGGCACCGATAAAATGCTCCCAGTGCGGCAGCACCTTGTCTTCTTTGGCCACCATTTCATCGTAGACGCCCAGTCGGGTCGCATAAAACTGCGTGCCAATATCGCTGGCTAATTCGTTCACAGTGCGTCCATGTTATTCTTTAGCTATGCATCACAGCGCGATTGGGTAGGCCGTGCGAACCATTGAATGCTGAAGGTACGCACAGCGTATCCTACGCGAAGGTTTCCCATGGCATCAAGACCGCTGCTCAATACTTTGAAAATGCCGCAACGGCTCACCCACGTAAATCTGCCGGGGGCGGGTAATGATCATTGGCTCACTGTGCAGCATTTCCCGCCAGTGGGCCATCCAGCCAGGCATCCGGCCAATAGCGAACAACACCGTAAACATATTGGTGGGTATGCCTGCGGCCCGAAGAATCAAGCCCGAATAAAAATCGACGTTGGGATACAATTTCCGGGAGATGAAATAATCGTCTTTTAAGGCACACTCTTCAAGCCGCTTGGCTATATCGAACAAAGGATCGCTTACACCCGCTTTGTTGAGTAATTTATCGCATTGTTTTTTCAATACCATGGCGCGAGGGTCAAAATTCTTATACACGCGATGGCCGAAACCCATCAGACGGCTCGGTGAATTTTTGTCTTTTGCCTGATTGATAAATTCTGTGCCATCGCCGCCATTGGCATGGATCTGCTCAAGCATATGGATAACCTGCTGATTGGCTCCGCCATGACGCTGCCCCCAAAGTGCGGAAATACCGGCCGAAGCCACCGCATAAACATTGGCCATGCTTGACCCTGCCGTACGCACCGAAGAAGTGCTGCAGTTTTGCTCGTGGTCGGCATGCAGAATAAAGAACATATCAATGGCTCTGACGATATCCACATCCAGCTCATAATCCCGCACCGGCGATGAAAACATCATATTCATAAAGTTACCTACATATTTTAGCTTGTAGGAAGGATAAACCAGCGGTTCGCCAATGGATTTTTTATACGAAAATGCCGCGATAGTGCGCAATTGAGACACCAGATTGACAACAATCTGCCTTTCTGTGCAATCATCAAGCTGATCAGGCAGTGGATAAAACGTCGATAATGACGCCACCATGGTCGCCAAAATCCCCATGGGATGAGAGCCTCGCGGAAAGCCATTAAAAAAATGATGCATGTCTTCATGAATAATCGAAGACTCATTGAGATGCGTAGAAAATGCCGATAACTGCTGGCTGTTCGGCAAGTCGCCATGCAACAACAAATAGGCCACTTCAACAAAACGTGAATGTTCGGCCAGTTCCTCAATCGGGTATCCGCGATATCGCAGTATGCCTTGCTCGCCATCGATATAGGTAATACCGCTTTCACAACTGGCGGTATTGCCGTAGCCGTCATCCAGGGTCACGTAACCACTTTGGTTGCGTAATTTGGAAATGTCGATGGCTCTTTCACCCTCCACTCCCATCATGGTTGGCATTTCGTAAGTTTTATTATCCAGCGTCAATACAGCCGGGGCTAATTGTTTTAATTTTTCGGTCATTTGAGTCAATCTCCAAAATTAATGCCGCATCACTTATATAATTAATAATCGCGCAGGATGGGCAGAGGCTTTGCCGAAACCCATCAATACCAATCATCGAGTGATGGCTTGCGCAATGCGCTACCCATCCTACGCTTTACATTTTTATTACTTATCCCGGTGCCGCAAATCCATGGTGAACGGATATTCATGGCTAGTCTCCTCAACCGGCGGGGACATGGGCCTGGGCACGTTCTTGTTGACGCTAAACGTAGCCAATGTCTCCTGGTCAGACGCGGCAACAGCCGGCATCACCATGGGCGGGCGCGTGATAACCCCGGGGGTGTGGCCAAAATCCCAGAAACGGGTGACCCGCCGGGATTCCGCTTCATAGCTGTTCACCGGAAAGGCATCATAACTGCGGCCACCGGGATGGGCGACATGATACGTACAACCGCCTACCGCACAGCCATTCCAGGTATCAATCACATCAATTACCAGCGGCACATGCGGACTGATGGTGGGATGCAACGCGGAAGGCGGTTGCCAGGCGCGGTAACGGACACCGGCGACATATTCACCTTTGCGGCCGGTGTTGCGCAACGGCAAGCGTCTGCCGTTACAGGTCAACACATAACGGCCCTCGGTAAAGCCGGTCACTTTGACCTGAACGCGCTCAACGGACGAATCCACATAGCGGGCCGTTCCGGTTCTGCTGACTTCCTCACCCAATACATGCCAGGGCTCAATAGCAAAACGCATTTCCAGATCGATGCCGTCGATCATGGTGTTGCCGTAACGTGGGAAGCGGAATTCAAAAAACGGTTCCAGCCATTCCAGTTCAAACCCGAAGCCTGCGCGCTGCAAATCCTTGCTGACCTGTTTCATGTCTTCGCGAACATAATGCGGCAACATGAAGCGGTCATGCAATTCGGTGCCCCAGCGGATTAAATCGTGCTTGTAAGGTTCACGCCAAAACCAGGCAATCAGCGAACGCAATAATAGGGTTTGCACCAGCGACATACGGGCATGCGGGGGCATTTCAAAGGCGCGCAGTTCCAGAATGCCCAATCGTCCGGTGGAGCTATCGGGTGAATACAGTTTATCGATGCAAAACTCGGAACGGTGCGTGTTGCCGGTGATGTCGGTCAGCAAATGCCGCAACAAGCGATCCACCAGCCAGGGTGCCGGCACTTCGCCTTCCGGCATTTGCTGGAAAGCGATTTCCAGTTCATAGAGTTTTTCATCCCGGCCCTCATCAACGCGCGGCGCCTGGCTGGTCGGACCGATAAACATGCCGGAAAACAAATACGACAAACCGGGATGATGCTGCCAGTAGGTCACCAGACTGCGCAACAAGTCGGGACGGCGTAACAACGGGCTGTCCGTCGGCGTTTCCGCGCCCATGGTGATATGGTTACCGCCACCGGTGCCGGTATGACGGCCATCGAGCATAAACTTTTCCGTACCCAGTCTGACCTGATGGGCTTGTTCATAGAGAATGGTGGTTTTCTCCACCAGCTCTTGCCAGCTCTTTGAGGGATGGATATTGACTTCGATCACGCCGGGATCGGGCGTCACCATCAGGCGTTCAATGCGGTAATCGCGTGGCGGCTCATACCCTTCCAGCACCACAGGTATAGCCAGATTTTCTGCGGTGGCTTCAACGGCTGCAATCAGCTCCAGATAATGCTCCAGTGACGTCAGCGGCGGCAAGAAGATATGAACGCGGCCTTCGCGGGCTTCGATGCACACTGCCGTATGGGGGACTTCGACCTGAATGGTTTGATCATCGCCGGCATCCTGCTCGCTTAGCTCGGGGTGGTTTTTGAGCTTTTTCTCGATATGGCTGTAACGGCGGGTGACCTCGCCGTAGTAATCGCCCAGTTCAGGCAGTTCCTCAAACAGACTTTGCTCCTCCTGGCTATCGCGTTTGTCCGGAGCAACCCAGGGCAAACTGGCCAAAGGCAGGCGCAGCCCCATGGGCGAGTTGCCAGGTATCAAAAACAGCTGTCCACGCCGAAAGCTCCAGGGGCCGCTTTGCCATTTTTGCTGGGCCCAGTCCCACTTAATCGGCAAGGTAAACCCCGCGGGCTTGCCTAAATCGGCATCCAGCAGATGCGCCAGGGTCTTGCGTTCAATCGAATCTTTTAGGTTGCTTTTTAACGGATCGATGTTTTCGGGCACCGTTCCTTCCTGCCAGAGATAATAAAAACTATCTTCAAAAGCGGTCTTGATGTAGCGCGGCTGCACCCCTAATCGCAGGGTAAACTGCTTGATGAACTGCTCGGCATGCTGTTCTGTATGTCCGTAATCCTTGCCAATATCAGCCAGCAACTCAGGATTGCGCCATACCGGCACGCCATCCTTACGCCAGAATATGCCATATTGCCAGCGCGGCAACGCCTCACCCGGGTACCATTTGCCCTGTCCATAATGCAGCATGGCGCCCGTGGCAAATATATCGCGCAGGCGTTTGGTTAACTCGTTGGCGCGTTCGCGTTTGTGTTCGCCATCGGCATCGACATTCCACTCCGCCCCTTCCATATCGTCAACGGATACAAACGTCGGTTCGCCGCCCATGGTCAAGCGCACGTCATCGGCCAGCAATTGCTGGTCAACCTGCTGGCCCAGCGCATCGATGCGGAACCATTGTTCATCGGAATACGGCTTGGTGACGCGCGGATCTTCATGCAGACGTTCTACCGTGTTGCTGAATTCGAATTCCACTTCACACTTGTCGGTGCCGCCGGTCACCGGCGCGGCACTGGCAGGATCAGGCGTGCAGGCCAGCGGAATGTGCCCTTCCCCGGCCAGTAAACCGGAGGTTGGATCGAGCCCGATCCAGCCGGCTCCCGGGATATACACTTCCGTCCAGGCGTGCAAGTCGGTGAAATCCTGTTCCGGCCCGGAAGGCCCATCCAAAGACTTCACGTCGGCAGTCAATTGCACCAGATAACCGGACACGAAACGCGCCGCCAGACCCAAATGTCGCAGTATTTGCACCAGCAACCATGCTGAATCCCGGCATGAACCACTGAGTTTGGTCAGCGATTCCTCACAACTTTGAATGCCGACTTCCATACGAATGTTGTAGCCAATCGTCTGAAAAACTTTTCGATTCACATCAACCAGAAAATCGTTGATATTTCGTTTAGTGAGATCAAAACCGGCCAGCCATTGCTTGAGCAAGGGGCCGTCCTCGGTAATTTCCAGATACGGCTGTAATTCCTTCAACGACAGTGCGTCGTATGTAAATGGATACTGTTCCGCGTAGTCTTCAACAAAAAAGTCAAAGGGATTGATTACCGTCATGTCGGCGATAACTTCCACTTCCACGCTGAGCTTGCGGCATTTATCGGGAAACACAACCCGTGCGAGAAGATTGCCGAACGGATCTTGCTGCCAGTTGATGAAATGGTCTTTAGGCTCGATGCGTAAGCTATAGCCTTTGATCGGCGTGCGGCTATGCACTGCCGGGCGCAATCTAAAGATATGTGGCGACAGGGATACGGACCTATCGAATTTGTAGACAGTTTTATGACGGAGTGCTACCCGAATGGTCATGTTTTTTCCTGTTGCTCAAGTGTTAAGCGCTATAAACAAATATAAGTTAAGCAAGCACCATACCAAACAGACCATTAGCTGTCACCCGCTGGTTATTGCAACCGGCAGTTTACAGCCGCCACCCATATTTGCACCAAATTGGCGCAGTCAGCATCCAATAATAGGGCATCTGAAGTCTACGCAGGAGCAACGTCCTCGTCGCGGCCAAAGTTAGTGCGCAATACACCGATAGCGACGAAGCGTCGCCGTCCATACGCTTGCATTTTCATCAGCAGCCGGTAAATACATGGCATTAATCCTGCTTGTTGTCTTAGTAAAGTTTATGAAGCCACCTAGCCACAAATGAAATGCCATGAAATCAATCTGGAAAAACTACAATACCGAGGGCGCTTACGATGAACTCATGTGCTCGGAGTTCCAACCGCGGCAAATCAGTCACCGTTTGTGTCAGTACCTGCACTCACTCAATAAGAGCGATATTGATAAGCGCAAGATAGCCGCCGAACTGGCTATTTTGGAAATGGGTATCAGCTTTACGGTCTATAGCGATGAAGGCGACATAGACCGTGCCTGGCCATTCGACATTATCCCTCGCATCCTGAGTGCTAAAGAGTGGCGAAGAATAGAAAAAGGCTTAAAACAACGCTTGACTGCTCTGAATTGTTTCATAGCGGATGTTTACGATGAACAGGCATTTATCAAAGACGGCAAAATGCCCGCCGGGATTATCCATAGCTCAAAAAACTTCCGCAAAGAATGTATCGGCATGAAACCCCGCCACAACGTTTGGGCCAACATTTGCGGCACCGACTTGGTACGCGACAAGGACGGCGTTATGTATGTCCTGGAAGATAATTTGCGGGTGCCCTCGGGGGTTTCCTATATGCTGGAAAACCGCGTCATTACCAAACGCGTATTCCCTGAGCTCTTCCAGGACACTGACATTCTGCCTATCGACGACTACCCCAGCCGGTTACACGATATGCTGGCGTCACTGGCGCCTGAACACATCAGCAAACCGCAAATCGTGGTATTAACGCCCGGGATTTACAACTCCGCCTATTTTGAACACGCTTATCTGGCCCAACAAATGGGCGCGCAGCTGGTCGAGGGCAGCGACCTCGTGGTCAATGACGATGATTGCGTTTACATGCGCACCATCGAAGGTCTGGAAAAAGTCGATGTGATTTACCGGCGCATCGACGACGACTTTCTCGACCCTGAAGTTTTCCGCAAAGATTCTGCATTGGGTGTGCGCGGCTTGATGCGCGCCTGGAAAGCCGGCAATGTGTCGCTGGCGAATGCCCCGGGAGCCGGTGTTGCCGATGACAAAGTGGTGTATGCCTATGTACCGGAAATGATCCGTTATTACCTGAACGAAGAACCTATTCTGCCTAATGTAAAAACCTATCTGTGTGATAACCCGGAACACCTTGAATATGTGCTGCAGCACCTGCCGGAACTGGTGGTTAAACCCGCCAATGAATCGGGCGGGTATGGCATGCTGGTTGGGCCGCATGCTTCGGCTGATGAAATTGCGGCATTCCGGCAAATCATCAAACAAAATCCACGCAACTATATTGCCCAACCCACCTTGGCCATTTCGACCGCACCTACTTTATGCAAAGGGAGACTCGAACCCCGGCATATCGACCTGCGGCCATTTATCTTACAGGGTGACAACACCTTTGTGACCGCCGGCGGCTTGACCCGGGTAGCGCTAAAAAAAGGTTCGCTCGTGGTCAATTCATCACAAGGCGGCGGCAGTAAAGACACCTGGATTATCAACATGGAGCACAACTAATGTTATCTCGCTCAGCAGAACGCCTGTATTGGCTGGCCCGATACCTGGAGCGCACTGAAAATATCGCCAGACTAGTCAGTGTGCACATGAATCTATTGATGGATTTACCTTTCGGCGTTGAGATGGGCTGGCTGCAGCTTGTGCGCATCAATGCCTCGGAGCGGGAATTCTATGAAAAATACAAAGCGGCCAACGAGCGCAACGTCACCCGATTTCTGTTAATCGATGAAACGAATCTGGGCTCTGTATTTTCGTCTTTACGCGCGGCCAGAGAAAACATCCGCACCTCCAGAGACTTATTGCCCGATGAAGCGTGGGAGCAGGTCAATGAAATGTATTTGTTTGTAAAGAATCATAAAGATACGATACACATGCGCAGCAAACGGGTTTTTTTTCTCAATGAAATTCTCAAAGGCTGTCAACGATTTACTGGATTATTGTCGGGCTATATGAGCCACAATCATCCTTATCGATTTATTCGCCTGGGCAAAAATATTGAGCGCGCCGACATGACCAGCCGGATTCTGGATTTGGCTTCATTGCTGCTGGCGGAATCACGCAGCGATGAAATGCGCGAATATGAAACCATTCTGTGGGTGAATATCTTGAAGTCACTGAACGCCCAGTTAATGTATCGTCAACAGGTCAGAAGCAGCGTTAAAGGTGATGATGTGCTCAACTTTTTATTACTGAACACCAGTCTGCCTCGCTCGGTCGGCTACTGTATTGTGGAAATTGCCGATAGCATCAATAACCTGCCCAATAACGATGCTTTGCCAGATGACGTCGTTAAGCTGCATGCTTATGTGCAGACGATTGATACCCGGCAGGCGACCCAAACACAGTTGCGAGAAATTCTCGATGAACTGCAAAACAAGCTGGGAGAACTGCACGAGCGGATTTCCAACAACTGGTTTATGCAGGCGGCAGTCTAAACAATACCAAGGGCCTACAAACAGCAATGCCCTCAAGCGCTTGCACATCTGAGGGCATTTCAAGATTCCAGAATTCGCGGATGTCAATCAGGCAAACGGATTTTCCAGAATAATGGTCTCATCACGGTCTGGGCCGGTCGATAATATGGCAATCCTGACGCCCACCAGTTCTTCAATACGCTTAATATAGGCTTTGGCATTGTCGGGGAGCGCGTCATAGTCAGTCACGCCTGCGGTTGTGCCTGACCAGCCCGGCATTTCTTCGATAATGGCATGGCACTCCTGGTATTGATCGGCGCCTAAAGGCGCTATGTCGGTAAGCTTGCCGTTCAGCTGGTAGGCCGTGCAGATACCTACTTTTTCCAGGCCGTCCAACACATCCAGCTTGGTTAAACAGATTCCGCTGATACTGTTCATTTTGGCAGACTTACGCATGGAGACGGCATCAAACCAGCCGGTGCGGCGTTTGCGTCCGGTAGTGGCGCCAAATTCGTGGCCGACCGTACCCAGGTGATCGCCGTTGGCATCATGCAATTCTGTCGGGAAAGGTCCATTGCCCACGCGCGTTGAATACGCCTTGGTGATGCCCAGCACATAATCCAGATCCAGCGGCCCTACGCCGGTGCCCGTGGCTGCGCCGCCCGCAGTCGTGTTTGATGAGGTCACGTACGGAAAAGTACCGTGATCAATATCCAGCAAGGCGCCTTGGGCACCTTCGAACAGCAGATTTTTACCTTGCTCCTGATATTCATACAAGGCTTCACCGACATCTGCCAGCATAGGTTTGATCTGCTCGCCCAGCCTCAGCGTTTCATCCAGCGTCTGTTGGTAATCAACGGCATCGGCATGATAGTAATGGGTCAACATGAAATTATGATAATCCAGCAGCTCTTTGAGCTTTTCGGCAAAAGTCGCGGCATTCAACAAGTCGCCCGCACGTAAACCTCTGCGCGCGGCCTTGTCTTCGTAAGCCGGGCCTATGCCGCGACCGGTGGTACCGATGGCTTTACTGCCGCGCGCCTTCTCACGGGCCTGATCGATGGCGACATGCACCGGCAGAATCAAGGCGCAGGCTTCGCTGATTAACAAGCGATTTCGAACGGCAATGCCGGCTTTTTCCAGCAGCTCAATTTCTTCCATCAAGGCTTCGGGCGATAACACCACGCCATTACCAATCAGGCATTGCACATCCTCTCTAAGAATGCCCGAAGGAATCAAATGTAATACGGTTTTTTCACCTTTTATCACCAGCGTGTGTCCGGCATTATGTCCGCCCTGAAAACGAACCACGGCCTCGGCCTGATCCGTCAACAGATCAACCAGCTTACCTTTTCCTTCGTCACCCCATTGAGTGCCGATAACAACGACATTTTTTCCCATAATTATCCCAAAGTATCCCAAGCTTAAGCTAAAGCCTTAACGACCCAGCTTTGATTATCTTTTTCTAAAATAGATGTGCAACCCAGTTGTTCGGCATTGCCAGTCTGCCCCGGCAACTGCTGAACGACAGCCTGGCCCTGCGCACGCAAATCTCTGATCTTTTGCTTTAACTCTACATCGTCCACACACGGCGCAAAAATCAACGTGTGCAATTCTGTTTGATAGCTGGCTTTGCTCAGCGCCGACAATACCTTCAGGTCCGCACTAAAACCAGTTGCCGGGCGGGCACGTCCAAAAATCGCGCCAATATTGTCATAGCGGCCGCCTCTGGCAATTTCTCTGCCTACCGAGGGCACGAAAGCCGCAAAAACCACACCGGTATGGTAGTGATAGCCGCGCAACTCCGACAAATCAAAACTGATCGGCAACGCTGGAAAACAGATCGTCAATTTTTCTGCAACGGCTTCAAGATCGGCCAAAGCCTGTTTAACTTGGTCATTGGCACCGGCCAGCGCTTCCCGGGCTTTGCCCAGAACGTCCCTGCCGCCATTCAGTTTCGGCAATTGCAGAAACAGGGCTTTAAGAGGGCTGTCAATATCCAGGTCTGCCATCATCTCCTGCAACTCAGGCCTGGCCTTGCGCTGCAAGACGTCAAACAAGGCCGCCTCCTGCGCCTCGCTGAGCCCTGCCTGTTGAGATAATGCGCGGTAGATGCCAACGTGCCCCAAATCCAGATGCACGTCTTGCAAGCCGGCCATAGCCAGCATTTCCAGCATCAGCCGGATGACTTCGATATCACTTTCCTTGCCGGCATGACCATACAGTTCGGCGCCTATCTGCATCGGGCTTCTGGTTTTTTCCAGCGGGTCGCCACGGGTATGCAGAATAGTGCCCGCATAACACAAGCGTGTTGGCCACTCATGATGAAGATTGTGCGCGTCTATTCGCGCCACTTGCGGCGTCATATCGGCTCTGACCCCGAGCATTTCACCGCTGATCTGGTCTGTCAGTTTAAACGTCTGCAATTCCAGATCGTGGCCCGAGCCTGTTAACAAGGAATCCAGATAATCTATAAAAGGCGGAATTACGAGTTCATAGCCCCAGCAAGCAAACATATCCAGTATTTTGCGCCGCAGGCTTTCAAGATGCTTGGCATCTTCCGGTAAAATCTCTTCTATGCCGTCAGGCAAAAGCCAAGAGTCTTTCTGTTGCATGTTTTGTGTGTCCACTCAAACAAAACGCCCCGCAAGCGGAGCGTTTTTTATTGTCGATCAGGTCGTTAAATAATACCCTAGTTCAGCATTGGCACCGATTATTTCTGTTTTTTGAAATACTGGAAAAAATCGGAGTCAGGATCAAGCACCATGATGTCTGAAGCCGAGAAGGTCTTTTTATAGGCATTCAAACTGCTGTAGAAAGTAAAGAATTCAGCATCCTGGCTGTAGGCATTGGCATAAATTTCCGCAGCCTTGGCATCGCCTTCACCGCGTATTTTCTCGGCCTCACGGAAAGCATTGGCTACCGTTACCACCCGCTGCCTGTCGGCGTCGGCACGAATCTTTTCTGCAGCTTCCGCGCCCTGGGAACGAAATTCACGCGCCACTCGCTCGCGCTCGGCTTCCATTCTTTGGAAAACGGAGCTGCTGACTTCAGGCGGCAAATCGATGCGCATGACCTGAACATCAACAACTTCGACCCCTAAATCAGCCGCTATGGTCTTGGAGTTCTTAATTAAAAGCTCACGAATAACACTGCGATCAGTTGAAATCAATTGCTTGATTTCCCTTTTGCTGAACTCGCTGCGGAAAGCGTCCTTAATAATCTGATCCAATCGCAAATTAGCCTGATCTATGTCACCGGCAACCGTTGTGTAAAACGTTGTTACATCACCAATACGCCATTTAACAAACGAATCAACAATGACGTTCTTTTTTTCCGCCGTCAAGAAACGCTCGGGCGGCGCATCCATGGTTTGGATCCGCGAATCAAACTTTTTGACGTTGTTTATAAATGGCCATTTAAAATGCAGGCCGGGCTCGTAATCAGCCTTTACGATTTCGCCTAGACGAAACTTGATGGCTTTTTCGGTCTGACTCACGGTAAAAACGCACATCATGCCAATAAACAACAATGCGCCAATAGCTACCAATATTTTATTCTGTGTCATTAGCGTCCCCTTGTGTCACGACCGCGAGTTGAAGCTCGTACAGCCGGCTGTTGTTCGATGCCTGCTTGCTCGGGTTGAACTGCCTTGCTCTCGGGTGCGCCGGGCTGCTGGCTCACCGCCGAATGCTGCATTATTTTGTCCAACGGTAAATACAGCATGTTGTTAGCACTCTTTGCATCAACCATCACCTTGTTTGTCTCACCTAATACCGCTTGCATGGATTCAATATAAAGACGCTTGCGGGTCACGTCAGGTGCTTTGCTGTATTCTGCCAATAATTTTGAAAACCGGCTGCTTTCACCCTCTGCACGCGCGACGACCTGCTCTCTATAACCTTCAGCTTCCTGCATCTGTCTTGCTGCAGCACCACGCGCTTTCGGCACTACATCGTTAGAGTAGGCTTCGGCTTCATTGATTAAACGCTGCTTATCTTCCCGCGATTTGATGGCATCCTCAAATGCGTTTTGCACCTGTTCGGGCGGCTGGGCATCCTGCAGGTTGACACTGGTAATCTGGATCCCGGATTTATAGCTGTCCATAACATCCTGGATTTCCTTTTTAATCTGGGCCACCACTTCACTCCGGCCTTCGGTCAGAACAAAGTCCATTTGACTGCTGCCGATCACACCACGTTGAGCGCTCTCGGTGACCTGCTTCAATGTCACTGCCGGACTGACCACATTAAAAAGAAATTCCTTGGCATCTTTGACCTGATATTGAACGGCCAAGCGCACATCAATAATGTTTTCATCTTTTGTCAGCATCAAGGCCTCTTTCGGCACCGAACCGAGCAGCTTCTCACTGCCGCCACTACGGTAACCTACTTCGATGTAGCGCTGCTGCTTAACATTGACTATTTCTACCTGCTCGATAGGCGCAGGAAAATGCCAGTTCAAACCCGCCTGAGTGGTTGCAACATATTTGCCAAAACGGGTTTCAACACCATGATTCCCTTCGTCGACAATATAAAATCCGCTTAAACCCCATAAAACGACGGCGCCTAGCAATATCCATCCCAAGCCTTTGATTGAACCGCCGGGGGTACCATCACCACCTTTGCCACCACCAAAAATACCGCCTAATTTTTCTTGTAATGAGCGTATTGCCTCATCCAGATCAGGGGGACCTTTCTGGTCACCACGACCACTCCAGGGGTCTTTCTTATCGCCGCCAGGCTCATTCCAGGACATACTATGCTCCATTTTTGGTTACTTGATGTGTGTTAATTATCCCGCAGGATGTGTGCAAATTTCAGCATAAATCCACCTATCCTGGTGCCTATGCTTTTGCTGTATTTTATAGTAAACAACTCGATGTTGATTATCTAAGTTGGAAATTATCCTAAAAAAAAGGACTTTATACAAACCCGCACTAAAGTAGTTCTTCAGTTTCGAGTGATTTCACCAGACCCAAATGCTTGCCATCAATTTCAAAATCTATGGTATAGCCGCCGCATTCATCCATTTGCTCAGTAATAATTTTGGCAACTTTGAATAACTTAGCTCTGATATGACCCTGATCGGCGTGCAGGTGACATCTTTTTTTATACCTGGCTAATGATAATATTTCAGCCAAAGCCTGGTATAGCAGATCAATGCCCGCTCCCGTTTGTGCCGATAACCATACACGAACCGGTTTGCCGGCAGCGTCACGATCAATCCGGGGACTGAACCCATCCAGCAAATCGATTTTATTGAAAACTTCAAGCTGTCTGACTTTGTCCGCTTCAATATCAGCCAACACATGATTGACCTGTGCGATGGTCTCGTCTCTTTCTTCGGCATTGGCATCGATTACATGCAGCAGTAAATCGGCTTCACTGGCCTCCTGCAGGGTGGAGCGGAATGCCGCCACCAGCTCATGAGGCAAATGCCGGATGAAGCCCACCGTATCGGCCAGCACAATTTCGGAGCTGTTCGGCAACTGACAAGTCCGTAAAGTGGGATCCAGGGTAGCAAAAAGCTGATCAGCGGTATAAATATCCGCTCCGGTCAGTTTATTGAACAAGGTAGATTTGCCGGCATTGGTGTAACCCACCAATGAAACCGATGGAATTTCTGCTTTTTTCCGTTTGCTGCGGCCCTGATGCCGTTGCTTGTTGACTTTTTCCAGACGCTGTTGAATTTGCTTGATACGCAAGCCCAAGAGCCGGCGGTCGGTTTCCAG
Organism: uncultured Gammaproteobacteria bacterium; assembly: GCA_963696315.1. Classification (GTDB taxonomy): domain Bacteria; phylum Pseudomonadota; class Gammaproteobacteria; order Methylococcales; family Methylomonadaceae; genus CAWKEY01. The sequence continues at coordinate 29,343 of CAVOJU010000046.1, forward strand.
CTGGGTTTCACCCGGGCCACGCATACCAATACCGCCTTTTTGGCGCTCCAGATGCGTCCAGCCTCGAACCAGCCGGGTGGACAAATGCCGTAATTGAGCCAGTTCGACTTGCAGTTTGCCTTCAAAAGTTTGCGCACGCTGCGCAAAAATATCCAGAATCAGGCCGTTTCTATCGACTACCCGGACACCTAAAGCGCCTTCCAGATTTCTTTCCTGGCTGGGCGAAAGCGGGTGATTAAATAAAACGATATCGGCGGAATGAGCTTCTATTGCGCTCTTTAACTCCTCGAGCTTACCTTTACCGACAAAATATTTGGGATCTGGGCTGCGGCGGCTGCCTGTTACTACATGAACAGGATCAGTTCCGGCTGATTTAGCTAATTCTTTTAATTCTAAAAGATCTTCCTGCCCGGAATGAAGTGTCAAATGAACAAGAATGGCTCGTTCACCTGAATCGGGACGATCAAACAATCAAGTGCTCCGTGGTCTCGCTCATGAAAGAGCTATCTGTTTGCGTGATTTAAATGCTTTGAGCACCCATGAATACCGACAACAATCGCAAACACCGCATTTATTGCTCACTGGGCTCGTTATCAGTTTCATTATCACGTATTAATCTTACCGCTTTGCTGGGCACAATTGTTGAAATGGCGTGTTTATAAACCATTTGACTGACGGTATTTTTCAGCATAATGACATACTGATCAAACGAATCTACTTTGCCCTGCAATTTAATGCCATTGACAAGAAAAATTGATACAGGTGTGTGTTCTTTTCTTAGCGCATTAAGAAAGTTGTCCTGCAAATTCTGGCCTTTCGACATCCGGTTTCTCCTTATTATTTTTTAAAACTGCCAATTAAAATGAGTGTAATCATTCACTTTTTTACATTTTAACCTTATTCAGATTGAATTTTAAAGCTACACAACGAAATCGATCAGTATACGCCTATTTTGAGCCTGCCCTTCAGGATATCTGTTGCTTTTGACTGGCCTGTCTTCGCCGTAGGCTTTTATCTGTACAATATCTGATGCGACACCTCTGCTTTGAAGATACTGCTTGAAGACATCGGCGCGTCTTTGGGTAGCCTTATGATTACTGGCCCTGGCTCCACTGCTGTCGGTATGGCTACTGATTAGCAGCCGGCCTTGCTTAAAATATTCAAGCACGTAGCGGGCCAGTAAATTCAAGCGTTGCTTTTCCTCGGTATTCAAGCCTGCACTGCTTTTGTTCACATAAAAAAGCCTGAGTGCATCAGGACCGAATACATCAATTCTGATCCCCTTGTCAGCTGCTGAAGCATTGGGCTTGACCGTAATTCTGCCGGCAGCAATGCCTGACTTTTCAAGCTGCTTGACAATGGAGCCGGCCCTTTTTGCAAACAAATGATGATCTGCTTTGCCTGCTATGGCCGTGGCACTACTAATTACCGCCGTGCTGGCGGGAGACGACCTCATGTATTCGGCAACTGCAATGACCTCTTTTTTTAGCCAATCGTTCAATCGAATATTACCAGAATCAAAATACAGGGTCTTATTTTGCAGGGGCTGACTATTCTGAGCAGCCTGGGAAAGCTGATTTTGAGCAGTGGAACCCGCGGTAAACCGATGCTGCTTTGTTGAAACAGCCGACAGGACATTGTACTCATCGGCTGCGGGCAGCAAATTTTTTCTGCACTCCGAAAATTCTTTATAACTGTCACTAAATTTGATGGACGATACCTGCACGCGGGTTTCTTCCACATTATTACCGGAAGATGCCCGGATATAGGTAAATGTCGGAAACTGTCCTTGCAACAAGGCGTCAATCATAACCTCGGCTGTCTCCCCATAGACGGACAGACGGCCATAGTCTTTTGCATCATCGGCTTGATCCAGATAAACCTGATAATCGACAGGATCCGCCCTGCCCCGCATCCACGGTGCTGGCAAGGCCGCTAAGCTGGCTTTGATCACTTGCGGCTTACGCCGCAGCTCCTGAATTGAAAACTGCAGGTGATGTCCGGAGCGCTGAATAAAATCCGCAGTTCCATATAAAGGGATGACGTGCCTTAACTGGCACGTATTTTTGCTACGCTTCAGCTCCCAGTTGCTGTCCTGCATAGGCGCCTGATAATAATCTGCAAAACTGCTTATGCTCAGCAGCAGCGAAAATAATGTAAAAAAACGCGTATAAGCATTCATAGCCAAAAACCTGTTATTACCTAGTGTAGCTATCGGCAGTAAACGGCTTTTTTTAATCTCGCCTGCAAAAATTTTCAATGATTGCGATAAAAGCATCCGGCTGTTGCACATGCAGCCAATGTCCGGCATTGGCAATGGTATTCAAGGTTGCTTCCGGGAATAATGGCAGCACTGCTTCTGGCTTGACATAAGCCGAATCGGCTCCTGCGATAAACAAGGCATTGCCGGCAAAAGGCGACAAATGACCGGCATCTGGAAAGGCGATGATATTCGGCGCCATCCGGTAAAAAATGTCCAGATCAACGCGCCAGCCATAGCCATCCTTGTTCAAAACGAGATTCTGCAACAAAAACTGGCGATAACTCAGTTCCGGAATGGCATCCGCCAGCAGCAATTCGGCCTGTTTACGATTGCTGATGCCGGCGAGCGGGAGCGCTTTCAAGGCTTGAATGGTGTTGTTAAAACAGTGCACGTAGCTGACCGGTGCAATATCGGCAACCATCAGTTTATCGATATATGCCGGATAATTCAGCGCAAACCACATCGCCACCTTGCCGCCCATGCTATGCCCGAGCAAACTGGCCGTTGACAAGCCCTGGCTGTCAAGAAACTGCTTGAGATCGGCGGCCATGGACGGATAATCCATCAACGCCGCGCGTGGCGAACCGCCGTGATTACGCATATTCAACGCATACACATGAAACCGGCCTGATAATCTTTCCGCCACCTGCCGCCAGTTACGCGCCGAAGCAAAAAAACCATGCAAAATGATTAACGGCGGCTGTTCGGCACGGCCAAATTCTTCAAAAGCCAGATCGACGGTTTCCATCAGGCAAAATGAAATGCGGCGCCCAGCAAACCGCCAAAGATACCGCCCCACACCACCAGCCAACCCAAATGCTCGCGTATGATGGTCTGTACAATTTCCTTAACCAGTTGGGGTGTTAACTGATTTAAACGGCCATCGATGACAGTTTCAATCTTGCCGACAATATCTTCGCTTATTTTATGCGCGTTCAGGCCAAGCTGGAGCGCGGCTTTAAAACGCTCGGATTCCACCATCTCGGTTAACGTGGTTTTCATTTTTTCGGTAAACGGGGCTTTTAACGGCGCCAGGGCTTCTTCTCCGCCCATCATCAGCAGCATGCCGCCAAAAGAAGAGCCCATAATCGACGACACCAGGCCTTCATAGACCTTGTCATAATCCACGGCATTCAACAAAGGCTCCAGATTCAGCACCCTGCCGCCTTCTTGTTCCTCCGCTTCAATAAACTGCTCAATATGATTGACAGTAAAAAACTGCTGCATCATCAACTGCTTGATAGAGCTTTTGAATTCTTCAAAACGGTTCGGAATAACACCCGAACCGTACAAAAAAGGCACTTTCTCAAACAGCATGTAAATAGCCAGCCAGTTAGTAATAGCGCCCGACAAGGCAAAAAAACCAATGGCCTTGATCAGCTCCTGCTGCACCGGGCAAACATAGCCGGTAATAATAACCAGCAGCGCCAGCAGGTTGGTCAGAAAACTTTTATTAAACAACGCTGTCATCGTTTCTTAACAACAAGATCGGTTATGGTGCCTTCAATTATTTCGGCTGAAAATCCCAGGGTCTCAGCCAGGGTCGGATGGGCATGAACCGTCAAGGCCACGTCTTCGGCTGAAGCGCCCATTTCCAGAGCCAACACGGCTTCCGCAATCAATTCTCCGGCATTGGTGCCAACGATACCTGCACCGAGAATGCGTCCGCTTTGTTTATCAGACAGCAATTTGGTTAGCCCTTCCTTGCGCCCCGTGCTCAAGGAACGGCCACTTGCGGCCCACGGGAATACGCCTTTTTCGTACGCTATACCCTGCGCTTGCGCTTCATTTTCGGTCAGGCCCATCCAGGCTATTTCTGGATCGGTATAGGCCACGGAAGGGATGGTCAGCGCCTGGTCAGAAACCTGCATGCCGGCAATGACTTCGGCAGCTATTTTGCCTTCATGCGCGGCTTTATGGGCCAGCATCGGATTGCCGGCCACATCGCCGATGGCAAAAATATGCCTTACCTGGGTGCGCAGTTGTTTGTCTACGGGAATAAAGCCGCGTTCATCGACTATAATCCCGGCCTTGCCGGCATCAATCAAATCGCCATTCGGACGGCGCCCGACCGCCACCAGCACTTTGTCAAAGAGTTCCGATTCGGGCGCCGATACGCCCTCGAAAGCAACCTTCAAACCCTCCGCCAAGGGCTCAATGGCTTTAACACGGGTTTCCAGAAAAATATTCTCATATTGCTTTTTAATCCGTTGCAGCAAAGGTCTGACCAGATCCTTGTCGCAACCGGGGATGAGCTGCTCCTGCATTTCGACAATGGTGACCTTGCTGCCCAGGGCATGATAAACAGTCGCCATCTCCAGACCAATGATGCCGCCGCCGATAATCAGCAGTTTATTGGGAATATCTTGGAGCTCAAGCGCAGCGGTCGAGTCCATCAGCCGCGCATCATCGTACGGAAATCCCGGAATTTTGACGGGCTGAGAACCCACGGCAATAATGGCCTGCTCAAAATCGATAAGCTGTTGGCTGCCGCCGTCTTCAACCTTGATTTGCGTGGCCGAAACAAAGCGCCCGCTGCCCTTGATTACCGTGATGTTGCGCTGTTTGGCCAAGGTCGCAAGACCTGTATTCAATTGCGAACTGATCTTGTTTTTCCAGTCGCGCAACTGTTCAAGATCAATGTCCGGCTTGGCAAAACTGATGCCTGCCGGACTGATTTCTTGGGCTTCGTTGAGCACCTTCGCGACATGCAACAGGGTTTTTGAAGGAATGCAGCCCACATTCAGGCAAACGCCTCCCAACACCGGATAGCGCTCAACCAAAGTCACCTGCTTACCCAGATCAGCCGCACGAAAGGCCGCCGTATAACCGCCTGGGCCACCGCCCAGCACCAAAACTTGTGTTTTCAATTGCGCACCTTAATCTGTTTTGAAAGATGAAATCTTATCAGCATCTAAACCCCTGATAAAAGCGGAATGAATCGTTTAAGCCCATCACACATATTGCCCCGCACACCAGCCTGATGACCAGGCCCACTGAAAATTATAACCGCCCAGCCAGCCGGTTACATCGACTACTTCACCAATAAAATAAAGCCCTGACAGCTTTTTAGTAGCCATGGTTTTGGAGGAAAGCGCATCGCAGTCCACTCCGCCACAGGTCACCTCCGCCGTGCGATAGCCTTCCGTGCCGCCCGGCTTGATCGTCCAATGATGAAGTTGCTCGTGTATTTGCTGAATCTGGCGATCAGAAAGATCCTGCAACGAGCTATTCAGCCACGCCTCCGGGAGTAATCTGCTCAGCAAACGCTTGGGCAGATGTTCCTCAAGAATGGTTTTTACCTTGTTGTTGAGCTTATGCCGGCGTTTTGATTTTAGTTCCGCTGCCAGATCCGCTTGCGGCAGCCAGTTAATCATGACGGTTTCACCGGGTTGCCAATAGGATGAAATCTGTAACACGGCGGGTCCGCTCAGGCCGCGATGGGTAAATAGTACATTTTCGGCAAAACTCTGCCTGACATTGCTGACAACACAAGGTATGGCAATGCCCGATAAAACCGACAAGCGTTCCTTGTCTTCCGGCTGCAAGGTAAAAGGCACCAGACCCGCTCGGGTTGGCCACACCTTGATGCCGAATTGCTGCGCAATTTGATACCCCAGTGGCGTCGCCCCCATTTTGGGTATCGACAAACCGCCAGTCGCCACCACTAATGACTGACTGATTAAACGGCCTGCAGACGTTTTAACATGAAAGCGCTGATCACTGGCTTGTTCGATAGCGTCTATGTGGGCATTTATCCGAATTTCCACACCGGCATTATCACATTCTGCCAGCAGCATATCGAGAATATCCCGGGCGCTGTCATTACAAAACAATTGGCCGTGATCTCTTTCATGATAAGGAATGTCATGTTTTGCAATCAGCGCCAGAAAATCCCACTGACTAAAACGCCTCAGCGCCGACTTGCAAAAATGCGGATTATGGGAAAGATAGTGTTCCGGCTCAATACTGTAGTTGGTGAAATTGCAACGGCCGCCGCCCGACATCAGGATTTTTTTACCCGCCTTGTTGGCATGGTCCAGCACCATGACTTTCCGCCCGCGCTTGCCTGCCTCAAGGGCGCACATCAGGCCTGATGCGCCTGCTCCGATAACAACAACATCGGCCTCGGTCATTATTCACTCACAAAAAAACGGCCGACTATACAGCACTCAGCCGCCTTTTTATCAAAAAAGCTCTGGTGTCTTGCCGCCAGAGCTTTTTTAAATGCGACCTAGCAAAATCAGCCGCAATGTAATAACTCAAAGGGTGGGCCAATGCCGGGGCAGATGCGCCTGAATTTCAGCCACGCTATGTTTTGTAAGATCTTTATCCAGTTCAAAACTAAGCTTTTTCTTAACCTGCTCCGACAACTCGTCGCGCAACAGGCCAAGAAAAGAAGGCTCTGCAACAATCATTAATTGCTCAAACTGGTTTGCATTGCTACCCGCTTCCAGATGATGGGCCAGGCTATGCGCAAAGTTAATGGCTTCCTGTTTTTTGGGATCGGTTTTTTGTTCAAACGCATGCGCCCCCTCCAATACCGCCTTGATTTTTACCCGGCAAATCTGATGTCGATTTCGCGATCATGTAAACGACTCTCCGCGTGAGAAAAGCCTTCCAGCTCCTCCATGGGGGAAGAAGGTGCATCGGTGGTAAAGATACGCGCGCGACTGCTGTCTGCAATCAATATCCATGTTTGTTTCATATATGGTTTCCTCTTTAAAAAATTTATAGAAAAACTCAAAGTAACTATTCAGTGTTTTTGACAAGGTGCTTGATTATACTGTCATGCCCGCCAACGGGAGAAATCTTAAACGCTGGCGCATCCATACAGGCTTCAAGATTCCTCGCTGTGCTCGGAATGATACTTGACGCTGAATTGTTACCACTCAAAAACATTATTTCTTATCAATCATCGCAACACTAAAAGGAAGGTAGCGATACTTACTACTAATAGCGCTAAAGCCGATTTGCTCCGCGCTTGCCTGCTGCTTAACAGAAACTGTTTTAAGGATGCTACAGTGGTTATTCTTACTTGTTATCAGTGAATCTCAAAGATGACTCTGCTTAAAAGTGCGAGCCTTTTTTGCATTTCTTGAGTTAGCCCCCCAACACCACATCATACTGCCTCATCAAGGCGGCAATGTCCTTCCGGTAAAATTCCCGAACAGGTAAACACAGATCGCCCGGTTTCAAGCCACGTTCCTGGAGCGATTCAACTTCCGTATAGATATCATGCACATCATAAATTTCCAGCGCTTTGAAAATGGCCGCCGTATCCTTCACGCCCTGCTTTTCCGGATTCTGGCCCTGTTTTATTTGAAACACGCCATCATCCAGTAACAGGATGCCAAGTTTTTGGTCGAAGGCCGCCGTGGTCAGAATAATATCCAGCATCTCCTGGACATAAGCGCCGCTATGGGGCGGTTTGCGCAAGACAAATAAAAACGTTTTCATCCCTCATCCAAATACAATAAAGCGATCCGCTTCCAGCGTGGCTTCAACCAGTTGGCCCAAACCGGAAATACGAAAGCCATCGGCCAGATCATTATCCCGTTTATGCTGTCTTTTGGCTTCATCGGCGCATAACAACCCGCGCCGTTGTGCCGCGCTAATGCAAACCAGCAAATCAACCCGGTAAAGCCTGGCCAACTCGCTCCATTGGGCTGCAAACGCTATTTCATCATCGGGCGGCATGGCATACCTGAAAGCATGATAAACGCCATCGTGATAAAAAAATACCCGAAAAACTTCGTGTCCTTGCGCGATGGCGGCAAGAATAAACCGGTAGGCCAACTGTCCTGCATTTGACTGATAAGGGCTGGTGTTAATTTGAATGGCGAATTTCATATTAAAATGGCTTGCAAAACTTTAAACAACAGCGGTTGATAACCTGAATTCGGGCTTATTATAATCTAAATGACCCCAGCAGACGTTTGCAAGCGCTTACTTTTATTTTACCGGAACCAATCCCGCCCCTATTATGTCCCATCGCCATGAAATTTAAACCCTCCGCTTTGACCCTGGCATTAAGCCTTATTGCCTTCCCTGCTGCACAGCACGCCGCTGAGCTTGATAAAATTGATTTACCCGATATGGGTGATTCTTCCGGCACGCTGATTACGCCTGCTCAGGAACAAGAACTGGGAGCGGCTTTTTTCAGAAGCCTGCACAGCCAAATCAGCATCACACAGGATGCCGAACTTCAGCACTACATCGAATCCATCGGCCAAAAGCTGACCGCAAGCAGTGATAACCCCGGCTATCCCTTCCATTTTTTTGTGGTGATGGCCAATGATATTAACGCGTTTGCGGGGCCCGGCGGTTATATTGGCGTCAATTCCGGACTCATTTTAACAACGGAAGCCGAAAGCGAGCTGGCCTCGGTCATGGCGCACGAAATTGCACACGTCACCCAACGCCATTTATACCGCGCCTTTGAAGCCGCCAGCCGTTTATCGATCCCTACCGCTGCCGCCACTCTGGCCGCCATCTTATTGGGTACGCAATCGCCCGCGCTTGGCCAAGCTGCCCTGATCGCCATTCAGGCCGGCAATGTTCAATATCAGATTGACTTTACGCGAGAAAACGAAGAGGAAGCAGATCGTGTCGGCATGCAAACTTTGGCCGGTTCGCAATACGACCCGCGCAGTATGCCCACCTTTTTTGAGCGTCTACAGCAATCGACCCGCTATTACGGCAAAGACATCCCGGAATTCCTGAGAACTCACCCGGTCACCACGGCGCGTATTTCCGATACCCGCGGCCGTGCAGATAAGTATCCTTATAAACAATACCCTGATTCCCTGGGCTATCAATTAGCCAAGGCAAAAATCCGGGTTTTGACTGCAACAAACCCTGACGAAGTCCTCAAGTATTTTCAAGCCGGCTTAAACCGGGGCACGGAAGAACAGCGTACAGTTGCCCGCTATGGTTTGGGTTTAGCTCAATTGAATCTGCAAAAATTTAAAGATGCCGAGGCTGTTTTTAAAGAGTTGGTCCAGGGAACACCCTAATCAGGCGCAATATGCCGTCGCTCTTGCCCGTACTGCATTAGAGGCCAAGAATTACCCAGCCGCGCTTGCCCAGTACCAAAAAGCCGTTGCGCAATTTTCGGATAATGAAGCCATAAAATTTGAATATATTACCTCGTTATTGAGAGCCGGCAACGCAGAGCAGGCCCGGCAAAACCTGAGTGCGCTAAAGCCTAAAACCCAGCAGCAACCACTTTATTATGAACTGCTGGCGCAAACTTATAGTGACTTGAATCAAACTGCCGAGTCGCACCGCTATCTTGCCGAATACTACTATGCAATGGGACAAACCAAAGATGCGGTTTTGCACATCAAGCTGGCGCAAAGAACCCCCGGTCTTAATTTTTACTTGTCCTCGATTCTTAGCGAGCGGCTCAATTTTTTTATGGACGAACTTGAAGCCGCCAGACGCGATCGATAGCAAAGCCGTCGATGAGCCGAAATACCCCAATAAGCCTAAGGCATTCATTGCCGCCCATTTTTGCTTATTAGAACTATCTAACATTTCGTAATAACTTGTATTTATTATCTATTTTTGACTCAACATTATTTTCCAGAGGAAATTATTTTTTTTGATAGACACCGGCGTTTTTGTTGACTACTATGTCGCCAGCTTAACGGAGTGAGCCCGGTTTCAATACCGGTTAGGAGGAAGATAGGCCTTTCGGGCTATTATGATAACAATAAAAATAATCTGCTTGAGTTGAGTTGTACAGACACGAACAGTGTACAGCGTAATAATAACAATAATAAACTCAATAATGCCCGCTTTATGCGGGCTTTTTATTGCCTGTAAGAAAAGTGAATATGTCTTTGCTAATACCCGTTGAGCGCCAAGGCAAACCAGACTGTGAGAGTATTCATTTTACGTATTATTCACCACGAAGGGCACGTAGCTCAATCCATTAAAACTTCGTGCTCTTCGTGGTTGTCAGTTTTGTTACATACTCAAGCGCACACCGATCCAGCCGGCTCTGGGCGCTCCGGGCGATACAAAACGGCCGTCGTTATAGGCATCACCGAGCACTTCATCCGCCTGACCGTAGACGCCGAAGGTGTTGTAACGGGTATCGAAGATATTGTCGACTCTACCGAACAGGCTGAAATTCTTGGTCACTTTGTATTCGGCCTTGCCGTTAAACAGCCAGTAACCGCCGAGCTTGGCAAAATTATTAGCCTCGTCGCCTCTAAAATAACGGGCACCGCTGTAAGTCCCATCCATGCTTAATGAAAAACGCTGCCATAAATCAACGCCAATGGCTGCCTTGAACATATGTTCCGGGATTCCAGGTATTCTATCGCCTTTGCTTACCGGCGCTACTTGCCCGGAATCCAGCGGATTCAAACTGTCGAAACCTGATAAAAATTGCGCATTTAGATACGTATAATTGGTCGAAAAAGTCCAGTCGTCGATGCTGCTGAACAATTGCGGATAATTGACCGTTGTCCCTGCCTCAACTCCGTAACGGCGGGTTTTTCCAACATTGTCAAAAAATCCCTGGCTGATGAGATTACTGGATGCATCACGCCGGAAAATAATATCGTTGGAGTTGGTGGTATGAAAATAGCCCAAATTCCATTTCCAGTCGCCTTTGCCCAGCAAGTCATCGAAATTGCCTCTGAAGCCGCCCTCATAGGTTTTTGCGACCACCTGCTCCAAGGGAGGATCGGCGACAAAGGAATTCGGTAATTTGCAAGGCGCCTCCGGATCGGCGCAGCTCAATTCCATCGGCGAAGGCGCCCGAGCCGATTCACTGTAACTGCCATAGACTGTCAAATTATTGAATATCCGATAGGTCAATCCACCTGATGGGTTAAGCCGCTCAAAGGTATGCGAGCCGTTTAAGTCGGTACCGCGCTGATCCTCCATGTTGATATGCATATAGTTGTAACGCCCCGCTATCGTGGCCGTTAAATCGTCGGTAATCGAAAAGCTGTCGGTCAAATACACACCGACTGTCGAGGTATTGGTGTTTAATCGCACTCTGGACTCGTCAACCAAAATACCGCTGCTTGTTGTTCCACGGGTATCAGTCAAACTGGCCAATTCGGTATCGGATTCAAAATGCACTTCGTTGTAATCATAGCTGACGCCGGTCGTCAGACTGTTTTTATGCTTGAACAAGTCCTGGCCGAAAGTCGTCTGCAAGGTGCCGCCGCGGCTGCGCATATTGGTTTGGCTGGTATTGTTGGTCGCACCTTCCAATGACTCATCGGCCCCTATCGGCAGGCCATCCAGGCCAAGCACAAGCTCTTCCTCGCCATCGTCTTCTTCACAAATAAAACCCGCGTTAGGGCCGTCATCGTCGCAATCGTCATAGTCACTATCATCGCCATTAAAGGTTTTGATACGATTCTGACGGAAATAGGCATTACCGCTTAACTCAACATCATCGGTTAAAGCATATTTGCCTTCCAGTTCGGAAAAAAACATGCGGGTAATGGTTTGGTCAGGATGCGTGAATACCGCTTTCCTGTTTTCATCCAGCAACTGCACGGGCACCGCGCCGTTGCCTCTCATATTGTTGTCATTGCCGCCCAAGGTCAAATCCAATGAACCTTTATCGCCGCGCCAGCTTAAGGTACCGAAGGCCTGATCGGCCTTGGTCGGCGAGAAATCGCGCCAGCCTTCTTCTTCAAAATGATGCAGATCAAGAAAATAACCCCAGGTGCCGTTATTCCAGCCCGAACTTAACTCTTCCGAATGCCTGTCCCATGACCCGCCATACACTTCAAGTTCATGCTTGGGTGACGAGAAACCGGTTTTGGTTCTGATGGCGATGGCGCCGCCCAGGCTGTTCAGACCGTACACCGGATTGGAGGGATATAAAGCCATCGACTCAATCGCGCCTTCGGGGATCAAGTCCCAATTGACGGTATCGCCAAACGGTTCGTTAAACCGGACGCCATTGACATATGTCGACAGGCCCTGCGGCAAACCCAACAGCGGCGATGCCACAAAACCGCGATAATAAATATCCGGTTGCAGCGGGTTATTCTGCGCCTCGTTGACATGCACGCCGCCCAGATAGCGATTAATGTATTCAGCCAAGGAAATGCTTTGCGCCTTGTCTAATTGTTCGGAGCTTACCGTTTGCACATTGCCAGGGATTTTATCGATAGCGACATCACCGCCTTGCAGCGGCGTCACCGCTATCACTTCCATGGCCTCCAGCTTCACCGGCTGCTCTTCGGCCAGCACAGCCGCTATCGGCGACAAACAGAATAGCCCCGCCGCTGCATACACAAGTTTGTTCATGTCTCTGCTCAAGATCCAAAAAAGCGCACATCATAGTCAATTCCGCTTTCAAACCCTAGACTCACGCGCTAAAAGGGAAATTTTCCTATGCCCATGCGGTGTATTTTCCTTAAAAGACAAGCTGATTACAAAGAGCCTGTCGAGTTACTGATGGTAAGAGCTGCTTTGCATTTGCAAGATTTGCTGTGGGAGCGATGCCTTCATCGCGACCGAAGGCCTCAAGTCGCGATGAAGGCATCGCTCCCACGAATAACTTAAAGATGCAAGCCAACACCGGCTTTCTGCGTGTTGCCATTGAAATACCCCCCTCCTTGACTATAGTTGATGGCATGTCAATTCAACTCAATGCCATCAAACCATGATTAGTACTTTCCACATCCGCTATGCTTGCCAAACGCTTTTATTGCTCAGCGGCGCTTTGAGCTGCGGGCAAGCAGTCTCGGCACAGGAACCCGACGCGCTTTTGGAGTTGTCGCTGGATCAGCTGGTTAACGTCGAGGTGGAATCGGCCTCGCGCTTCAAGCAAAAGTCCTCCGAGGCGCCGTCGGCGGTGGAAGTGGTCACGGCTAACGACATCCGCAGCTTCGGCTGGCGCACGCTGGCCGATGCGCTCAACGCCATGCGCGGCCTGTACGTGCGCAATGACCGCAACTACTCCTACCTCGGTACACGCGGCTTCATGCGCACCGGCGATTACGACTCGCGGTTGTTGATCATGATCGACGGCCGCCGCATGAATGATGCCGTCTATGATTCCGGTTTTATTGCCGAGGAATTCATGCTCGACATGAATTTGATCGAGCGCATCGAATACATCCCCGGCTCCGGTTCGTCGGTCTACGGCGCCAATGCCCTGCTCGGCGTGATTAATGTCATCACCAAGCAGGGCAAGGATTTCGACGGCGCCCGGCTGTACGGCGAAGCGGGCAGTCTGGACACCTACCGGGGACGCCTAACCTACGGCAAGCAATGGAGCAATGGCGCCGACCTGCTGATCAATGGTTCGCAGTACTTCAGCCATGGCGAGGAACAATTGTATTTCCCGGAATTCGACGATCCCGCCACCAACAACGGCATCGCCCAGGATATGGACCTGGAGCGCACCAGCCGGGTCTTTGGCCAATTCAGTTTTCAGGATTTTACCTTGCGGGGTGGTTTCGTTGATCGTTTCAAGCGCGTGCCTACCGCCTCCTATGGGACAATTTTCAATGACAAAGAAAATAATTACGTCGACCAGCAAGCCTATATCGATCTGGATTACAACACCGCGCTGAACGCCAATCTGGGCCTGGAACTACGGGGCTTTCATCATTGGTACAATTATTATAGTTTGACGCCCTACGACGCCAATGAAGGTGAGCCCCCGCTGGCTCGCTATCAGAATTACGACGGGGCGGATAGCCGCTGGTGGGGCGGCGATTTCAAGCTGACCGGCACCCAGTTTCAGTACCACAAGTGGATCGCCGGCGTCGAGTTTCAGTACGATCAGAAGCAGCAACTGTATAATTACGATGTCGATCCTTATGTTTCCAACTTAAACACCAATAATAACGGCTGGCGGGCCGGCGTGTATGTGCAGGACGAATATCGCCTCACCGACAGCCTGTTGGTAAATGCCGGCTTGCGGCTGGATTATCATCACATGATCAAGACCCTGCAGCTCAACCCGCGTATCGGCCTGATCTGGGACCTTACGCCGGCGATCACTACCAAACTGCTGTACGGTTCGGCGTTTCGCGCGCCCAATGTCTACGAGAAAGATTATGACGTACCTGCTTTTGGTAATTTCAAAAATCCCAACAACAAAGAAGAGCTCATCAAAAGCTACGAAGTCATCGCGGAATGGCGCCCGGGTCAAGGCCTCAAACTGTTGGGTACGGTGTTTTACAACGACATAACAAAAGTGCTGGTGCAGGACGTGGACGAAACCTCTCCGAATTACGGCATGTTCGTTAACTCGGGCGCCTTCCAGACTTACGGCTTCGAACTGGCCGGGGAAAAGCGCTGGGACAATGGCCGCCTGCTCAAATTGACCTGGACGCATAATTACACGCGCGACGAAAGTCTCGGAGGCTGGGCGCAGGATTCGCCGAAAAACCTGGTCAAGCTGCATTACGCCGAGCCCTTGTTCGACGATGCGCTGCGCCTGGGGTTTGAAGAGCTGTTCGTCGATGAACGCCGCACCCTCGCCAACAATACCGCCCCCAGCTATCATTTATTTAATATCAACCTGTCGACCAAAGCCTATTACGGCTTGCAGGCTTCGCTCGGCATCTACAATGTGCTCGACCAGCACTATAAAGTCCTGGGCGGCACCGAGCACATCCAGGACACCTTGGCCATGGACGGGCGCACGGTGCGTTTCCGTCTGGAATATGGCTTTTTTTAAGGATGTATAGTTTTGAGCTCGCTCCCTGCACTTTGCTTCGCCTCTGCTCGGGCTTGTGCTGGCTGCCGGAATGGCGGTTGGCATCAATCCCGCGTTTGCCGCCCCGGCACCCAGCGAGGAAGCGTTGACCGTGGCCTTCCTCTTTAACTTCCTGAAATTCGCGGAATGGCCGGCCGCTGCGCTGACGAGCGGCGAGCTGACCATCTGCTATGCCGACGGCACACCCTTTGGCCAGGAGCTGGACGCGCTCGCCGGCCGGCCGGCGCAGGATAAAACCGTACGCATCAAGCGCATCGAACTGAGCGAAAGCCCGCGCGCATGCCATCTGCTGTTTATCCCGCGCGAGGAAAAGCCGATCCGCATCCGCGAGTGGCTCAAAAATACCGAGAACCTGCCGATATTGTCAGTCAGCAACCTGAGCAGCTTTCTCGATATGGGCGGCATGATCGCCCTGGTCTACGATGAACGTTTGCGCTTCGAAGTCAACCTGGAACCGGTCAGGCGCGTGGGCCTGAAGTTGAGCTCCAAAATGCTGGCGTTAGCCCGCGACGTACGAGGAAAATGACCATGATAAGAACGCTGCTACAAGACCAGCCCATCGCCGACAAGCTGCGTCTGATCATACTCGCCAGCCTGGCCTGGTCGATGCTCATCGTCTTTGCCCTGGTCGCGACCAACGAGGTCAGGAACTCGCTGCAAACCGCACAAACACAGCTCACCGGTCTGGCGCAGGTGACGGCCACGAACTCTGAGGCGGCAGTGACCTTTCATGACGATAGTAATGCCCAGCAAACCATCGACTCGTTGCGCGCGATTCCCGGCATCGTTGGCGCTTCCCTGATGACCACCGATGGCCGCGAAATGGCCAGTTTCATGCGCGCCGATCCCGTTTGGATGCCGGTCTGGCTGCCCTGGCGGGAAATCAGCATTACTCAGCCGGTAATGCTCGGCAAGGAACTCGCCGGCAATCTGACGCTGCGCTACGCGCTGGGCGCCATGTGGCAAGAGCTGGGCATGAATCTCGCTGTCTGCGCCCTGGCTTTGCTGACGGCCTTCCTGATGGCTTTAATGCCTGGCACGACGGCTGGCGCTGACGGTCACGCAGCCCATCAGCGACTTGTCCGCAGCAGCGCAACAAGTCTCGCATTCCGGCGAATACGCGTTCCGCGTGACCAAGCAGGACAATGATGAGGTGGGGGCGCTGGTGGATGCCTTCAACGACATGCTTGGACAGATTCAGCGCAGGGACCAGGAACTTGCGCAACACCGCGCCAACCTTGAACAACAAGTGGAACTACGCACCGCCGAATTGCGCCACGCCATGGAAGAAGCGCAGGCGGCAAACATCGCCAAATCCCAGTTTCTCGCCAACATGAGCCATGAAATCCGCACCCCGATGAACGGCGTGCTGGGCATGGCCGAGTTGCTGCTGGGCACCGCGTTAACCGAAAAACAACGGCGTTTTGCGGAGACCGTGCATAAGTCCGGTGAAACCTTGTTATCGATTATCAACGACATCCTCGACTTTTCCAAAATCGAAGCCGGCCGCTTCGAACTGGAAACCCTGGATTTCAACCTGCACAAAACCATCGAAGATGTCGTCGAGCTGTTTGCCGAACGCGCCCACAGCAAGGATCTTGAGCTCAGCTACCGGATCGCCTCCGAGGTCCCCATGGGTGTTCAAGGCGACCCGACCCGGATACGGCAAGTCCTCGGCAATCTCATCGGCAATGCCATCAAATTCACCGGACACGGCGAAATCGTCGTCGATGTCAGTCTGGACGGCAAGGTGGCAGCCACTGCTGAAAACTTCACGGTTCGTTTTGCCGTTCGCGATACCGGCATCGGCATCAGCGAAGAGGTGCTGCCGCGTCTGTTCCAGGCATTTTCTCAGGCGGACGGCTCAACGACGCGAAAATATGGCGGCACCGGGCTGGGACTGGCGATTTCCAAGCAATTGGTCGAATTGATGGCTGGTGAAATCGGCGTGGAGAGCCATGCCGGTCAGGGCACCACCTTCTCGTTTTTTCTGCCACTGATCGCGGCCGACCCTGTGCAACAGAACCGGCCGCCAGAGTCTTCAGAACTGGCAGGCCTGAAGTTGCTGATCGTTGAGGACAATGCGACCAATCGGGACATTCTGCACAATCACGGCCTGTCCTGGGGCATGTCGGTGGATGCGGTAGCCAGCGCCTTATCGGCTCTGGAGTTGCTCAGAAAACCCGCGGACAGATGTCCTCCCTACGACCTGGTGATCATCGACATGAAGATGGCCGGCATGAACGGACTGGAATTGGGTCAGCGCATCAAAGCCGACCCGGAATTGGCGCAGATACCTTTAATCATGGTGACCTCCACGCTGTTCAAAGGCGAAGCCGCCGAAGCGAAAAAATCCGGATTCGCGGCTTACCTGATCAAACCGATACACAAGGCCGATCTGTATCAATGCCTGCTCAATGCCCAGAAACCGCAGACAAGCTTGGCCGCTGCCGGCGAGGCAGCTGCTCCGCGCAGCGCATCGGCAGCGGTTTCCGCGCGCATCCTGCTGGCTGAAGACAACCCCGTCAATCAGGAAGTGGCTCTAGCCATGCTGCAAAGCTTCGGCTGCTCGGTAGACATCGCCTGTAATGGTAACGAAGCGCTGCGGGCCCTGACGCGCAAATCCTATGACCTGGTGCTGATGGACTGCATGATGCCGGACATGGACGGCTACGCCGCCACTGCAGAAATCAGACGCCGGCAAAGCAGCGGCCAACTGCCGCATTTTCCGGTCATCGCCCTGACGGCGAACGCCATTGAAGGCGACCGTGAGAAATGCCTGATTGCCGGCATGGACGATTATCTGTCCAAACCATTCAAGGCTGAGGCCCTGCTGCGCGTGGTCAAATCGTGGGTAAAATCTGCCGCGGCGATGACCGCCGGTGCAGAAGAACCCGCCAAAACAAGCGATGCCGTCATCAATAATGCCGCGCTGGAAACCATCCGCACATTGGACCCCAAAGGTGGAAATGAATTGCTGCACCGCGTAATCGCGCTCTATCTGAGCAATGCCAAGACCCTCTTGCAAGCGCTGGAACACGCCTGGGACTCCGGCGATCTCAATGCCATCCGCTCGGCGTCGCACACGCTCAAATCCAGCAGCAATCAGGTCGGCGCTCATGGGCTGGCCGACTTGTGCCGTGAAGTCGAAGACGAGGCGCGCAATCATCGCTATGATGTTACCGGACTGGCGCTTGCGCGGATAAAGCAGGAACTCACCGACACCCATACGGCGTTGAACACTTATCTTGGGTAAACACTTAACCATCTCTTAGGACTGCAAAGACATGACCGACCAATCCCACATCCTCGTCATCGACGACGACCCCATGATTCGATTGGTGGTAACCATGGCGTTGCAGGCGGTCGGCTTGACCACCAGCGAGGCGTCCAGCGGCGAAGAAGGCTTGCGCTTATTCAACGAAAAAGGCGCAGACGCAGTCCTGCTGGACGTCATGATGCCAGACGGCATGGACGGCTTTGCCACCTGCGCGGAGTTCAGAATGCTGCCGGGGGGCCAACACATACCCGTGCTGATGATGACCGGACTGGAAGATATGGCGTCGATCAATCACGCCTTTGAGGCCGGCGCAACCGACTTCATCACCAAGCCGGTCAATATCCCGCTGCTGGGCCACCGGGTGCGCTACATGCTCAGGGCAAGCCACACCACCAAAAGCCTCGTAGAAAGTGAGCAGCGTTTGCACCGCATGGCTTACTTCGACGGCCTGACCGAGCTACCCAACCGGCAGTTTTTCCAGGAGCACCTGCAGCAAATCATCGCCTTGGCGCACCGGCAAAAGCTGAAACTGGGCGTGCTGTTTTTGGATCTCGACGGCTTCAAGCGCATCAACGATACGCTGGGGCACCATCTGGGCGATTTGGTCATTCAGGCGACCGGGGAGCGCTTGCGCAACAGCATCCGGACCAGTGATACGTTAATCCGCCCGAGCACGAGCCAGGAGGAAGGCTTATCGTTAGCGCGGCTGGGCGGCGATGAGTTCACCGTGCTGTTATCGGCGATCGAGCGTGTCGAAGATGCCGCCAGCGTTGCCGAACGCATCCGTTTCAACCTGGCCCAACCGCTCATCTTTGGCGATCACGAATTGTACACGACCACCAGCATCGGCATCGCCATCTACCCCGACGATGGCGAAACAGCGGTGGAATTGCTGAAAAACGCCGATCTGGCCATGTATTATGCCAAACGTGCGGGTGGCAACAGGTACCAGTATTTCTCGATGAAGATGTCCGAAACAGCATTGCACCGGCTTACCCTGGAAAATCATTTGCGCAAGGCCATCGAACGCGGCGAACTGGATCTGCATTACCAGCCCCAGCTCGATATCGCAACAGGGGAATTTTGCGGGCTGGAGGCCCTGATACGCTGGGACTGTCACGAGCTCGGCCGGCTTTCTCCGGCTGAATTCATCCCTTTGGCCGAGGAAACCGGCCTGATCGTAAGCATTGGTGAATGGGTGCTGCGTCAGGCCTGTTTTCAGGCAAAAGCCTGGCGGGATCAGGGCATCCCGCTGCGCCGCATGGCCGTCAACGTCTCGGCGATGCAATTTCTGCATAAAGGCTTCTCCTCGCAGGTGGCGGCGATACTGGCCGAAACCGGACTGGAGCCTGACGTGCTGGAACTGGAACTCACCGAAAGCGCCTTGATCAATGACGAGGATAGCGTCCTCAGCGTCCTGCAAGCCCTCAAGCAAATCGGCGTGCAACTGGCGATAGACGACTTTGGGACGGGCTACTCCAGTCTGAGCCGGCTGAAGAATTTTCCCATCGATCGCCTGAAGATCGACCAGGCCTTTGTTCGCAACATAGAACAGGATTCGAACAATGCGGCGATCGTGGTCGCCGTCATCGCCATGGCCGAAGGCATGGACATGAAAGTCATCGCCGAAGGTGTTGAAACTGGTAGCCAAATGGCCTTCCTGAAAAACAAGAACTGTCACGAATTACAGGGCTATTTCCTGAGCAGGCCCCTGGTTTCGACGCAAGTCGAAGCATTTCTCATGTCGCGACTACATGAAGATTAAAACCAATACCGTTGAATACACGACTGTCATTTTCTGACATCGCAGTGGCCTGACTGGAAAAGCGGGCTGGCTTACACTTTCTGCGCCATGTCCTTGTGACCTGGATACCGGCAATCCATGCCGGTATGAAGGCCTCGCGAACCGTGAAGTTATTTTTGGCGGAATCCTTAGCCCTATTTCTGCGCTGATTGCTAGGGGGTTTTCAGCGTGCACAAAAAATTTGTCTACACTGAATTGCAGGCATCTAATCTTTTCGTGTGCCTAATACGGACAGACTTTGCACTGGTAATTAGCCCCTCACAGATGAAAATCTCACGCGACATCAAAACAGCCCTCTTTCCGAAACGCCTGCCTAAGGCCATTGCTAATGAGTAAGATTTGGCTAACAATCACTTACCGAATTCAACGTTCTCTCAGTGTAGGAGCGGCTTTAGCCGCGATTCAAAGCCATCAATCGCGGTTAAAACCGCTCCTACGCGATCAAATACTTAAACGAAGGAAAGTTATTGTTGGCTATGCCCTTTGCAGTATTTTAATACCGTGCAGTACAACTGCTCTAGCGCAAAACTCAACCGATCTCAATGATCAGTCACTGGAAGAATTGACCCAAACCGGCCTGTCAACCACGCCGAAAAATGTCACCGTCACGACCGCCTCGAAATACAGCCAGAGTAGCCGTCAGGCGCCGTCCGCGCTAAGGGTAGTGACCGCCGAGGATATCCGAACCTATGGTTACCGCACCGTGGCGGAAGCCCTGCGTAGTTTGCCTGGCATTTATGTCACTCATGACCGCAATTACACCTATGTGGGTGTGCGGGGCTTCGGCCAGCCGGGGGATTACAATACACGCGTGCTGCTGCTGATCGATGGCGAGCGACTCAACGAGAATACTTACGACGGCGCTTACTACGCTAATGAGTTTCCGGTCGACATCGATCTGGTCGAGCGCGTCGAATTTATGCCGGGACCGGGTTCGGCGATTTACGGCAACAACGCCTTCTTTGGGGTGGTCAATGTCATCACCAAGCGCGGCAAGGATTACAACGGTGCGGAACTGTCCGCAGAATACGGCAGTTTCGATACTTATAAGGGGCGCGGCACTTACGGCAAGCGTTTTGAAAATGGCGCCGAGATGCTGCTTTCTGCCACCGGTTTCGATCGGGATGGTCCTGATCAGTTGTATTACCGGGAATTCGATACCCCGGAGCAAAACCACGGCATCGCCGAAAATCTGGATTACGACCATTATTACAGCGTGTTCGGCAAATTCTCCTGGGGGCCATTGACGCTGGAAGGCGCGAGTATCGACCGGACCAAAGGAATACCCACGGCGTCGTGGGGGCAAAACTTCAACGATTCCGGGAGCCTCACCGAGGATAAGAGAACATTCATCACGGCAACCTACAACGACCAGCTCGCTCAGGACTGGGGAGTATATCTTCGTCTCAACTATCATCAGTACGATTATCAAGCCGATCTGATCTATGGCGATCCGCGAACCGTAAATAAGGATGTGGGTTTTGGCGAATGGTGGGGCGGTGAGTTCCGGCTCACCAATACCTCATTCAACAATCATAAGCTGGTATTCGGTATGGAACTACAGGACAACCTGCAGCAATTCCAGAATAACTATGATGTTGGCGGCCAGACTTACTTTAATTTCCCTTATACAAGTACGCGCTACGGGATTTATCTGCAGGATGAATATCAGCTGCTGGATTCGTTGACCCTGATCGCCGGCGCGCGCTACGACTATAATCCGCTCGGCGGCGGCAGCGCTAATCCGCGCGTCGGCCTGATCTGGCAGGCGCTCGACAGCACTACGTTAAAATTACTCTACGGCTCGGCTTTCCGTGCGCCGAATGTTTATGAACGCTTTTATGCCGGCGACCAAACAACCAATAAGGCAAATCCTGGCTTGATACCGGAAAAAATCCAGACTCTGGAATTTATTCTGGAGCATTTTTTCACACCCTCCACGCGTGTCTCAGCTTCCCTTTATCACTATAAAAGTGACAAACTGATCAGCCAGAAAACCGATCCTCTGGATGACCTGAATTTCTATGACAATGTCGATTCGATAAGCGCCAACGGCATTGAACTGGAAGGCGAACAGCGCTTTCGTAACGGCATTCGCGCCCGCGCGAGTTATGTCTGGCAACAGACTGAAGACGCCAACGGACGGGTGCTGGTCAATTCGCCGCAACACCAGGCCAAACTCAACCTTTCCGCGCCGCTCTGGAGCGACTACTGGCGCGTCGGCTTTGAAACACAATACATGAGCTCACGCTACACCTTAACGAGCCGGATCAGCGATAACGTCCGCAGCAATCTCAACGTCAGCGGCGAGCTTATCAAAAATGTGAGCGCGTCCTTCGGGCTCTACAATCTGTGGAATAGCCATTATGCCGATCCGGTTGCTGCGGAATTGGTGCAGGACAGCATCATCCAGGACGGCCGCACGTTTCGGCTTAAGCTAAACGTGAGGTTTTGATCATGTTCAGGTTAAGCATCCGGGCTTTCATTTTGGTTTTAATAGTCAGTTTCAATGCCGGGCGGGTGCTGGCGGGCAGCGCTGGCGAATATGAAATAAAAGCCGCCTTTCTGTATAAATTTGCCCAGTTCACCCGGTGGCCGACGCCTGCCACGGGTCAATTCACTATTTGCGTGCTTGGCAAAAATCCCTTCGAGGAAGCCTTGCAGAATCTTGACGGTAAAAAACTCAATGATGTTAACGTTGTCACCAAACATCCCGACTCTTTGGCGGATGCGAAAATCTGTCAGGTGCTGTTTCTCAATCCGGCCAATCGCCAGCAACTGAAACAGTGGCAGGCAGGCTTGCAGGGCTTGCCGATCTTAACCATCAGTGACGATCCAGCGGGCTGGGATTCTGAGGTGATGATCATTATGATCACCGAGGAAAACCGGATTGGCTTCAATATTAACCGAACCGCCGCACAAAAAGTCGGCATGGATTTTCGAGCGCAATTACTCCAGCTGGCGCGGATGCTGCGCTAAGTTTTGACCACTCTTTTTGACCTTCGTGTTCTTCGTGGTTAAACTGCCGAATTTAGGCTAATTCATACAGAGCTTAACGAAAGTCTGATCCGGCAGGATTTCCCGCCGGCTATCGATATTTAATCTCGACCGCGTCTTCGCCCAGCAAACGCTTCAAGCGCAGGATCAATTCATCGGTGGCCTGTACGCGCCAGTCATCACCCAGCCTTAACGTGGCTTGTGCATCGCGTGATTTGTAGTGCAGAACAACCGGACAAGCACCGCCTTTAAACGGCTTCAGCACGGCTTTTAACTGCTCGGTAAAAGACCCTGCACCCTGTTCATTGATGCCGGCCGTCCAGCTTAAATGCAGATCCTCTGGCGAACGCATCCCTGGCCTGCTCAATGCTGTACAGTTTTTCCACGGTCAGGCGCAGAGCGCCGGAAAAATCATCAATATTAAGCCCGCCTTCGGCAACCAGCAGCGTATCGCGCGTGAAAATGTCCCGGTATTTTTCATAACTATCGCCAAAGGCGGCAAGCTCAAGCCTGCCGCTTCTATCATCAATGGTCGCAAAGCCCATGGTTTTGCCGTTTTTGGTCTGACGCGTGCGTATTTCCACGACCAAACCGGCCACACGGGCTTCCATTTTGCCTCTCGACCGTTCGACATCGGCCAGCAAACTCGCGATTTTGCCATGGGTAAACTGTTTTAATTCCGCCTCGTATTGATCTATCGGATGTCCGGTCAGAAACAAGCCCAGAGTGAGTTTTTCCGCGGCCAGGCGTTCATTTTCCGGCCAAGGCGCCACCGTTGTGCTGTAAGTTTCCGTCTCTTCCAAGGCGTCATCGGCATTCACGGCCAGACCAAACAAATCGTTTTGCCCGGTTTGCGCCATCTTGCCGTGCTGCTCGGCCACTTTTAACACCGTGGGCAGTTCCGCCAGATGCCCCGCACGATTATCGTCAAACGCATCAAAGGCACCGGCACGAATTAAGGCCTCCAGCACACGCCGATTGACTTTTCTTAAATCGACCCGCTTGCATAAGTCATACAAACCGGAAAACGCGCCATGTTCAGCGCGTTCCTTGAGCATGTCTTCGATCGCCGCCTCGCCCACGCCCTTGATGGCGCCGAGACCATAAACGATATGACCGTCATCATTGACGGTAAACCGGAAATTGGACACATTGATATTGGGCGGGCAGATCGCCAGCTTCATCTGCCGGCATTCCTCGATCAACACCACCACCTTGTCGGTATTATCCATATCCGATGACAGCACGGCGGCCATGAATGCGGCCGGATAATGCGCCTTCAGCCAGGCGGTTTGATAGGCCACCAGCGCATACGCGGCCGAGTGCGATTTATTGAAGCCGTAACCGGCAAACTTCTCCATCAAATCGAAGATGTAGGTGGCGATGCTTTCATCGATCTGGTTGGCCACCGCGCCTTCGGTGAAGATTTCCCGTTGCTTGGCCATTTCCTCGGGCTTTTTCTTGCCCATCGCGCGCCGCAGCATGTCCGCGCCGCCGAGTGTGTATTGCGCCAGTTCCCGGGCAATCTGCATCACCTGTTCCTGATACAAAATAACGCCGTTGGTGGGCTTTAAAATCGGTTCCAGCAAGGGATGCGCATATTCGGCTTTCGCGCCGTGCTTGACATTGATGTAGTCATCGACCATGCCTGATTCCAGAGGCCCGGGCCGGAACAGCGCCACCAGCGCGATAATATCGTCGAAGCAGTCCGGCTTGAGCTTTCTGATCAGCTCTTTCATGCCCCTGGATTCGAGCTGGAATACGGCCGTGGTCTGGGCGTTTTTCAACAATTCGTAGGCAGGCTGCATCATCCCGGGGGATGACGGTAATATCGACCGGCGGCTCGCCGGCCAGCTGTTTTCTATGATTGATGGTTTGCAGCGCCCAATCAATGATGGTCAGCGTGCGCAGACCCAGAAAGTCGAACTTGACCAGCCCCACGGCTTCAACATCATCCTTGTCAAACTGGGTCACCAGATTGCCGCCGCCCTGCTCGCAGTACAGCGGCGTAAAATCGGTCAGCTTGGTCGGCGAGATCACCACGCCGCCGGCATGTTTGCCCGCGTTTCTGGAAATGCCTTCCAGTGACCGCGCCATGTCGATCAGCGTTTTGACTTCCTCTTCGGTTTCATACAGCTGTTTAAGCTCGGGGCTGTCTTTTAACGCCTTCTCCAGCGTCATGCCGATTTCAAAGGGAATCAGTTTGGCCAGCCGATCGACAAAACCGTAGCCAAAACCCAACACCCGGCCGACATCGCGAATGACCGCCTTGGCCGCCATCGAACCGTAAGTAATAATCTGCGCAACGTGATCGCGGCCATAATGCCGGGCCACATAATCGATCACCTCGTCGCGGCGGTCCATGCAGAAATCGACGTCAAAATCGGGCATGGAAACCCGCTCGGGATTCAGAAAACGCTCGAACAGCAGATCGAATTCAATGGGATCCAAATCCGTAATTTTAAGCGCATAGGCCACCAGCGATCCGGCGCCCGATCCCCGCCCAGGCCCTACCGGAATGAGATTGTTTTTGGCCCACTGGATAAAGTCGGCAACAATCATGAAATAACCGGGAAAACCCATCTGGGTGATCATCTTCAGCTCGAAATCCAGACGCTCATAGTAAACCTTGCGGTTTTCGTCATCCGTGCCTTTGCCCACGGCCGGATGTTGCTGCAAGCGCTCTTCCAGACCCTTCAAAGCCTCGGCAGCCATCAACTCGGACAAATTCATGCCTTCGGGCACCGGAAAATCCGGCAGGAAATTTTCGCCCAGCGTCAGTTTCAGATTGCAACGCCTGGCAATTTCCACGGTGTTTTCCAGGGCCTCGGGAATATCCGCAAACAGCGCCTGCATTTCCTCGGTGCTGCGCAAATATTGCTGTGGGGTATAATCCTTGGGCCGACGGTTATCATCGAGCACGCGGCCCTGATTGATGCAGACCCGGACTTCATGGGCATCGAAATCCTGTTGCCGGATAAACCGGACATCATTGGTGGCCACCACCGGTAGACCGGTCTCGATAGCCAGGTCAACAGCGGCGGCAATATAGCGCTCTTCTTCCGGCTTGCCGACACGCTGCAATTCCAGGTAAAAGCGTTGCTCAAACAACGCCCCCCACTGCTCGGCCAGGCGCCTGGCGGCATCCTTGTTTTCTGCTAGCAAAGCCTTGCCTATGTCGCCGCTCATGGCGCCCGACAAGGCAATCAAACCGTTATGATTGGCTTCAATCCATTCCCGTTGCAGCATCGGCACACCCTGATGCTGGCCTTCCTGATAGGCTTTGGAAATCAGCTCGGTCAACGTGATGTAGCCGGTATGGTTATTAACCAGCAAAGTCAACCGGTAAGGCGTAGCCGGGTCTTCGGGATTGAAAATCAGCACATCAGAACCCGCAACCGGTTTGATGCCCTGCCCCATTGCCGCCTTATAAAACTTGACCAAAGCGAACAGATTGGCATGATCGGTCACCGCAACCGCCGGCATGTTTAACTCAGCCAGACGCTTAACCAACGGTTTGATTCTGACGATACCGTCAACCAGCGAGAATTCAGTATGGAGTCTTAAATGGACAAATGCGGGTTGCATAGGAATTGGAGTGCGAGAACTTGCTGCGTTAAGGAAAAATACAATGGCGGCGAAGAAACCACTTTGCACAGGCAACACATCAGTTGTGGACTTCTATTGCGCAATTTTTAAACGCGAAGCGCCGGATGATTAACTGCAGCCCTAAAATGGCCCGGCTATTATACACGGTCTATTGAGCCCGGCGGCCTGCACCTAACAATCTGTTGGTAAAATTTGCCCGGCTACCTGTATCCGGCGGCACACACTACCCGCTTGCCTAAGCGAGACCCGGCCTATCCCTGCTTGCGTTGAAACAGTTGAAAAATATCCACTTCAATGGAGGCAAATGCCACAATCCACAATGCTGCATCGTAAACATCCAGCCAGGCCGATTGCCAGGCCCAGGCAATCACCATCGCAATCAGTCCGGCAAAAACAGTCACCGTAGCCAGCCAATAGCTTTGCCGGTATTGAAACACTTTATCCGGCCAGCGCACTTCCAGCTCCAGCAAGGCAATCAAACCAAACCAGAGTGCAGAATTGGCTACGTCCAGCCATTCGCTGTCATGAATATAACTGAAAAACACACCGGCAATCACCGCGATCAAGACATCGCGGATCCTGTGCATCAGCTTTTCAGTTAACAGAGTGATACCGTTGGCTTCCAGCTCATACAGCGCCAGCAGTACCAGCCAGGCCAAGGCGTCAACAGCGCTGGTCAAAGTATCGGCCACGGCATAGATAACGGCGTTAAGCGCCAGCAGCGCCACGATGGCTAGTTTGAATTTGGGATAAGGTAGGGATGAAAAATAATTGCGCATGTTTAGCCCCAAAAAAACGTCTATTTTAACGTGGCATTGTCATCGCATTGAAACGTTAAAATTGTAACTGTTCAGTGTACTCAGGGTTCACTATTGCCGCAATATCCGGGAACGCTGAGTCTCCTCTACTCGTTGCTCTGGCCGAATTGGCCTCGGCGTTCCCGGGCTTAAGAACTTTATGGCAAGGTGCGCAGCCAGTAAGTTTTGTGCAGGCTGAAAAATCTGCTGACCGCTTGCGGCCATGCACGATGCTGGGCGCCGAGCTTGAATCCCAGCCATTTCATGCCTGTCCGCAGCACTGCGGACGGAATCAGCCAGGGCGCGTGCCTGATCAGGTAGCGCATTTCCGAGATGACGAAGCGCAAACCTTCACCGGACGCCCCTCCAAATGTCTGTTGCAGCCAGGGCGTATGCGTGTGGAACACGCCGATATCGAAGTAGCGCTTAAACTCGTCTACAAAACCATAATCGTGAGAATGGAACACTTGAGCATCGGCGCAATAGGCGATTTTCCATCCCGAGACCAGCATCTTGCCAGCCACATAGGTGTCTTCATTCATGATGGTATCCACCGGAAAGCCGCCCGCCTGCATCAGCGCGCTGCGCCGGTAGGCAGAGAAGGAATTGGAGATAAACACGGTTTTGATGCCAAAACGTTTGCGGTCTTCCAGGCTCCGCAGCTGGCTTTCGGACGGATAATTAAACAAACGGGCATGGGCGCCGATCGGCCCCGCGTTCCGGTGCGGCAACTGGCGTCCGTAGGCCGCGCCGACGCGTTCATCCTCGAACACAGCCAACAGCTTTTCGATGGCATCGGGACTGGCCAACAAGGCATCCTGTGTTAAAAACACGATAATATCAGCCGCCGTCAACGCATTCACACCGGCCTGCCGGGTGCCGCCGTGGTTAAACTCCGCCTTTGGAATCACCTGAACGTCAAAGCCCTGGGCGCGCGCCAACGCCGCGGTGTCGTCACTGGACGACGAGTCGATCACCATAAGATAATCCGGCTTCCGGGTCTGTTGTTCGAAGGCTTTCAGCCAGGACTTCCAGAGTTTGCCTGCATTTAGGGTGGGAACGATAAGGCCGACCTTACTCATAGGACGAACCTTCTGCTAACTGTTGCGGCAGATCAGCCTGGTCAGGTTTCGTCAACACTTGCCAGACTTTTTCGCCCAGTTTGACGGGATCGAGCTGCTGCTCGACATACTGCCGGCCGTTTGCTGACATCTGTTGCCAGTCCGATTTATCTAGTGATTGCGCTCTGCGCAGCACTTCGCACACGGAAACCTCGTTTCGTTCGAAGACAAAGCCGGCCCCAAACGTTTCCAGATGATCCCATGCCAAACCTTTGGCAACCAGCACCGGACGTCCAACCGCCATGGCTTCTGCAACCACGTTGCCGAAGTTCTCGCGCATGCCGCCCGCTTCCTCCAAGCCCGATGGCAGCACCAGGAAATGGCTGGACGCTAACAGCTCCATGACTTCGTCGCGTTGCAAATACCCCCGGTAGCTGATGGCCCCTTCCGCCTGTTCGACCAGGGCTTGAAACTCTTCGAAATAGGCGCCGTCCACGCTACGGCCGGCGACTACCAGCCGATCTGCCGATCGGCGCACTTTCAACCAGGCTTTGATAAAAGCGTTGATGCCTTTTTCCTGTTGAACGTGGCCCAGAAAGCACAATTGCATTCCTTCCCCGGCAGGATATTCGGCTACTTGAAACTCGCGGCTATCGATGCCGTTCGGCACCAGCAGGATGCGGGCGTCTTCGCCCAGAACGTTTCTAACGCCTTCCGCCTCTGTTTCGCTGGTGCAATGCACGGCGATGGCCCGGCGCAGAGTCGGAAAAGTCAACCAACGATAGTACAGCCACTTGTGGGGTTTCTCACGGCGTATCAGCTCGACATGCTCTGGCATCAGTCCACCATGCACGGCTACCATGAACGGCCGGCGCAACACGCTGCAGAAAATCGCCGCCAGGGTCGAAGGCCAGGTGGCGATGCCATGGATATAAACCACCGGTGCTTGCTGACATAATGTAAACAGTTTAGCAATGGCGCCCAGTCCAAAGCCCCAGCGCCTGAAGCCATAACAATGATAGAGCCGGACTTTGACCTGCTCGCCGAGCATCACCTGCTCAGCCCGCAACCGGCCGTCAATCGATTCGTCGGAGGCAACCAGCACCATTTTATGGCCCCGTTCCGCCCAGGCTTTGGTCAACACACTGGCGGTGACAGATACCCCGCCGTAGCCTTTGGCCGGGGGTATATGCGTAGTAACAATACCTA
>CAVOJU010000047.1:0-16881 GCA_963696315.1 uncultured Gammaproteobacteria bacterium
CAAAAAAAAGCCGGACTCCCTGCGGCCATATCGATGGTCACTTTCGGCAGTCCGGCTTTCCTGGATCAGAGGATCCGCAACTTTCTGTCCCTACCTTGCGATAGGTTTGGCGTTTTTTATTTTTTTGTGAATTGAATCACAAAAAATAAAACATTTCAACGGAGCATTTTTGTAAGGATTATACGCAGAAGGGTTAGTTCTACTTTGTCAGATTATAACGCTATCCAAACAAGGGGCATTGATGGTAATTATTCGGCCAACCCCTAATCAAGCCAATCAATCGGTTAGCCGCACCGGAAGTGTCTGTCCAATGGAAAAACCCATAAGTCTTTGATCGGAAGACTCTGTTTTCCGGCAGGTCCGAGTTTACCACGGCCTTGCGTTTGTCCTAAATAGCTCCTATCGGCAGCGAGGTAGAGGATAGCGCATACCGTGAAAGACCAATCAAGAACAAGCCCAAACACCGGCAATGGTGGGCAAAAGAGCGTTGCCCATCCTGCAACCGACAAGCCTTGTCTGTCGGAGTCTAAGCAAGGTCCAAGCGACGCTCAAGTCTCTCTATTCGTTCCAGAAGCCTGTCGTATCTGACGTGCTGTTCGGCGGCCATCCCGGTTAAATGGCCAATTTGCTGGATAATCGTCGCTTGCCCGGCTTCCAGCGTATTGACACGTGATTTGATTTCACGCACATCGTCCTTTATGGAACCCATTTCCGCTCTTATGGCACGTAAATGCTCTAGCACCAGGCTTTCGATATTATCGGTTGTCATTGTTGTCTCTTTAGAATATGTCCGGCGGGTTTATTTACCAGCTTTCGATGTTTCATCATAGTACCAAGGATCAAATACCGTCAAGATGCACAAAGCGGGCATGAAGCACGTAAGGTGGGCACATGCTGTTCGTGCCCACGCGGGAGATAACGCACACCGTGAAAAGGCGAACCCGTAACCCGTAAAATCAACGGGACAGACTCCCTTGATTTATTGTTGTTGGGAGGATATTTTCAATTGTGTTCGACCTTTTGATTTGATTTTTGATTTCTTATTGGAAGACGAAAACTATATAGCAGCCTGAATTCGTACAAAAATAACCGGAAAATCAATTATTTACCATGAGGTGGAATATGGACGCAGTTGCTTTATCCAATATGTCCATTGAAGAAAAGCTAGCAACCATGGAACAAATCTGGGACGACCTCTGCCAGCATCAAAACGTGCAATCGCCCGATTGGCATCAGGATGTACTGCAAATCAGGGAAAAAAACCGCCTGGACGGGCAAGAACAGCCGATGGACTGGCAGGAGCTAAAAAGGAAATCCATAACCGAACCCAATGAATTTAAAAATTCTGCCGTCGGCCAATGAAGATTTAATCAACGGCTACCACTTTTACGAAAGGCAATCCCAAGGCTTAGGCAGTTATTTCATCGATTCGTTATTCTCGGATATCGATTCTTTGCTCACTCCCTCAAAGGGAGAGGGCAGTAAGGAGCCGAATTTTGAAGTGCAATGAGTATATTAATGCCCGTTAAGAATCAATGCTTGAAATAACAAAAAACCTCATGACATCAGCACATCCCTAACGGGCTTAATTGTGTCCGTTTTACTTGTTCCGTTCAAAACAACACCGTCCAGCCGCTACGCGCCTGTTCCTGGGTATAGGACACGCCGTGCCACTTGATTCCTGTTGGATCAAGCAGGGTAATGATGCCGCCCTTGTTACCCAATTGCGCCCCTTGTCCATCCAGGCGCACTACCCCGGTGCCGCCAGGATTAAGCAGCAGGTTGCTGATAAGGGAGCGGTTTTTATTTTTATCGGCAATAAACCAGCCTGACAAATCAAGGGTGCTGGGCGACAGGTTGATCAGCGTCACCGTCTCATGCCCGGCATCGTCGCCTTCCGGATTGACCAGCGCCGCGATAATCTGCACGCTTGCGTCAATTTTGGGTGGAATAATATCGGCACATTCAGGCAGCCGATGTCCGGTTTGATCGTTGGTGTGCCAGCACTGTGACTGAAAGGCCAGAAATACGGCGACCCATTGTTCCGGCCAAATTTCTATGCCGGCGCCAACCTCTACTTGATCGATACTTGGAAAATGGAATAACAAGCCGCCGTCCTGCCAAACGCCGTCATCCTTGACAAATTTTTCAGCATTGCCTTGGTTCATGTGGATATCATGAATGCCGTTGCCCGGCTGGAAACCGAAATATTTGTCTTTCTTGCCGTCTTCAGGCCCCCAGCGTTCACCGAAAGCATAGATGCTTGCGCGTTCATCACCGATGGCTCTTTGCACGTAAGCGTCTATTTTTTCATTCAGATCATTATCCGGCCCCGGGATGTTATGCGGTAATGGGCGCATCTGGCTGGGATCGAACAGGTTGCCGCGGATGAAATCCAGCGCCATTTTGTTCGGCGCACTTTGCAGCGCGGTAAACCCGGTATCCAGATAGACCAAGTTTTCCAGAATGGGATGCTTAAAATCATCAATGATCAGATACAACAGCTCTGATGGCTCCAGATTGGACTTTACATTGACGGCGATACGATAATCAGTGGTATCGTCGATAAGATGGACTTCGTAATGCGGGCTTGATCCTTGCCCAATTATTTTATTGATGGCCTTCCCTTTTAGAACACCATATTGTTTGAGTGCCATGTTTCCCTCCCAGGGAGTTTTTTGTTGCCGCTTACAGGCAGTTAGAAAGTTGTTTTAATAACGATGAAAGTCATTTTTTTCTGCAAAAAAAGAAACACATAATTCAGTCTGCTCAGGTTATTCGTAAATTACAAATCCGCCCGCCGGAACCGTTAAGCGCACGGCCTTGCCATTTCGGGCTTCAATGTCACTGATTGAATTAAGCTGGGCGGGATCGGTTGAATAGATGCACGTTAAAAACGGTGAATTTTCCTGGTGCAGCTTATAGTCAATGGTCACCCAGGCGGTTCGGGAAGCATCGGCATCGGTGTTGATAGCCAACACGATTTCCTGTTTATTGAAGATGCGTGACCAGGGAACGACTGACAGCATAGGGCTTCCAAACATCTGAGGATAACCAAAAGTACCCGCTTCACCGCTTGCCGATATTTGCCGTAAATACTGACGGCCACGGCGTAAGGTGATGTACTGCTTCCTGAGCTTGAGAATATCGGCAATAAATCGGTATATCTCGTGTTCCTCGTTGAAAAAATGCCGTTCAATGCTGTGCAAGGAACCAAACGTGCCGCCAAACATACATTCACGCAAATACCGGTCATTACCCCCTGCGCCATCAAACGCTTGTTCTGACCCGTAAAACAAACAAGGGATACCGATGGTGGTCAGGTTAAGCGCCAGCACCGCAGGCAAATGGGCATAGCCTCGATTTAACTTGTCGCCGCAAAAGCGCGCCTTGTTATCACCTTTACGCACCTGATCGTGGTCGTCGAACAAAGTGACCACGTGTTTGCCGTACCAGACATGGGAGCCTTTTTTCTCCTGCGCAGAATTTCTGAACAAATCGAAATAGGACGCCGGATCACGGTAGCCTTTGGCCAGATACTCCAGACGATCG
The DNA here is from genome assembly GCA_963696315.1 of uncultured Gammaproteobacteria bacterium. Lineage (GTDB taxonomy): Bacteria > Pseudomonadota > Gammaproteobacteria > Methylococcales > Methylomonadaceae > CAWKEY01. Next base: position 3,553 of record CAVOJU010000047.1, read on the forward strand.
GGAATATCGTCAATACCCAGCGCCGCATTCAGTCCAGTACACTCCATGAGTTCAAAAGCAAAGCCCCGGCCACCGGTGATTTCACCAATCAGATAGAAATTTTCCTTGCCAAGGCTCTGGGCATACTCCTGGATAACCGAGGAAAAATAACGCGTAGCCCCGGGTTCCATATGTTTGACGGTATCAATCCGGTAACCATCAATGTCGGCAAATGCGATCCAGAATTTATAGATTTCACTGAGCGCGGCCAGTGCGGGGGAGGGGTAAAATTGATCAATGATGCGCTTGCCGTCGGCATCATAGGCATGGGTTCCGTGATCAATATCTTTAAGGGAGAGAAAATCGCCTTCCCGGTATTCCGGATCATAATCCCAGTTGGAAATGCGCCCCTTAGCGGTGAAATTCGCGGCATCCTGCAACTCGACCGGCCAAATAGCCTGGTCTGGCCAGGCATCGGGATGCACATGGCTATCGACCCGCGCGAAAGGCAACTCAGGCCGGCCATAATCATTACGGTAACCCTTAACACGATACAGATGACTATCCCAGCGCGGATCCATGAAATGATGGCCGTGGCTGTCTTTAGTATCATAGCGGTCGGCATCGTAATCGTAGACATCCCCGGCATGATTGAAAATGATGTCCAGAATGACGTAAATACCATGCTTATGCGCAGTGTCTACCAGGTCTTGCAAATCTTGGCGTGTACCAAAATGAGGATCAACATCGAGAAAGTTCTGTATCGCGTAGCCATGATAGGAGCCTTCGTTTTCCTTGCGCTGTTTATTAACCACTTGCTTAAACACCGGACTGATCCAGATGGCACCGACTCCCAGACGCTGCAGATAACCTATTTTGCTTTCCAGGCCCTTTAGCGTTCCGCCTTGCCACTTATCTCCCGCTTCCTGCCATCGATCAGGGTTTGCCGTGTAGGCATCCTGAGCAAATTTAAATGGCGGGGTCGTTCCGGTAGTCACCCGGTTGCCATCATTATCAATAAAGTGATTTTCCTTGCCATCGGAAAACCGGTCCAGCATTAGAAAATACAGCACCTGATCTTCCCATGCCGCGGGCGAGGGGGTGAATTTTCGTTGTTGATAAGCCGTCCAGTTGATATCGGCAAGCGCTTGTTCGATGTTGCTGTGGCTTGTGTTATCTATCGATGTCATGGTTTTTCCTAAGCTCTATTATCCTGAATTCGGCAGTTCAACCACGAAGAACACGAAGTTCACGAAGAATTTCAATCTGTTATCGAATGAATCTCGCTCGCCTTATGGGCGAGCGGTGATCCGGCATGGATACACGTTAACGTCTTGATTTTTCTTCGTGATCTTTGCGGTTAAATACTTTTTCCAGGATATAAACGTTAAAGCCCGAATTTCTTGGTATCGACGTACTCTTTACTAATCAGTGCCCACCAATCCACAGCGAGTCCTTTTAGTACATACTCATAAGGCAGCCAACCGTAACCTTCATCGCCCCAGCTGGTTCCCCAGGAGTTTCTGATTAATAACGCCCCCGTGGTTGTTAAATTGCAATTGGCGTTCTTGATTTTCATGGCATCGTCATAACCGACCGCCACAATCGCATGCCCTCCCGATACCTTATCTTTAGGGCAGGGATATGGAATTTTGCCTTTGCCTGCGCCGTTCGCCTGCTTGATCGAATCATAAACCGTAAAGCCAAACATGGAGGGCAGATTAGCCGACAGATTTGTCTTGATTTGAGCAAGCAGATTTGTTTCTAAGGTGCCGGGAGGATCCAGCCGGTAATAATTAAGCGCCTGAAATGCCTGAGCAAAAGCATATAAAAATGCGGAAGGCTCGACATCGAAGTCAGCGATTTTATACGGCCAATACTTTTCTGGCGGAACCCCGAACAATGCCATCGCGCCCATGGTGGTGCGCAAATAAGCGCCGGTATCCCCGGTCCAGCCCAAAAGATTACGCGTTGCCTTGTAAAGGAACAATCTGGAGGCATCCAGCGATTCACCATAAGCCTTTTTTTCATAGAATTCGATCATCCCCACGCCCGCATTGGCCGTGCACGAGCCTAACTGACCCTGATCCTCGATAGGCGCGCACCAAGGCCTGAGGTCTACTTTGGCTGGCAAAGCTGCTGGAGGATCCAGGACGTGGAGCTTGGTAAGCAGGGGTTTTATAGTCTCATGCTCGGGCGAGTAATCCCTGACATCGGGAAGGTCTCGCAACCATCCCAAACCATAATTTTCATGTACTTCGTTCATAGTCTTATCTCCAATAATTAACGCACGATATTGCTGGATCCTAAAATTCCAGTTAGTCCACGAAAAGCACGAAAGACACGAAACAAATCAGACTATTGTATTGCGCAGTTATTCATCCTTTGGGTGACGATCCACAGCGTGGTATCTCTATGAATATTTTCGTGTTTTTTGTATCGCCTAGAGGCGCCTACTTTTGGTTTTCCTGGATCAAATGATTCTTTGGGTTTATGCATCGGCTGCCATTCAAGAGTTGATTGAGCGGTTTGAGGCTGCTCTTTGTCCTGGATTGGATTGACCGAATCGCTATTTTTTTATGATCACATTCACTTCAAAGGTTTTTAACGGCGGCATATTCTGCTCGAAGAGTCTATGGAATATCAGTTTCACAACACTGGTTCCCGCCGTAATGGCTTGAAAGCGTTTAATTTCAAAACCTCCCGAGCCAATGGCGGTAGTATTAGCCATAAAGTCGGCCTTGCCTTGACTAAGTGCACTGGAATTTAAGGAATTTACTTCCCAGAGGAAACCTGTCGTCGGGTTTGCCGGCAATACAATTTCCAGTTCGTCGCCAACATTAATCTCGACCGTGCTGCCAGAATCTCTTTCAGTTAATCTCATGGTTTCGCCTGACAAAACATAAACCGTATGCCCCAACATCAACGCAAACACAATGATTGCGCGTAAATTAGTATTCATTATGTCAACCCGCCGCTGCTATCGGCCCAACAGTCATTGGGCCGATAGCACAATCCCGCTGGTTACTGAGCCCGAATCGTGCCGATGACTTGAACTTTAACCGGATATCCGTCCAGTTTTTCAGGTAATGTTACCGTGTTTAATTTCTCCTGACTTTCAACGCCAATGATAATGGCTGATTGCCCTTCATTGTCCAGGCCAATACCTACCGATACCACGCCAGGTGTGGCCATTAACCGGGGCTCATGTTTGCTTTTAACGTTTTGGATGGAAACCGGCATGGCAATATCCTCTTCAGCTCCACAGGCAACTGCAAGTACCAGAAACAGCGATAATAAAATCTGTTTCACAGTGTTAAGTTGAGTGCAGAAAATACATTTTCGATACGGTTAATAACCGTACTGGTGTCGCTGCCGGCAAACAGCAATCCAACCAGTTCGTTGTTATTGTTTAATACCGCCGAGCCGCTATCACCGGGTTTGCTCATGGCCCCCGCCATAATCTGGTCTGTAAAACGAACCGTACGATTTTCACCATAATTAATATCGGCGGTAACATCCACCTGGGTAACTTGGCCTTGAGTGAATAGGGTGGTTCGGCCGAATTTTTGAAGTGGCATGTTTAACACGGCGGATGCCGTGCCGCTGATGGCGCCAATTTGCAGAATTTCCGGTAATACGTCTTCCTGACGTAATGGCCGGGCAATAGCGGCATCTACCAAATTTTCCGTCGCTTGAATGCTGACAGCCTTCAGACGGGTACTGCTGCCCATGACGCCGGCCAGGCCGTTTAATAGTGCAACAATATTGCCGGCAATATCACATTCGCTGGGGAGTTCCTGAAGATTAATGGTGACAAAATCCTCCAGCGTTGCGATTTGATCATCAGGATTGATTCCGCCATCGTGAGCGCCGGCTTGTAAAATGGCATCGCCAATTTTTGCCGCATTGACGTTCGCCAGGACGTGATTGTTGGACAACATCATCCATTCCCCATTCCTCTTCACCCAGCAACCCAGGGTGCCGGCGGTAATGTCCTTGTGACCCACGCTGACACCGCCGGGAGCGGGGCGAAATCGCCCAGTAGGGGCTTGAAACGCACGCAGGATACCTGTTGCTACCACATCGGTTGGCACGCCGCCAATTTCGGCGGGTACCAAATCGCGCGATGATAAGCTTGACGCTGCCACTTTCTTGGCAACAGAACAAATGATGCTGGGGGTATCGGTGAGTTTGCCGTCGACTATCTTAAAGCCGACACCGGTTGCCACGACATTAGCGCAGCCCAGCAACTCCAGGGAACGTTCTCTTAACACACTACGCGTGTTGGTAACTGTTTCGTTCATGATAAACCTCGTTATATTTAGCTTTTATTATTAAGGTATGTTCTTACCTTTTAGAGACTATTGTTTTACTTGTTTTTGAGAAAAAAACTATCCGTTTAACTACCTATATTGCGATTAATCAAAGTGACCCCGCTAATAATCAACACCTGACTCAAGTGATGTGCGTCATCTTTAGCGAATCAATGGAGCGAATCAATGGGGTCTGACCCCAATACTGCTACCTTAAAAATAATGCTATTAAATTCATAGATTTAAACACGCCTCATGCCTGGACACTGTTAACAGAGGGTAAGGTTGGGCCGCCCCTTCACGGCGCGGGGCTGTTTCTTTCTTTTTTGCAGGCCGATGACAGTTGATGCCAGGGCCTTCAATAAAGACAATACAGCGTGGGTTAACTGTTTTCCCGTCAGTACAACTATCGTTTGGTCGCTTGGCAAACGAGTTGTACCGATGATCTGAAACTAAGCTGGCGTGGAATCTTGTCGTGCAACACGGCGGCCTGAGCTAGATTGCCACGAATAATATTGTAAGCCAGTAGATGTACCGCGATTTCCTTTTGCACCATCTCCGGGATTTTAAGCGACATCTCCATACCCATATGGGTTTTAATGGCCCGAATATCCAATTCGATTTTCCAGCGTTCTTTATAGAGTCTTGCCAGCTCCTGTTTATGGAATCGTTTGGCATTCAGCGAGGTCGTCACATAGACGACCCGTAGACGCTGAACTCGCGAACCGTGATAGCCTGGGGCAAATCGGCATAGGCCCGATCGGTCATCCACACCGGCTTCCGTTTGGGTTTTTGCCATTCGACCTCATGGTCGCGGGCGCCCAGCTTGCGGCCTTGCCGAAAATCGGCCTTCTTGTTGGCATGCAGCAGGAACAGTACAGGAATGCCTTTGGCTTGCAACAAGGCAATAATGGCAAAGGTGCAGTAGTAGCGATCGGCAAAAGCAAATCGCCGGCTAACAGAGCATTCAGTACTTGGCTGAACAGCGAGGATTCACCGGTACCCTTACCCTGATAGGGACCCAGTCGATAATCGATAACGGTTCCCGTAGACAGTGAAATTAACGCCAACAAGCGCACAATGGGAAAGCCTAAGCCCGGTTTTTGATGGCTTTGTTGAGGAAAAACCGCTTGATTTTTTGGCGTATCCGGCATCAATGCCGTGGTGCCATCGGCCAGCACCACGTTTAGGCCGCGCCACCGCCAGGCCTTGGCGCTCAGTTGATGCAGGCGTGAACCGACCGTTGCCACGGCTTCGGTAATCGGGCTAAGGGCAACCGCTGACGGGCTTTACAATAAGGCCCGGTATTGACCGAGTTGGCCGATTGCCCCTGGTTTAGGCGATTCACCAATACGCCTGCCACGGCCAGTTTACACGAACTGTCATCGCTCAATACCTGAAAAATAAAGGCTTTGAGGGTGATCAAGGGCGAAAACACCGAAGTTCGCGTGTGTGGCGTATCGGCAATGATGGCTTCGATCGTTTCGGTAGGAAAAAAATCGTTGAACGGTAGTTTTTGAGCCTGTAAGAACGACGTTTAAAGCGATCGATTTGCTGGCGAATTTGGATTCTTATAAGATGAGTCATGGTTAAACTCTTTGATGGATAGTGAAATGTGATAAATTTCAATTCTATCCGAATATATCAGGGGGTTTAACCTTTATTTATGACTCTATGTCTATGAAATAAAAAAGATATTACTGTTTAAGGTAGCAGTATTGGGGTCTGACCCCATTGATACCATTGATACTTCGGTACGCTGTGCGCCACTGGCCTACGCAAATGACTTGACGCCGTGTCGGAGGGCCTTGCATTTTGACTACGCTTCCGCTAACGCTCCAACTTCGTCAAAACGCCCGGCCCTAGGGCTACGCGGGGGTCGTCGTACACCGCTCCACTCGCGTTACGCTTCCTACTCCTTCATGGCAACATTCTGTCTGAACCAGTGCCTTGATGTTAGATGGGATTTAGTGAACGCTTACGATTGTTGTTATCGGGCAAGCCGTGAAGCAGCCCCCGTTGGCCATTAGGCATTTCGTATCGTTTTGCGTCATGTTATAAAGCACCATCCAACGCTCAAGCTAATCTATTCGTCCGATTTAGAAGAACGTTTGGACCGTCTTCTTTCCTTCATCAATAGCACCATGCCAGTTAACAGTGCGATTGCGCTTGTCCCTGACGCGGCATCAATTTCAGGCGCTTGAAAGTGACCGCCACTGCGGCCACCCACGTGGTTTCGGGCAACGCTACGGCCGCTCCACCAGTGCCTACCAGAATCGCCCCCATCGCGGCTCCCTGGCTCAGCCGCAACTGTGCCCATAGCCAACAGCATAGTTGCTACAATTACTATCAATTTTCTCTGCCAATTAGTTTTCATGATGCTAACCTCGTTAATGCAACGCATTAAAAATCTTGATACCTCAGGGTCATACTGCATTGATTAGTAGTCTGGATAGGGTGATAGATACTGCCCACCATTTTCTAAACCGTTACAAACCAAATTGCTTGTTGCTTGCGTACTTTTATTTTAATAGTACTCACCAATCGACAGTCTGCCCTTTCGCAATATTTTCGTAGTGAAACCAGCCATAGTCCTTATCTCCCACTCAGTCCCCCACGAGTTTCTGATCAACAAGGCCCTTGTGGTTTCTTTTTCACAGAATGGGTTCTTGATTTTCTTGGTATCATCATAGCCAACCGCTACGACTGCGTGCCCGCCCACGGCCTGTTAATCCTTGGTAAAAATGTTACTCGCATTGAAAAATAAAAAATTAACCTAGGTTAATTTTTGCTTTAAAAAGTAACTCAGTGTAAAACCAAAGGATGATGGAATGATTGCTGGAATAACGTGGGCGCATATTCCTGGATAACCGGGGTGAAATAAGGCGTTGCGCCCTGCTCCATATGCTTGAAGTTATCGAAGATGATAGCCGTGGATATTGACGAGTGCGATCCAGAACTTAATAGATGTCGCAAATCGACTTCAGCGCTAAGGAAGTGCGTAATACCGTAAGGTAGACGCCTCAAAAGTGATGAGGCAAAAACGGCTGCAAATCGAAAGTCGCACGGCGAAATTCATGCGCCGAGCGACTTGCCAATCAGGACATTAAGAGCACATACTCCGATTTCCATCTGGCGGAGCCTATCGTTGGTTCCACCTTAGAGCTTGCTGCGTCAGAAATTGCTTGTGATCAGAAATTCGAGGATCGTAAAACCACTCCAACTGCTCAGCGGGAGAAAAAGCGCTTTCAGCCAGGGTTGCTGGGTGAATGGCCTGAATGCGCCCTTATCCAGGGATTTCACCTGCTTAATCGCTTCTTCCAGTTGCCCCACCAGCTTGGGGTTATCCGAACCCTTCTGTGCAAGCACGCATAGCGAAAGCTTATCTATGGCGATGTTCCGCAAATCCTCGGCATTGCTGCGCAGGCGCAGAGCACTTATGACGGGTATTGCGAAAGAAACAAGAAAAAGCAGGGCGAGCTGCCAAGGGGTATGCCAATTGTCGAAAAGAGGCGTGCGTGAGGCGATGAACAAGGCGAGCGCGAAAAATGGATAATAGATCAATTCACTCACAACATCAGTCCGCTCTGCGATCAAATGCATATCCAGCAAGGGATCGAAAATGCTGTCGTAGTCCGCCTCCCGTGTTGCCCTGGCGGCGGCAGAGCAGTGTCTCGACTCCAGGGCGGCAAGTGTGGCCGGCGGCCAGTTGGGCACCTTCTTAAGCTGTTGAGCCATGCGATTGCAGCGTGCGGTCGCTTCCGCCACAAAGAATATCAGGACTTGTAGTGCAAACAAGGTCGAGAAAAGGATGACGAAGTCCAGCCTACCGAACACTTCACCTCGATAGGGGCGTTGCGGAAGCTCAACCAGGCTCAATACTAGCGCGCCAAACACCAGAAAAACAACGGCAGGAACAACGGCGCGAATCAATCGTGCAGAAAAACTCCGGGGATGGATATGCTCAATCCATATCTCCTGAGGGCTTTCTGGAGCGAACTTGTTAGGTCGCATCAGTTCGCGCCAGTAGTCCTTTATTGCAGCAGGCAGAAGCTGTTTTGCCGGCGCGCGGGCGACAATAGCGATTCGCCAGGTGTCAGGAAAAAAAAGCTTGCTGATGACAAAATCGTTCCATTGGATTAACCGCCAACTACGCCGAAACAGTACGATAACAAGTAGTAGTGTTGCCAAACGTATCAATTCTGCGGGCCACATGCTGACGCCTTCGACCCAGGATAAGAGTTCCTCGCCTTTGGCGAAAAAGGCGAGATAGTTTAGCAAAACCATGAATGCGAGCAGCCCAATAAAACCTAGGAATCCGGCCCAGGGATGAAAACGTAGCCATCGCCAGGTGTTACGAGTCATCCGCCTGGCTTCGCACCATAACAGGCAAAAGAGGAGCCAGAGCAACGCTACAAGAAAAAGCACGCCTGCGTGAATCTTGATGAGATGGAAAAGCTTGGCCCTTTGGCCGCTCAATTTCCCCATCTCGGGCTCGCTTGCGGGGTGGACACTTTGGCAGGCGGCCACAGTGCAGCTGCCAAATTGACCCTCGGCGGGATCATTGAGACTGATGGCCCTGGTTCTGCCGATCTCGAAAACGCGGGGGCCCTGCGTGCTGAACCATTCGGCAATTTTGTTATGAACTTCGATTCTGGGCACTGGCTTCTCAATGCTTCCGCCGAACTGATCCATGCTTAGCGCCACTTGTGCCGCCAGGAATGTGCCGGTCTGGTAGGTGTCCCGAAACGGGGGTATGCCGCCTTGCAGGTAAGGATTCAAGGTAAGTCCAAAGGCAGAAGCTACGATAAGATTGCGCGTGGCTGATTTGAATTCATCCGGATGCAGGTACGCGGCGTCCAGATCCGTGGTAAACAGTACCTTGTCGGGAAAGCGAAGCCGCAAGGCCTCTAGCACCAGCAGCTTGTCGTAGACATCGTTGCCGAAAACGCCGATGGCACTGAGCTCCTTACCCTGGTTTCGCAGCAGCCGTTCCCGGTCCGCAAGACGGTTCGTGAGTCGACGCAGGTAATCGATTTGACTGTCACCCTCCGGCCGTTCGATGGTGGCGGCGCTTTTTTCAGATTCTTTAGTATTTTTACGTTGGCGGTCAGCATTCGCTTCGGCTTTTCCGGGCAGGACACCGTCCAAACCACGCAGGTAACTGAATAGCAGGATCGGACAGCCGTTGCCATTGTTTTTGCATTGCTCTTGAACGTCGAGCTCACGCTTGAAAGTCTGCGGCAAGGTCTGCGCGTACAAAGTGTCCCATTCGGAAATCAGCGCAATGTAGGCTTTGTTTGCCTTCAATCGGTTTTTATGGAGGCCACGCCTGGCGAGCTCCTTTACCAACGCGCGGACCACTTTGTCATCGGTCGAGGTTACCCGTTCAAAGAAAATCGCACGGCTCTCGGTACCGTCCTGACTATCGAGGCTGGCAAGAAACTCCGGCAACGCCTGATGGCGATGGTCGGCCGGCAGCAGAAATTCGTCCGCCGCTGTCGCCGAAGAGGAAAAGAACATTAGCCTGTTGAGTGACTGCAGCGATGACGTTTCGGTTGAGGCAGTCTGGTCAGGCTTTTGCGCTTCAGCCACCAAATCCTTGACTGTACCCGAGGCCCAAGGTCCGAGAATTCTTATTGTTCCGACGTCAGGTGCCGCGGAACCGGAGGTAGCCGATCCAAACAGTGTGCGGATCAAGCGTAGAGGTTCGTGATTAAAGGCTGGCTCGTTCAACCAAAACAGCGCTACCTGGGTTTTCTTGGCATCTGGAGCTGTTTTGGTGAATAGCTCATAGGGAATGAGCAGAGGATTCTGAGTTTTTGCCGACGCGGCGATTTCCAGACACTGGAGTTTCTCCGCATCATCCGGGACATAACCGAGGTGATTTAGCGCTGCAAGAACCGCATAGCGTTGCCGTCTTCCCTGAAGTTCTTCAACACTCTCCCAGCTCGCTTCCTGGATCATCACACCAAGAGCAACAGTTGTTACTTCTTTAGGCTTGTTCTCATCCGTCAGTTTTTGGAGGACGTCGCCAGGAAACTTTGTCTTATCACATCCCTCGTGCAACTTCGTTTCCGGTTTGGCGCGTTCGCGTTGCACAGCCGTGAACGGATCCTGCCAGAGCCGCGCTTTTACGCCGGTATGTGATATTTCGGGAATTTCTGCTGGCTGCGGGCGCGATGTTGTGAGTGGTGCATACTGCACCCAGACTGCGCTGAAGAACAGAACGAGTACAGCAAGAAGCCCCGTGAATTCATTAGTTCCTGGTTGTTTGTTATCTTGACTTGCCATGATGCTCCCTTGCTCTTCAGTTTTGATTCAATATCACTATTGAGTCTAATCAGATTTGGTTATTACAGCAGTCTCCGGGAACGCCGAGCCTCAGCTCGGCGAATTTGGGCTTTGCTCTTGCCGAGCTAGGGCCCGGCATTCAAAGGCTTACCAAAGCTTCCGTGTCTATGCCTTGGCAAAGACGGCATCGCCCCAAGCCTTCCAGCTGGTAAGATAAGGTGGAGCCGAAAGCGGGATTGGCTTAATCTTTCGTGCTTTGCCGTGAAGTATCTGAAGCTGCAATGCTCAATTTGAAATTCTATCCCTACACCACTACAAAAAAATTAATCCAGGTTAATTTTTGAATAAAAAATCAAATTTCTGCAAGATCGTTATTTTTTGCACCGCGCAGAAGGATAAGGGACGCTGAATAACTAGGTAATCGTACTAATTAAAAATAGGCCATTAAGCCTGTAGACTGGACTTATATCGCTTTAATGCAGCTACGGAATTAGATCACATGCATATTCGTTCAAATGGCTCAAGAGGGCTTTGCTATACATGCCCTAACCGGCATTATCACTTCTGCAATAACTTGATAAACGGCTCTTCACCCGAATTTGATGCACATGATGTAAAAAATCTGGCTTTTACAGCAAAGCAATATCTATATCGCCAGGGTGATATGAACCAGGAATTGTATGTGTTGCGAGAAGGCTGGGTCATGCTGACCAGAGTTTCCGCAGACGGTAAACGTCAGGTATTTCGATCGGTATTGCCGGGCGAGCTACTCGGGTTTCAGCAGTACCTCCAGGGCTCCGCTGTCTATTCGGCTATCGCCTTATTGGACACTGTTGTCTGCAGGGTTCCACACATTGTAAGCCTGTGTTCGACACATCCGGAACTGGCTTTAAGTCTTGCGTCGGTGCAAGCGTGTGACATGATGCTGACCGAGAGGTATCTGGCTAACATCACGCATCGCAGTGCGCGTGAACGGATCGCTTTTATGGTATTGGAGCTTTATTATCGACTCAGGCTGCATGGTCTAAACAGGGGTTACTCCTTTCAATTCCCGTTAAAACAGGAAGATATAGCCGATACGCTAGGGCTTACCGCGATACATGTAAACCGAACCTTGCATGCTTTAAAGGATGAAGGCGTATTCGAGATACAATAAGCACATATTGACTATCCGGAATTACGACGCACTTTACACGTTGGTAGGATCAGAATTTTAAACTTAGCTCCAAATGAAGGCTGATTTAATGGCGTGTTCATACCGGCAAGCGGAGAAATGAATTAATTAGCGCGGGGAATGGGATTACAATCAGGCATTCTTGAAACGGCAATCCAACCCATGTTTAGCAAAACCACATTCAAGCCCGCCTGGTGGCTAAGCAATAGCCATTTGCAGACGATTTATCCGGCCTTATTAAGAAGAGTGCCTGATCCGCCTGAGCATCATCGCGAAAGATTAACCACGCCCGACGATGATTTTATCGATATCGATTTTTGCGGCGCCGGCAATCAACCTCTGATTATCCTGCTGCATGGCTTAACCGGCAGCGCGCAATCAGGTTATATCAAAGGCCTGCAAAGCGCTTTGTTCAAACAAGGATTGCGCAGCGCCGCACTCAATTTCCGTGGCTGTAGTGGCCAGTCCAATAACCGGGCGCGCTGTTATCATTCCGGCGAAACGGAAGATATTGATTTTCTTTACCAAACCCTGCGCCAACGCGAACCCGAAACCCCATTCGGGGCCGTCGGCTTTTCATTAGGCGGCAATGTGCTGTTAAAGTGGCTGGGCGAGCAAGTTGATCAGCGAACATTGTTTGCTGCAGTCGCTATTTCCGTACCTTTGCTGTTAGGGATTTGCGCGACAAAACTGGATACCGGATTCTCAAAGCTCTATCGCGATAACTTACTGAGCGAGTTTAAAACCTATATGCACAGCAAACTGCAGCATTTGGAGCGCATCGGGCAATCCCAAGAAGCCGTCAAGATTAAAGCATTGGGGGATTTATCGGACATCCGCTCATTCTGGCAATATGACGACCGGGTCGTGGCCAAACTGCATGGCTTTAACGATGTCCATGATTACTACCGGCGCTCCAGCTCCAGGCAATATCTCAAATCAATCTCGGTACCCACGCTCTTGATTCAGGCGCTTGATGATCCCTTTATGACTCATGAAGTCCTGCCCGGTCCGGGGGAAATATCGCCGCATGTGCAGCTGGAACTTACCCGCGACGGCGGGCATGTCGGCTTTATCTCCGGCAGGATACCTTTTAAACCGCAGTATTGGCTGGAACAGCGGATAGTCCAATTTTTGCTGGAACACGTCCATGCACTAATAGAGTTTACAATCAACCCGGCGGGGTGCGCCGATTTAGGCCTATTGATAGGATGCTGCCGGCTTAAGGTAGCTCATCGATTGCGATGGGTGCGCTTTACTCTGTTCAATGCATGCTGTTGGGCTTTTGCCATGGAACAGTTCGTAACGTAAATTTGCTCTATCATTACGCAAAAAAGCCAATTTTTCACATGAAAATTTATCAACTCTATCGACGCCAACAACTCAGACTAACGATTCAGGAAGCCTGGGAATTTTTCTCATCACCCCATAACCTGAATGACATCACACCGGAGTTTTTTCATGTGACCATCACCTCAAAAGTGCCGGAAAAAATCTATGCCGGTTTAATGATCAGCTACCGCATGAAAGCCGTATTCGGTATTCCCATGGCCTGGCTGTCTGAGG
>CAVOJU010000048.1:0-83658 GCA_963696315.1 uncultured Gammaproteobacteria bacterium
TCAGTCACTGCGACGAACCCAGGCGATTTGTCTATGAACAGCGGATTGGCCCGTTCAAGTTCTGGAGCCATGAAGTGTGTTTGACGGAACAACAAAATGGCATCGTACTTGAAGATATTATGTTCTATGCCATGCCTTTGGGCTGGCTGGGCCGGTTGATAAACTCCGTACTGATTGCAAGAAAAACTTGAGCGTATATTCGATATCCGGCGTGATTATTTACAAAGCAAGTGGGGCGATGGACGCGAGAGTTAATCTTTGAAACCAAAATCTGAGAGGCCTGTGATTATTGTCCAGGCGCCAGCGAAGCCGTCGGTCGCAATGTGGGCTTGGCGCCCGCAGCGACTCTTGCCAATCCAGAGCGGCTCCAAACACTTCATGCTTGACAGTGTCCTATAGCGAGCGCACTATCCGAATGTCTGGCGGCTTTAGTTTCGAGCTTGATTATTGGTCAACCCCCAGAGGCAAAATCGATTGCTTTCAACTTTGAGCTGAGTCGCTTCTGCCTGTTAGCTGACAGACGAAATTCACTGCGCAACTTTGGAAGGCAACGGGCGTAATTATGGTCGACTGCTGACGTGCGTCAGGAAGTCGGTAAACTTGGCTTTACACCTTCACAATAATCTTGAACCAAACTATCAAAAAAAGAGAATACTCATGAAACATGCAAAATGGCTTATTCATCGTAGTACTTTGGGTCTCACCGGTGTTGTCCTGCTGGCCGGGTTGTTACCCACCAGTCCATACGCACAGGTGACCGTAGCAGATACCCAGGCAGCGGACACGCAAAGTTATTCACTATGGGGCGCTGTCGGTAAAGTTGAAGAGTCGGATACCCAACCCGTTGAACTAGGTGTGAAGTTCCGCACCGATGTTGACGGCAGCGTTAGCGCTGTCCGCTTTTTCCGAGCAGTCCCGATTGATAGTGGCTATACAGTTCATGTGTGGAGCGAGACAGGCGAATTGCTAGGCAAGGGAGCCGCTTTCGAAGGGCAGCAGCCGACGCCGGGTTGGCAGACCATTCAAGTGTACCCGCCAGTCGCTGTTAAAGCAGGAGTGACCTATGTGGCTTCCTACTATGCAAGCAAAGGGCAGTATTCCGTTTCCGAGGGCTTCTTTTCCAACATAACGGTTACCAATGGCCCCTTACACGCACTGGGCGATGGCGTGGACGGCGGCAATGGTGTATACGTCTATGGCCAGGGGGGCGGTTTTCCTACACAGAGTCATAACGCCAGCAACTACTGGGTCGACGTACTTTTTACGCCGGCGAACCTTCCTTAGATTCCGGCGGCGCATTACGCCATGTTAATGCGCCCTGCTTTTCTGCCGCCTGCCTTCAAAGAAAACATCGAGGCAACCCCGTCTAATTCGGTGGATTTTATTTAGTGCGGCCAGAGAGTTTGCTGACGGCGTCGATAGCGCCGCCAACGCGGTTCAAAAGCTGCTGTCCAAGATACATCAGTGTGCCATCGAGCGAAGCCTTGACGATGACAGTGGGCACCGTTTCCTGCAAGCCGTTGAGAGCGGAAGTTTCACTAATGCCCAACTGCTTGGCGAACGCGGCGATTTTCTCATGGCCGAAAATTTGTTCCAGTTAATTGCCAGAGACCGGTGCATTTTCAACCTTGCCAAGCCAGGAAGCCGCCAATGACATCAAAGTCGCTGTTCCGCCGCCTTGCATACTGGAAACAACGGACGCTAGGTTCAGTTGCCCTTGATTTTTGCCTAGTAACGACGCCAAGGCCCGAAGCGATTTCGGCGGTTTCTACTTTACCGTCACGATCCGTGTTCAGCTGGGCCTGAAATAATCGGGCGCCGTTCTACAGTATTGAATTTCTATCCGTGACATCAACGCCTTAAGTCATATGTTTTTGGGGATACGGATTTTTTGGCCTGGAAAGATTTTGTCCGCGTCTTTGATCACCTCGCGGTTGGCTTCGAAGATTTTTTGATAGGTAGCCCCGTTGCCGTAGGCTTTCTCGGCAATTTTCCAAAGCGTATCGCCTTTTTCGATGATGTAAAACTCATCCTCGCCGCGAAGGGTACTGCCGTCAGCGATAGTCACGGCATCAATATTGATTTTCTCGATGCCTTGGATATTGCCCACTATCAGCACCGCTTTTTCCAATGCCTCGGCGGATTTCGCGGTACCGCTCAGCACAGCACGGCCGTCCTTAACGTCCACCTGAAAATTCTCGATACCGGGATTATCTTCTTCAACCAGTTTCTTTATTACATCTGACGCTTCAGCTTCAGCACCAAACAGTTTTCTGCCGATAGATGCAGCAAAGTCGAGCAAACCCATGAGCTGTCTCCTTAATTGATTAGAAAAATGTGTCAGCATAGTAAACGTGCAGTCCTGAACAGTACACCTTGTTAATTCTGACGGTCAAGATATTTAAAAATCAGGGTTAGCATCAAGAAATTTTTTAATGGCGGTTTACACGGAAAGTTTTACACCCTCGGTGATTTAACTCTCCCAATTGTGATCTTTTCGTGTTTTCGAAGTAATTAAGCCCAATTTCCGTTGTTGTCGCATTGTAATAACTAAGATGTTTTGTATCATTAATTACAGATGAAGCCACAACTTGGATAAGAAATGTACTTTTTGGCAATTCAACTTATTCACACAGAGCCCACAGGATTTCGGGTGAATCAAATTCTGGAGGATGACAATGCAAAACAACTATTTAAAAAATGAAGAGCGCTTAGAATTCATCAGTCAGTTAAGAGATGCGTTCATGACCACAAAAGGCTATGGTATATATGCCTACCTGAATCCTATAGATGTCAATAATTTGTTTGAACAATATACAAAGACGAACATGCGTGCAAAAGACTTTGCCAAGAAATTCGTCAGTTCAATGATCTGATTTTTATCTAAGCTACGGGTTGAGAAATAGTCAAATCTGGTGTATAGCTGATTCGAATCAGGCGGCCATCTGCTGGGTTTGTTCTGTTTTCTCCGGTTCCGTAATGACAGCGATACCATCCTGAAAACGAATACCCTCAATTACCTCCGGCAATCGTTTAAAACCGCGTATCTTGCGCCAACTCTTCTCGGCGGTCAGCGCCAATTGAAACACTAACCACCCACGCTGGACGGGGTTTGTAACCCGTACCGAACTTTTTGATGCTCCCTCTATCTTTGAAATAAACTTGAAACCCTGCGGACGGGGTAACATATCCCGTCCGGCTTTGGAGCACCCCCACCGCATCCGCGACTTGTTTGCGCGCCTTGTCAAATGCACGCCGCGCATGGATGCCATACGTATGGCGGCTGGACGCATTGCCGAATTCCTGCTGGAAATACGGCAGTATGGCTTCCAGCACGGTGTCGTCGACGCGGGTGTTGGCGTTGTGGTCGAAATAAGCGAGTGTCATGGATTCAAGGGACTATTCAGATGATTACAATTTTAACTGTATTTTTGGATTTGGATCTAAATTCAAAGTTTGGGGTGGTAGTCTGGCGCATTCAATATCCTTTAAATATTTTTATCATCAATGTTTATGTGAGTAGTAAAGATATTTAAAGAGCGATGAATTAGATTTCTGATTTTAATTTCCTTGTTTCTGCAGTGACC
Source organism: uncultured Gammaproteobacteria bacterium (assembly GCA_963696315.1). Taxonomy (GTDB): domain Bacteria; phylum Pseudomonadota; class Gammaproteobacteria; order Methylococcales; family Methylomonadaceae; genus CAWKEY01. The sequence goes on from CAVOJU010000048.1 coordinate 3,588, forward strand.
AATCAACTGCGGATTTTCCGCTCCAGGAGACCTTATTAGTGATTGCCGGGTTTATCGTGAGAAGAGGAGAACGTGCAATCCACCCTTCGGGAGAAACCAGGTGTACATAAACATGGAACATTTGTTTTAAAGGATTAGTAACCGTAATGTCTAATCCAAAAGGCATTTCCCCAGAAGGAGAAAGAGGAATCATTCCGTATTCATTAATATATAGGATAAAGTTTCCTTCAGAACCTGAAGAACTAGAAAATTTCCAGCGAAGAAGCTTACGAAACCGCCGATTCTCTACCTCAAGCTCAACGCTCAGAAATTGATCTGCACCTGCTGCAAGCTGAGAATGAAAACTGTTAACATGATTTCGATATCGCTCTTTTCCCATTTGCTGAATGCATTGACAACTATCATTGAATTGAAAAACTTTTGATCCAATTTCATCTCCCAGTTCACTAAGTTTGTCTTCGTTACGTATTAAATCTGGAGAATTATAGCTATTGTAAAGAGAATTTAGGCTTCGAATGGAATCAAGCTTGCTAAAGTTATTAAAATATAGTGGTAGGAGTTTTTTTTCTTCGCTGTTTTCGAGTAAGAAACGATTCTGCTCTTCCATTATTTTTGCTGTATTAGCAATCCCGGAGATAGTTTCTTTTTGTGAGAAAACAAAAAATGTTACTACGATCACCAAAGTTACGGTATGCAATCTACTTGGATTTGTAAGCCAAGCTAGTAAAACAGCAAATAGCCAGCTGATAAAAAATAGAAATCGTGAAGAATCGCCACTAAAACCAATTTGTAGTACAGGCAGAATTGGGATGAAAATCACCACTACCCAACTTAAAAGAAAAAGTAAGTTTATCCTCTGATTTTGGATAGTGATTGCAATAATTATAGAAAAAACAACATATGCGAATATAAGCTTCCAAACCAACCCGCCGCCGAATAGATTCGAGAAGAATTTCATCCAAGTATCAGAAGCCATAAGGAGATTTATGTCAAGAGGAATACCATATCCACCAATACCTCCGTGAACTATTAATCGATAAGCTATATAAGCAGCAGCTACTAGCATCGCTGGCCATGTATGCCTAAAACGTACTTTCCAATTGCTTTCTGGTAAAAAATATAGAATGACGATAATGGGTATATACAATTCTTTACTCCAGCAGGCTAGGGCATAAAACCCTGCGGCCACTAAAGAAAAATAAATTCTGTTTTCACGCACACCACGCGCAAAGAAATAAAACGTCAGTACTGAAAAAAGCAAACCATAGGCGTAATGCCCAGTCATCAACATCTGCCCTATCGCACCCGTAGCAGGCATGGCAAGAAACAGAGCAGACCCTATCACTGCAGACAAGGAAGTCAACCATAAGCGCAGCAAAAAGAACGTCGCCACGGACGTAAGCCAAAGAACAAGCAGTAAATGCGCATAATGCCCTGCCGGATTCAGACCAAAAAAGGGTAACCCTATTTCATAGAAGAATGCGTTCCACGGCGTAAAATTTGCCCAGGATTGCTCACGCATGATTTCCGGCACAAAGAAATACTGCCAAGGCGAATAGAGGGCCGCGAAATATAAATGCGCCCCATCATCGTATCGCCACCCCCCTGACAAGGCGCTATGATGCAACCCTAAACAGAGTGCCGCCAGAAAAACCGCCACAACAGTTGGATGAGTTAGGACGCCCTCCCAATGTGGGATATCGAACTTCAATCTGGGGTTTTCCATGTCCAATTCCTGTGAGCGAGAAAAGTAATCAGGGGAAGAAAAATAAAAGCTAGAAAAACACCTGCCAGATAATGCCATTGCAAGGTTTCGCTGATAGCGATGGCGATTAGAGAAATAGCTAAGCCGATAAGAGATACTGTTAAGAATCTTACATAGCGCTGACTGGTAATGGCAGACTGGAATGACCAGCGACTATTTGCCCAAAAAGAAAAAATATTGGCGCTGATGAATGCTATGCCATTGGCTGGCAGCGGATGAACGGAGAACAATTCAACTAATCCAGTAACTATTGTCAGGTGAATCAATGTGTTTGCAACACCAATCAAGGAAAATCCAGTAAATTGCCGGCCCGTTTCTCGGTTAAGCATCCAGGTTCTCCCCGCCATAACGCTGTCTGATGATATACACCGGTCGTTGTTTACTCTCACTGTAAATTCGTCCGATATATTCGCCTAGTACGCCAATTCCTATCAACTGAATTCCACCCAGAAAGAGCACTGCAGTTAGCAATGAGGCGTAACCAGGTACGTCAATACCAAATATGAGGGTTTTAATAATGATCCAGCAACCATAGACCAATGCCAGCGTAGCTACGGTAAAACCGGCATATGCCCATACAGCTAGAGGAACCGTACTAAAACTGGTAATACCTTCCAGTGCCAAAACCCATAACCGACGTGCATTAAAAGAAGATTTTCCAGATTTACGTGATTCAACAACAAACTCGACTACACTTTGCCTAAATCCTACCCAAGCAAATAATCCTTTCATAAAACGCCTACGCTCAGGCAATCTTTTTAACGCGTCGACAACTCTCTTATCCATGAGACGAAAGTCCCCTACATCCCTAGGAATTGCGCACTCAGATATCCAATTATGGAGTCGGTAGAACCATTGTGTTACCAGGCGTTGCAGAGGATGATCGGTTTCTCTTGATTTACGTCGCGCTAAAACTACGTCACTTCCATTTTCCCACTGTTTTACCATTTCTATGATCAGTTCAGGCGGATGTTGCAGATCAGCGTCTAATGGAATGACTGCGTCGCCCCTTGTTGCATCAATACCAGCCGTAAGTGCGGCTTCCTTACCGAAATTACGAGATAGTTCTAAAACTACAATACGAGGATTGCGCGTAACATGTCGGCAAAGCACTTCTAATGTGTTGTCGCGACTACCATCATCGATGCAGACAATTTCATAATCATATTCTTGAAGTTTGAGTAGAGTCGGTTCCAATCTGTTGAAGAAAGCATCTAGGCCCTCCCCTTCATTAAAACAAGGAACTATGATAGATAAACAACGGCTTGGAGAATGCGGAAGATGAAGATTGGGAATTTTAAACACCTTTTTCTCGCTTAAAATCGTAGAGTGTGACACAGGCACACAAATTAGTAATATATAGGGAAATATTGTTAACTGTGTCAATACCTTCGCCAAAAATTATGCTGTTTTCGCATGAATTCTACCGATTTCTGCGGCGTGGAAAATCCTATCATCAATATAAAACACCTCTGCATTTTTGCCGAGCGAGTTAATAATCCGACGCGTGTATTTTCGCGACCTGAAGGGGTAGTTACCCATACGCATCAAGCTAAACCATCTTCTTCCATCCTAACCAGGGCAAACGCATTAAAAATTATTAGCAAACAGCACCTTGTCACGAAAGTCTGTAACTTCTCATTAATTACGGGTAGCACCTAAAAATCAAGTTAAAATAGTCGCATGGATTCACTTAAGCCACAATTACCCAAAATCAGTAACGAAGAGCGCACACCGCTAGTCGATGTGCTGCTGGAATTGCTTGCGTGGCAGCAAATACAGATAGACAAACTGGAGCAAGAAATACTTAACCTATCTTCGTGACTCCAGTCTCTCTAAGTTATTGATTTTTCGTTGTCGGTGGTTTTTATTTCAAAAAACTCCTTTAAAATCAGTGGTATTTTTTGACTTTGCGCTGTAGTGCCATCTATTTAGGACGGTATCTTGATTTTTTCCGGACGTGCGCGCATGCTAGTGCCATGTATATTCGCAGAACCAAAACGAAAACAGCGGAGCATGGCGACGATTCCTATACCTATCGGATCGTTGAATCCGTGCGTGAGGGCACACACGTCAAGCAACACACGCTGCTCAATCTGGGCAAAGACTTTGCTATTGAGCCCGCGCATTGGCCTTTGCTCACCGCCAGAATTGACCAGCTTCTGCACGCCTCAGCGCCGCACCAAGCGGAGTTGTTTGCTTTAGCGGAAGAGGTAGGTCAGTTGCTGGAGGCCGCCGCCGAGCGCTATAGCGACCTCATCATCGCGAAATTGGCTCAACCTGTCTCGATAGCGACACCCGAGGCAGATTATCACCGGGTCAACATTAACCATATCGAAGCCGTTCAAGCGCGCAGCATCGGCGCCGAAACCTTGGCGTGGCATGCGGTCATCCAATTGCAACTCGATCAGAAGCTTGCTGCACTGGGTTTTAATAAAATCGATGCCGCGGCGGCATTGGGCAGCATCATCGCGCGCATGATTTCGCCCGGCAGCGAGCTGCACACCCACGCTTGGCTGCAAGCATGCACAGGTCTAGGTGAACTGCTAGAACATGACTACGGCAGCACCAGTCTGACGCGCGTGTATACCATCAGCGACAGGTTGCTCAAACACCAGCCGGCGCTGGAAGCGTTTCTGGCCGCTCAGGAGCAGACCTTGTTCGATTTAAACCGAAGCATCGTCTTGTATGACTTGGCCAACACTTATTTTGAAGGCCAGTGCGCACAAAATCCCAAGGCCCAGTTCGGTCGCTCCAAAGAAAAACGCCGTGATTGCCCTCTGGTCACCTTAGGTCTGGTGCTGGATGGCAATGGCTTCCCGCTCAGCAGCCAGGTCTTTCCAGGTAACGCCAGCGAACCCGCCACGTTGGCGCTGATGCTGGACGGTCTCCAGGGCAAGAATCCTTTACCCTCTGAAAAACCGGTCATTATCATGGATGCCGGCATTGCCAGCGCGGACAACATCGCCTGGTTAAGCGAGCATGGTTATCTTTATCTGGCGGTCAGCCGGGAACGCGACCTACAAGATCCCCGAGACCAGAATAATGCCCTACTGGTTCGGGACAGCGGACCGAACACTGTCAGCGTTTTTCGCACCCTCGACACAGAAACCGGGGAAACCCGGCTGTATTGTTATTCCGCTCAAAAAGCCCAAAAAGAACAGGCCATTCGCAACCGCTTCCACGTTCGTCTGGAAGCGGCGCTCGACAAGCTCAATGCCGGCTTGGGCAAAAAGGGCACCCTTAAAAATGTCGCGAAAATACATGAACGCATCGGCCGGCTGCGCGAAAAAAACAGCCGTGTCGCGCAAGACTACCGTATTGACGTCATTGCCGATGACGAAAAACACAACGCCATTCGTATTGACTGGCAGCGTGAACCGCAAAGCGCACAAAAAGACCAATACTGCGGCGTTTACTGCCTGAGGACCAATATTAAGGACTGGTCGGAACAGCAATTGTGGACAACCTATACGATGCTGACCGAGATCGAAGCCACCTTTAGAAGCTTGAAAACCGACCTCGGTTTACGGCCGGTTTTCCACCAGAAAGAAGAGCGCGTCACCGGCCACTTGTTCATCACCTTACTGGCCTACCATCTGGTGCATACCCTGCGTTATCAGCTCAAGCAGCAGGGCATCCAATTAAGCTGGGACAGCATTCGCACCATCATGTCGACCCAACAACGTCTCACCATTACCTTGCCGACAGATGATCATAAAACCATCCACCTGCGCACAACAACCCAAGCCGAAGTGCGGCAGAAACAACTATACGCAGCCTTGAGTATCAAACCCGACCCCATAGGTAAATGTAAGACCATTGTTGAAAACAAAAAATCTGTAGTGCCATTTGAGATAGAGTAAAAAATTCAAATTGTTGAATTAACAGATAATTGTCAGTAGAAGTCACGAAGATGGGTTAAGCTCAAGGGCGAAACCACTAAACCAAAATAAAACCCGGCAAAATGGACGGGGACTCGGCTGAAGGCGGTGATGAGCGCAGCGATGATGGCGACAAGTCCAAAAAGAACAGAGGGCCGAAACGCAGTAAAACAGATCATCTTAAGATTGATGCCACGTTCGACATCCACCCCGATACTATTCCAGAAGGCTCAACTTTTAAGGGTTATCGGGACGTGGTCATTCAAAATATTAAATTTGAGACCTTCAATACCTGCTATCGCTTAGCCCAATACCAAACAGCAGATGGCAGTTATGTGTCAGGACAGCTACCCGACGGGCTTAACGGCTGCCACTTTGGCAACCACTTGATCAGTTTCATCCTCTATCAATACCATCATCAACACGTCACCCAACCGCTGCTGTTGAAACAATTGCAGGACTTGGGGGTTGAACTATCCAGCGGCCGGTTAAGCCAGTTTATCACCGATGGCTTGGATGTGTTCCATGATGAAAAAGACCAATTACTACAAGCCGGATTGTCCGTCTCGCAGTATATACATACCGATGACACCGGAGCGCGCCATGATGGCAAAAACGGCTATTGCACACATATCGGCAATGAGCTGTTTGCCTGGTTTAGTAGCACGGAAAGCAAAAGCCGCATTAACTTCCTCAGCTGTTTAGGCCAAGGCAGCAACCATTTCTATGTGCTGAATACCGGTGCCTTCGCGTATATGGAACAACAAAAACTGCCGCCTATTCTGTTAGCACGTCTTGAGCTTGAATTTCAGGGTGAAGCGGTGTGTAGCCTTCCGCTAGCGGATCCAGCCGATAAGGTGGTACGTATCGAAACCGCTCTCGATTGGGAGAAATGGCTGAATCAGCAGGGCATCAAAACCAAGCGGCATCGGCGAATTATCACCGAAGGCGCTTTAATGGGGGGCCTATTAGCTCAAGGCATTCCCGTTACCCTTAGCATTGTCAGCGATGATGCCGGACAGTTTAATGTCTTTGACCATGCGTTGTGTTGGATTCATGCCGAACGCATCATCAATCGTCTCATTCCGTTAAATGCTGAGCATGTTAAAGCCGTTGATAACACACGCGAACAACTCTGGCAGATTTACCGAGATCTGAAAGCCTACAAACTTGAGCCAACGGCAATCCAGGCTGAAGACATCAAATCCCGATTTAAAACGATGTGCAGCACCAAAACAGCTTATGTAACACTGAATCTTGCCCTACAGCGGATGGGCAACAATCAGCACGAATTACTTCGGGTTCTCGACAAGCCTTATTTACCACTTCACAACAACCTGAGCGAACGCGATATTCGGGATTACGTTAAAAAACGAAAAATAAGCGGTAGCACGCGCAGCGAGGCAGGACGAAGATGTCGCGATACCTTTGCCAGCTTAAAAAAGACATGCCTAAAGCACAAGATTTCGTTTTGGCATTATCTTAAGGATAGGTTGTGTGGCGAAAGCCATATTCCACCGTTATCTGATTTGATTCGGGCTGCGGCTACCTGTGGGTAATGAGAAGTTACGAAAGTCTCCATCCCAAGCGGCCATTTTGCGTTTTTTAGCAAGGCTAAGTTTTGAAGGCTCTTTTTGGAAGAGATTCAAAACAAGATGTCAGATACTCGTCATAATGCTCGGAGCGTTTCCCTTCCGAATGGGACTAGCATCTTCTCGAAGTACGACATCCATCCGCCAATGCAGGATATTCTCAATCCCCCAGTTGCCCCCGCGCTGAATAAGCAAAGGTTTTAGCAACAGGCGGAATAGAGCCCTGTAGGGTACGCACCGCGTGCCTTTTTGGAGCTTAATTTCATCTGAACGCTTTGGAAATGGTACGCGATGCGTGCCCTAAGATTCTTCTATATATTCCGCTGGATGGGAGTATGCAGCCCCCTCCGGCTTTGGTGGAAATAACAAAATACCGCTACTTCCCCATCAACGCCCATCTTAACTGCCATTGATGTTCGGCATCGAAAGTCTGGTGATAATGGATCGTGCTGCGCGAGCCGTGCGCCATGGGCAGGCCTTCCCGGTATACCAGGCGCTGGCTTGCTGAAGACGCCACCCGGTCGCCGGGGGTAATAATGCCGGTCAAATTTAACGGATCGGCCGCGCTGAGCACGGTCAATTCGGCGGCTTTGGACAGTTTGCGGATGTCTTTTAGCAGGCTGAGCGCTTCGGGCAGGGCGAATTGTTCGCCGGCAAAGCCTTGTACGAAACGGCCGCCGCGGATGTCGCCGCGCGCTTCCAGACGGCGGTAGATATAAAGCAATTCCCGCCAGCTGGGGATGCCTTCTTCGCGTTCCAGCACTTTGCGGAACACCACGCCATAACGCAGCAGCAAAGTCCTAGCAATATGTTCGACGTGTTCATAGCTGTCTGCAAAGGGGGCCCGGGACGGACGCAATAATGACCATCGGCCTGCCGCCGCCATCGGATCATGGGCGGGGTAGCGTCTGCTGCGCCGGTGCAGGATTTTTTGCGGCATCACCAGCATGCGCAGGCCCTGAAAGCTGTCGGAGGTAATCAGGCCGGAAGCGGCCAATTCGCCCAGCGCTTCTTCGAGTTGCGTTTTCAGCAATCCGGTTTCGCGCATCAGTTCCTGAAAAAAACTGGCCCCCCATTCTTTTAATGCGGCAATCACTTTCAGGGCGTTGCCGGACAATTCCATGGCGGCTTTATCGGGAAGGGGCGACAAATGCCGCCAGTAGTCGATATTGGTGCGCGAGATCAGGGCAATGGGCGTGGTTTTGCCAGCCGATTTCGGACTACTTTCGCCAAGCTGTTTTAAGCGTAACCAGATAAACCGACCGGACGTGCACAGTTGATCGAGTTCCGAGGCAAAATAAGGCTTTACCCGCTTGGCCAATATCTCTGCTTCCCAACAGGAACGCGGGCAGGTTGCAGCCCTCTAACTGCTGCAAAACTTTTGCCAGTCCGGCTTCGCCGGCGACAGGGTCATGCAGCCCATGCCAGCGGAACAAAAAGCGCATAAAGTCCGATGGCGCTACCGGTTCTATTTCACTGCGTAACTGTTTTAAGGTGTAGCGGTGTATGCGTGCCAACAAGCCCCGTTCACACCATTCGATGGCTTGTGCGCCGGGCGTGTACTGACCTTGCAGCACGATGCCCTGCTGTTCCAGAGCCAATAAGGCCAGCTCGATTTTTGACGTTGCGATCCCCAAAGGTTCGGCGATCTGTTCGGCGGTGACAGGGCCAAGCCCCTCCATGCGGCTGCGGATGATGTCCCGCAAAATGTCTTCGTAGGCTAAAGGCTTATCTGCCGGTACGGGCGCTATGGCAGGGGATAGGCTTGCGCCCGGAAACAGCATCTGACATTCGTGCAGGCGTTCGGCGGCAACCCAGAGCCGCTGGCCATGCGCCAAGGTCAGCACGGTTGCTCTTTGGTTGTTTTGTAAAACGTTAAGCATGTCTGCTGCGCTTTGGCTTACCGGTTGCGGCGGCTTTGATAACGGACCGCGCTCGCCTTCCTGTTCGGTCATGAAGCCGAGAATGACCAAGGCATCGTGCAATTCATCTGCATTCCGGGTTTCCGGCCAGGCTTCGAGCCGGACGCGTTCGATGGCTTCTGGATTTAAGCGGCCGATTTCAGCGGCTTCCTGAGGACTGCCGAAACGGCGCTGCTGTATCGCCAGGGTTCGCCTTTCTTCTGCCGGCGCATCATCGAGAAATGCATAAGGCTTCGCGCTAATGATCTCCTGGGCCATCGGTGACGGGCTGGTCAAATCGCGGGTAATAATTTGGATGCTGCCGTTTTCGATGCCGCCTAGCAATTGTTTTAACCCGTCGATATCCATCAGTTCATGAAGACAGTCCCATAGCGTCTGGTTGACCAGCGGATGATCCGGCACTTCGCGCTCTCCGGCGATATTTTCGAAACAGGCCAGCTGATCGGGAAAAATGATGGCGATCAAGTCCTCGGCATCGTTTCTTTGAAAAGGCGCCGGCACTTTTTTTCCGGCGCGGTTGCGAGGCACGGCCAAGGCGGTATTGGCAACCCAGCGCCAGCGCGTCGGAAACATCGGCGCAGCCAGCAGCGCCTGTGTCAGGACACTTTCAACGGTTTCCGCCTTCAGATAACCGGCGGGCTCCCGCAATGGGAAGCTATGCGTAGGGCCCAGGGACAGGACGATATTATTTTCGTCGGCGGCGGCCTGCAGTTCGAAATTGAAACGGCGGCAAAAGCGCTTGCGCAATGCCAGGCCCCAGGCTTTATTGATCCGGGAACCGTAAACCGAGTGAATGACGAAATGCATATCTCCGGTTTCATCGAAAAAACGCTCGAAAATAATAGTGTTAAACGTGGGCAGTACCGTTAGCGCGGCTTTTGCGGTGGCCAGATAGTCGTATAACTGCTCGGCCGCTGCGGGCGGCAAGGCCAATTCCTGGTAGATGAAGCGGCGGGCGGCATCGTCTCCGAGCTCCAACAGCTGATCGATGGTGGCCGTCAGCTCGGAAACCGCCGCCGATAGTTCGTTGCTGCGGCCTGGGGCTTCGCCGAACCAGAACGGGATATTGGGCGGCTGGCCATGCGCGTCTTCGACAAAAACCTTGCCTTGTTCGATTTTGATCATCCGGTAGGAACTGTTGCCGAGCTGAAATATATCGCCCGCTATGCTCTCGAACGCGAAATCTTCGTTTAACGTGCCGATAAACAGACCTTCGGGTTGTAATATGACATCGTAATCGAACTGATCGGGGATGGCGCCGCCGTTCATGATAGCGGTCAATCGGGCGCCTTTGCGCGGCCGCAGCACGCCGTGAACAACATCGCGATGCAGATAGGCGCCGCGCCGTCCGCGCCGGGTGTGATAGCCGTCGCTCAGCATTTTAACGACAGCCGTGTACTGAGCCAGCGTCAATGCACGATAAGGCCAGGCTTTTGTTATGGACTGGTACAGCGCCTGTTCGCCCCATTCCCGGCAGGCGACTTCGGCCACGATTTGTTGCGCCAGCACGTCGAGCGGCTGATCGGGGATTTGAATGCTATCGAGCTGGTCTTTGGCAATCGCGTTCAACAGGGCGGCGCATTCCAGTAAATCGTTGCGCGACAAAGGAAATAACCGGCCCTTGGGAATGGCGCCGAGGCTATGGCCGGAGCGGCCGACGCGCTGCAAAAAAGCCGCAATCGAATGCGGCGATCCCAGCTGGCAGACCAGATCGACATCGCCGATATCGATGCCGAGCTCCAATGAGGCGGTTGCCACCAAGGCCTTCAATTGCCCCTGTTTCAGACGATGTTCGGCCGATAGCCGGTGTTCTTTGGCTAGGCTGCCGTGATGCGCCGTGACAGCCGCTTCGCCCAGTCGATCCGCCAGCGCGGCAGCGGCCCGTTCCGCCAATCGCCGGGTGTTGACGAAAATCAATGTGGTGTGATGGTCATTGATCAGCTGTTCCAGGCGGTCATAAATCTCGGTCCAGACTTCATTGGCCATGATCGCTTCGAGCGGCGAGCTGGTGACTTCGACCAGCAAATCGCGCTGTCTGACATGACCGGTGTCGATGATAGTGCAGGGCACATTCCGGTCACCGGTCAAATAATGGGCGATGGTTGTCAGCGGTTTTTGGGTCGCCGACAAGCCGATGCGCACCGGCGGCTGCCCGGTTAACTGCGTGAGCCGTTCCAGCGACAACATCAGATGAGCGCCGCGTTTGTTGCCGGCCAGCGCATGAATTTCATCGACAATCACGCTACGGACGTTTTTCAACATCTCGCGCCCGGATTCGGAGGTCAGCAGGATGAACAAGGATTCCGGCGTGGTGACCAGGATATGCGGATGAAACCGTTTCATCGCCGCGCGTTCGGCCTGGCTGGTATCGCCGGTGCGTGTTTGCGCCCGGATGACGATGCCGGGCAAGGAGGCTTCCAGCAGCCCCATGCCGATGCCGGTCAGGGGTTCTTCCAGGTTCTTATGAATGTCGTTTGATAAGGCTTTCAGCGGCGAAACATAAAGCACCTGGCACTGGTCGGGCAATGCAGTCGCCAGTCCCTGTTTGACCAGTTGATCGATGACCGCCAAAAATGCCGCCAGGGTTTTACCCGAGCCCGTTGGCGCTGCGATCAGCGTCGATTGTCCGGCCTGAATGGCGGGCCAGGCCTGCATCTGAACTTCTGAAGGGGCAGCGAATTGACTAAGGAACCAGTCCGCGACTACCGGGTGAAACGAGCTTAAAACGGGAGACATGGAAACCTTACGCCTGAATAGAGCGGTATATTATGACACCCTCAGATAAGTTCGTCCGAACAGGTTCAAAGGCTTGAGGATGTGATCCGGATTGTACGGTGTTTTGTGCTTGACATCACATGTCTACCGGATATAGTGAGGAGCGAGTTGATTATGAGGGCGCACATTGGCCTGGTAATCAATGCTTGGTCATATCAATTAATAACACTAATAAAAGAGGCGATTATGAAAAGCTATTTTGCTGAATTCTTCGGAACTTTTTGGCTGGTTCTTGGCGGGTGTGGAAGTGCCGTGTTGGCGGCTGCGTTTCCTGAGGTAGGTATTGGATTGCTCGGTGTTTCACTGGCATTTGGTCTGACCGTACTGACCATGGCTTTCGCGATTGGCCATATCTCCGGCTGCCATCTGAACCCGGCCGTTTCCGTTGGCCTTTGGGCCGGTGGCCGTTTCCCGGCAAACAAACTGCTGCCTTATATCATTGCTCAGGTTGTTGGTGCTTTGGTCGCGGGCGGGGTGCTTTATCTTATCGCCAGCGGCAAGGCCGGCTTTGATGTCTCTGCCGGATTTGCGTCCAACGGCTACGGAGAGCATTCACCAGGCGGCTATTCATTGTCTTCGGCTTTGATTACCGAGGTCGTGATGACCATGATGTTTTTGCTGGTCATTCTCGGCGCGACCGATCCGCGCGCGCCACAAGGCTTGGCACCTATTGCTATCGGTCTTTGCCTGACCTTGATTCACTTGATCAGCATTCCGGTAACCAACACCTCGGTCAACCCTGCCCGCAGCACGGGTGTGGCTTTTTTCGTTGGCGATTGGGCAGTAGGACAATTGTGGCTGTTTTGGGTTGCGCCCATCATCGGCGCGATACTGGGTGCTGTGATCTACCGGTATCTGGGTAGTCCGGAAGAATGAGTGGCAGCGTTCTGATCAAACATGAATACTGGCATTAAAAAATAATCCACCATCTGGCAAATTTGGAAATGTGTGTTTCTCAATTTGCCATTTTCTGTGCAGGTGTGGATTTATCCGCACCTGCACTTGCTCAACTTATTTCGTGCGCATTACCAAGCAGTTACATTAACCGCCCAAAAACGGGTAATCGGTATAGCCTTTTTCGCTGCCGCCGTAGAACGTTGTGGGGTCGGGTGTGTTCAAGGCGGCGTTTTGTCGAAAGCGTTCGACCAGATCCGGATTGGCGATGTACAACTGCCCAAAGGCAACGGCATCGGCCAAGTTTTGCGCAAGCGCTCGTTCCGCGCGATCCAGGTTATAACCGCCGCAGACGATGATGTTTCCCTTATAGGCCTGGCGTAACACAGCTAGATCAACGACCCTGGCGCCATGGCGGATGTCGCTTTCCAGGGCATCGACGATGTGCAGATAGGCCAGTCCAAATCGGTTGAGTTGACCCAGCAGATAACCATAAAGCGATTCCGGATCGGAATCGCTCATATCGTTGAACGTGCCGCTCGGTGACAGGCGGATGCCGACGCGATCCGCGCCCCAAACAGCCGTGACCGCTTCAGTGATTTCGAGCAGAAAGCGGGCCCGGTTTTCAGGGCTGCCGCCGTACTCGTCGGTGCGCTGGTTGCTGCCGTCGCGCAGAAACTGATCCGGCAGATAGCCATTGGCGCTGTGAATTTCAACGCCGTCAAATCCGGCAGCCAGCGCATTTTGTGCCGCCTGGCGATATTGGCCGACAATCTCCGGTATTTCGTCGATTTCCAAAGCGCGCGGCGTGACAAACGGTTTCATGCCCTGGGGCGTGACGGCTTCGCCTTTAGGGGCAATAGCCGAGGGCGCAACGGGCAGATCGCCGTTATGATAATCGGGATGGGAAATCCGTCCGACGTGCCACAGTTGCAGGAAGATATGGCCGTTGGCGGCATGGACCGCATCCGTGATCATCTTCCAGCCTTCTACCTGCTCCTGGCTGAAGATGCCGGGGGTAGCCGGATAGCCGACGCCAAGCGGCGATATGGGTGAGGCTTCGCTAATCAGCAAGCCGGCGCTGGCGCGCTGCACATAGTACGTTTTCATCAGTTCCGTAGGAATTTGCTCAGGCGCGCGCATCCTGGTAAGAGGCGCCATGACGACCCGGTTAGGCAAAAGATAAGGGCCGATTTTAATCGGGGATAATAAATGCAGGCTCATGCGTTACCCTGGGGTTGAAGTGAGGCCATCACAAAAAAAGAAACAATTTTGAACGGCTTCGCCGCGTATGGCAAGAATTCAAAACCGGCCTTTCCAGCAGACTATCTTGTAAGACGCTCGCTGGGCCGCATGCCAGCCGGCCACGAAGCGCAATTGAAAAGCCGCTTTCAAGGAGTGTATGATGCAACGCAAGGATCAGCTAACCGGTTTCATTTAGGGCGGTTACACGGATTTTCAACCCGCCTTTAGCCGTTGTTACTCGCGGGCCGAGCAAAAACAATACAATCACTCACCCATGGCCATCAAAAAATCCGAGCTTTACAGCTCGCTATGGAAAAGCTGCGACGAACTGCGCGGCGGTATGGATGCATCCCAGTACAAGGACTACGTACTGGTGTCTGCTGTTCGTCAAATACATCTCCGACAAATACGCCGGGCAAAAAGACGCGTTGATTGAAGTGCCCTCGGGCGGCAGCTTTGCCGACATGGTGGCGTTGAAGGGCGACAAGGAAATCGGCGACAAGATCAACAAGATCATCAGCCGCCTGGCCGAGGCCAACGACCTTAAAGGCGTGATTGATGTCGCCGACTTTAACGATGCCGAGAAGCTGGGCAAAGGCAAGGAGATGGTCGATCGGCTCTCCAACCTCGTGAGCATCTTCAATACGCCGGGGCTGGATTTCAAGGGCAATCGCGCCGAGGGCGACGACATTCTGGGCGATGCCTATGAATACCTGATGCGCCATTTCGCCACCGAATCCGGCAAAAGCAAGGGGCAGTTTTACACCCCGGCGGAAGTCTCGCGCATCATGGCCAAAGTGATCGGCATCGGCAGCGCCAGCAGCGCCAACCAAACACTTTATGACCCGACCTGCGGCTCTGCCTCGTTGCTGCTCAAAGCCCATGACGAGGCGCGCGGCAACACCGGGCTGGACATCACGATCTATGGCCAGGAAATGGACAACGCCACAGCCGCGCTGGCCAAAATGAACATGATCCTGCACGATTGCCCGACGGCGGAAATCTGGAAGGACAACACCCTGTCCAGCCCACACTTCAAACAAGCCGACGGCCGCCTGAAAACCTTTGATTTTGCCGTCGCCAATCCGCCGTTCTCCACCAAAGCCTGGAGCAATGGCTTCAACCCGGCGGAAGACGAATACAAACGTTTCGAATACGGCATCCCGCCTGCCAAAAACGGCGACTATGCGTTTCTGCTGCACATCCTCAGCTCGTTAAAAAGCACCGGCAAAGGCGCGGTGATTCTGCCGCATGGCGTGCTGTTCCGGGGCGGCGCCGAGGCGGTGATCCGCAAGCGCATCATCCAGCAGGGCACCATCAAAGGCATCATCGGCCTGCCTGCCAACCTGTTTTACGGCACCGGCATTCCCGCCTGTATTATCGTGATGGACAAGGAAAACGCCGCCGCGCGCAAAGGCCTGTTCATGATCGACGCCAGCAAAGGCTTTATCAAGGACGGCAACAAGAACCGCCTGCGCGCCCAGGATATACACAAAATCGTCGATACCTTCAACAAGCAGATCGAAACGCCCAAATATGCCCGACTGGTGCCGCTGGCCGAGATCGAGGGCAATGATTACAACCTGAATCTGCCGCGCTACATCGACAGCAGCGCAGCGGAAGACTTGCGGGACATCGATGCCCACCTCAACGGCGGCATTCCCAATCGCGACATCGACAATCTCGACGCTTATTGGCAGGTATTTCCCGCCGTGCGCCGCGACCTCTTTGCCGATGCTGACGCCCCGGTTACAGCCAGCCCAGGGTCGAAGCCGGCCAGGTTAAGGCCGCTATTTTCGATCATCCCGAATTTACCCTCTTCAACCAGCAAGTCACGCAACGGTTCGCGGCATGGCAAGCGGCCAACATGCCGCTGCTCACCGGCATCCAGCCCGGCGACCGCCCCAAGGCGCTGATCGAAACCCTGTCGGAAAACCTGCTGGAAACTTTCCGCGCCGTGCCTTTAATTGATGCCTACGATGTTTATCAACATCTGCTGGACTACTGGGCCGAGACGATGCAGGACGATGCCTGGCAAATAGCCCATGAAGGCTGGCGGGCCGTGCTGGACCCTTCGACCAGTTCAGGGCAAGTGGCAAAACCCAACACTGATTTGATCCCTGCTCAACTGATTGTCGCCCGCTACTTCAGCGTCGAGCGGCAAGCCATCGAACAACTGGAAGCCGAGCGTGATGCCATCAGCCGCCAGATGGAAGAGATGGAGGAAGAGCAGGGCGGCGAAGAGGGTTTGCTGGCCGAAGGCAAAACCGAAAAAGGCAAACTCAGCGCCAAAAGCGTGAAAGACCGGCTGAAAGCCATCAACAACGACAACGATGCCGCCGAAGAGCGTGAAGCATTGGAAGCCTATCAGGCGCTGATCGAACAGGAATCCGCCGCCGGTAAAAAAGTGAAGGATGCGCAAAAAGCGCTGGATGCCAAAGTCGCTGCCAAATACGGCCAACTCAGCGAAGCCGAGATCAAAACCCTGGTGGTGGACGATAAATGGCTGGCCGCGCTGGCTGTTAGTGTGCAAAGCGAGCTGGATCGGGTCAGTCAGGCGCTGACCGGACGGATCAAGCAACTGGCCGAACGCTATGCCACGCCGCTGCCAAAGTTGCTTGATGAAGTGGAAACCTTGCTGTCCGCGTGGACGAGCATCTGAAAAGGATGGGGTTTATATGGAATTGATGGCTTCCCATGACTATCAGCATCTGCTGGAGCAAATTTCCGATACCTATACGCAGGGCCGTATTCTGTGCTGTGCAGGCCGTCAATGCCCAGATCACGGAAACCTATTGGCAGGTTGGAAGGCACATCGTCGAGTTTGAGCAAGGCGGCAAGATCAGGGCCGATTACGGCAAAGCGCTGATTGCCAGTCTGGCTAAAGACCTGAGCTTGCGCCACGGCAAGGGCTTTAGCCGCAGCAACCTGATTCGTATCCGCCAGTTTTATCTGGCTATCCAAAAGGTGCGACGCTGTCGCACCTATTGAGCTGGTCGCACATCGTCGAATTGCTGAAAATTGACGACCCACTGGAACGCGGTTTCTACGAGCAGCAGAGCCAGCTCGAACGCTGGTCGGTGCGGGAACTGATCCGACAAAAGGAAAGCGCTCTATTCCTGCGTCTTGCTGCAAGTCAAGATAAGGCGGGAATACTGCAACTCGCCGCACAAGGGCAGATTGTTGAACAGCCCGCCGATCTGCTGCGCGAACCTTATGTGTTCGAGTTTTTGAAAATTCCCGAACCCTATCAAGTCTCGGAAACCCAGCTCGAAACCGTGCTGTGCAATCATCTCCAGCAATTTCTGCTGGAGCTAGGCAAAGGGTTTCACCTTCGTCGGTCGGCAATACCGCATCACGTTGAATAACACCCACTACAAAGTCGATCTGGTGTTTTACCACCGCATATTGCGCTGCTTCGTGCTCATCGACCTGAAGATCAACGAAGTGCAACACCACGACATCGGCCAGATGAATATGTACCTGGGCTACTTCGCCAACGAGGAAAACATCGAAGGCGACAATCCGCCCATCGGCATCATCCTCACCAAAAACAAGGACGAACTGCTGGTGGAATACGCCACCTATCAGATGAACAGCCAGCTTTTCGTGCAGAAATACCAGCTCTATTTGCCGGATCGGGAAGAGCTGCGGAAGGAACTGGAATTGAGTTTGCGCGAGGCGGAAGGCAATGAATAGCGAGCCATTAAAAATTGACAACGGATCGTTGGCTGTTGGTGAGGCCTTGGCGCGTTATCGATCATCCGCTGTCAATTCTCCATTGGTTCCGCCGGGTTACAAGCAGACTGAGTTGGGGGTGATACCGGAGGATTGGGATGTTTCTTGCGCTCGGAGACTCCTTCGATGCTTGCGATCATCTCCGTCTTCCAATTAGTCAATCAGTCCGCGAACGGATGATTGGCGACTATCCATATTATGGACCTACAAGTATACAAGGGTAGGATCAACGAGTATCGCATCGATGGTGAATACGCCCTGATCGGTGAAGACGGTGATCATTTTTTGAAATGGCGTACTCAACCCATGACTTTGTTGGTTCGAGGTAAATTTAACGTAAATAATCATGCTCACTTAGTACGTGGTTCTAAAAACCTTACTGACTGGTTTTATTGGTTTTTTGCATACAGAGATATTACATCCTATCTGACTCGTCAAGGTGCAGGGCGCTTCAAGCTAACGAAAAGCGCTTTAGTTCAATTACCATGTCTAATCCCGCCACTTCCAGAACAACGCGCCATCGCCGCCGCGCTGTCCGATGTGGATGCCCTGCTCGCCAAACTCGACCAGCTCATCGCCAAGAAGCGCGACCTCAAACAGGCCGCCATGCAGCAACTCCTCACCGGCCAGACCCGTTTGCCGGGGTTTAGCGGGGAGTGGGAGGTGAAGCAGTTGGGAGAACTTGCTGGAGTATGAGTCAACCGCAAGTATCTGCTTCAAGATTACAATATCGCGATGACTGGGATGTCCGTCCTATCTCCAAGGACATTTACGGTCGGCATATACAAATGACGAAAATCGATTTTTCAGCAATCTTTCCGTAATGATATTCGAGATTCCACCAGGGTCAAATAAGTATGTTACCTGATTCGACTTTGCAAAGCGAAGTCGTGCGAGGACTATGCAGATTTTATGCGATCTATGCATATGCGACATGTCGATTTACAGACTCGTTATCTTTCCACATCATTAATGCACTATTAATTACTCTAGTTCAGGGCGACAATATCACGGCAATTGGATTTCAGAATACTAAATAATTCGGTCAGAAGTCGAATGCTCATTGATTCTCAGCTGCCACGATTGATGAACAAACCGCCATCGCCACCATTCTCTCCGACATGGACGCCGAAATCGCCGCCCTCGAAACCCGCCGCGACAAAACCAAAGACCTCAAGCAGGGCATGATGCAGGAACTGCTGACCGGCAGGATACGTTTGCTATAACGCAGGTGCGTTAATAATTGAAATAGCGGCTTGCGCTATTTTAGTTTTATCGTAAAATCTAAAATACCAAGCAAGATTGTTTTAGTTTTTAGGAAAGGCCACGGCAATGAAAAATTTTCAGGCAGGTCAGCTTGTCCAGCAAGCCCATTATAAAAGTTTTCAGCCCAACCCCATCAACCGTGCCTGGGTGCTGGATAACATGGGGTTGATTCAGTTGCTGGGACAGGCGGACCGGGAACTGGGCCGGCTGGACATGTATTCGGATTACATTCCCAATATTGATTTATTTATCCGTATGCACGTGCTGAAGGAGTCTACGCAATCGAGCAAGATTGAAGGCACGCAGACCAATATGGAAGAGGCGCTGCTGGAGCAGGAAGATGTCGCGCTGGATAAACGGGATGACTGGGAAGAAGTGCAAAACTATGTGGCGGCGATGAATCAGGCGATTGCGAATTTGCAGACGCTGCCATTTTCTGCACGCCTGATCCGTGAGACGCACAAGACCCTGATGCAAAGCGTGCGTGGCAAGCACAAGCAGCCGGGCGAGTTCCGGCTCAGCCAGAACTGGATAGGCGGGGCAACGCTGAACGATGCGGTGTTCGTGCCGCCGGTGCATACGTCCATTGCTGAGCTGATCGGCGATATTGAACAGTTTGTACATAACGATGCTCAGTATTTTCCCGAGTTGCTGAAAATTGCGTTGGTGCACTACCAGTTTGAAACCATCCACCCGTTCCTGGATGGCAATGGCCGGGTGGGGCGTTTGCTGATTACGCTGTATCTGGTAAGCAAGGGCATATTGAAAAAACCGGTGTTGTATCTGTCGGATTTTTTCGAGCGCAATCGCTCCCTTTATTACGACAATCTGATGCGGGTGCGGGAAAAAAACGATTTGCTGCAATGGTTCAAGTTTTTTCTGGTCGGGGTTATCGAAACCGCGCAAAGCAGTATTGCCACGTTCGACAATATTCTGAAACTGCAAAAGCAGGTGGATAGCCAGATACAGACGCTTGGGCAGCAGAACCGCCAATGCGCGGAAAGTGATTCATTATTTGTACCAGCGTCCAATGATTGATGCCGCCAAAGTGGGCGAGGTGGCTGAAATATCGCCCGCATCCGCCTACAAGCTGATTGCCGATTTGGAACAGTTCGGCATATTGAAAGAAATCACTGGTGGCAAACGCGGCAAGATGTATGTGTTTGCGGACTACTTGCAGTTATTCAACTGACAACAGGAAAACGTCGCCATGGAATCATCGAATGTGGGGCAAATTGAGCGGCTTACCCAGGCCCGCGTCGTCAAGCTGTTCTGCGAGTCGCTGGGCTACGACTATCTGGGCAACTGGATAGACCGGGCAGGCAATCGCAACATCGAAGCCGATCTGTTGCACGCCTTTCTGAACAAGCAGGGTTATGACGAAGCGCTGATTAGCCGCGCCATTCATCTGCTTGATAAAGCCGCCAGCGACACCAGCAAAAGCCTGTTTGACCGCAACAAGGCCGTCTACGAACTGCTGCGCTATGGCGTCAAGGTCAAGCCGGAGGTCGGCGAAAACACCCAAACCGTGTGGCTGATCGACTGGAAGCAGCCGCTGGCTAATGACTTTGGCATTGCCGAAGAGGTCACTGTAAAAGCGGCGGATGCCAAGGCCAACAGCAAACGCCCGGATGTGGTGCTGTATGTCAACGGCATCGCGCTGGGTGTGCTGGAGTTGAAGCGTTCCACGGTATCGGTGGCCGAAGGCATCCGCCAGAATCTGGACAACCAGAAGCCGGTTTTTATCGAGCCTTTTTTCTCCACTACGCAGTTATTGATGGCGGGTAACGACACCGAGGGCTTGCGCTACGGCAGTATCGAGACCAAGGAAAAGTATTACCTGACCTGGAAGGAAGACAGCCCCATCGGCAATCTGCTGGATCGGCACCTGTGCCAGCTATGCAACAAAGCCCGCTTTCTGGAACTGATCCACGACTTCATCGTCTTCGATGCCGGTATTAAAAAACTGTGCCGCCACAACCAGTATTTTGGCGTGCGCGCCGCCCAGGACTTTGTGCGCCGCCGTGAAGGCGGCATCATCTGGCACACCCAGGGCAGCGGCAAATCGCTGACCATGGTCTGGCTGACCAAATGGATACGCGAGAACCGGCCCGATGCCCGCGTGTTGATCATTACCGACCGCACCGAGCTGGATGAGCAGATAGAAAAAGTGTTTCTGGGGGTGAATGAACACATTTACCGCACCCAAAGCGGCGCGGATTTAATCGCCACGCTGAATGCTCCGGCACCGTGGCTGCTGTGTTCCCTGATCCACAAGTTTGGCGGCAAGGAAGACGGCGAAGATGCCGGCAACATCGCCGCCTATATCGACGAGGTGAAGAAATCGCTGCCTGCCGGCTTTAAGGCCAAGGGCGACCTGTGCGTATTTGTCGATGAGTGCCATCGCACCCAGTCCGGCGAATTGCATAAGGCGATGAAGGCGATCCTGCCCAATGCGCTGTTTATCGGCTTTACCGGTACGCCGCTGCTGAAGGCGGACAAACAGCGCAGCATCGAGGTGTTTGGCCGCTACATCCATACCTACAAATTCGACGAAGCGGTTAAAGGATGGCGTGGTGCTGGATTTGCGCTATGAAGCGCGCGACATTGATCAGAGCATCACCTCGCAGGCCAAGATCGATCAATGGTTTGAGGCCAAAACCAAAGGCTTGAACGATCTCGCGAAGGCGCAGCTCAAGCAGAAATGGGGCACAATGCAGCGCGTGCTGTCCTGTCAGTCGCGGCTGGAAAAGATCGTCGCCGACATATTAATGGATATGGCGACGCGCGACCGGCTGCAAAGCGGACGCGGCAATGCCCTGCTGGTGACCAGCAGCATCTTTGAGGCCTGCAAATGTTATGAGTTATTCGCCAAGACCGATTTGGCCGACAAATGCGCGATTGTTAC
The DNA here is from genome assembly GCA_963696315.1 of uncultured Gammaproteobacteria bacterium. Taxonomy (GTDB): domain Bacteria; phylum Pseudomonadota; class Gammaproteobacteria; order Methylococcales; family Methylomonadaceae; genus CAWKEY01. The sequence goes on from CAVOJU010000048.1 coordinate 25,577, forward strand.
CTCTTACCGGCCTTCACCTGCGGACATCAAGGGCGAAGCCTCCGGCGAGGGCTTGACCGAGAAACTGCGGCAATATGAGATTTACAACAAGATGCTCAACGGCCAGGAACCGGAGGCCTTTGAGAAGGCGGTAAAAAAGAAATTCATCGATGAACCGGGGCAGATGAAGCTGCTGATTGTCGTGGACAAGCTGCTGACCGGCTTTGATGCGCCGCCTGCCACCTATCTCTACATCGACAAGAAGATGCGCGACCATGCCCTGTTTCAGGCGATTTGCCGCATCAACCGGCTGGATGGCGACGATAAGGAATACGGTTACATCATCGACTATCAGGACCTGTTCAAGAGCCTGGAGCATTCCATCCACGATTACACCGCGGGCGCACTGGATGGTTACGACAAGGCGGATGTCGCCGGGTTATTGGAAGATCGTCTCGGCAAGGCGCGGGAGCATCTGGAACAAGCCTGGGAAACCATCAGGGCCTTATGCGAACCCGTCGAAGCGCCGAAAGATACTCTGGCCTATTTACGCTATTTTTGCGGCCCGGATACCAGTGACAAGACCGCATTGAAGGAGCGGGAAGCCAAGCGTCTGGCGCTGTACAAGCATACGGTGGCGTTCATCCGCGCTTATGCGGCTTTGGCCAACGAACTGGAACAGGCGGGTTATAAGCCGGCAGAGATCGCTCAGCTGAAAGCCGATGTCGATCATTATGAGAAAGTCCGTAACGAGGTCAAACTGGCCAGCGGCGATTACATTGACCTGAAGATGTATGAGCCTGCGATGCGCCACCTGATCGATACTTACATCCGCGCCGAGGAAAGCGAAAAGATTTCCGCATTTGATGACATGACGCTGATCCAGATGATTGTCGAGCGCGGCGCTGATGCGGTTAATGCGCTGCCCGAAGGCATCCGCAACAACAAGGAAGCGGTCGCGGAAACCATCGAAAACAACGTCCGCAAACTGATCATCGACGAGACGCCGATCAATCCCAAGTATTACGAGAAGATGTCGGAATTGCTGGATGCCTTGATTGAGCAACGCCGAAAAGGTGCGCTGGATTATCAGAAATATCTGGCTGAAGTTGTGGAACTGGCGAAACAGGCGAAACATCCGCCGACCGGATACTTATCCCGCCAGCCATCGATACAACAGCCAAACGGGCCTTGTATGACAATCTGGACAGAGACGAGGCGCTGACCCATGCGCTGGATGACAAGGTACGCACGACTTGCAAGGATGGTTGGCGCGGTCACAAGGTCAAGGAGAAAGAAGTCAAATACGCCGTCGGTTCAGTACTGCAGGATGATGAGCTGACCGAGCGCATCTTTGAACTGGTGAAGAATCAGCGTGAGTATTGAGACACACCAGATCACTGTCAACAGTATCAAGGTTGATGTGGTTCGCAAGGACATCAAAAACCTGCATCTGGGCGTGTATCCGCCGCAATGGCCGGGTGCGGGTGGCGGCGCCTTTAGCCGTGAGCGATGATGCGGTGCGCTTGGCGGTGGTTGGCAAACTGGGCTGGATCAAACGCCAACAGGCAAAATTTGCCGCCCAGCCACGCCAATCCCGGCGGGAAATGGTCAGCGGCGAGAGCCACTATTTTCTAGGGTCAGCGATACCGTCTCCGTATCATTGAACATCATGGCGCCGGCAAAGTGGTGCTGCGCAATAAGGCCACTTTGGAGCTTCATGTAAGACCGGAGACGACTGCCGAACAACGCGAGCAGGTTTTGCAGCAGTGGTATCGCGAGCAATTGAAACAATTGATTCCGCCGCTGCTGGAAAAGTGGCGGCCGGTATTGGGCGTTGAGCCTGCCGACTGGGGCATCAAGAAGATGAAAACCAAGTGGGGCGCCTGCAACATCAACGCGCGCCGCATCTGGCTGAATCTTGAATTGGCAAAAAAACCGGTTCAATGCCTGGAATACATTGTCGTCCATGAACTGGTGCACCTGCTGGAGCGGCACCATAACGAGCGGTTTATGGCGTTGATGGATCAGCATCTGTCGAATTGGCGCGTATATCGGGATGAGCTTAATCAAGCGCCGCTGGGGCATGAGCGTTGGGGCTGTTAAGAATTTCAGGCAACTTCCTGACGATCATGAAGAATCGTTAATCATCCCGGAAAATGAAAGTCAATTGTGGGAGCGACGCCTTCGTCGCGACGAGGGCGTCCCTCCCACGATGGTCATAACGACTTTTACCGAGCCAGTAGAAAAGATCAGGAAGAGGTGTCTTCCCGATCTTCGTGTGAGTGATGTTAATTGATGCGTCTGGCGATGCTTCCGCCCGGAGCAGCTTTAACGGCGCAGAATTTGAATTCCGGTATTTTCGCCGAAGGATCCAGGGCTTCATTGGTGATCATGTTGGCGCTGGCCTCGTTATAGCAGAAGGCCATGAACAGGCTGCCTTTTTGAATGCCCATCTCGGCGCGCGCGTAGGCGGTGATTTTGCCGCGGCGTGATTCAATGGTGATCAGTCCGCCGGGTTCAACGCCCAGTTTGACCAGATCATCCGGATGAGCCGATACCACCGGATCCGGCTCGATGGCATCGAGAGTCGGTGAATGACGGGTCATGCTGCCGGTGTGCCAGTGTTCAAGCTGACGGCCGGTAATGAAGATCAGCGGATATTCATCATCGGGCATTTCATCGGCATGAATGTATTCGGCTGGCACAAACCGGCCTCTGCCCGTTGCGGTCGGGAAGCCATCGGTGAAGATGATGGGCTGGCCGGGATCGCCGATATTTTCCAGCGGATAGGTCAGCGAGTCTTCGTTTTCCAGTCTGTCCCAGGTCATGCCGGCAATGCTGGTCATGGCCTGGCGCATTTCGTTGAACACATCTTCGGGGCCGTTGTAATTCCAGTTACAGCCCAGGCGATTGGCAATTTCCTGAAGTATCCAAAGATCCTGTCTGGCATCACCGGGCGGATTGACCGCCTGACGGCCCATTTGCACGCGCCGGTCGGTATTGGAGAAGGTGCCGGTTTTTTCGTAGAAAGCCGAAGCAGGCAAAATAACGTCTGCAAATCCGGCAGTTTCAGTCAGGAAAATGTCCTGAACCACCAAATGTTCCAGGGCTGCAAAGGCTTCTCTGACATGATTCTGGTTGGGATCGGACATGGCGGGGTTTTCACCTTCAACGAACATGCCATATACCTCTTTGTGCAAAATGGCATGGATCATTTCAACGGTCGTCAGTCCGCGTTTGGGATCGAGTTCCACGCCCCACAGTTTTTCATATTTGGCCTGAAAGGCCGGATTTTCAACCGGCTCGTAATCCGGGTACACCATGGGGATCAGGCCCACATCCGATGCGCCCTGCACGTTATTTTGTCCGCGCAGAGGATGCAGGCCGGTGCCGGGACGGCCGATCTGGCCGGTCATCAAGGCCAGCGAAATCAGGCAGCGTGCGTTATCGGTGCCATGAATATGCTGGGATACGCCCATGCCCCATAGAATCATGGAGGCTTTGGAGGTGGCATAAAGCCTTGCCACTTCGCGGATGGTATCGGCATCGATGCCGCAGATAGGCGCAACATGCTCGGGGCTGTAGTTTTGCAAATGCGCGCGCATCTGGCCAAAATCTTCGGTGTATTTGGCGATATAGCTATCGTTTTGCAGACCTTCTTCCAGAATCACATGCATGATGCCGTTCAGCAGCGCCACATCGGTATCGGGCCTGAATTGCAGGACATGGGAGGCGTATTTGGCAATGGCAGTGCGGTTGGGATCCATCAGAATGATCTTGGTGCCTTTTTTCGCCGCATTTTTCATGAAGGTGGCGCCGACCGGATGGTTTACCGTGGGATTGGAGCCGATAATGATAATGACTTCGGCTAGACTGACATCGGAAACCGGGTTGGATACCGCGCCGGAGCCCAGGCATTCCAGCAGGGCGACAACGGATGAGGCATGGCACAAACGCGTGCAGTGGTCGACGTTATTGGAGCCAAAACCGGTACGCACCAGTTTCTGGAACAAATACGCTTCTTCGTTGCTGCCTTTGGCTGAACCCAAGCCGGCCAGGGCTTTCTTGCCTTTTTCATCGCGGATTTTTTTCAGTCCGGCGGCGGCAAAATCCAGTGCTTCTTCCCAGCTGGCTTCCCGGAAAACTTTGTCAAGATCGTTGGGATCAAGCAGTTCGGTGGTTTTGGCAACGCCTTCGCGGCGGATTAACGGCTTGGTTAAACGCAGCGGGTTATGGATGTAGTTAAAGCCGTAACGGCCTTTAACGCAGAGACGCAAGTGGTTGGTGTAGCCGTCACGGCCTTCGGTATATAAAATTTCGTTGTCTTTGACGTGGTATTTGATCAAACAGCCAACCCCGCAATAAGGGCAGGTGGAGTTGACGGTCTTGTCGGCAACCTGCAGGCCGACGTTGTTGGCGGGCATCAAGGCGCCGGTAGGGCAGGCTTGCACGCATTCGCCGCAGGCGACGCAACTGCTGCTGCCCATGGGATCGTTAATATCAAATACGATTTCGGAATGCGCGCCGCGGTTGGCGTAGCCGATCACGTCATTCATCTGTTCTTCGCGGCAGGCGCGCACACAGCGTGTACATTGGATGCAGGCATCGAGATTAACGGCCATGGCCGGATGCGATAAATCGGCGGCCGGCTGGCGGCGTCCCGGAAAACGTGGTGCGCCTACGCCCAGTTTATCGGCCCAGAGATCCAGTTCGGAATCCAGTTTATAGGGCGACTTGCCTTGTTCCGGCATGTCGGACTTGAGCAGTTCCAGCACCATCTTCTGGGATTTCAGGGCGCGTTCGCTGTTGGCCTGCACGGTCATGCCTTCAGTTGGCATCCGGCAGCAGGATGGCGCCAGGGTTCTTTCGCCGGCGACTTCCACCACGCAGGCGCGGCAATTGCCATCCGGACGCAGGCCTTCCTTGTAGCACAGATGGGGGATTTCCTTGCCGTGACGTTTGGCTGCCTGCAGGATGGTTTCACCTTGAAACGCAGAAATGGCTTCACCGTCCAGGGTGAAGTTGACGTTGGGTTTGTTCAGGTAATCTGGATTTGCAGCCATGGCTTAATCTCTCAGTGTTTCACAATTCGTCAGGGAAATATTTGATCACGCAGCGCAAGGGGTTAGGCGCCGCCTGTCCCAAGCCGCAGATGGAGGCATCAACCATGACCGATGATAATTCTTCCAGCAAACCGGTATCCCAGGCTTTTTCCGACATCAACGTGGCCGCCTTGGCGGTGCCGACCCGGCACGGCGTGCATTGGCCGCAGGATTCTTCTTCAAAGAATTTCATCGCGTTGAGGGCCAAATCGCGGGCCTTGTCCTGCTGGGAGAACACCACCACAGCGGCCGAGCCGATGAAACAGCCGTATTGATTGAGGGTATCGAAGTCCATCGGAATGTCGCCCATCGATGCCGGCAGAATGCCGCCGGATGCGCCGCCCGGAAAATAGCCGTAGAACTCGTGACCTTCCTGCATGCCCTCGCAATATTCATCAATCAGCTCGCGCATGGTGATGCCGGCGGGCGCCAGGTGCACACCCGGTTTGTTGACCCGTCCGGAAATGGAGAAAGAGCGCAAGCCCTTACGCCCATGCCGGCCATGCGAGGCAAACCATTCGGGGCCTTTTTCGACGATGTCCCTGACCCAATAACAGGTTTCCATATTGTGTTCCAGGGTTGGACGGCCAAACAGGCCGACTTCAGCCAGGAACGGCGGTCTCAGACGAGGCATGCCGCGTTTGCCCTCGATGGACTCGACCATGGCCGATTCCTCACCGCAGATATAGGCCCCGGCGCCGCGGCGTAAATGGATGGGCGGCAATTGATAAATGCCTGAAGGCGGGTTGTTTTGCAGATTGGCAATTTCTCTGGTCAGAATTTCGCGGCAGCCGGCATATTCATCACGCAGATACACATAGATTTCATCGCAGCCGACGGTTAATGCGGCAATCAGCATGCCCTCCAGAAAACGGTGCGGGTCTTTTTCCAGATAGTGGCGGTCTTTGAAGGTGCCGGGTTCGCCTTCGTCGATATTGACAGCCATAAGCCGCGGGCCCTTAAAACCTTTAACGATGCGCCATTTTCTGCCGGCCGGAAATCCCGCGCCGCCCAATCCGCGCAGACCGGAGCTTTCCATCTTCAGGATGATGCTTTCGGCAGTGATTTTATTTTCAAGCAGGTTTTTCAGGGTTTGATAGCCGCCATTGGCCTTGTAGTGTTCAAGACTGAGATATTGGGTGATTTTGGCATTAATATCGTTGTTGCCGACGGCGCTGCTGACCGTTTCGACAGTCGCCTGATCGACTGGATTTTGACCGACAACGGCGACAGGGGCATGCTGGCAACGGCCCACGCAAGGCACTTTTTGAATTCTGACTTTATCACTCAAACCGCTTTCCAGGGCGTGGATTAAGTCTTCGGCGCCGGCCATGGAGCAGGATAGCGATTCGCAAACGCGGACGGTCAGTGCGGGCGGCGGCGTCTGGCCTTCCTTGATGACGTCAAAATGATGGTAAAAAGAAGCGACTTCGTAGACTTCCGCAGTGGCAAGATTCATCTCGTGGGCAAGGGCAACGAGATGTTTGGAGGAGATGTGCTGGTAGTGATCCTGGATTTTATGCAAATGTTCGATCAACAAATCACTTTGGCGTGATTCATCGCCCAAGAGCTCGCGTACCTCTTCTAAGGAAACCAGATCGACGACATGGCCTTTAGGTCCTTTGCGTTTCTTTTTGGTGATCTGTTCCGGGGATATCTTTATCACTGCCACACGTACTTCCTCCAGGTAATTTAAGTATTAGAGCCAAACAATTTGCTTTTGTCTCCAGGAGTTATTATTTTTCTTCATGCCACAGGCATACAGCAAAAATTTACCCACTTTAACGTAGCTGTCACATAGGTTTCAAGTCATCATTTATTGGGGATGCCATCAAAAATGGTGATAGTATCAAACGCTACTAATTCTGCCGTTTCTAACCCTTCGCATTATAAATGAGTAAAGACCACATACGGTAGTGACGTGAATACTAATCACCTGCTGACTTTTGCGGTGGTTGCTCGATGAAAGACCATTAACCTGGCCGCGCAAAACCAGCACCTGGGGCAACCGGCTGTTTCCGGGCAGTTAAAATTATTGCAAAACAGGGTCGGGTGCAGGATTGCTGAAATATGCGCAAAAGTTGGATGAGGACCTGGCCAAGGCCATTCAATATGTCCGCTGCCTCAAGCAAGTCAATGCCGGTGCTGTACGTTTTGGCTCCACGGCAACCATCGCCAGCAATTTTTTGCCGCTGCATGTGGCCTCCTTGCAGACCCTCTATCCCGGTGTTTAGGTGTTCATGAAGACCTGGGATACCGATTTGCATCCATCTCCGCTTTTTTCGAGCTCGAACAACTCAAGCTGAAGCATCAGCTCAACCATTTCGCCCTCAGAGGCAAGCTTTACCTCAAAGCCTTGCAAGCCAGTTTCGCTGAACTGCAACGGCTCGGTGCGTATCATCAGTTAATTGAATTCACGAATAATGAAAGGTGGCATAGCCACGCATAATGATATGTCAACCCGATTTTTTACCGGGGTGACATAAACGCAATTAAGTCAAAATCAGAACCATTGATAATTCAACTTAAACGATCATAAAATCTGCCGCAGTCAAGGCAGGAATTCCGGTGAGTGTTACGATTTCAACCTGTGCACCAGCACCATTAGCATCTGCATCATAATAGAGTTTGCCTACTGAGGTGTCATAAATCAGAAAATCGTTATTATCTCTAGCTTTCGCTCCTGCACCGGAAACAAAGTTGCCTAGCTGCTAGAGCCCCCATAGTTGTGAAATTGGTGAAAATAGCATTTTCCAACCAGATAGTGTCATCAACGACGCTGAAATCCGAGATGGTGTCTCGGTTAGTCGTTGCATTCAAAATGGTATCAAAAACGAAGTTGTCGGCGCCAATGCCACCTGTCAAAATATCGTTGCCCTCTTTACCATAGAGCGTGTCATCACCGATTCCGCCCAGCAACTTGTCGGCCCCAGCCTTACCATCCAGGCTGTCATCTCCAGCGCCTCCGGCCAGTGTATTTGCTGCACTGTTGCCAGTGAGTACGTTATCGAGCGTATTACCGGTGCCGTTTACCGTTGTGCTGCCGGTCAATGTCAGGTTTTCAACATTAGCACCCAGCGTATAGGTGATACCGGTTTCGACGGTGTCCGTCCCTTCATTGAGATTTTCCGTGACGATATCGGTTGCGACATCGACGACAAAGGTATCATTACCTGTGCCGCCTTGCATCGTATCAATACCCCGCACCCCCACTAATCGGTCATTGCCTGCGCCGCCGATTAGGGTGTCGACCCCTGCACCACCCGACAAAGTATTCGCCGCAACATTGCCGATCAGGATGTTATTGAGCGTATTGCCGGTACCGTTGATAGCAGTACTGCCTGTGAGGATCAGGTTTTCGACATTGGCGCCCAGGGTGAGTTTCACACTGGACTCTACTGTATCGGTACCTTCGTTGGTGTTTTCGGTAATGACGTCAGTGGCTATATCGACAACGTAGGTGTCATCGCCTATTCCGCCCAGCATCTTATCGGCACCCGCTTTGCCGTCGAGCCGGTCATTACCCGCACCACCCCTCAGTCTATTCACGGCGCTATTGCCGGTGAGGACGTTATCCTGAGTGTTCCCGGTGCCATTGATCGAAGCAGTGCCGGTCAACAAAAGGTTCTCAACGTTGGCTGCGAGTGTAAGCGTTTTGGATGATTCAATGGTGTCGATACCTTCATTAAGATTTTCGGTGACGATGTCGGTGGCGACATCAACGAGATAAGTGTCATCACCCGTTCCGCCTGCCATTGTGTCACTGCCGACGCCGCCGTCAAGACGGTCATTACCTGCATTGCCGTTGAGTACATCGTTGCCAGCCAGGCCATTCAGAATGTCGTTGCCGGTGCCGCCATTCAGCGTGTCTGCACCGGATGTGCCATTGAGTGTCAGGTTCTGCACGCTGACAGCGATATCAAAGATGTCCGATGCTGTCAGGTTACCGGTATCTTTCGCTGTTACTTGCACACTAATCGTGCCGAGTGTGCTCGGCGTGCCGCTGAAGGTGCCCGTTTCGGCGTTGAAGCTGAGCCATGACGGTAGGGCACTACCGTCGGCCAGCGTAGCGCTGTAGCTGAGGTAGCTATGTGTGTTGCCTGCGTCCGGGTCAGTAAATGCGGTGGAAGGCAGGGTGTAGTTGAAGTCCCCGCCTTGTGTCGCAACCTGATCCAGTAGTGCCGTCGTCAACACGGGCGCAAGATTGAGCAGCTTGGCCTTAACCGTTGCTACATCCCAAGTGATGGCATCATAAAAATTGATCTGCTCAATTGTGTAGGCGTTGGCACCCTCGTTGTCCATGTATTGCTGAATAGTGAGTGTATCTGAACTACCGTTGATAGTGAGCACCAGATCATTATCCAAACGGCTGACCTGAACTTCAGATGACGCTACGGTAGCGTCGAATTGCACTGTGTCGATCTTGCCAACGGTAGTGTCGTAACTGTTAATCGTGTCCTGGCCTGACCCCTTACCAAAAACATAGGTGTCATTACCCGTATCACCGACCATCTTGTCGTTGCCTGCTCCGCCATTGAGCTGGTCATTGCCTGAGCCGCCGATCAAGGTATTGTCTCCGTTATTGCCGGTGAGATTGTTGGAGAGTGCATTCCCGTTGCCGTTGATGGAAGCAGTGCCAGTGAGAACAAGGTGCTCAACATTATCGGGTAGCGTGAAACTCACACTGGCTTCAACCCAGTCATAATCCCCGCCGTTGACGCTACCCAACTATCATAGAGCTTGTAATAGTTGGAAATGTTTTCAACAATCTGGTCGCCTACATCGTCAACTATGTAATGATCATACCCCAATCCCCCAACATTTGATCAGCGCCCGTGCCGCCATCCAGCACATCGTCTCCACGCCTCCATATAAACTGTCATTACCTGCCATCTCCGAATAGGCGGCCACGGTTTGTTCCGGATTGGATCGAGTAACATAACATTATCCAACATATCTCCACTTAGCGCCGCGTTATTGGCATAAGCCACTCAATGAAAATGATTCAATGTTCATCCATGCCTAGATCAGCAATGCGAATTTCACGTCCCGCGCCGACTGTCCAGAACGTTACAAGGTCATTGCCTTCGCCCGCGGCTTCGACGGCGCGATCATTCAATCCAAGCACATAGGTATCGTTCCCTACGCCCCCCGTCAGTGTGTTCGCCGCCGAACTTTGGGAACTGTCCAGTACGTTGTCATTGGCATTACCTGTTCCGCTGATCGCGCTGCTCCCTAGCAAAACCAGGCGGTTAGTCACGCTATCTACGATGGGCAGGTTATTGGCCGCATAGCGCAGCGGTTCCGGCAGGAAATAATCGATATAACTCCTGATCTCGTAGGCGGTTCCTCCCATAATCTTGTCGCCTGGATTGTCGATATAAACGATAGGCGTATCTCCGCCTTTGATGATCATGGTATCTGCACCACCGCGACCATCCAAGACGTCGCCTCGTACGCCAAAGCCTCCACTGGTCAGGATGTTGTCCAGATCATTGCCAATAGCCGATACGTTGTAAATATAATGAGACCAGGTTCCATCATATAAGCTCAAGTTTTCTACATTATCAGGCAAAACTCCGCCATATATAGTCACCCATGTATCGATGCCTTCGTTCGCAACTTCAATTATCTGATCCACATCTATGTAAGTGTCATTACCTTGCCCTCCATAGGCAATGTCGTACCCGCCATTCCCGGTGAGAACATTGTCGCCACTATTGCCCTGCAGAATGTTATCCAGAGCATTGCCTGTGCCGTTAATGTTAAGAAAACCCGTCAGCGTAAGGTTTTCAACATTATTGGGCAGTGTATAAGTTCTGGATGCGAGCACCGTATCCGTTCCAGCATTGACTGATTCGGTAATCGTGTCCAGTTCATGATCAACGATAAACGTGTCATCTGCCTGGGTGCCTATCATGCTATTCTGGGTGTCGACTTGGATATGCGCATCGATATCCGACTTGGTCCATACTGCTCCGGCCCCGCCATCAAACTCGATACGTTCTATTGAATAGTCTCCTGGAGAATAATAACCACCCAACTGAATTTGTGTATTTGAGCCATCAATCACGAGCACTAAGACCGGATTCGTATTCATAATCATACGATATAAAGTAACGTGCTCGGGCAGTACGCCTGCGCCCAATCTCAACACATCCATGCTGGGGCCGCTGGCATTCGGTGCTTCCCCGATTTGGTCAAAACCATCCCCACGGCCAAACAGATAAATGTCATTGCCCGCACCGCCAGACATGGTGTCATTACCTTCCCCGCCCTGCAAGGTATCATTGCCCAACCCGCCTTGTAGGGTGTCGTTGCCTTGGTGACCGCTGAGCGTATCGTTGCCGGCTCCGCCATTGAGCGTATCTGCACCCGCACCGCCATACAGCCGCCCGCCGGTATTGCCCAATTGCAGATTAATGGCAGTGGTGAGCGTGTTGCCGATCTGGTTTTCCAGATCGATCTGTGTGCCGTTGTCAAATTGAAGATTAAAATGACTACCGAAAAAAACGTTCTGGAGATTTAGGGTTTCGCCGGTATCCAGCTTGACCGCCAGATTTTTAGTCCCCGACAGAGTCAGTGCTTGTGTTGCTGCCAGACCGCCCGCGCTTGCAAGCACAATAGTATCGTTGCCTTCGTTGTCATTGATGGTATTCAGCGAGCTGACATCCAGGTAAATATCGTCTCCCGAGCCCCCGGCTAAATAATCCGCATCTAAGCCGCCGATGAGTGTGTCGTTGCCGTCTTCGCCAAATAACCTATCATTGCCGCTTCCGCCGTCCAGTAAGTCCGAACCGCCGCCGCCTTGCAATTCGTCATTTCCATCATCGCCGTAGATGATGTCAGCGCCATGGGCTGAACTATTGATATGTGATCCATCGCCCACCAGAAAATCGTTGCCGCTACCGCCGTGAATCGCATCGCTGCCGCCGTCACCAAAAATAGTATCATTGCCGGACCGCCATCAAGGTAATCGTCGCCCTGATAAGCAGCGGCAACATATTCAGTGCCCGCGTCCCCTTCCAGGTAATCGTCGCCATCGCCACCGTAAATGAAATCGGCGCCGCCTTGTCCCCAGATCGTGTCGTTACCTCCCTTGCCGTCGATGTAGTCCGTTCCGTGATAATCCGCAGGAACGCTTAAACCTCTCAGATCATCGCCTTCAATGATATCGTCGGTATTCCCACCCAGGATCACGTCGTTGCCGCCGTTACCTCTTGCGGCTTGCTGAGTCGATCCAGAACCTAGATCGATGTAATCGTTACCATGTTGACTCAAACTGCTGGCATCCATGTCCCCGTTAATGCCGTCGTCGTCTTCACCCCCATAGAGGATGTCGTTACCGGCGCCACCGCCCAGAGAGTCCATGCCACTCTCGCCATAGACAATGTCGTCTCCCCGGCCGGCGATGATCCAATCGCCGCCGCTGCCGCCGTAGATCCGATCCCGGCCGCCAATACCCGTGTCCAGGAGTCCTGTCACCGGACCAAGGCCTATACCATTACCCCAGCCGGGCGATGTTTCATCAGCCGCCTGATAGGCCTGGGCCAAGCCTCGGACCGTCCAGTTGTTGCCAGGTGTCTGGAAACTGGCATCGCCGAAGATGAAATCGTGACCAGCTCCGCCTACCATCAGGTCGTCGCCTTCGCCGCCCATCAGCGCGTCGCTCTGCGCGCTGCCGATCAGGATGTCGTTCCCCATTCCGGCCGACAGGAAGTCACCATAGCTGCCATCCGCCGTAGCGCCACCGAAATTGTGAAAATCGATACCGGCGAGATTCATCGGATCACCACCGTGCAATTGGTCGTTGCCGGTTCCGCCCGTCAGATTGTCGCGGCCGCCGCCGCCTTCCAGCTGATCGTCATCTTCCTTGCCGTCGAGAATGTCCGTACCCAATAAACCGGCGATGCGGTCGCTACCAGCGCTGCCGTACAGGGTGTCGGCCCGGCCTGGCTCGGCCACGTTGGGATCGGTGATGATGTTGCCCAAGGCATCGGTCTGCGTCTGCACGCCGGGTTGTTGGGCATCGAAATCTTTTGGTGCCAGGTCGCCGGGTATCTCTTGGGCCGGCGTCAAACCAGGAAGCATGATGACGTTCTGTAAATGAATGCCGAAATCACCGTTTTGCCAATCGTTACCAAGAATGATTTCCGAACCGTCAGCGGTAACCAATCGCCAAGGCGAGTGGTGCGTCAACGTCAAAACGCTGCCGTCCGCCATGGTTTGCGTCCAGACGCCGCTGCCTGGCGCGGTTTCGACGAAGGCGCCTGCCGCAAACAGATTTTGAGGACTGCCGTTGTTGATGATGATCAGGCCTTGCTTATCCTCATCGATAATCGTGTCGGTGCCGTCGCCGGTATTCCAGATGTATCTGTCTAAACCTATGCCGCCAACCAGAATGTCGTTGCCTTTGCCGCCTTCGAGGGTGTCGTCACCGTCTTCGCCGATTAAAATATCGTTGGAGATTATTTCGTTGCCGGACACTTCATTTTGCCGAGCGTTGAGAATGCCGTTATGACTGGGATTAAGTTGTTCTCCCGCATTGTTTCGATTGGGGTCGATGTAGATGGAGGTGGAAAGATAACCGGACAGGTCTTTACCGGCAAGACTGGGGTAATTGTCTTGAAAATCGGCAATTATCGCATCGCGGGCAGGGTTAAGAGCTTGCAACAGAGTGTCTACTTGGTCAATTCCTGTTAGCTCATAATTGACATTAGCTGCGGCAATCCGGCTTCCAAAATTTGATTCGTATGCCAGGATTGTGTCACGGTGCAGTTGCAGCATCCGATATACCTGCTTGGCTTCATCTGGAGTCACATTGGCAGAATCATTGTAGAGGCCGAACATCTCGGCTTCAGCAAAGCGGCGCATTGCGCCATCTGTGCCGTTATTGCTCGATTGATAACGGATTTGGTACCACACTTCAGCACGGTTGCCTTCGATCAGTGCCTGCGACATATTGCTCAGGCCACCTAATTTATTTATGAAATAGCCGCCGTAACCAACGGCGCCGGGCAGTTGATACCACATGGACATTAATGCCGCGCGTTCGCGGGAGTCGGGAAGGTCAATACCGTTGCGCTGTAAAAATCCCTCAAACGACTCTTTCATAATTGAACCATCAGGATTAGTCGGCCTATCTCGATGCTGTATTGCAATCGCCAGCAACGCGCTTGCAACGTCCTCAGTTTCCAGATCGACCAAACCTGCAATGGTCGCCTGTTGTGCCGCAGTGGCATGCCCCGCAGTTACCTTGGCTAGCTCAAGTCTCAGCGTGGTTTCATTCGTAATTGTCGCCCCCGCTGCTTTTAGGTCATCAATACTTTGCTTTGCGCCATTCGCAACAAAGTCATAGCCATAACCGATCGCCAGATTTTGCTTCCCATCAATGTGCGGGTGAAGGCCGGATGTGTTGGTTCCCATAGCCAGCGGTGCGTTTTCCGCGATCTTCAACAGGAACGTCACGTCATTTCTATACGAGCCTTTTAGAAAATTGGTATTGAAGGTAGTGAGTAACATGATTATTCCCCTTTGGATGGTTGATGTACTTCAGTCATGCGAAAACGGCATATGGTCTCAAATTCTAATGGCGGTTGATTACGTCCTTTTCTGAAGCTTGATCCCTTGATGTATTTCAATATGTCCATATAGTCTTTATATATGTGATTCGGCTTAAAGCCGTCATATGGTGATTCATAGCGAGCGCCGCTCAGGTAGGTAACGCCATCCAGAATAAAAGGGCGAAGCGAACGCCATGTATCAACACCAACGCTCAAGGTTTCTCCCATACCGTCTACTTCTCTGAAACTTTGCACATCCCTGACTTTAACAACTGATTCACCCACTAGGTCCTTCAAATCTACTGTGCCAGCAGGATAGACGGAAAATGAATCGATACCGTAGACCATACCTTCAAAAAATCCACCCTGAATCACCGTGTCCATCTTGCCATCGTTATCAATATCAAAATCCGCGACTAACAAGGGGTTTATTATTGTCCCCGTAATTACAACTTCACCACCGCTCTTAGTGTCTGTCGTCTGATATTTGTATCTTCCCTCACGCCACTTAATGACCTCAAATTCAGGACTGCTGGGAAATAGGGCTCGATCCATCAACCCCATTAAATCAGCATTAAATTCAACCCCGGGCAATCTGGTGGACACGTTTTTTTTGCGCTCATCATTCCAATCATCAGGAGGAGAAGCCCAAGGAGTACGAAAATATTTCTTATAAACCTTCTCCATATGACGACACACCTTGTCGTCCTTGCTCATTTCTAATTTGTAGCGGTAGGCAGAGCCGAACGATGTCAGCGCGATTGCATTGCCATTAGTCAAAAAGGTAAGAGTCAACACAAAAAATAAAACGATAAGCACTTTCATAACGCTAACCTCCATTCAGCATCATTTGCCGATTCACATTTTTTCGCTCAAATGAAACGGCACATAGCGCGTCGTTCCAGTTCATCAATCTCACTTCCCCTTTCCCTTCCAGTAGTGTGTCGTTGCCGCCGTTACCTCTTGCGGCTTGCTGAGTCGATCCAGAACCTAGATCGATGTAATCGTTACCATGTTGACTCAAACTGCTGGCATCCATGTCCCCGTTAATGCCGTCGTCGTCTTCACCCCCATAGAGGATGTCGTTACCGGCGCCACCGCCCAGAGAGTCCATGCCACTCTCGCCATAGACAATGTCGTCTCCCCGGTCGGCGATGATCCAATCGCCGCCGCTGCCGCCGTAGATCCGATCCCGGTCGCCAATACCCGTGTCCAGGAGTCCTGTCACCGGACCAAGGCCTATACCATTACCCCAGCCGGGCGATGTTTCATCAGCCGCCTGATAGGCCTGGGCCAAGCCTCGGACCGTCCAGTTGTTGCCAGGTGTCTGGAAACTGGCATCGCCGAAGATGAAATCGTGACCAGCTCCGCCTACCATCAGGTCGTCGCCTTCGCCGCCCATCAGCGCGTCGCTCTGCGCGCTGCCGATCAGGATGTCGTTCCCCATTCCGGCCGACAGGAAGTCACCATAGCTGCCATCCGCCGTAGCGCCACCGAAATTGTGAAAATCGATACCAGCGAGATTCACCGGATCACCACCGTGCAATAGGTCGTTGCCAGCCCCGCCCGTCAGATTGTCGCGGCCGCCGCCCCCTTCCAGCTGATCGTCATCTTCCTTGCCGTCGAGAATGTCCATACCCAACAAACCGGCGATGCGGTCGCTACCAGCGCTGCCGTACAGGGTGTCGGCCCGGCCTGGCTCGGCCACGTTGGGATCGGTGATGATGTTGCCCAAGGCATCGGTCTGCGTCTGCACGCCGGGTTGTTGGGCATCGAAATCTTTTGGTGCCAGGTCGCCGGGTATCTCTTGGGCCGGCGTCAAACCAGGAAGCATGATGACGTTCTGTAAATGAATGCCGAAATCACCGTCTTGCCAATCGTTACCAAGAATGATTTCTGAACCGTCAGCGGTAACCAATCGCCAAGGCGAGTGGTGCGTCAACGTCAAAACGCTGCCGTCCGCCATGGTTTGCGTCCAGACGCCGCTGCCTGGCGCGGTTTCGACGAAGGCGCCTGCCGCAAACAGATTTTGAGGACTGCCGTTGTTGATGAATATTTTTAAAAAAAAACATCGATAATCGTGTCGGTGCCGTCGCCGGTATTCCAGATGTATCTGTCTAAACCTATGCCGCCAACCAGAATGTCGTTGCCTTTGCCGCCTTCGAGGGTGTCGTCACCGTCTTCGCCGATTAAAATATCGTTGGAGATTATACTCGACGCGGTCAAGTTTTCGGTTTTTTAAAACAACTGGAAGTTCATCGTCATTAAGCTTTCCATCTCATTTTTGTAACGGGTGCCGAGTTCACTGATACAGTTATTGATACTGTTTCTGAAAGTATCGAAACGGTCGTAATGCTTGCTATACAGAACCTGCTTTTTGACGAACCGCCATAAGCGCTCGATCAAGTTCAGATTGGGTGAATAGGCTGGCAAATACAGCAATTCAATATTCAACTCTTTTGCCTTGTTGGCGACCGACTGGCATTTCTGATATCTAGCGTTATCTAATATGAGTGTGATGGGCCGCTCGCTATCAGCGTATGCGGTGGCAATTTTTCCGAGGAACTCGCAGAAAACGTCCTGGTTAATATAGGTATCATTGGTTACCGTGATGGCCTCGTGCGTGATCGGATCATAAGCGCCCAAGACATTGTGGCGTTTGCGCCCACTGGCAGACGGCAGCAATAGACGCACGAAGCACCAAACCATCCCTAAAAAGGCACCCATCACGAAGTGAGCCGCATCGACGAACAGAACCGTACGTTTGCCTTGTTTAGCCTCAGTCAAAATCGGCTGTAACTGTTGGTCGTGAAATTCCCGTTGGGCTTGACGCTGCTTATCATCGTCCATGGCTTTACCGGGAACTACACCGCAACGCCTGCATTTCATACCCATTTTTTTCAGAAACGCCCGACAAGCAGAAGGCTTCAAACGGATGCCTGTTTCTTTATCGATCATCGCTATCGCTTGATTGACGGTATGAGGCACTTGTTTTTTAAAGAGCTCCTTTAATTGCGCTGTATACGGTTCTAATTGGCTTTTTGGCTGGTGATAATTTTCCTCCAATAGGCCTGTTAATCCACTTTCATCAAATGTCTTCGTATAATGGGTCACCGTGTCTGCGTCAATCCTTGCGATCTCGGCAACTGCCTCGCGCTGATACCCATTCTTCCTAAGGTAAACGACCAAACATTTGTTCCGTAATCGTGAATTCGTATTCAATGTCATTTCAGAAAAAAGTTCGTCCAATTGTTTTTCAATCATTGCTTCATGTCACGGATGTGTAATTTCGGTGCTTTTTACAATATTTTAAGGGGAATTGAAACCGGTATATTGACCGCGCGGAGTATATTTCGTTGCCGGACACTTCATTTTGCCGAGCGTTGAGAATGCCGTTATGACTGGGATTAAGTTGTTCTCCCGCATTGTTTCGATTGGGGTCGATGTAGATGGAGGTGGAAAGATAACCGGACAGGTCTTTATCGGCAAGACTGGGGTAATTGTCTTGAAAATCGGCAATTATCGCATCGCGGGCAGGGTTAAGAGCTTGCAACAGAGTGTCTACTTGGTCAGTTCCTGTTAGCTCATAATTGACATTAGCTGCGGCAATCCGGCTTCCAAAATTTGATTCGTATGCCAGGATTGTGTCACGGTGCAGTTGCAGCATCCGATATACCTGCTTGGCTTCATCCGGAGTCACATTGGCAGAATCATTGTAGAGGCCGAACATCTCGGCTTCAGCAAAGCGGCGCATTGCACCATCTGTGCCGTTATTGCTCGATTGATAACGGATTTGGTACCACACTTCAGCACGGTTGCCTTCGATCAGTGCCTGCGACATATTGCTCAGTCCACCTAATTTATTTATGAAATAGCCGCCGTAACCAACGGCGCCGGGCAGTTGATACCACATGGACATTAATGCCGCGCGTTCGCGGGAGTCGGGAAGTTCAATACCGTTGTTCTGTAAAAAATTTTCAAATGAACGCGAAATATCTAATGGGTCAGTCGGTCGATCCCTATGCTGTATTGCAATCGTCAGCAACGCGCTTGCAACGTCCTCAGTTTCCAGATCGACCAAACCTGCAATGGTCACCTGTTGCGCCGAAGTCGCATGCCCTCTGAGTTAACTGGGCCAATTCAACTCTCAAACTCGCTTCATCCGTAATTGTTGCCCCTGCTGCTATTAAATCCCGAATGCTTTGATCCACGCCATTCGCAGCGAAGTCATAGCCATAGCCAATCGCCAGATTTTGCTTTCCATCAATGTGCGGGTGAAGGCCGGATGTGTTGGTTCCCATAGCCAGCGGTGCGTTTTCTGCGATCTTCAACAGGAACGTCACGTCATCTGTATAAGAGCCTTTTAGAAAATTGGTATTGAAGGTTGTGAGTGACATGGCTATTCTCCTTTGGATATTTCAGGTATTTCAGTCATGCGAAAACGACAGATGGTCTCAAATTCTAATGGCGGTTGATCGCTGCCTTTCATAAACCGAGAGCCTTTGATGTATTTCAATACGTCCATGTAATCTTTGTATATGTGATTGGGTTGATAGCGACCATAGGGAGTCTCAAAACGAGCGCCGCTCAGATAGATAACACCATTCAGAAAAAACGGACGAAGTGAACGCCATTTAATGTCCCATTTAACCCCCGGAATACTCTCTATGCCGTCTATCAATCTAGTACCTTGCACATCTCTTGGCTTAAACACCGAAGCACCCACTAAGTCTTTAATGGCCACAGTCCCGACGGGATAGACGGAAAATGAACTGATACTGCCGAGCATACCTTGAAAAAAGCCCTCCTGAATTACGGTTTCTATCTTGCCGTCATTGTCAATATCGAAATCCGCCACTAACAAAGGACTCAGGTATTCCTGGACTTTGTTGTCCGGCATTTCCCTTATAAAATTTATTCCTTCCCTCGCGCCATGGAATAACCTCGAATTCCGGGGTACTGGGAAGGCGGGAATAAGTCATCAACTGCGCAAGATTAGAATCAAATTCAACGCTGGGAAGTCGGATGAATTCGTTTCGGGCACGCTTGTCATCACCCCAAATTTTCGCCTGATAAGCCCAGGGTCGACGAAAATGTTTCTTGTAAACTTTTTCCATATGACGACACACCTTGTCGTCCTTGCTCATTTCCAATTTGTAGCGGTAGGCAGAGCCGAACGATGTCAGCGCGATTGCATTGCCACTAGTCAAAAAGGTAAGAGTCAACACAAAAAATAAAACGTTAAGCACTTTCATAACGCTAACCTCCATTCCGCATCATTTGCCGATTCACTTTTTTTTCGCTCGAATGAAACGGCGCATAGCGCGTCGT
The DNA here is from genome assembly GCA_963696315.1 of uncultured Gammaproteobacteria bacterium. GTDB lineage: Bacteria > Pseudomonadota > Gammaproteobacteria > Methylococcales > Methylomonadaceae > CAWKEY01. The sequence continues at coordinate 45,555 of CAVOJU010000048.1, forward strand.
TCCAGTTTATCAATCTCACGTCCCTTTCCCCTTCTAGCAGGGTGTCGTTGCACCTTGCGGCTTGCTGGATTGTTCCAGAACCCAGATCGATGTAATCGTTACCGTGTTGACTCAAACTGCTGGCATCCATGTCTCCGTTAATGCCGTCGTCGTCTTCACCCCCATAGAGGATGTCGTTACCGGCGCCGCCGCCCAGAGAGTCCATGCCACTCTCGCCATAGACAATGTCGTCTCCCCGGCCGGCGATGATCCAATCGCCGCCGCTGCCGCCGTAGATCCAATCCCGGCCGCCACTACCCGTGTCCAGGAATCCTGTCACCGGACCAGGACCTATCCCATTACCACATCCGGGCGATGTTTCATCAGCCGCCTGATACACCTCCGTCAGATTCCTGTCCAGTCGTTCCGCGTCTGATAACTGGCATCAACGAACAGCACATCGTGCTCGGCCCCGCCAACCTGCAGATCATCGCCTTCGCCGCCCATCCGCGCGTCGTTCTGCGGATCAGGATGTCGTTCCCCATTCCGGCCGACAGGTAGTCACCATAGCTGCCATCCGCCGTAGCGCCACCGAAATTGTGAAAATCGATCTGCGAGATTCATCGGATCACCACCGTGCAACTGGTCGTTGCCGGTTCCGCCCGTCAGATTGTCGCGGCCGCCGCCCCAGCGAATCTTCCTTGCCGTCGAGAATGTCCGTACCCAATAAACCGGCGATGCGGTCGCTACCAGCGCTGCCGTACAGGGTGTCGGCCCGGCCTGGCTCGGCCACGTTGGGATCGGTGATGATGTTGCCCAAGGCATCGGTCTGCATCTGCACGCCGGGTTGTTGGGCATCGAAATCTTTTGGTGCCAGGTCGCCGGGTATCTCTTGGGCCGGCGTCAAACCAGGAAGCATGATGACGTTCTGTAAATGAATGCCGAAATCACCGTCTTGCCAATCGTTACCAAGAATGATTTCTGAACCGTCAGCGGTAACCAATCGCCAAGGCGAGTGGTGCGTCAACGTCAAAATGCTGCCGTCCGCCATGGTTTGCGTCCAGACGCCGCTGCCTGGCGCGGTTTCGACGAAGGCGCCTGCCGCAAATAGATTTTGAGGACTGCCGTTGTTGATGATGATCAGGCCTTGCTTATCCTCATCGATAATCGTGTCGGTGCCGTCGCCGGCATTCCAGATGTATCTGTCTAAACCTATGCCGCCAACCAGAATGTCGTTGCCTTTGCCGCCTTCGAGGGTGTCGTCACCATCGCCGCCAAGAATCAGGTCGTGTTTATCGGTGCCGATGAGGCTGTCATTTTTGTGCCAGGTGCGCCTGGAGTTGATATAGTCGGTGTTCTGGCCGACGAGGACGTCGCCGTCTATGATATGGGTGATGCCCCTAGCGGTGACTTCGGCGCTGATGATGTAGTTACGAGCGGCATCAAGCATCTGGTCAAGGCTTTCCACCAGGGACGTGCCGGAAAGGTGATAGTCATTGTTGGCGGCGTCAATCTGGGCGCTGTAGGTAGCTTCATAGTTGAGGATGTCGGCGCGGTGCCGGGTGTACATCTGCAAGATGTTTTGGGCTTCGGCGTCAGAAACACTGTCGGAATTTGCAGTCAGGCCGAAAACTTCGGACTCGTAGTAGCGTCGTTTGGCGATGCCATTGAGTTTGTCGCCGTTCGAGCCATAGCGGATTTCGTACCAGGCTTCGGCGCGGTTATCGGTTTTAATTGCTGCCGCCAAGCTAGGGCCGAGGACACCGTTGTATGAGAAGGAAACCAAAACCAAGCGTTCTTTTGATTCAGGGATGACAGCAAGACCTTTATCACTAGCCCATTTATCGACTCGATTTTCGTAAGTCTGGACAAGGCCATTGTTGCCGTCGATGCCATTAAAGAGCTCTTTGACTTGGGTTTCATTAGCGAACTGGAAAGTGGATCCCGGGGTGTATTGGGTCATGAAGCTATTGAGAACACTCTGAATGACAGAGTAGCTTGTTGTTAGCTTATTATCCTTCAAATAATTCGTCAGATCGTTAATCAATAACGGATTGGTGATTCCCATTTTCCCTAACACTAGGGTGCGCACTGCGTCATCCGCCAAATTGAAATCTACACCGATAGTGACCCATCCCTTGCCATCATTGTAAGGGGTCAAATGTGGATTGCCTCCCTCTTCAACTTGGAGTATCAGTGAATAGCGGTCGTCTGCATAACTGTTGGTCGGAGAATGAAAGTTCATTTCGATACTCCTTGGGTGGGTTGATAATTAATAAAACAAATGTTTTTCATGCTTAATCTAACTTCACATAACCAGATCTCTACCCCAAGCGAGTATTTATTCGGTGCAAATAAAACATCATAAAAAGCAAAGTGATACCAATAGAAAACCGAAAAAAGCCAGCGCTGCTTGCTAAATACGTCAGATTTTGAAATGATCCCTAATGAGTAATTTTACTCTATTAAGCCCCACACCGATCGACCGGAATTTTAAAAATGCCCCAGTTACAATTGCCGATGTTTCCAGTGGGTGTTACCCCTATTACCTCTTTACTCGCTTTCATCAAAGAAGAAGGGAGCATTACCTATTTCAACGGTAGCTTACCCGTTTTTAGTCACCAGGAAGAGGATACTCAATCATTCCGAATGATCACCGCCCAATTCTGCGTCAATGGGCATACTCAACAAATGGAGATTGTCCGTGCTTTTGGGGTGACCAAGATTAGCGTTAAGCGCTCAGTCAAGCTGTATCGAAAAGAAGGTGCCAGAGGTTTTTATAAGCAAAAAAATCGGCGGGGTGCGGCGATATTAACGCCACCTGTTATCGAACAGGTTCAACAGTTATTAAGTGAGCACAAAGAGGTAGCCGATATTGCCTTAAAGCTGGATATTAAAGCAGACACCTTGTCCAAAGCGATTCGGGCAGGACGACTTCATAAGCCCGCCAAAAAAAAGCTCCTGATAACCTCGTAACCAGTAAAAGTGAGCGCAGTAGCGCTGACCGAGTCGCGCTCATGGGCGTCGGCGCACAAGATGTGATGGGGCGGGTTGCTGCCAGCATTGGCGATTTGGAATCAGTAGCGCCGGAATTCCACCCAGTTTTAGATGTGCCCAATGGCGGCGTCCTGTTCGCACTTCCTGCCTTATTAGTCATGGGCCTGTTGAAATATACCGAGCAGTTTTTCAAGTTGCCTAAAGGTTACTATGGCTTGGACAGTCTTTTTTTACTGCTGGCTTTTATGGCCTTAACCCGACTCAAATCCATCGAATCTTTACGCTATTGCGCCCCTGGTGAATGGGGAAAATTATTAGGTTTGGATCGTATTCCGGAAGCTCGCACGTTACGCATCAAAGTCCAGGCACTCAGCGAAGACAATCAAGCTAAAAGCTGGAGTGCTGAAATGTGCAGCTACTGGATGGAATCAGCCCCGGAGCAAGCGGGTGTTCTATACATTGATGGTCATGTACGCGTCTATAACGGCCACCAAACCCAATTGCCCAAGCATCATGTTGCCCGGCAAAAACTCTGTCTTCGAGCGACCACCGACTATTGGGTCAATGCCATGGATGGACAGCCTTTTATGGTCGTTAACAAGGCCGTGGATCCGGGCATGATAAAAGTCATTGAAAACGATATTTTGCCTGAGTTGGCGGCACGGGTTCCGGCGCAAGCTGAGCGGACAGCGGCGTCTACCAAACCTTTTCCCCATAAATTCACGCTGGTTTTTGATCGTGAGGGTTACAGCCCGGAGTTTATGGCTCGGATGAGAGCCCAGCAAGTAGCGGTTCTCACCTATCACAAATACCCTGACGAAGATTGGTTGGAAACCGAGTTTTCTGAGTACACCCTGACCTTGCCCACGGGGGAAATAACGCAAGTCAAACTGGCTGAGCGGGGAGTCTGTTTAAGCAATAAGCTCTGGGTGCGTGAAATCCGCAAACTTACCGAAGGCGGCCATCAAACAGCCATTTTAGCCACCGATTATCAAGCTGATTTAACCTTTATTGGGGCGAAGATGTTTGCCCGATGGTGTCAGGAAAACTACTTCAAGTATATGCGTTAACACTACGGTCTTGATAAGCTTGCCGACTATAGCGTGGAAACGATAACTGAGCCCACTCAAGTGGTCAATCCCGTTTATCGCGATTTGGATGGCAAGGTCAGATCACAAGTGGGCAAGCTCAATCGTATGATGGCCAATTTTGGTGCCATGCACTTTGAAGGGACGCTGGATGATGAAAAAATCAGCCCTTTTATGCAACAGAAAGCGGAACTGAATGAAGCGATAGAACAGCAGAAAAATGCCGTTGAGATGCTCAAAAAAAAGCGCAAAGAAACGCCACACCATATTGATGTGCATGATTTGCCGGAGGATCAGAAATTTAAACAGTTAAGCACGCAAAGCAAGCATCTAATAGACACCATCAAAATGACGGCTTATCGAGCGGAAACGGCTATGGCTAATAGTCTGCGTAAATATAAGTCTCACCCTGATGAAGTGCGCACCCTACTTTGCGCACTCTATAAAACTGAAGCCGATTTACTGCCTGATCTGGAAACACAAACATTAACCATCCGACTCCATCATTTAGCGAATGTTATGTCTGATAACGTGATTGAAAAATTATGTACTCAACTCAATGCAACGGAGACTCGATTTCCTCGTACCAATTTGCGCATGGTATTCAAGGTAGGGTCAATTTAAAATCCTAGAGGTCTGGGTGTCTGAGGTTATATAAATCAAGCTGCGCAGTTGAAAAACTCAGGCGTTTCTCAAAAAAAGCCTGTTCGATCTTGGGACGTTCCTCCTCCCATAAGATGTCTTTATCTTGTTGCGGGATACCTGCATCTTGCCAAGGCGCACGCATAAATTCTTCAATTAAACCACGATTAGCTTCTGTGTTTAGTGGTATCCAGTTCGGCAAGATAATCTGTTGACGATATTCCGGGGCTATCTTGAGCCCGCAAGCCATCGGTGGCTGATCGCAAAACCGGTTCAGGTTCTTTTCCATTACCTCACAGACCGGTTCTATCGGTAGCACCTTCCCGTCATTCTTGATAGGTTGGAGGGTATAACAGCCCGGCGTTTGCACCAAGGCAGTCAGCGTTTCAAGGCGCTCTCGATAGACCTTGGCCAAACATGCCCGGTCAGCACAGGTGTTGCGGATATCTTTTAACCAACGTCTTTGTTCTTTGATCAGTTTTTGCTTGTCGCTAACCCGCATCACTGCCCATTGATAAGCAATATTCAACTCGTCATCCTGCGATTTTATAAAACCGAAAGGTCGCGACGGATCGCAAATCATGTGTTCCGTCTTGGTCTTCGCCTTCCCGCAATCAAAACTCGCAGCTTGTGCCGGTAATATCTGCATCAGCCAGCCGGCAATAAACAAGCTCAATACTATGCTCGATTTTTTGTGTTGTTTCATGCTGCTAATCTCCATTTGCTTAGATATGGGGCTCGGGGAATGAAAAGTCAGAGATCGTTGTATTAGATGGATTGGATCGGAGGTATTGGTTAGGTGGAATTGGGAAAGAGGGAATGTTACCTTTTTTCATTCTTAGGGCGGCTCGGACGGTAATGTAACGGTCTGCCTGCAAATTTTCCCAATCCTCGAATAAATTTATCCGCGCCATAAGGCAAACCTTTTTCAACGCATTGTCGTATCATCTCAAGTTTCTGAGGATCATCTGCTTCAGCTAGCCACGCAAACCAATCCGAAATTTGCTCACATTGCTTCTTCCAATCAGGCTTTTGGCACAAGATCGCATCATCCCTCAACCTGTAATGCGCCGCAGTGATCGACCAGGGATATTCTTCCGCTTTGGCGACTATTTTTGCCCTCACCGGGTTCCGTTCAACATAACGAATGGCGGTCCATCTATACGTATCCCCCAAAGGGGACGAGAAAATCGCCCCTGCCACAAGTGGCCTTTTCAGCCTCGATCCAGGTTGATCTTCTGCGCATAGCTCATGTGCAACGGCTTTAAAACTCGCTGCAATCCTTCTTCCGTCTCCGGGATTACAAGTAGGTGTATTTGGTTTGTCATCGGACAGTAAGTAAAATATCAACGCCGTTTTTACCGCAAAGTTGTTTTAAGCAACCAAGATAAATGTTTCGATCATCATCGGTGAAAAAGACATTCTCTCGCCGGTTTCCACGCTGGGTGATGCGATGCGCTATTCCGGCAAATACTGTTCTGCTTAATTTGGGGCATGCCCTGACTTTAGTTGAATAAAACAAAAAGGGAAGGGTCCCTTTTTTTGTTGACTATGCCCGCTGCCACAGGCAAATCAACGCCGGCATTTTGCGTTTTGGCTCTTCGGTAAACGATCGCAAGTTATTATTTGCCGCGGAATGTAGTCTCTTTGCAGACCCTCTATCCCGGTGTTCAGGTGTTTATGAAATCCTGGGACACCAAGGGGATTATTGTTAATCTGCATGATCTTGATCTGGGCTTTATTGAAGGCCCGGTGAATTCGGTTGGTTTGCAGGCGTTTTAGGCATTAAAGAGGCTGTCAGGGCGGGGTTGGGTATTGGTTTTGCTTCCTCGTAAGCATTGCGTCATGAGAGCAAAGGACTGGCGACCCGGCTTATCAATCCGCCGGTCGGCTTGCTCTGGCAGTTGAATATCATCGTTCCCGGGCCAATCCTTCAATCGCCAGTTACCAAGGTGTTTTTGGAATTATGCGTTAAATGAAAGTTTCCTGATGGTTTAGGAAACGCTATCACGCAGACTATTCCAGCATGAGAGGCACCCAACACAACAGGTTTCAGGATTTCTGCTGAGTGCCCTCGGCACACCGCCAGTTAGGGCAGGGCACCTTGCTTTATTTCACGAAACAGGATTTCTCTGCATAGGCTTCGGCTTCTTCAAGCCGTTTACGCAAATCCTTGGCCCGGGCAGGATCACGGAAAACACCACCGCCTTCGCCAGGTAGCCGACGCAAGTAAGTAATGGTCTGGGCTGCTTCGTATTCTTCAAAAGTGAGTTTTTCAGCAATTTTGTCGACTTTACAGCCGCAGGCATATTGATTGATATAGTTGAGTCCGCCATGCTTGGCCACGCAATTCAACACATATTCAACGCGGTCCCGGGTGGGAAAGTCACTGACAAAAGTCTGTTCCTCAACCGGTTTTTCCGGGGTCGAGGTGCAGCCGGTGAGTGCGGCAAGCAAGGCAAAGCTGAGTAGATATTTATTGTTCATGGATGATTCTCTTATTGTTCCAGATTAGAAAGTGAAAAGCGGGTTCGGGATAGCAATCCTCTTGTGTTGACCCGCTTGGTTTTGACATGGCCTAAGCGCTTATGCACTAACTGCAAAAACGGCGATGCGCTATAAAACTTCGTTCATTTTAACTGAAAACCGGTTCAGAATAGCCATGCCGCCAGGCAATTAAAGCTCCTTGTACAACCTCGTTCATTACCAATAAAAACCAAAAATTGAACTGGAACAAGTATATAGCTTGCAATACACAGCATGCTTGCGAGAATAATAAAACCTTTTGAGTATTTTTTGATCTCCAATGAAGGACGGCAAAGCTTAGCATTATGAACAATCAAACAAAAGTAGCCGGAGTGATTCTGGCCGGCGGACTCGCCAGACGCATGAATAATCAGGATAAAGGTCTGATTTATTATAAAGGCCAGGCCATGATCAGTTATGCCATCGCGGCCATGTCGCCGGTAGTTGATCAATTGATCATCAATGCCAATCGTAATAGTGAACGCTACCAGCAATTTGGCTGGCCCGTTGTCGCCGATCAAACCGACAGTTTCGATGGGCCTTTGGCCGGTGTATTAACGGCGATGCTGCAGGTGGATGCCGATGTGCTGCTGGTGATGCCTTGCGACTCGCCATTGGTCAGTGCCGAACATTTGCAGAAATTGCTGGAGACGCGTGCAGCGCAGGATGCCGATGTCGCCGTCGCTTTTGACGGCGAGCGCCTGCATCCGGTTTTCCTGGCGATAAAAACTGCCTTGCAAGACAGTCTGCAAGCCTATCTGTCCAGTGGCGAGCGCAAAATTGACCGCTGGCTGGAACAGCAGAACATGGTGACAGCCGATTTCAGCAATACACCGGAAATATTCATCAACATCAACACGATGACTGAGCTATCTGCCCTGGAGGCCGAAGCGGATGAATAGCGCGTATCAACCAGAAATGAGCAATGCGGGCCTCGGTTTTTCCAAACCGGCTGTTGCCATCGATGAGTATGGCGAGGCGCGCGCTATTGAGCTGGTCGGCGAGCGCGCCTTAACGATTTATGTTGATAAACAGGAAATCGTCACCTTGATGACCATGGGTACGCATCCCGAACTATTGACGCTGGGTTATCTGAAAAATCAGGGCTTTTTTGAGGACATAGCCGAAATCAAGGTAGTGCAGGTGGACTGGGAAACCGAAGCGGTGGCGGTAGTCACCAACGCTCAAAACAGTGATTTCTCGCTGCAAATGGCGCAGCGCACCGTGACCACTGGCTGCGGGCAGGGCACCGTGTTCGGCCGCCTGATGGATAAATTGAAAAACATCCGGCTGCCAATAAGCGCCATTAAACAATCCACGCTTTACGGCATGCTCAATGCCCTCAGAGAGCATAACGAAGTCTATAAAAAAGCCGGCGCCGTGCACGGCTGCGCCTTATGCAGCGGCAGCAGCATCGATTTTTTTGTGGAAGATGTCGGCCGCCATAATGCCGTCGACGCCATAGCCGGCTATATGTGGCTCAATGATATTTCCGGGGCAGACAAGATTTTTTACACCACGGGACGCCTGACTTCGGAAATGGTGATCAAAGTCGCGCAAATGGGCATACCGGTATTATTATCGCGCTCCGGCGCCACGCAAATGGGTCTGGAAATGGCCAAACAATCCGGCGTTACGCTGATATCCAGAGCCAAAGGCAGGCATTTTCTGGTGTTAAACGGCGCCGAGCATGTTGAGTTTGATGCGAAGGAGCCGGGTTTAAAAGTCTCTTAAAGCCAGTAGCCCGTATGAAGGAACGCGGAATGCGGTAGAGCGATGACACGGTTACCCGTATTTCGTTACACTCCATACGGGCTACTTGCTGCTTGATGCATAGGGGCATGGGGATGAATGGGAATCGTGAAGAAATCAAAAAACAGCCAGAATATGAGCGAAGAAACCAGCAAGGTTAAATCATCCGAGCCTATCATCAGGTTCGGAGGGTCGCCTACCAGCGTGGCAACACCGCCGGTATCGGAAAGCAAGATAGTAGTAGTGCCGCCACAAGTTGGCTGCTGGAAAGGCGCCCATTATTGACTGTAGTTTTGCGCCAGATAATCGATGATGATCTGTTTGTCGGCATCATTGATGGGTGCGCCCATCACCGCGATCATTTTGCCGACGGTTTTTTCCCAGCCGGCCCGATCCAGAATCGTGGCATGCTGGGTGATATAGTCCAGGCTGTGGCACATGGCGCACTGCGCAACGACCTGATCTTTGCCTGGCCGGTTTTTCAAGACTATCTGGCTTTCCCCGGCTGTTGCCGTGGCGGCGAAAAACGATAACAACAAAAGCAGCGTTCGCATCCTATTCTCCTCAAGCCAGCTGTATGGTTATCTTCTGCACGGCGTTGTGGTGGTAACCCGAAGGATTCGGGATCGGCTCCAGCGGCTGGCTGGCACCGGAACGGCTGGTCGCTCGCGCCATGATTTGGGATTTCCCAGGACGATTGGGTTCAAAGACACACTGCCATTGGCGCCAGGAAAAGCGTCCGTAATCCTGCTTCAGTGCGGCCGGCTGCCAACTGGCGCCGCCATCCGTGGAAACTTCCACTTGCGCGATGCCATGGCCGCCATCCCAGGCGACGCCCTTGATCTCCATGGGCTTGTTTGCAGGCAGAGTCTGTCCATCAAGCAGGTTGGTGATCAATGAATTGACCAGCATCTCCGTGATCGGCATAGTCGTTCCGGTTTCCTGTGAGCTGAATGGTTCGCCTGGAAAACGATCCTTGGGTATGCGGTAAGCCGTTTTCATCCAGAAGCCGTCGAAAGGCTTGGAGATAACATTGACCGCGGTCAGATGCTTCATCCAGTAAGTGGCGGTCCAGCCCGGAATGATCAGACGCGCGGGAAAGCCGTTCCAGTGCGGCAAGGGTTCGCCGTTCATTTCGAAGGCGATGAGGGTGTTTTCATCCAGCGCTTTCGCCAGCGGCAGGCTTTTGACAAAGTCCGGGGTTGTTTTCAATACACCGGAATCGGCTCCGTCCAGACTCACTTCCAGGGCAGACTTGCCGATGCCGGCCCCTGCAAGCACATCTTTCAGGCGAACGCCGCGCCAGCGCGCATTGCCCATGGCGCCGGAACCCCACTGTATGCCGGGTACATTCGGTTCAAACAAGCCCCGCCGATTGCCGGAGCACAGACACAATGCGGCGATTTCGACGGCTTTGAAATCCCTGCGCAAGTGTTCGAGGCTGAGTTCCAATGGCGTGCGAACGGCATCGCCGCCGACGCGCAGCCGCCAGTCCTCGGCTTTCACTTCGGGAATCACGGCGTGATGGTAGCGGACAAAGAAGCGATTATTGGGGGTAAACGGATCATCAAAATAATCGACCGGGGTTTCGTAATTGGGCGGCCGGTAGGTTTTTTTAATCAGCGCCTCTTTGCCAGGGAGGGCATCCAGGATGTTAGATTTCTCCGTATCCGCAGCAGCTGCAAGGCCCGGTCGCTGCAGCAGGGATAGTCCGCCGAGTGCTGCCAGGCTGCCTGCGGCCTTCTTGATAAAGTGTCTTCTGTCGACCATAAAATACCTACTCGGTTGGAATTGGGGCGTTGTTAACCTTTAATACAAATGACCGGCTCCAGGCGGGCGACTTTTTTGGCCAGGCCGGCCTGGTCGAGCGACATCCACCACGGCACTGACATCTTTATAGGCTGAAGGCGCTTCTTCGGCGACGCCGCGCAGGGAAGGGCTGCGAATAATAATGCCTTGCGCCGCCAGTTCAGCCACCACGGTTTTGCCTTGCCATTGTTTGATCGCCTGGTGCCGGCTTAATGCCCGGCCTGCGCCATGACAGGCGGAACTGAATGAACGTTGTTCGGCGGCTTGGGTGCCGCAAAGCACATAAGAGCTGGTGCCCATCGAGCCGCCAATCAGCACCGGCTGGCCGGTTTCGCGGTAGATGAGCGGCAACTCGGGATGCCCTGGCCCGAAAGCGCGCGTGGCGCCTTTGCGATGAATAAACACGTCTTTTTTCTGGCCGTTAATCGTATGCCGCTCCAGTTTGCAGGTGTTATGCGAGACATCGTATAACAGATCAAGCCGGGCGCCGGGAAAAACCGCCGCGACCGCTTGCCGTGTTAAATGGGTGATAATCTGACGATTGGCCAAAGCGCAGTTGATACCGGCGCGCATGGCGCCGAGATATTGTTTTCCTAAAGGCGAATCCAGCGGCGCGCAGGCCAGTTCCCGGTCCGGCAGTGCTATATGATATTGAGCGGCTGACATGGCCATGTCTTTTAAGAATTCGGTGCCGATCTGATGACCCAGCCCCCTGGAACCGCAATGAATGCTGATCACAATCGCGTCGATTTTTAAACCGAAGGTTTCAGCGACAACGGGATCAAAAATTTCAGCGACCCGTTGCACTTCCAGATAATGATTGCCCGATCCCAGCGTGCCCATTTCATCTTTTTGCCGCTCCCGGGCTTTGGCGGAAACGTATTGCGGTTCAGCACCCGCCATGCAGCCGTGCTCTTCAGTACGTTCCAGATCCTGATGTTTCACCATAGCCCTGCTCAAGCGCCCATTTTGCACCGCCGCGTAACATACCCAGCATGGCATCATGATTCAAATGCAGTTTCCCTTTACTGCCGACGCCGGCAGGAACGCTGCGAAACAATTCGTCCGCCAGAGCTTGTTTATGGCTTTGCAGGTCAGCCAGGGTCAGGCCGGTATGCAGCGTGCGCACGCCACAGGAAATGTCAAAGCCAACACCGCCGGCTGAGACGACGCCGCCTTGTTCAGGGTCAAAGGCCGCAACGCCCCCGATAGGAAAACCATAGCCCCAATGGGCGTCAGGCATGGCGTAAGCGGCTTCAACGATGCCGGGCAGGGCGGCCACATTGGTAATCTGCTGATACACTTTTTCATCCATCGCCTGCAACAATTGCGCATCGGCATAGATAATGGCCGGTACGCGCATGGCGCCTTGGGCGGGAATCTCCCAGCAGGTTTCATCACGCTGAATAAATTGCTTGATATCCATGGTGCTTATCCTTTAAACGTCGACAATACATTGAGCCAGCCACAGGCCATCCGCTTGTTGATAGACCTGCAGTTCGGTAAACGTGGCGCCTTTGATTTCCACGGCAGGCTGATGTTTTTCCCGATCCACAGGCTCGCCCAGTGCGATGGCTGATAAGATGCCATGATCAATGGTGACCTGATAACGCGAGAATACCAGGCCTTGAACCGCCATTTCGTAGATGAGTGCATTGATCCAGTCGACCAATAACAGCTCATGATCGGGTGCTGAACAGTGAATAAAGACTGCTTTTTCTGCCAGAACCTGGGCAGGATCGGTGATGACGGCGGTCATGGCGATCGCGGCCTGTTCAAACGCCTGCGCCAGTGTAGGCGCAATGCCGCGAATGCCAATGTCGGCATCGTGTTCGAAATGTTCCCAGTGCGGCGTCAGGGCGGATTGATTCAATGGCGGCTCGATCAGGTAGTAATTATTAAGGAATTTTAGGTGTTGGGCGGCAGTGGGTCATCGTCCAGAACATTTATAAACCATTTTGCTTTGAAAAGCAGGCTGTAAATGTAAACTCGCCATCCATGGCAAGGGATACGCAGGTATCTTGTTGGCTTGCAGGGCTGTGAAACGCTAATAGATAATTTTCTGATCTTTCAGGGCGGCGTAAATATCATCAATTGAAAATTGCTCGCAATCAAAACTCACATCCGACAATTCCTTGCTGCTATTGACGCACAAGCAAATCAGGCCGGCATTTTTAACGGCTTCAAGCAGACCTGGGGCAGCGGCTGTTTCCAGGACGGTTGTGGCATGGCCGTTATCAAATAATTTTCTTTCCAGTTGATAAGCCATGTCTTTGCCGCTTGCGCCGGTTAAGGCAATGGCGGTGGCTTTTTGGCTGAACCGCGCTGCGCGCTCTGCTGCGCTGACGGGTTGCTGAATTTCATCACCAATCATACCGGTAATCATGCCGGCGCCGACAGTACCGTTGCTCAGGCGATCAATGATGATGAATGAACCCGTGTATTTGCTGGCCTTGTAGGGATCAAAGACCACGGGCGCGCTGACCGAAACCGTGCAGGAGCCGATTTCATTGAGTTTTAATTCACTGGCATCATGGTGCTCCAAAGTATTCACATCGATGCGGTGATGGATCATGGCTATGGAGCCAGGCACACTGCGGGTCGCCAGTTTGATCGTATATTGTCGCCCCGGCGTCATGGCTTTTTCTGCCATCCAGACGATGCTGGCTTTAAATTTGTCGGCAACGGTGGCCGGTGTCTTTTCCGCGCCGATAATCATGTCGCCGCGGCTGACATCAATCTCGTCTTCCAGGGTCAGGGTGACCGCCATCGGTGGAAAGGCTTCGTCAAGTTCGCCGTCATACGTGACGATGGCTTTGATTTTGCTGGATTTGCCGGAGGGCAGGGCGGTAATCCGGTCGCCTTTCTTGAACACGCCGGCCGCTACCGTGCCGCAAAAGCCGCGGAAATCCAGGTTGGGGCGGTTGACATACTGCACCGGGAAACGCGCGTCGATGAAATTGTGATCGCCGGCAATCTGGATGCTATTCAGCAGCTCCATCATCGGTTTGCCGGTAAACCAGGGCATGTTGGCGCTGGGGTTGACCACGTTGTCGCCGTCCAGCGCCGACATCGGGATAAAATGAATATCGTGCAAATCCAGGGTTTTTACAAAGGCCAGATAGTCGTCTTTGATGGTGTTGAAGGTGTCTTCGCTGTAGTCGACCAGGTCCATTTTGTTGACGGCGACGATAACGTGCTTGATGCCCAGCAATGAGGCAATGAAACTGTGGCGTTTGGTTTGCGTTTGCACACCATAACGCGCATCAATCAGAATGACCGCCAGGTCGCAGGTGGACGCGCCGGTGGCCATGTTGCGGGTGTACTGTTCGTGACCCGGGGTGTCGGCGATGATGAACTTGCGGGTCGAGGTCGAAAAATAGCGATACGCGACATCAATGGTAATGCCTTGCTCGCGCTCGGCTTGCAAGCCATCGACCAGCAAAGCCAGGTCGATCTTGCCGGCGCCGGTGGTGCCTGATTTGACGCTGTCGGCCTGAACGGCGGCCAGCTGGTCTTCGTAAATCATTTTTGAATCGTGCAGCAGGCGGCCGATCAGCGTGCTTTTGCCGTCGTCGACGTTGCCGCAGGTTAAAAAGCGCAGCAATTCCTTGCGTTCGTGTTCTGCCAGATAGGCGTTGATGTCGGTACTGATTAAATCGGATTGGTGGGACATGGTTTTAGGTTCAAGGTAATAGGTTCAAGGTACAAGGTCAGGTGCAAGTCAAGCCAAAAGATCTATCGACACCACTGGCTTTCGCAGGGAACGCCATCAGGGCGCTCACCTTCTCTACCCCCATCCATTTTGGTATTCGGGCAGTTATTTAAAAAAAAGGTGGCTTCTTCACAAGAAGACATCTGGGAGCAACGCGTTCTACCATCACAGTGATACCTTCCTTGCTTGGATTGCACTGTGCCTTGAGCGTTTGTGGCATTTGATGCCCGCCGTAGCTGCTTCTCCCTAAGCGCCTCTACATCAATTAATTCATGTTCTTTGGTACTACAAGCAGTATCTGAAAAAACAACATGTCCATTATTGTCTTTACATTTGTAGACGCCGCCATAACTGTAAGTTGCGAAAAAAAAGGACAATAAGATGATCAAAATATTATGTAACATGTTTTATTTATTTTCAGATGGGTAAGAATCAATAGCCAGGTTTCTTCAAAAAACACGCAACACCTGCTTTAAAAATAACCTTCGCGCTTTTTCTGCTCCATGGAGCCGGCTTGGTCGTGATCGATCAAACGTCCCTGGCGTTCAGAGGTGGTGGTGAGCAGCATTTCCTGAATGATTTCAGGCAGCGTGGTTGCTGTAGATTCCACTGCACCGGTGAGCGGATAGCAGCCCAGGGTGCGGAAGCGCACCATTTTCATTTCCACTTTGTCATCGGGGCCGATCGGCATGCGCTCGTCATCGACCATGATCAGCATGCCGTCTTTATTGACCACCGGGCGTTCCTTGGCGAAATACAATGGCACAATCGGGATATTTTCCAGATGGATGTATTGCCAGATGTCCAGCTCGGTCCAGTTGGACAGCGGGAACACGCGGATGCTTTCGCCTTTGTCGATCTTGCCATTGAAGATATTCCACAGTTCCGGGCGCTGATTTTTCGGGTCCCAGCGGTGATTTTTGTCGCGGAACGAATACACACGCTCTTTAGCGCGCGATTTTTCCTCATCGCGACGGGCACCGCCAAAGGCGGCGTCAAACTGATATTTGTTCAAGGCCTGCTTTAGCGCGTCGGTTTTCATGACATCCGTGTGTTTTTTACTGCCGTGCGTAAACGGGCCTATGCCCTGGTCAACGCCTTCCTGATTGATATACACCAGCAATTCAAGGCCCAGGTCTTTGACCAGCTTGTCACGAAATTCAATCATTTCCTTGAATTTCCAGGTGGTATCGATGTGCATCAACGGAAACGGCGGTTTGCCGGGGTAAAATGCCTTCATGGTCAAATGCAGCATGACGGCAGAGTCCTTGCCGATGGAATAGAGCATCACCGGCTTGTCAAATTCAGCCGCGACTTCCCGGATAATGTGGATACTCTCAGCTTCCAGTTGTTTAAGGTGGGTTAATTTATAATCAGTCATTAAGAGTCCGTCAGGTTTGGATGACGCAATGGTTATTGAGAGTGCTCAATTAGAAAACAAGCATTTTAATTTGAACAGACCTTTAAAGCCAGATTTGCGTAAATTTTGTTGATGATCTGAATGGTTTACAAATAAAGATGGAATCGCAAAAAGCCCGGACGCGTTAATAACGCCGATAGCCAAGATTTTGCATTTGCCGCAGAATCCAGTAGTGGCGTTTCAGGACATAGGCGCTGGGATGGTTTACCCGCAGCACGATCGGATTCGGCAAGGTGGCGGCCAGCAATGCCGCCTGATGTCTATTCAGCTGCTTTGCGGGGATGCCGAAATAGTGCCGGCTGGCCGCTTCCACGCCAAACAAATGATCGCCGAATTCGGCGATGTTCAGATATACCAGCAGAATCCGGTCCTTGGTCCACAGTGCTTCAATTAAAAAAGTAAACCAGGCTTCCAACGGCTTTACGGAAAAAACTTTTACTCGGCGTCAAGAATAAGTTTTTGGCCACTTGCTGGCTGATAGTGCTGGCGCCTCTGAGTTTTCCGCCGTCCCAGTACACGTCAATAGAAGATTGTATGGAATTTAGATCAAAACCTGCATGCTGGAAAAAACGCTGATCTTCGGCGGCAATCACGGCCGCGAACGCATGCGGCGAGATAAGGTTTTTATTCACCCACCGGTAATCAATAGATTTGTACGATCCTTTGTCCATCCAATGCTCGGCATGCCGGTACAGCATAAAAGCGGTTGTAGGCGGTGGCAGCCAGCGCAGTAACAGACATAAGACAATCGATGACACGACGAATGTCAGCAGCAAATACAATACCGCCTTTCGTATTGTTTTGTTGATTGAAAAGGAGTGGCGGCGGTTGCTGGAAGCGGAACGGATTGTTTTGGCCAAGTTGATAAAGGATCAGTGGTGTGATTTTGGCGGCGCTGTTTCGCGCCTTATTTTTTAGCCCGGACTATAGAATAACGGCCCTGTTTTAACAAGTGCAATCAGGCTGCTGGGCTTGAATTCTGGAGCCGGCTTGTAAATTTGACAGACTCGCATTTTGCCATCAGGATATTTGACTTTTAAACCAGATGATGAATCATAATGATATTTGATGTATCGGAATCAGCGTTTTCCGGCAGTTTCCTGTCGAAGGCTTTTTGCGCTTTGGTACTATTGGCGGCGCTGTTATCTGCCGGTTGTGCGACTGTCGGGCACGAGTTTCCATCGGGACAGGTCTCAACTATTAAGATAGGCGAAACCACACAGCAGGAAATTTATACAACCTTTGGAACTCCCTGGCGCACCGGTATAGAAGACGGCAAGCGCACCTGGACTTATGGCATCTATAGTTACAGCCTGTTCAGTGATGCCAGTACTGAAGATTTAGTGATCCGCTTTGACAATCGGGGCGTCGTCTCCTCCTATGTTTTCAATACCACCAAACGTTCCAAATAGCGGGCAGACAAAAGTGCCGGGCGGACTAACCCCGCACTGCTCGATCAGTTAACTTGCCTGGCCGTTCACCATGGCCAAAGCCAACGCTTCGGCTACTTTGATGCCGTCAACGGCCGCTGACAATATGCCGCCCGCATATCCGGCGCCTTCACCGGCCGGATATAAGCCTTGGGTATTGATGCTTTGATAATGTTCATTGCGTTTGATGCGAACAGGTGATGAGGTGCGGGTTTCAACGCCGGTCAGCACCGCATCGGCCATGGCAAAGCCCTTTATTTTCTTATCAAAAGCCGGAATCGCTTCACGTAGCGCCTCGATGGCATAGTCCGGCAATGCCGGACTTAAATCGCATAAATGCACGCCCGGCGTGTAGGAGGGCAGTACCGAGCCCAGTGCTGATGAGGGCCTATTGGCGAGAAAATCACCGACGAGTTGCGCGGGTGCCTGATAGTTTTCGCCGCCCAATTTAAAGGCGGTTGCTTCCAGCCGACGCTGAAATTCAATGCCCGCCAAAGGGTGGCCCGGATAATCATCCGGGGTAATGCCGACCACGATGGCGCTGTTGGCGTTGCGCTCATTGCGCGAGTACTGGCTCATGCCATTGGTGACCACATGCCCCGCTTCAGAAGTGGCAGCAACTACCGTGCCGCCGGGGCACATGCAGAAACTGTAGACGGAACGGCCGTTTTTGCAGTGATGCACCAGTTTGTAATCGGCGGCGCCCAATAAGGGATGGCCGGCCTGTTTGCCGAAACGGCAGACATCGATCAGCGACTGCGGATGTTCGATGCGAAAACCCACGGAAAAGGGCTTGGCTTCAATATACACGCCCTGATCATAGAGCATCTTGAAGGTATCGCGCGCGCTATGGCCGACTGCCAGGACGACATGCCTGCTGAAAAGGCTTTCTCCGTTTGCCAGCGTCACGCCCTGTACGTGTCCGTCAACGATGTCAATGGCTTCGACCCGGCTCTGAAAACGGATTTCGCCGCCCAGGGATTCGATGGTTGCGCGCATCTGCTCGACCATGCTGACCAGCCTGAAAGTGCCGATATGCGGTTTGCTGACATAGAGGATTTCTTCAGGCGCGCCGGCTTTAACAAACTCGGTGAGCACCTTGCGGCCATAATGATGAGGATCCTTGATCTGGGTATAGAGTTTGCCGTCAGAAAAAGTGCCGGCGCCGCCTTCACCAAACTGCACGTTGGACTCGGGATTAAACTGGCTTTTGCGCCACAGGCCGAAGGTATCCTTGGTGCGTTCGCGCACTGCTTTGCCGCGTTCCAGAATGATCGGCCGGAAGCCCATTTGCGCCAGGATCAGCCCGGCAAACAGTCCGCAAGGCCCCATGCCGATCACCACCGGCCGCATGGCCAGTTGCTGGGGCGCGTGGGTAACAAAACGGTAGGTGGTATCCGGCGTTAGGGTGAGATGAGGGTCGTCTCTTAAACGGGCCAGTATCGCCTGATCGTCGCTAGTCTCTACATCAAAGCTGTACACAAGATGGATGGCATCGCGTCTGCGGGCATCATGTGCGCGCCGGAATACGCTATAGCTGACGAGCTCCCCGGCGCGGATGCCCAGCCGCTGGAGTATGGCGGTCCTGAGCATATCTTCGCTATGATCGAGAGGCAGTTTAAGTTCGGTAATTCTCAACATTTTATATGGTAATGATGTCTGCTTTTTTAAATTGGTGTTGCAGCCGGCAATGGGATAGGGGTATTTTACCTGAGAAGTATTTTTTAATGGGGTCTTAACGCGGTTTCTTTTTAACGGCTTGTGATCGGGTTTTGCAACAGGGGGTGTGATGGCGTTCGGAAAAATACTCATGCTGGTAGGCGTGATATTGCTTTGTCTGGGTCTGGTTTTGAGCTATGCGCCCGGCTTGATCAGCTGGTTTGGCCATTTGCCGGGCGATATTCGTATTGAAGATGAAAAACGCTTTATCTTCATCCCGATAACTTCGATGTTAATCGTCAGCCTGATTTTAACCGTGCTGGTTAATCTGTTTTTTCGCCATTAAGGATCAGGCAGTAAGGCGATCGCCATCAGAAAAGTGGAGGTGTGATTACTGAAGGCACATACATTCAGACCTTAAGACCACTATGCTTATCGCGGATTATTGTTAATTTTAAAGGTTCTGTATACGCTTGAGGGGAGGCTTTAGCCGCTCCTTACGTCTAGCAAAAGTCGCGGATGAAGTCTCTCCTTTAACAAAGGCAAACTTCTGTTCTCGAAAATCAGGAATGGGCCAAATGATAAGGTTTTAGTTTTAATAAACATCCCTGACGTAGCGTTTATCTTTTTTCAGTTGATTGACGTAAGCGATGGCCTGTTGCTCGGTCAGCTTGCCGTGTTCGGCGATGACCTCATGCAGGGCTTTATCAACGTCTTTCGCCATGTGGTAGGCATCGCCGCAGACAAAGAAATAGCCGCCCTGTTCCAGCCAGGCAAATAGTTCTGCGCCATGTTCACGCATGCGGTCCTGTACATAAATCTTTTCGGCCTGGTCTCTGGAGAAAGCCAGATCCAGACGCGTTAACAGACCGCTTTGCTGCATTGCTTCCAGCTCCTCGCGGTAGATAAAATCGGTGGCGGCGTTGCGGTCGCCAAAGAACAGCCAGTTTTTGCCGGAGGCTTTTCTGAATTCGCGCTCTTGCAGGAAGGCGCGGAATGGCGCGACGCCGGTACCAGGACCTACCATGATCATGGGCAGGCTGTCGTCTTCAGGCACTCTGAAGACCTTGTTGGGGGTAAAGAAGCAGCGCACTTCGGTTTCGTCGTCAACCAGATCGGCTAGAAAGGTCGAGCAAACGCCCTTGTGTGGTCGGCCATGACTTTCATAGCGCACGCTGGCGACGGTTAAATGCACGGAGTCAGGATACATTTTGCCGCTGGAAGATATTGAATAGGCGCGGTGCTGCAGGGGTTTTAGCAGGGCAATGAATTCTGCGGCGGAAAATTCGCAGTTGGGGAATTGCAGTAATAAATCGAGAATGTCGCGGCCCCAGAGATATTTTGACAGTTCGTCTTTATCGCCGGATTCAAGAATGCCGTTGAGTTCCTGATCGCCGGAACGCTGGGCAATTTCTTCAAGCAGTTCCTTGCTGGGCAATTTGATTTCAAATTGCGTGCGCAAGGCTTCGTGCAGGGCGATGAACTCGCCATGAACCGGTTCATCTTCATCGCCTTTACAGCCGATGGCCTGAATGATGTCGCTGACCAGTTTGGGGCAGTTGGTCGGAACCACGCACAGAGCGTCACCTGCTTCGTAGCTTAAGCCCGAGCCGGTGATGGCAATTTCATAATGCCGGGTTTCCTTGGACGAGGAGGCATCGGTGATAATACGGTTCACCAGCATTTTGGCCGGGAAAGGATTTTTACGGTTGTATTGCGGTTTTTCAACAGCGGCAGCACGGGTGTCGAGTGTCACCGTAGCCGAGGAGGCGCCTTCGGCCATGTGCGGAATGACTGCGCTGATCCAGTTGGCTGCGGGTTCTTCAAAATCAACGTCGCAGTCGACACGGTCATAAATACG
The DNA here is from genome assembly GCA_963696315.1 of uncultured Gammaproteobacteria bacterium. GTDB lineage: Bacteria > Pseudomonadota > Gammaproteobacteria > Methylococcales > Methylomonadaceae > CAWKEY01. Next base: position 66,433 of record CAVOJU010000048.1, read on the forward strand.
GACTGCGCCCAATGCCGCCAGACGCTTATCCCATTCGATACCGGCCTGACAGAACAAATCATAGCTGGTGTCGCCCAATGCCAGTACCGAGTACTTCATGTGGGCAAGTTTAGGGGCTGCATCCGAAGCAACCGCGTCCCAGAGCAGTTGGGCATTGTCGGGCATTTCGCCTTCACCATAGGTGCTGGTGATAATGAGCAGGTAGTCCATGGCGGCCAATGCTCCGATATCGACTTCATCCATGCTGTTTACCAAGGGCTTCAGGCCGTGGGCCTTGGCGACATTGGCGGCATCGTTGGCGACTGATTCGGCATTGCCGGTTTGAGTGCCGTAAAGAATATGGACAATTCGGACATCAGCCTGATTAACAGAGCCGGCGCTTTGCAGCATGTGCGTGTGCATGCCGGCGAAAAAGCCGCTTAACCAGGCGCGCTGAGTTTCGCTGTAAGGCGCATCGAAGGGAATGTGAGGTGTTTTCATTTGAGTTACTAACAAATCAATGCCTTGGTCTCCCCAGCATAGGCGTGAGGAGACTCAAGTGTTGTAAAAGGGAGAAAGTTTAAGCCGCTGGCATGCTCAGCATTTCCTGAACGATGCCCAGCCCTACCAGCCCGGCCAGATATTCTTCAACAGAAGGTATGCCGGTTAATCTTTGTTTATTGATGTTTTCCTGTTCAATGATCCAGGCGGTAGAGCCTATGGAATAAATGCTTTGCACATCCCGCTGGCTTAAGGCGGTCTTGTAATCATTGAGGCGCTTGTCAGCCAACAAGCTGGCCAGTTGCTCGTCGCTGAAATTGCTGTAGGCTTCACGGCTATTTTTAACCAGAGCTTCCTGCAATTTGCGCGGCCGTTCAATAATCAGTTTACGCGCAGCCTGTTCGATCTGGCTGGGCGAGCGCAGGACTTCAGGCAGATGTTTGAGCATGTCCTCGGCTAACTGCTGAGCTTTTTTAAGTACGGAGTAACTATTGATCAGCCTAAAACTTAAGGCGCTATCGCTGGTTCCATAAGCAGGAATGGCGCCGCCAAACAGCGGCTGTTTATGCTCATAAGCGGTTTTGACCTGGATGATTTGCGAAGCTGCGAACGCCTGCGACAATTCTTCGATCATTTCCTTGCGATCCACGGTCTGTTGCAGGAACTCGGCCGTCTGGGTTTTATAAAGCCACAGCGGTATGGCAAATTTGAAATGTTTGCGTTCGCTAGCCCAGTTAGTCAGCAAATTTCTGGCTTTGCTGGAGTTGGCGTACTCGGCATGCTGTTCCAGCATGGATAGAATGAACTGCTCATGCGCGCGGGCGGTGCCGGTATCTTCGGTCAGGCTGTGCAGCGCCACGGAAGTCTTGTCGTACAGATTGTCCAGGCGGTTGTCCGGGTCGTATTGATAGGCATTGCCGCCGGACATGCCGTTACAGAAGCCTTTGCCAAAGCCGCCGATGTTTAAGACCGCGCCGTTGGTCATGTATTCACAGGCGAAATCACCGACACCTTCAACGACGGCCATGGCGCCCGAGTTTCTGACCGCGAAACGGTCGCCTGCTTCACCATTGATGAAGGCTTTGCCGCCGCTGGCGCCAAACAGGGCAAAGTTGCCGATCAGTACGTTATTGCCGGGTGTTTTAATGCCGCCGCCCGGTGATTCGATAATGAGCGTGCCGCCACACGCCGATTTACCAACGCCATCATTGCAGGTGCCGGTATGTTCCATGCGCATGCCGTCATTCATGAAGGCGGCATAACTTTGTCCGGCCGAGCCGTGCGTGCGGATAATCAGGCTGTCCGGCGCCAAATAACGGCGGCCGTGCTGATTGGTGTAAATAACTTTGGCGTCGGCAATCTGCTGTTCGGTCAGTTGATAGGCCAGCATGCGCTCAATGTCGATCGCAGTCTGGCCGCCGACGGTTTTGTTGCAGTTGTTAAGCTTGAATGCCTTGCCTTCAACGATGACCTGCTGCTGTTTGCCATCAATAATGCCGGCTTTAAAACGCTCAAAAATTGCATCATCGATATTGAAATGGGCTTCCAGGTAGATCGGCTTGTCGATTTTGACGACGTCGACCTGTGCCAGCAGTTTGGTCAGGTCAATTTGGCCGACCATGGTCTCGTGCTGAATCAAATGCAGCAAATCGGTTTTGCCGCGGATATCCTGCAGACTTCGATAACCTAGCGAGGCCAGTATTTCCCTGACTTCGTGCGCCAGATTCATGAAATATTGGGCCAGGACGCGCGGATCGCCTTTGAATTCCTCATGCGCGGTCGTCAAACCGGCCGGGCATTTGATATTGCAGTTTTTCGCCATCACGCAGCGCAGCATCATCAGTGCCGTGGTGCCGAATTCAAATGAATCGGCACCTAAAATGGCGGATTTAACGACATCCATGCCGCTTTGATGGGCGGCACTGCAGCGTAAAACCACTTTTTCGCGCAGACCGTTGGCGGCCAGGGCCTGATGCACTTCGGCGATGCCAATTTCAGGCGAGCGTCCGGTGTTTTTGAGGCTGGTGACCGCAGCCGCGCCGGTACCGCCGCTGTTACCCGCGACGTTAATGACATCGGCGCCGGCTTTGGCGACGCCGACCGCAATGGTGCCTATGCCTTCGGAAGAGACCAGCTTGACGCCTACCTTGATGCGAGCGGCTTTGGCGTCATGGATCAATTGTCCCAAATCCTCGATGGAATAGGTGTCGTGATGCGGCGGCGGACTGACCAGTTCAACTTTGGGCGTGCCGCCGCGCAAGGCGGCAATTTCGACCGAGACCTTGGCTGCAGGCAACTGTCCGCCTTCGCCGGGTTTTGCGCCCTGGGCGATTTTGATTTCAATCTCTTCAATATTGGGATCGGCCAGATAACCCGCCCACACGCCGAAGCGTCCTGAGGCGAATTGTTTGATTTTGCTGGAGCGCAGCGTGTTGAAGCGGCTCGAATGTTCGCCGCCTTCACCCGAATTGCTTAAGGCGCCGACGATGTTGGTGCCCTGGGCCACCGCTTCGTGCGCTTCCGCCAGCAGGGCGCCGTGACTCATGGCGCCCGATGCCAGTGCGGCGGTAATTTCATGAGCCGGTTGCACCGCGGCTAAGGCAATCGGCTTGTTCGCTGGCTTGATGGCCGATAGATAGTTCGCCAGCAGGCTGTTTTGGCCGGCAACCTGAATAGTCAGTGCGCTGTCACCAGTCGTTATGCTGAAGGTAGTGCCGGCAAAGCGTTTTTTAAAGTGCTCAGCCAGTTGCTGCAAGCGTTCGGCGCTGCTGTTTTCGCTAAAACTGACTTCGAAAATGCTGTCTTTGACTTGACTGACCTTCAGGCCGCGAATCAGATAATTGATGTTGCCGCGCAGGTTTTGCTTACCCAGAATGCGGTCGAAATCCGCGCTGGTTTTTGCCTGAGTGACATCGGCGGGAAAATCCATGATGTCGCGCAAGGCAGCCGGTCTGCTATCGCGCTCCTGATACAGGTTTTGGGTAAAGCTGCGATAGGCCGGGGTAATGCCAAAGGCATCAATTTGTTCCGGCGTGCGCTTGCCGTAGCCCAGATCCAGATAGGCGGTATCGCTGGCTTCAGGCGATTTTTCTTGCGGGATATATAAAATGGCCTCGTCGGTCATGTTGATATATTCCCGGACTGCGGTATTGCCAAAGCTATGGCCGGCGCCGTCCTGGCGCTCCTTGAACAGGCCCAGGAAGGGAATGTCTTTTTCTTCACGTACAGCCAACGCTTTTTGATGCCATTCGCTAGCGCTGGCGGCAATGTCCGCATAGCGCACACCGCCAACCGAGGCGTGAATGTTCGGGAAGTGCGGGCTTAATTTGGGTTCATCGGTATCCAGATAATTGGATTCAAAAAACTCTCCGCCGATATAACTTTCTGCTGTGCACAGGCCAAACTTGCCCATGGTTTTCATCAGCGATTTTTCAGCCGCCTTTTGAAAATTGTAGAGAATTTTTTGTTGTTCAGCGGGGGTGTAATGGCTGATAACGCGGTTATGCACACTGAGCGGGCAGATGGCGGATGCGCCGAAACCCAGAATCGTCGCGATATCATGCGGGCTGGCCGCCTGTCCGGTTTCAGCAATGATTGATGAGTTAAAGCGCAGGCCTTGTCTCACCAGGTGCTGGTTGGCGGCTGCAATCATGAGCAGGGCGGGAATGGCGGCTTTATCTTTACTGATGTTGATGTCGCTTAAAATGATAATGCCGGTATTGTTTCTGGCAGCCGCTTCCACTTGGGCACAGGCAGCCAGCAAGGCTTCTTCCAGCGCATCTTCGTTGCGCTTTGCATCAGTAAAATCAGGCGTATACAGCATATCCAGAGTAAGCACGCTGACGGTGGCTTGCCGGCGGATCTGCTCCAGTTGCGTGCGCTGTAAAATCGGCGATTCGATAACCAGTTGCTTGCTGAATTCATCGGAAAAGGTGGGCTTGGCACCCAAGGCAACACGCAGTGTCATGCCGTCGCTTTCGCGCAGGGAATCCAATGGCGGATTGGTTACCTGGGCAAAGCGCTGGCTAAAATAACGCGACATGCCGCCTTCCGCGATGGACAGCGCATTCGGCGCGATGCCGTAACCCATGGCCGATACTTTTTCCATGCCGCTGGACAGCATGGGGTCGAGCAGGAACTTGAAGCTTTCCTGGTTAAGCGAGTAAGCAGTATGTTGCTGGTCGATATTGAATGCGTGTTCGTTGTCCAGTTCGGAAAGTTCGACCTTCGGCAATTCTGTAAGGTGAATACAGCGTTGCGCCAATAAGGCCTGATAATCTTTTTCGGCGGCAAGACGTTCCATAACCTGATGGCTGTTATAAGCCTCGCCAGTGCTGTGATCAAAATAGAGCATGCCGCCGGCTTCGATGCGGCCGCGTTTTAAAACCTCTTTGGGAGGGAAGTCAATTTGACCGGCTTCCGACATGACGGCGAGATAGTCAGCTGTTTCGACCGAACGCAAGGGACGCAAGCCCAGACGATCGAGGCGCGCGCCGACCCGGATGCCGTCATTGAAAATCAATGCGGCAGGGCCGTCATTTTTTTCTTCATACAGGCTGAAATACTCCAGCATGGCCCGTACTTCGGGCGACAGCGTGGTGTCATTTTCCCAGGCCGGCGGCATCATCGCCAATACGGCGGTGACAATATCCAGGTTGTCTTCGTTGATACGACGGGTCAGGGTTTGGTCCAGGCGGCCGGAATCGGATTGTCCGCAAGGGAAAACAAGGTGTTTGTTATGCTGGCGGGCGATCGCGTTTTCACTTAAACGGTTTTTCTTGTCGGTGTTCAGTTCACCGTTATGCGCCATATAACGGAACGGTTGCGCCATCATGGTTGCCGGTGCGGTATTGGTGGAAAACCGGGTGTGAAAAAACAGCGTGCTGATTTCGTGATCTTTATCGTACAAGTCTTTAAAGTACGGGATCACTTCAAACGAGTTGAGCCGGCCTTTGTAAACTTGTGTGCGAGAACTCATCGATAAGGGGTAGAAACCGGTCAGCTCGGGGCGGGAAAAGCCTTCAACTTCAATATCCAGCAAGGCGGCCTGAATGTGTTTTTCAAACTCATCATGCGTAGCATTTTGCAAATCGGTCAGGGCGGCCAAAAATGACCTGCTTGATCGGTAATTGCGCTTTTACTGCGGCCGCATTGATGACGGATTTGTCGACCGGCACGTCACGCCACTGAATCACCGGCAAGGCAAAGTCTTTAAAGTGGCGTTCAATCAGTTCGCGGGCTGCAGAGTCATAGTGATCATGATCTTCCGGGAAAAAGAAGTTGGCAACGCCGAACTGGCCAAGTTCCAGAGTATCAATGCCGGTAATCTTGCGAAAGAACTTCACAGATAAATCGATATTAACGCCGGCGCCATCGCCGATGCCTTCCGCGCTCATGCCGCCGCGATGCGGAATGGTGCATAGCGCTTCATGGGATTTAACCAGCAGGTCGTGCGTTTGTTTACTCTGCTTGTGAGTAATAAAACCCACGCCGCAGCTGTCCTGGGACAAGTCAGCGTTATAAAGCATGGGTTCTTTATTACTTAATCGGGAATTATTAATCATCTATCCAGCCCGTTCTAATCATGTTGCCGAAATGCAGCGTTTTTATAGTTCGTTTTTAATGTCTATTGGGGATCAAAATTATTGCTTCAGTGGCCTGCATTAAAATCGCTATGAAATCATTTTCAGGTAAGTTTCATTCAGTGAAACCTACTAATAATAACACGATGAGATTTTTGTGTCATTGGTACGAAATTGATTCTGCGGCAATCTTGCCGTGTGATCCGCTCTGTTTGCTTGATTAGGATACCGGGCTTTTCCCATTAATTGCCAATAGCGAATTTGGGGAAGGGATAAAACTATAAAACCCTGCCGGCTTCATGGTGTAATAATCCTTACTAGGGTCAGCGCGTTTAGTTGTTAGCGTGGGCCATCAGTCGATTGGTTTATAGTGAGTTGATATGAAAGAAAATTTTGATGTGGTTGTAGTGGGTGGAGGCATGGTGGGTGCTGCGGTGGCCTGTGCGCTGGGAGGCAGCCGCTTGAAAGTGGCGGTGATAGAGAGTTCGCCGCCGCAGGCGTTTGCGCCGGACCAGCCGCATGATTTGCGGGTTTCTGCGCTCAGTATTGCCTCGAAGAACATTCTTGAAAGCGTGGGCGCCTGGGCCGGTGTCGTCAGCCGGCGCTTGTGTCCGTTTCGCAGGATGCGGGTTTGGGAAACGGCAGGCGATACGGAATTTTGCAGCGATGATATTGATTATCCTGAACTGGGTTACATCGTCGAAAACCGGGTGACCCAATTGGCCTTGCTGGAGCGTTTACGCGATTTTGACAATGTCGAGCTGATTTGTCCGGCCAATATTACCAAAATCAATTATTCGGCCGATCCGCACAAACAGCATTCGGAGGTGCAATTGGCCGGCGGCCGCCAGCTGTCGGCAAAAGTGCTGGTTGCCGCCGATGGCGGTCAATCCAGAGTCAGACAGGCAGTGGGGCTGGGCGTCAACAGCTGGGATTATAATCAGCATGCGCTGGTGATTTATATTGAAACCGCTTACGGGCAGCAGGACATTACCTGGCAGCGGTTTGTGCCCAGCGGCCCGCAGGCGTTTTTGCCGTTAACCGGGCATTATGGCTCGATTGTCTGGTATAACTCGCCGGATGAAGTCAGTCGCTTAAAAGCGCTGTCCAATGAACGCCTGATGGAAGAATTGGTGGCTACTTTTCCTGACTGCCTGGGCGAGGTCAACCAGGTGCTGGCGACGGCGAGTTTCCCGTTGAAACGCCAACATGCGCAGGCTTATGTCAAGCCCGGCGTGGCACTGGTCGGTGATGCAGCGCACATGATCAATCCTTTGGCCGGGCAGGGCGTTAATATCGGCTTGCTGGATGCGGCGGCATTGGCCGAGGTGTTGCTTGCGGCGGATCAGGAAGGCCGTGATATTGGCGATGTGGCCATTTTAAAACGCTACGAGCAACTTCGGCGCAATGAAAATCTGATGATGATGACGGTGATGGATGTTTTTTACCGGGTGTTCAGCAATCAGGTGTTGCCGCTGAAGTTTTTGCGCAATCTGGGCTTGGGTCTGGCGGAGCGCATTGTGCCGGCCAAGAATAAGGTGATGCGCTATGCGATGGGGCTGGAAGGTCATTTGCCAAAGCTGGCGAGGGGCGAGCGGATTATTTGAGCAAGGCTTTAGCGCACAAATACCGGCTTAAGCCATAGCTTCGCCGCCAGCGGGAAGTGCAGGGATATGCGGCAACCGTACCGCTTAGCCAGGTCGCTGCAGAACAGTGGTGTGTAGAATCGTAGGAGGTTCCCATGGATACCATCTTTCAAGCATTATTCATGCTCATGCTGGTGATCTGGTTTGTGGCGGTGGTGATGCGCAAGATCGGGCTGCCTGTCATTATGGGCGAGCTTGTCATGGGTGTGGTGATAGGCCCCGCTGCTCTCGGTTGGGTGCAGCCCAGTGAAATTATCGAGATACTGGCGCAAATCGGTATCTTTTTTCTGATGCTGCATGCCGGTGTTGAAACCGAACCCAGAGAGTTTTTTGATGCCTTGAAAAATTCGCTGGCCTTAGTTGTGGTTGGCGCGATCGTGCCTTTCTTTGTCAGCCTGGGCGTTGCGCTGGCCTTTGGTTATGCGCTGGTGGATTCTGTTTTCGTCGGTTTAACCATGACCGCCACGGCGGTCGTTATCACCTTGAAGATTTTAAGAGACCTGGGTTTGCATCATACCCGGTTTGCACGCGTGATCGTCGCGTCCTGCGTGATTGATAATTTGTTGTCTCTGATCGTCTTCAGCTTTGTGCTCGGTGCTTTGAAGGGTGAGGAAATGGAACTTGCTCAATTGGCTATCGTGGCCGGAAAAATCCTGTTGTTTTTTGCGGTTTCCGTAGGCATTGGTTATTACCTTTATCCGAAAATGACCTTCCCCTTCCATAATAAAAACGGCAAGGGCTTTACCTTTGTGCTGGTGCTGGGTTTTGCCGGCGGCTTGCTGGCGCAAGCGATCGGCCTGCATATTATGGTTGGGGCCTACATCGCCGGGCTGTTTTTTGAAGAAAGGGTGGCGAACAAGAAGTTATATGATCTGGTCAATGATCGTTTATATGGCCTGTCCTATTCGTTTCTGGGGCCTATCTTTTTTATTTCATTGGGTTTTCATATCACCTTCAATTTGTCGGCAGGCAGTATCTGGATGCTGGTGACGCTGACGGCCATGGTCTTGATTGGGCAGGTTGTTAGTGCCGGCCTGATGGCAAGGCGCATGCAGTTTACCTGGCTGGAGTCGTTAACAATTGGCGCGGGTATGTGCGGGCGGGCTGAAATGGCCTTCATTCTGGCATCTGTGGGTATAGACCTGGGCATATTGAATAATGAGCTTTTTTCGGTGCTGGTCTTCACAGCGTTTCTGCTCAATTTACTGACACCGCTGATGTTGAAAGGCTGCGCCGTGTTGCTGGAAAAATATCAGCCGCACTGGCTCTATTAGATGAGCTGCGTAGGTGCAGCCAACTTTAAACCAGCAAGAGAGCACCGGTGCTGTAGCGAAACCTTCATGAAACTGTCACAAAAGCCAAATAAAGTTGACATAAAACCCAATTAAACTCTTGGGAAGGTGGGGTAACTCCCTTCGGATCGTTAATGCAATCAAGAGATTCAGATCATGTCAGCCTTATACAAAGAAATCCTTTTCGGTTCAGTGCTTGCAATTGTCGTCACCGCATGGGCTTTAGTTCAATTGGCTTCCCTGCTGCCTCGTCTATATTTTTAACTTCACGAGAGGGTTGTCATGTTGATTTCAGTCAACCAGCGGGCGAACTTGCCGCTGCCCAATGGCAGTTCGCCAATATATCCGTTTAACTTTGAGCCGGTTTCAGTGCAGTGCTGATCAACTCAGCTTGCATGGCAAATGTAGCGTTCTGTTTTCGAGCGCCAAAGCGGCTTCATGCATGGCTTCTGAAAGGGTAGGGTGCGCGTGTATGGTTCTGGCAAGGTCTTCGCTGCTGGCGGAGAATTCCATGGCAATCACGGCTTCTGCAATCAGTTCCGAGGCATTGGCGCCAATGATATGAACACCGAGGACAGTGTCGTGATCGGCATGGGCAATAATTTTCACCATGCCTTCCGGTTTACCCATGGTATGGGCGCGGGCGGTAGCGCTTAAGGGGAAGGTGCCTATCTTGATATTTTCACCCATGGCTCTTAAGTCCTGCTCGGTTTGACCTACCCAGGCAATTTCAGGATCGGTGTAAATCACGCTGGGTAGTTTGGCATAATTGATGGGAGTGTGCTTGCCGGCAATTTGTTCGGCCACAAATAAGCCTTCTTCTATACCTTTATGGGCCAGCATCGGGCCGAGTAAGGTCAAATCGCCGATGGCAAAGACGCCCGGCAAAGTGGTGCGGCAGTTTTCGTCGACATGGACAAAACCATTTTCATCAAGCACCAGATTGGCTTCAGGTGCGGCCAGTGGCTCGGTGTTGGGTTGGCGGCCGGTGGCAACGACCAATTTGTCCACACGCAGGGAATGGGTGCCCTCCTGGTTGATATATTCCACAGTGACTTTTTTATTGCCTTTTTTGGCGGAAATAACGCGCGCGCCCAACCGTATATCCAAGCCCTGTTGGCTGTAAATGCGCAAGGCCTCTCGGGAGATTTCCTGGTCTGGCAGCGTTAAAAACGTCTCTTGTGCTTCCAGCATAATGGTTTCGGCTCCCAACCGGTTCCAGATGCCGGCCAATTCAAGACCGATAACACCGGCGCCGATGATGCCCAGTCTTTTGGGAACGGCATCCATATTGAGTGCGGCGGTGGAGTCCAGGATAAATTCGTTGTCAATGGCTGCACAGGACAATTTCATCGGTGATGAGCCGGTGGCCAGAATAATATGATCCCCTTCAAGTACCGAATGGGCGCTGTGCTCAATCGGCGTGATTCCAACTTCGCGGGCATTGAGCAATCTGCCATGAGCGTGAATGCGGTCAATTTTATGATGAGCAAAGATATCGACAATTTTATGGTTGAGCGCAGCGACGATTTTATCTTTACGCTGAATCAACTGCGGAATATCCAGCGAAATATTATCAGCGTGTATGCCGTGCTTGTGGATTTCGTGGTTGAGTGAATGATACAGCTTGGCCGATTCCAGCAAGGCCATCGAGGAAACACTGCCGGCATTGACATAGGTGCCGCCCAAGCTGCTCTGGTGTTTGTTGTTAGTCCAGTTATCGACGCAAGCCGTCTTTAAACCGAGCTGCGCGCAACGGATGGCGCTGACATAACCGGCCGGTCCTGCGCCAATAACGATGACATCGTAGTGAGATTGCTTTTTTGACATAATGAAGTCCGGCTTTAAATGTTAAGAAGTAAATGAGCGGGCGCTTCCAGGCATTCTTTTATGGTGACTAAAAACTGTACGGCTTCGCGGCCATCGACCAGCCGATGATCGTAGGATAAGGCCAGGTACATCACCGGCCTGGCGACTATCTGCCCATTTTCCACAACGGCACGATCCTTGATGGCATGCATGCCCAGGATCGCACACTGAGGCGGGTTAAGTATCGGTGTAGACAGCATCGATCCGAATATACCGCCGTTGGTAATGGTAAAGGTGCCGCCCTGCAGGTCATCAAAACTCAAGGTACCTGAGCGTGCTTTTTCCCCGAAATCGGCAATGCTTTTTTCGATGCCGGCAAAATCAAGCTGATCGGCGTCGCGAAGCACCGGCACAATCAGTCCGCGCGGCGTGGTAACGGCAATGCCGATGTCATAGTAACCGTGATAAATGATGTCGTGATCATCAATCGACGCGTTGATGGCCGGAAAGCGTTTGAGCGCTTCAACAGAGGCTTTGACAAAGAATGACATGAAGCCCAGTTTGATGTTGTGTTTTTGTTCAAAGCGGCCTTTGTATTGATTGCGCAGATCGATCACATAAATACATCAGTTAGAGCTTGACATGGATGTTCCTTATTTGTTAATCCATTAATTACGGGAACATTGGAGTTTTCTGCGAATTTTTGAACGTCGGAATGTTCTTTGGCCCTTATCATGACTCCATCAACGTACCGAGTCATTACCTTCGCTGTATCTTCGATTAGTTCCCCACGACCCAATTGCATATCAGATGCAGATAAGTAAAGTGGACTACCACCTAAATGTAACATTGCAACTTCAAAGGATATTCTGGTCCTAGTTGACGCTTTTTCAAATATCATTGCAAGGGTTTGATTCTTAAGAGGTTTTCTACCAGTTAGATTCTTTTTAAAATTTCCTGCTTCTTCAAGTATTTCAAATATGTCCTGCTTAGCATCCGTTACCGATAAAAGATGTTTCATTAAATTCCCCCAACAACTGAATATTCCTCATAAGAATTAAATTATCTTGTAACAAGTTTACTTATATTTAACTGAAAAATAAATTAATTATGTTATTTTTCTTGACATTCTATTTGAAAAACACACTTTATGTTTTCTATTTGCCTCTCATTTTCCCGAAGCTTTTCTTCTTCAGCCATAAACTTATTGCAATATCCTATCCACTCATGGTGTGACTCTGGAGTTTTTGTTTCCTGAAATTTTTTTTGTGAGTCCATCCTCATTTTTTTTAATTTGAAAAGATTTTTCTCTATTTTATCATGTTCCTTCATTGCCTCATGGAACATTTCAGTAATGCCTGATCTAACGTGATTTTTCATGATCTGATGAAGCGTGAAAAATTCCTTCTCCTTTTTTGAAATCGCTTCTTCTAATTCAATTTCTAACTTTGAAGGATGATTTCAACTTCAGTTTGAATTATGGATTTTAGTGATTTGGAACTACTAAAATCATTATTTCGAATTTCATCAATTATTAACCTGTTTTTAGATAAATCATGAATAATTGTCCGTTTATGAGTTTCTAAATTATTATTTCAATTTCCAAATCCAAAATTTGGTTCGCAGTATCCGAGTTAAAATCTGGATATTTTTGAGCCTTTCAAGATATCTTCTATTGGTCATTTAAATACCCCAAAAAAATATGGAATAGAGGTTAATTTGAATTTCTGATTTCTTTCATATGCTTAATTCTCTTTTCTATAAGCTCTATTGTGCCCACATCCTTACGATGATAAACATCACCTTTAATATATTTGGTAGATGCTTCACAGATTTCTTCTGCCTCAGCTATGCTCTCTCCAATCCCTACCAGTGCTAGTGCCCTTGAAGATGAATATATATTTTATGGTTCTTCTGATTTACTGCGGCATAATAAATTAAGTCTTGTTGTTGTTTATCTTTTGTTCGTCTACTTCTATCACCTGATCGGCTTTTCCCAGGATATCCTTTCGGTACGATGTATTTGCAAACTGTAGCCATTTTATCGAATTCAGCATTTTTTAGATTTCCATCAATAATTCCTGACAGATATCCATAAAGTTAGTGTATAAGGGTAATACATTCATAGCTTCCGGATCTCCAAATCTGGCGTTGTATTCTATCAGTTTAGGCCCTTCTTTACAGAGCATGAATTGACCATATAAGAATCCCCTGTAAGGACCTACTTCTTTATTAATGGCTTTTATCGTGTCTTCCATTATTTTAACTGATACATCATAGCATTTTTTATCTAAAAATGGTAATAACCCATTTGTATCTGAATATGATCCCATTCCTCCAGTTATAGGACCCTGATCTCCTTCATAGGCGTAGGGATGGTCCTGACTGCGGGCATTGGAGCTATGTTTTTTCCATCGACAAAGGCTTGTACAGTGAATTCTTCACCTATCATCTTTCTTCAATAACCACACCGGCATATCCACCCATTTTATTATCTATAATTTCTTTAACGTATGTTTTAGCTTCTTCTGCATCTTTAAGTTGTTCTCCTACTATTTTTAACTCCTTTTCCACCGGTTAAATCCAATAGGTTTCACCACAATCATATTGAAATTCGTCTATGAAATCCCAAGCATCCTGAGCATTATCAAATACCTTATAGACCAGAGATCCAGCGATACTTATGGTTATCAAATAGATCTCGCATGAATGCTTTGTCTGTTTCTATCCGGGCGGCTTCTTTGTAGGCCCTACACAAGCAATTCCGACTTCTTGAAGTAATCTACTAATGCCCTTTCTAGAGGTGCTTCAGGCCCTATTATTGCCATATCCATCTTATTATCCAGTGCGAATTTTTTTACGGTTGAAAATCATTTTCGCTGGAAATTTTAAATTGTGAAATTCTGGCTATTCCCGGGTTCTGGTTACTCATAATAGAGTATAGTTCATCATCTTTAACGCAGCCTGACATATGGCGTGTTCCCTTGCTCCAGTTCCTACCACTAGAATTTTCATAAAATTCCTCCATATTATATTTATAATTTCCTATACTTATAAAAATGATTGTAAAAGGGAGAATGCCATAATAAAACATGTTTTTCCAGGGCCTCATCCAATAATAATAGCAACTAAGGATATATTTTAATATTTAAAATTATATTCTTTGAATAAAATAATTCTCTTGAAAAAATCATGAAGAATAAAAGATAATATATACATCAACATTCAATGTTGAAATAAATAGAAATAAATTTAGGATTAATAAAGAAATGAACGATAGTATGGACAATAAGTTGATTAAAATTAGGTAAGGTTTTTTTATGAAGGGTGGCGAAGCCATAATCAAATCACTCAAGATCAAGGAGTAGAACATTGTCTTCGGATATCCCGGAGGAGTTCTTACTTCCATTATACGATGTAATCTATGATTCTGACTTAAAACATATTCTGGTAAGGCATGAACAGTGTGCAGCCCATGCAGCCGATGGTTATGCTAGGGCATCGGGAAAAGTGGGGGTATGTATAGGTACTTCTGGCCCGGGAGCCACCAATCTGGTTACCGGGATTGCTACAGCTTATATGGACTCTTCACCAGTAGTGGCCATTGCCGGGCAGGTTGCAACCAGACTGATTGGTAACGATGCATTTCAGGAAGTAGACACCCTGGGAATAACCATCCCCATAACCAAACATAATTTCCAGGCCATGAAGGCCGATGAAATACCAGGTATAATTAAATCTGCTTTTTACATTGCAAGCACCGGTAGCAGGGACCCGTAGTCATGGATCTTCCAAAAGATGTTCAGGAAGAAGAATTTGAATACGAGATTGGCAAAAGATAGATCTACCAGGATAAAAACCAACCAAAAAAGGACATCCTTTACAGGTTAAAAAGGCTGCAAATATAATTTAAAGTCAAAAAAGCCAGTTATTCTAGCTGGGGGCGGAGTTATACTTTCTGAGTCTCTTCAATGAACTATTAAAACTTTCAAAAATCATTAAAGCCCCGGTAACAACCACCATTATGGGTAAAGGTTCATTTCCTGAAGACCATGACCTGTCACTGGGAATGCTGGGAATGCATGGTCGAAAAGTCTCCAATCTAGTGGTGGATGAATGTGATTGTCTAATAGCCATCGGATGCCGATTTTCGGATAGTACAACCGGAAATTGACGAGTTTGCCAAGAATGCAAAAATAATCCATATAGACGTTGATCCTGCAGAGATAGGTAAAAACGTGGAGGTGGATGTTCCAATAGTGGGAGATGCCCAAATCAGCCCTTACCCAACCTAATAAAACCATTGTTGATAAGAAGGAAGAAAAAGAGTAAATCAAGGCAAAATGGCAAAACATGTTAGAAATTTTAAAAAATCTGTATCCCCGTTTGTCCTTCGAGGATTCCTTTAAAACCTCAACAGGTTATAAAAGAATTAGAGATGCTATTACTGATGATACTATAGTCACCACTGATGTGGGGCAGAATCAAATGTGGATGGCCCATTACTTCACTTCAAAAATCCTAGAAACTTTATATCCTCAGGAGGATTGGGAACTATGGGATTCGGATTTCCTGCAGCCATGGGGGCTAAAGTTGCTCTGCCCGAAAATGATGTGGTGGCAGTATGTGGAGATGGAGGATTTCTGATGGTATCTCAGGACCTGGCAACCATCAAGGAATATGATATACCTGTGGTAATCTGTGTCTTAGACAATCGTCACCTGGGAATGGTGGCCCAGTGGCAGAAACTCTTCTACGATGAAAGAATGTCCCATACCCACTTGGGAGAGGGTCCTGACTTTGTAAAACTGGCAGAAGCATTTGGAGTACGAGGAAAGGGTTGAAAAGCCGGGAGAAATGCGTGAAACACTCAAAAGCCATTAAGATCGGGTGAACCCACCTTATAGATGTGATAATTGATGCCTAACGAAATACTGCCTATGGTGCCCCCCGGATGCGGACTCACTGAGATAGTGGGGGAGTACAAGGTTGAAAGAGAAGTTCCCGGAGAAATACTTATAAGCCCTGAAAAAGAAAAAGGTGGTGATTAAAATGGATAAAAGCCGAACCCATATCATAAGTGCCCTGGTCCTTCATAAACCCGGTGTTCTCCAGAGAGTAGCTGGTCTATTCACTAGAAGGGGATTTAACATAGAAAACATTACTGTCGGAACATCCCAACAGGAAAATATGGCTAGAATGACCATAATAGCCCAGGGGGATGAGAAAGTCTTGAACAGATAACTAAACAACTCAATAAATTGATAGATGTAATAAAAGTACGGGATCTCGAGCCAGAAAGTACTGTAAAACGAGAACTATGCCTAATCAAGGTCCATGCGCCTGCCGAAAGGATTAGATCAGAAGTTATCCAGTACGCAAATATATTTCGTGGCAGAATAATTGACGTCAGTCCCGAAACCTTTACCATTGAAATAACCGGACCTCCGGAAAAAATAGAAGCACTAATAGATCTGCTTAAGAAGCTTTGGGATCAAAGAAATTGCAAGAACAGGCCCTACAGCAATATCAAGAGGAACTAAAACCATTTATGAATGAAATAAAATTAGTGGTATTAAGGAATTATTAATTTATAATTATTTTTTATATTAGGGAGGAGAGAAAATGAAGATGTATTACGAAAAAGATGTGAATATAAACATTTTAAAGGATAAAACTATAGCAGTTATAGGCTACGGTAGCCAGGGTATGGCCCAGTCACGAAACATGGATGAAAGTGGACTTAAAGGTGGTGGTTGGACTCAGAGAAAATGGTCTTCTGGAATAAAGCCAAAAAAGATGGTTTAAATGTTATAACCGTGGCAAATGCAGCAAAAGTAGCTGATATTATTCATATACTGATTCCAGACGAAATCCAGGCAAAAGTTATGAAAAGTCCATTAAAGAGCATTTAAAGAAGGAAAACCCTATCATTTTCACATGGTTATAACATCCATTTTAATTACATAAATCCTCCTGAAACTGTGAACATAACCATGATAGCCCCAAAAGGTCCAGGTGCAATGGTCAGGAAAACATATGAAGAAGGATTCGGAGTTCCAGGGCTTGTTGCAATGGAAAGAGATTATACTGGTGATGCATTACAAATTGCTTTAGCAATGGGGCAGGGATCAGGACTTACTCGTGCAGGAGTTCTTGAAACAACCTTCAAAGAAGAAACTGAAACCGATCTTTTCGGTGAACAGGTTGTACTTTGTGGTGGTGTGACAGAACTAATAGCAGCAGGTTTTAAAACCCTTGTAGATGCAGGATATCAACCCGAGATGGCATATTTGAGACATGTCATGAGTTAAAGTTCATAGTTGACCTTATATACGCTAAAGGATTTGCGGGTATGTGGAACGATGTAGTAATACTGCTGAGTTTGGCGGACTTGCCAGGAGAAAACGTATCGTA
>CAVOJU010000049.1:0-32281 GCA_963696315.1 uncultured Gammaproteobacteria bacterium
AGGCGCAAAACGTCTCCAATAATTCAGCGGTCACCAAGGAAGGCCTGGAGATTTCCAGGGCCCAATGCTTGCAGGCGGAAGCCGCGCGCGTGGAGCCGAGCTTTCTGTTTAACCCGGTATTGCTCAAATCGCACGGCAGCGGTGCCGTGCAAGTGATCCTCAATGGCGAGGTCTATCAAAACCAGTCGGTTGCCGCTTACTATCAAGAAATCGGCAACTTGCAACAGCAGGTCAACAGGCATTTGCCAGCCTGCAGCAGGATTACGATCTGGTCATTGCCGAAGGCGCGGGCTCGCCCGTCGAGTTGAATCTGCTGCACAAGGATTTATCCAATACCTTTATCGCCAAGACCTTCAGTACCCAAAACATTCTGGTGGCGGACATCGAGCGCGGTGGTGTTTTTGCATCCATTTACGGTACGCTGGAATTGATGGATCCGGTCATGCGCGCCAACGTGATCGGCGTGGTGGTCAATAAATTTCGCGGCGACCGACGTTTTTTTGACGAGGGCGAAAAGATTATAACAGAGCGTTTCGGTGTGCCTGTTTTAGGCGTGTTGCCGTTCCAGCCTTTGAATATCGACATGGAAGATTCGCAGTCCTTGCAGAATTACCAGCAGCGCTTGTGCGAGGTTAAAATCCGCATCGCCGTTATTGCCTATCCTGGCTTGAGCAATTATAACGACCTGGATGTGCTGATGGCCGATAGCGAGCTGCATGTGGAGATGATTCATGCCTGTCGGCCGCTGGACAGCTTCGATATGGTGCTGTTGCCGGGCAGCAAAACCGTAATACGCGACTTGCAATGGTTAAAACAGCAAGGCTTATTCGCCGAGATTCAGCGATTTAACAAGCCGCTATTTGGCATCTGCGGCGGTTATCAGATGCTCTGCCGAACGCTGCATGATCCCGATGCGCTTGAGCATGAAGTCGCCAGCATGGAAACCGGTTTCGGATTTATTGATGATACGGTGATCTATCAAAACCCCAAAATACTCAGTCGCGGATACTATCAACTGTTTTCCTATGCGGCAGTGAAAGGCTACGAAATCCATTGCGGGCGTATGGCTCATTATCCTTTGTATCCAGTCCAGGACGAAATAATATAGCGTGGGCCACATAGGCATGTGCATGGCGTTTTTGATGATGATGACTTTCGCCGGGATTATTTCGCAGCTATTCATCCCGGCTACCAGGGCTATGCTTATCAACAATACCGTGAAACTGAAATACAGGGCTTTGCCGATATGGTCGCGGAACATCTGGATATAACCGCGATCTGGAATGCATTGCAGGTATAAAGGATAAAAAGACCAATCCGCCCTCCTATTGGAAACTGCTTCCTGTCCTTCGTGGCGAATTTGTTTTTTGAGTAGTGTCACCGATGACTTTTGAACTGGCTTTATTAGCTTGGCTGATAGACAAGCGGGCGAACTGGCCTGCAAAAGAATCGCATTGCTGCTTACGCGAGGACATAAACAATGAAAACCCGCATCAATTTGATAGTTCCGGGGCTCTTGGCACCAGGCGCCTGGTTGTCATGAAAACGCTGTTTACCGGCGGCGTAAAAAGCGGCAAATCGCGCCTGGCGGAGGCAGCTATTTTAGAGCAGGCAGGTGCGGACAAGCCCTACTATCTGGCGACCACCGAATTTTTTGATGAAGAAATGCGCGCGCGTATTGATATTCATCGGCAACGCCGTCAGGATGCTTTTATTACCCTGGAGGAACCCGTCAAGCTTTTTCATGCGCTAAAAGATTGCCGCCGTCCGGTCTTGATTGAATGCGTGTCGATGTGGCTCAACAACATGCTTTATCACCAGATATCCGAACCCGCTATATTGCAGGAACTGGAGGCTGTGCTGCTGATTCCCTGTGATATGGTGCTGGTGTTGAATGAAGTCGGTTTGGGTGTTATTCCCGACAATGCCCTGGCGCGGCAGTTTGTTGATCTTTCCGGCAGGGCCGCTCAGTTGATGGGGCAGCATTGCGAGCGGGTGTTTTTTTGCAGCGCGGGCTTAAAAATGCAGATGAAATAGACGATAATAATGCCCAAAGAAGCGGGATAGAGAATCCGTTCCCTGTGCCAGACCAAAGGAGATTTTCGTAATGAATTCAGTGTATAAAATATTTAATCTAGCTCTAGTGCTGCTGCTGACAGGCTGCGCAAGCGATTACTCGGACAAGCCAAAACCACAAAGCAGAATATCGCTTCCGCCCCTGTCAAAGCCAGTGCAATCAAGGCCTCAGCAGCCAATACCTCGGCCTGCCGAGCCGGTTCAGCGCCTGCCTCAGGCGTATGATTATTCGGCTCCAAGCTTTAGCGAAAGTTATACCAGTTACCCGGCGGTTCAGAGCTTTATTCGCCACATGGTGCAGGCGCATGGTTTTTCCCAGGGCTACTTGAACAGCCTGTTTGCTCAAGCCAAACGGCTGGACTCTGTGATTCAGCTGGAAACTGCTCAAGCACCGCAAGGGCCTTCCAAACCGCGGGCAGGCAGCTGGACGCGTTACCGGGAAAAATTTCTGACCGATGGGCACATTAACAATGGCGTGGAATTCTGGTCCAGTCATGCCGACAGTGTCCAGAGAGCCAGTGCAATGTATGGCGTCGATCCGGAATATATCGTGGCAATCATCGGTGTAGAGACGTATTTTGGCCGTAATATTGGCAAGACGGGCATTTTTAATGCCCTGACCACGCTGGCCTTCGACACCGAAAGGCGCAGCCGGTTTTTTACTTCGGAACTGGAAAATTTTCTGCTGATGACGCGCGAAGAAGGCTTCCAGCCTCTCGTCCCGGTCGGTTCCTGGGCTGGAGCCATGGGGCTCGGACAATTCATGCCCAGCAGCTTTCGCAGCCTGGCCGTTGATTTTAACAACGACGGTAGCCGCAACCTGTGGGATCCCCATGATGCAATTGGCAGTGTAGCGCATTATTTCTCCCGCAACGGCTGGCAATCCAGACAGCCGGTGGCCAGGCCAGCCGGGGCCTTAGGCGCACCCTCAACCATTGCCTTGAGCACCTACAACGGCGACGAATATTGGCAGGTTTTTCCCAATTTCAAAGTGATCAAGCGCTACAACAACAGCGACAAATACGCCATGGCCGTGCATCAGTTGGCAAAGGCGATCAAGCAGCGCTATCAAGGTTGAAAGCCGTCTGCTGATTTGGGTTTGTGCTGACGGTCACCTCTCCGGTGGCCGCAGATTCAAGGCCACTGACGCCCATTTGCCCATCAAGGCTCTGAAAAGTTTATCAACAACGGCCAAGCCCCAGGAGCGGGTTCATGCCCTGGCGCAGAGCCATAAGAACAGCCGATCAATCAGAAAAAACACTGCCGGCAGCATTTTCGCCGAGCAAATAGGGGCGAAATCTTGCCTGCCTTTAAACTCAGGATCCATCAGTTTCACTGTATAATCCGGCCTTTTCAGTTAATTCGCATAGAAAACACATGAGCACCGTTAATTCCGAGAAACTTTCCAGCGCCCGTTTTGCCGAGGCCACCGATGTCTTTGTTGAAGTCTTTACCGCCTCGGTAGACTTTGACCAGCGTATGGCCGAGCAGGATATTGAAGGCTCCATCGCCCATGCCGCCATGCTTTGCAAAATCGGCATTCTGACGGAACAGGAACGTGATGCCATTATTGGCGGCTTGACCCAGATCGGCCGGGAAATCAGCAATGGTGAATTCGTCTGGTCAATCCAGCAGGAAGATGTGCACATGAACATCGAAGCCAGGCTGACGGAGTTAATCGGCATTGCCGGCAAAAAACTGCATACCGGGCGCTCCCGCAACGATCAGGTGGCGACCGACATCCGCCTGTATCTTCGCAGCGAAATCAAAAATATCACCGCCCAGCTCACGCGCCTGCAAACCGCCATTCTGGATCTGGCCGAAAAAGAAGCCGGCACCATCATGCCCGGCTTCACGCATTTGCAGGTAGCCCAGCCGGTCACCTTTGGCCATCACCTGATGGCCTGGTTTGAAATGCTCAGCCGCGACCGCGAGCGGCTTGAAGATTGCTGCAAACGTATCAACATCATGCCGTTGGGGGCGGCCGCGCTGGCCGGCACCAGTTACCCGATCGACCGCTTTATGACCGCCGAATTGCTGGGCTTTAGCCGGCCATCGGCCAATTCGCTGGACTCGGTCAGTGATCGCGATTTTGCGATTGAATTTGCCGCTGCCGGCAGTTTGATCATGATGCACTTGTCGCGATTTTCCGAAGAACTCATCCTGTGGTCCAGCGCCCAGTTTGACTTTATCGAGATGCCCGACGCCTTCTGCACCGGTTCATCGATCATGCCCCAAAAGAAAAATCCCGATGTGCCGGAACTGGTGCGCGGCAAATCCGGCCGGGTCACCGGTCATCTGGTGTCGTTGCTGATGCTGATGAAAAGCCAGCCGCTGGCTTACAACAAGGATAACCAGGAAGATAAGGAGCCTTTATTCGACACGGCCGACACCTTGATCAACTGCCTGCGCGCGTTTGCCGATATGGTGCCTCATCTTCGCGCCAAAAAACAGAACATGTACAATTCGGCTAAACGCGGTTTTGCTACAGCTACCGACCTTGCCGATTATCTGGTGCGCAAAGGCATGGCGTTTCGCGATGCCCATGAAGTCGTCGGCCTTGCGGTGCGTTTGGGATTGGAAAGCGGCCGCGACTTGTCCGAATTGTCGCTGCCAGAACTGCAACTGTTTTCGGCCATGATCAGCGCCGATGTCTTCGAGGTGCTGAGCCTGGAAGGTTCGGTCGCTGCCCGTAAACATATTGGCGGCACGGCGCCCGAGACCGTAATAAAAGCAATCCAGACAGCCCGGCAGAACATGACGCAGGCCAAATAACAAGCCTAAGAGCGGGAACGACGCCCACTCGTGCGTTAAGATGCGGCCGTCAGCTTTATGCGTGCTTTGATCTATACTTCGATGGGTATACATTCAAAGCAACCGTACTGTGACTGAACATTACTCACTCCCCGCCATCTATTTGGGCTCGCCCGGCGAAGATATCTGCATTAAAGATCTTCAAGTGGTCAAACAGCGTTTTAAACAGCTGCACCAAATGCGTGAACAGCGCGTCCAGGATTTTTTACAGCCCAGGCAACGGGTATTTTTAGAGTTATTGCCGTTACTCTTTCATCACAACTATCCGTTATTGCCCGGTTTCATTTCCTCAGAAACGCCTGCCGGCATACCCGACTACAAGCCCAGTAGCCAAACCATCAGCACGGCCAAACAGTTCACAAAAAATTTCAGTTACACGCCCCGCGCCTTGAACAGCTATCCGATCGAAGCCATTTTTCTAATGGGCAGCGTGGGCAGTATTGCTTTTTCAAAAACCAGCGACATGGATATTTGGCTATGTCATCAATCCGGCTTATTGCCTCATGAACTTGGCGAGCTGCAGAAAAAAGCCACGGCTATAGAGGAATGGGCGGCAACATTAGGTCTGGAGGTGCATTTCTTCCTGATGGACAGTGAGCAATTCCGGCTTGGCCACGATATGCCAATTTCTCCGGAAAGTAGCGGGAAAACTCAGCATTATCTGCTGCTTGAAGAATTTTATCGTACCGCCATTTACATAGCCGGCAAAAGTCCTGCCTGGTGGCTCGTGCCTCCGCATGAAGAACACCATTACACAAAATACGTCAGCCATCTGCAGGATAAGCGCTTTATTTATGAGCATGAACTCATCGATTTTGGCGGACTGGATGCCGTTCCTGCGGAGGAATTTATCAGTGCAACGCTTTGGCATATTTATAAATCCATCGATGCCCCGCATAAGTCTTTGTTAAAACTGTTGCTCATGGAATGCTATGCCAGCGAATATCCAAAGACGCAATGGCTATGTCTGGATATCAAACAGGCTATTTACCAGGGCAGTTTTGCGACGATTGACCTGGACCCTTATCTGCTAATCTACCAAAAAGTCGAAACTTATTTACAGCAAGCGCATAGCGTCGGGAGGCTTGCGTTGGCCCGGCAATGCTTTTATTTAAAGATAATGGGCTTTTCTGATAATACCATGGACGCCAAAACCCGTTCGTTCCGGGAGCACTATATGCAAACTATTGCCGAGCAATGGCACTGGCCGGCTGGCACGCTAGAAGATCTTGAGCGGCAAAAATTCTGGAATATCAAAAAGGCCACGCAGGAACATGCGGTTATTCTGCATCAGTTGACGCATTGCTATCGCATGATCATGGGGTTTGCCGCGCATCATGTTAAACAAAACTACAGGGACAGCCATGATATAAAACTTATTGGCCGGAAACTGCATGCCTTTTTGGAAAAAAGACCCGGCAAAATTGAAATCATTACCACCCGCTCGACTGTACGTGTCAAGGAAGATGAGCTATCCGTGGTAGAAAGCCAGTTCAGCGGTGGCAAGATCGGATGGGCCCTGTTTCTGAAACAGGTTCAGATGGAAAACGCCGCCGATTTTGAACCGATTAAAAAATGCCGCAGCTTAATTGAAATCCTTGCCTGGCTAGTGGCCAATGAGCTTTATCAGAGGCAACTGCAGCTGCATTTCAGTGCAAAATCGCTGACGCTCCCCGAGACAGAACTGCATACGATTATAACCAGCCTGGCGCAGTTTTTAAATGCTCATTTAAGCAGCGAAACCACGCTGGAGGCTTACCAGGCTCCAAGGGTTGTACTGGGTTCCCTGTTGTTTATTAATTTAGGCATGGACGCCTCCGGTGCGCGCAACAACGGCATGCGTGTCATGAGCGAGCGTTCGGATGCGCTAAGCTACGGCGTCGATCGGCAATGTTTTATTCAAGCCATAGACCGGGTTTCAATATCCAGTTGGAGTGAGATCACCACCTATGAGTACCAATGGGTAGACGGCTTATTCAGTTGCCTGGCCGACATCATTAATAGCAGCCGAAAACCGTTGACAGCCGATGATCTGACCATTGTTTGTCATACGCCGGTGCGCGCTAAAAGTATTCGTTTGCGTGTGCAGGCGATTTTTAGCACATTGATCAAACTGTTTGCCAAAACCCATAGCAACCGCTCCCCTCGCTACATTGTGCCCGGCGGCAACGCGTTTTATGTTTTCCAAGGTACAAATAAACTGCTCAGTTTCCGCAAGATTATGACAAAAGATGTATTGCTTAAAGAATTGGCCAGTCCGCAGGAATGCTTCAGCCAATTGTTTTTCGATCCGGCGATCCTCGAAAAAACACCGATTCCACTAATTTACAAGCAAAACAAGCCGGGCTCGATTCAGCTTTTTTATCAGCACAACAAAACCGGGGTGTGTATCTATATTATTGATGAACGTGGGACTTTATATTCCCAGCAGCACAGCAGAGCGGAGCCCGAGCCGCTTTTAAATCAATACACGGCATTTTTGGAATCGGTACTGAGCCGCTATTTCCATGAAAACCTTTTGCCCATCGAGTATTACGAAATCCAGAAAAACCCGGCCGGCGCGCTGTCTTGTAGTCCGGTAGCGTTAAAGGTGTCACCCCGGCGCGCCGAATTAAGCGTTCGCATCACTGGAGAAGCCGTCAACAATGGCTTGATTTACACCATTTATTGTAATGAGCAGGAATTCTCCTCGCTGGATTACGGCAACCAGATTTTTCATGCGGCCTATCAATACATTTTGCAATTCCGACGCAGCAAGCTGGATTATCCGATCCATATTACCGATATTGACCTGCCGCTCTCCGCTTTCCACATCAGCAAGCCGGGCCAGCTGCAAGCCATTCATTATTTGAACTATAAGCAAAAAATAGAAGCCAAGTTGAATTCATGAGCCGGGTTCAACCTGCGAAACTGCAACAGCAATGCGTTCAAAAACGACGACTCTAAAGTACTCATCGAGCTTAGTTCTGTTCGGGGTACATTGCGCAAAAGTTGAATGCCCTCGGGGTTTTCATCAACCGAATTCGCCCTAGATATTTTCCCACCGGCCCCAGTTTTTTTACACTTTTACACAGACTCGGCCGACTACTGCCGGTCAATTGACCATTGTCGATATCCGGATAAAAAGAACATCATGGGGTGTTTTTTCTTGTTTTCACTCATAAAGAATCCTGAGCGTATTTGCATATAAGTTCCATAATCCCAAAACGCTAATAAGGACCAGACCGCCGCCGACCCAGCGCTTAAACAGCAAATCATTACGCATAATGGCGTTATGCGTTTTCAAGCCCAGCATATGGCCTATGGCGGCAATCGGTAAAAGCGTCAGCGCCGCTAGAAAATGCAAATCAACCGATAGGGCAATGAACGTCGTCATTTTGATGCTGACCAGGATGAACCATAATACAAACAAGCTATCGCGTAATTTGTGTCTGCTGACATTTCGCATGTAGACGGCCACCATCAACGGTGCCCCGGTCAAGGATGTGCCGGCGACATATCCCCCTATCACCAACAGCACTCTATCCGCCCAGTTATGACGGCTTTCAATGGTACGGTTGAGTAACCAGGTTAAACCATAAAACAAGGTTATCGAATAAATGAAGCTATTTAGCCATAAGATCGGCAGGTTCACTAGGCCGAAAACACCTACGATCGCGGGAGGAATAATGTACATCGAAGAGTACCGCAAATACTGCCAGTCGACATTATACAAACGGGTACTCAGGGTTAAGCTGGAAAAAAACAGCAAATGCACACTGATGATGGGTAACCATAAAAGCGGATTATCCTGGACGAATAACATCAGCGGCAATCCTAATGCGGCGCCACCAAAACCTAGCCCTGTCCGCACAAAGCCGGTCCAAACGAACACCAGAGCAATGGACAGCATTTGGTAAAGAGAGAAATCCAGTAACATGATTTAAAAATAGTCTGCTGTATTTTAAGTAAGCGTTCCGGCTTTTAAGCTATTTGTTCATCATGCCATCATTTTTGAAAGTTCATGAAAAATTTAACGAAAATAACAGCGTTTAAATAATATCCATTTAGCAATACAAGCAGTTATGAACCCAATCTGTAAAGTGGACCCCTCTGTCCAGACAAATATTCATTGAGTTTAAGATAGAGTCCTGTACTCATTACAGCTGAATAGCGCTGTCCCAATTCTTCTATACGGAGTTTTCATTTTAATAAATTGTTATTATTGCGCCGCAGGCATTTTAATATTCCCTAATGTTTGCTGCGGCGGAATGTGGTCAAAGCGTGGGTTAGTGTGGGTTAGCTCGTGGTAAACTGCCCAAGCAGTTTTCTATCAGCTTATCCACACGTTCCGAAGGAAATTCACGCTTTGTCCACATGGCGTCCGCCTATAGTATACTCCTGGTCACGGATGCGGAAAATTGAAACGCAAGTAATTCTTATAAATCAAGGCTTCTAGCGCTTTTTAAAAGGGTGAGGCCTCAGTATAATGTATCAAATAGAGCATTGTGCGCCATATTGATTAATCTTATGCCAAAATTGATCCCATCGATCACCTGATTGGACAAGACTTCTTAAGCTTAATAAAATGCCTGCGCCTTGATTTTTCCAGCGCATACCTGAACAACATAAACGCTGCTTGACCAAGGTTTTACAAGCGGCCTCAGTCACCCCTGAACCAATCGGTAACTGATGAGCAGTATGTGCCGCATAATTCATTCGCTGCTGATGATTGCTAAAGTAGGTCAAGGCTTGAGTCAAATCGTCTTTAATGGCCTTGGGCAACCCTTTTCGTTGGTTCAACGCCTCCATTTCATCAATTAACTTTGCTGCGGCACCCACTTCATGCTTAAGTTGATGGCATCGATCCGACAGCCACTTCCCTCTGAGTGGCTTGCCTGTTTTCTGAGGGAAAGCGGCATAAGCGACTTTGCTGAGATATTCCGTGACATGGTAAAAATCCACTAATTGACGATCGGTGTGGGGCGTCAAAAACGACCAATTATCTTTAGCACCATCGGCAATACCCAGATAAAGCGCATCAGGATAACGGGCTTTGATGCGCTGGATTTCCTTTTCAAAGCGTTGCTTAAAGGTGTCCTTGCCATATTCCGGCGGCGCCCCCAGATAAAGACTGTGCAAGCGGTTGCCTTCGGCATCATAGCAGGATAGGGTGCCCACCATCGCTTCACGCCATCCGTCTTCTTGCATCAAAATATAGGCGCCATCCATACTGAAGACCAGGGTCGCTACGTCCGCTTCTAATTCGGGCAAGGTATAAATCCAGTCTTCTTCTCTGGCCTGTGCAATGCCACCCACCCAATCCGCCATATTTTGGACGTAAGATTTCGTGATTTTCCGGTTGTGGTTGGCTTCAAAATCCTGACAGACCGCTTGCGCATTCATATGGGCATATTTATGTGCGAGTTGCTTCGCTAACCTCGGGGTGCCACCTCGAATGATGCGCGCACGCTCTTCCAGTGGACACCAAACCTTGCCGCCTTTCGAGGTTTGATAGGTATAACGGGTGACCTCCACGACCCCATAAGGGGTTTGATATTTTTTTTCACTCGGCGGCTTGGCGGTCCATTTTATGGCCCCGGTTGCAAGGGGACTGCCATCGGTGTCAAAATTCTTCAAGGCTTCCTCGGTCGCTAAAAGCCCCACTTCGTTACAAGCGTTTTGAATCATATTTTCGGCATCTAAAAGTGAGCCTTCTATAGTGACTTTAACCTGTATCGTCAGTTCGTTTCCCTGACGTGCAATGATCTTTGCCATGACTGAAATAACCATCGTAATTTATTTTCAGCGTGTTATAGCATAATTCTAGAAATGACATCAAGTTTAGGCCGCACCCTTTTAAAATCCGCAATTGTGACCGCGCAGAGTATACTTTCAATGCATGCCGCTCTTTTTAACATAAATTTTCACTGACGTTTGATAGCTCAATAACACCTGTTTCTGTCGGCTCGTTAAATTTATCAACGATCATTGCTCCATAGGAGTAAACTCGCCTTGCTTTAGAAGTTCCGTCATTCTAGCAGAAGTTAGTGGACGGCTAAAATAATAACCTTGAATAATATCGCAATTCCACTCTAAAAGATATTTAAGCTGCGTCTGATTTTCAACACCCTCTGCAACAACATTCATGCTCATAGTATGCCCTAACATAATAATTGAATGCGCAATATTGGCATCATCGGGATTGGTGCCCAAATGGTTAATAAACGATTTATCGATTTTCAATTGAAAAATAGGAAAATTCTTAAGTACACTCAACGACGAATAGCCGGTGCCAAAATCATCGATAGCAATGCATACACCTAATGCTTGAATATCCCAAAGCATTGTAGCAACCTTATCGACATTTTTTATCATCAGACTCTCA
Organism: uncultured Gammaproteobacteria bacterium; assembly: GCA_963696315.1. Lineage (GTDB taxonomy): Bacteria > Pseudomonadota > Gammaproteobacteria > Methylococcales > Methylomonadaceae > CAWKEY01. Next base: position 11,258 of record CAVOJU010000049.1, read on the forward strand.
GTAATTTCAACTTTTAGAAAGCAGGCTTCTACATTATTATCCTTAAGTGCCTGACTAATTTTGTCGCACAGGTTATATTGCATGAATTGGCGTGGAGAAAGATTAACTGCAACACTAATTTCCGGTAAGCCTTGTTTTTGCCAGACACTGAGTTGTTTGCATACAGTTTGGAGCACCCAATCTCCGATTTGATTAATTAATCCGGTTTCTTCAGCCAGGGGAATAAATGCATCGGGCGAAATAATACCTTCGTGCGGATGATTCCATCGCAATAAGGCTTCAGCGCCAATAATCTTGTTTGTTTTCAGCTCTACCTGGGGTTGATAATAAACTTCAAAATGGCCTTCATCTAACGCGCAATACATTTCTTTTTCCATGACTAGCCGCTGTTTAGCCGACTTATTAAAACCACTACTGAAAAAACTAAAGTTATTACGGCCGTTTTCTTTCACCTGAAACATGGCGGCATCAGCGTGAGCCAATAGTTCTTCGGCTGATAATCCGTCTTTAGGAAAGATACTAATTCCTATACTGGCCGTCACATAAATAGTCAGTCCCTCAAAATAAAACGGCTGGGCTAAACGTTCCAAAATCTTGACGACAACGCCGGTGATATTTTCTTCCAATGGCAACTGATTCAGCAAAACAACGAATTCGTCTCCACCCCAGCGAGCCACGGTATCAACCTGGCGCATATTGGCAAGCAACCTTGCGGCCACATCGATGAGCAATAAGTCACCCACAGCGTGCCCCATACCATCATTAACTTTTTTAAAAGCGTCCAGATCAATAAAAAGTACCGCCAAATAATTTCCTTGCCGATTACAGGATGCTATTGCTTTTTCAATCTGCTCATTAAAAAGTACCCGGTTAGCTAATCCGGTCAACGAATCATGCATAGCAAGATGAGAAATTTCCTTGCTAATCTGCAAATTTTCTGTGATATCGCTAAAAACAAAGACCGTACCTGTAATCTCATCCGATTCTCCCTTTATGGGACTGGCATTAATTTGTACGGCATACTCAACACCTGAATTGTTAATGATATATTTCGGCACTATTTCCTTAACAGTTTGGCCATTCAATAAACTAAGGATAAAATCGTTTAAATGATTTTCAGTATTTTTATCTTCACTATTGGTAAATCTAACTACAGAATCGATGCGTAAATTCTGTGCTGTTTCGAGTGAAAAACCTGTAAGCTTCTCCGCTGCAGGATTCATATAGACACACAGACCTTTAGCATTGGTTGTAATTACCGCATCCGTAATAGAATTTAAAGTCGCTTTAGCTAATTGCCTTTCTTCAAATAACGACTTAGTAAAAAATTGAAGTCGCTGCCAATTCCAAAGCAGATAACTGATTGCCAACACCAATAATACGGGCATCGGTCCATACCAGTAATGCAGACTTCTCAGCAGCCCGGCACTCAAGCCTATTGTCAATCCGGAAAATAACAAGCTGATTAGCAATGCATGACGGGGAAAAAAGAGGTTGTAGCCGACCAAAGGAGCAAATACTAAGAAACCCGTTAAAATCATGCCCCATGTTCTATTGACGGTCTGTATGGAGAGATCTTTAAGCAACACATCAAGTACATTTGCATTAACTTCCATGCCACTTATTAATCCGGAACTTTTATACATCGGAGTCGTAAACATCTGAGCCAAACCCGTTGCCGCCATTCCCACCAAAATAGTCTTACCGCGCAAACCGGTCCTTAAATTTGGATCTGACAATACATCCGCATAAGAAACCTGATTGAAATGCCGGGCAGAGGCTGCGAAAGGCACTTCGATGCGAAAATCGCGATGCCAGACATCTGGCGAAAACTTTGCATCAGGATTACGCGCTCCCTTCAAGTAGTGCTGTCTGTTCTGTTTATCAAGCGTTAATAATGCCAGGGCAAAAGATGGCCAATACATTCCTCTCATACCCGCTGTCAGATAAGCGCTACGGAGCATGCCATCGTTGTCGATTTCGACATCAACGTGTCCCAAGCCGGCAGCAGCATTCGCTAATTCCTGCCAAGGCAAAGTAATTCGCGGAATCCCGTCAGAATTGGACATTTCGGGGGAAACGGGCAAAATGATGCGCCCATTGTTTCGAACAGCTTTAACAAGCTCCTGATCAGCTTCAGGATCATTCAGGTCAGGCTCGGCAAAAATAATATCCAGGCCTATTGCCCGAACCTCGGTTGCCGTCAACAAGTTAATTAACTCAGCATGTGTGCGACGAGACCATGGCCATTTTCCTTGCTTTTTCAAGCTATATTCATCGATGGCGATAATGACAATATCCTCATTGGCGGGTCGCGAGAACATCATCAATTCAGCGTCGAAAATGAGGTTATCCCAATGTTTTAACAGCTCCATTTTCTGCAAAACTAACGCAAGAATCAGCAAGCACACTATCAATAGAAGTTTATACAGACCAATACAGGAAAGTGCCTTGGATAACCTCACAAACAACCTACAATGCTAATAAAGCCAATGGCAACAAGGTCAGTAACCACCAATAATAGCCGGAGCCCGGTACGTCAATGATCTGTGGTTTGCCGAACGGCCCCACGAAGCCATCGGGATAAGCAGTGCTTACCCTGATAAAATACTCGCCACCTTCCGGCCGCTCAATTGTTAGTGTTGGCTCAGACGTATGCTTATCAATCAGAAGTTCCTTGAATGCCTCATCTTTTGCCATCTGGAAATGATATTTCACATCCGGTAAATCCGCCGGCCAACGAAGTACGATGGAAGTATCGCTAATCGCCGGCTCTTCGGCTTGAGGTGGCGGTTTTAAACGTTTGAAAGTTTGAGCATCACTGTAAGGACCTTGGCCTTCAACGTCACTGATACTGGCTACATGCCAGAAATACTGTTTCAGCTCGAGTTTATAACCGCTATTCAGATTGGCATCCGCTAGATTAGGCAAATCAACAACAAGATCAGTAAATTTGCTATCTCTGGCAAGCTGGAAATGGTATTTTTGAATACCGGCTTGCCGCGCCCATACGAAGACCGGGGTTTCTTCTATTAAACCGGCATCCGGCTTGGGCTCCTGTAAAAATGGCGCTTCCGGTTTAGCATTAATTTTGAAAAAATGCCCGGCATTCTGCCCTTCAAGGCCGTGTTCATCGATAGGGCGGATATGACTGTAATAGTCACCATCCGGCAATTCCGGGCCACGGATTTGATTCGTTGCATATTTCCGGTCAAACACCACCGTATCGAACGATTGATTCTTGGCAATTTGCAGTCTATATCCTTTTATTCCTGGATCGGATGGAAATGCGAATTGAATCGGCACCCGGTCAAACACATCCGGAATCGATTGTGTATCGACAGCAGCCAATAATTCGATGGGACGGCTTAGCGGTTCATGAGTAGAAGAAATCGTACCGTATCCTCCAGAAATCAATTCCGTTTTACCGGCACTGCTAACTCTTACCAGTCCTTCAAGCACTTCGGTATGCGACTTATTCGAAGTCGGTTCTGCACTAACACGATAGTCTGTGCCGCGAACAGAAGTTACTCCGGCCGGCGTGGAAATTTCGAATCGGCTGGCCGGGCCTCTCTTTTTTTCTACCTGCGTCTCCACACGGCCATGGTTTAGATGTATCTGGGTATCTACCATGCCGGTCTTGCCATAAATACTTAAATAATCAAGCTTCAAGCGGCTCTCAGGCTGTAATAATAGAGTTGAACCATCGACAAATTCCAATACCAACGTGGAATCTGCCTTGGTTTGCACAGTTTCTTCCATGAACACAAAAGTCCCGGCAGCCAATGGAGTTATTTTGCCACTATCTGCATCGATGAGTTCGGCTTGACCGTGAATGTTGTTCACTCTTGCAATAATAGGAAACTTGTTAATCCAACTGACTGGAACCCGTAATTTTGTGCCGGGAGGAATATGTAAAGGATCAACAACGTTATTTAGCTGACGTAATCGTTGCCAATAAGACATATCGATCAAATATTGCTCGCTCAAATTCCACAAATTATCGCCCGGGCGTACTATGTAGATCCAATCTTCAGCAATGACTTCACGAGGCTGTCCTATAAAAAATAGACTATAAACCAGAATGATAAAGAAACGATTATGGATGTTATTCATCACAGTCTGAATTTAATATGTAAAAATATAAGGGAGGGGTATATATCATAAAATAACACCAACGCAGCCATTCATATATTCTCCCTACTTTAATTTAAGATATTGATTATGGTTATTAAATTAGCGGGATGGACGGTTAGCTCCACCAACCACGACAAGCAGTAATTAACCGCCACGCATCTTCGCTCGTAAGATCAAGCAAGGCTGTCATCGGGCAATGTCATTAAATGCTCTCACAACAACATGTAGACTCAGGTGGAGCTAACCGTCCACCCCACTTAAATTATATGGTTCTATCGCACATGGATGCGACTTAAGGCATTTGGATATTTGCATTTCACAAATACTTGTAAATGTCCGATAAGGGTGGTTATGTATAGCTTTACATAGCGACCCAAACCAGCCTCCCGCCAAAATGTATAATTGGCAATTATTGTCAACAATCTTCGAGCACACAAGCACATTTTCGATTCATCGAATTATTTACCAAGCTCCTGAGAATCAATCTGGCCGCCTTATAGGTCCTTTGGGTCATTTCTGCCTATATTCCTCGGCAGGTCGGATGCTATCCAACACTTTCATAACCGGCCTTATGTTCAATTCGACTCGGTTGCGACCCGTATACTTGGCATGATAGAGCGCATCATCGGCAAGTTTGATCAGACTTATTGAGCTCTCCATCGGGGGAACAGCGGCCACACCGCAACTAAAAGTGCAGGAAAATTCACTTTGAGGGGTTTCAAATTTCAATTTACCAAAACTTTCGCGCAATTCATCCAGAATTTTTACCGCCAGTGTTGACGGTGTGTTGGGCATTGCAATTACAAATTCCTCTCCACCATAACGGCCTTTGATGTCCGACTTGCGTAGCCGTTTGCGCAGCAGTTGCGCCAGGCTCTTGATTACTCTGTCGCCCTGAAGGTGACCATAGGTATCATTGACTTTTTTGAAATGATCGATATCCAGCATGGCCAGAGACAGGGGCTCGTTCGAGCGCTGTGCCCGGTTGACTTCGACTTCCATCTGCAACTTGAAGGAAATACGATTAAGAAGACCAGTCAGGCTGTCTTGGCGAATGAGCTCAGTTAGCGTTCGAAAGCGCTGAGCACGGATGGATACAGCCATGATAAGGTTGGTCTCGGAAATGGGTTTTTGCAGGAAATCCTCTGCACCGATCTGCATGGCATTCTGCTGCAGTGCTAGGCCTGATTCCGTGGACAAGAAGACAACTGGCAGGCTGTAGAATTGAGGTTCCTGACGAATGACTTTCAACGCTTCGATGCCGTTACATTCCGGCATATAAAGATCCAATACAACTATTTCCGGCTGATGCTCCGCTATAGCCGCCAATAGCTGGGATGGTCTAGTAATCGCGATCGCGTCCATGCCTGCTGCTGTCAATGTTTGGACATAATGATCCACTAGCATTTCGTCATCGTCTAACAACAGCACTCTATAAGGATCTTGGATGCTGCAGTTGGTGATGTATTCAAGTTGTTCCTCCAGGACAGCGATATCGACTGGCTTGACTAGATAGGCAGCTGCTCCTGAGCGAACGGCGGTCAAGCGAGATTCCCAGTCGTTGCAGGTGGAAACGACTACATGAGGAACTGTTACGCCACAATGGGACTGGATTTTCTCCATTAGATCGAGGCCAGCCAGAGGGCCTTCGGGCAACATCAGGTCAATAATCACTGCTGCTGGCCAGGGCTCTTTTATTGCTGTGAGGGCGTCTGTGGCATTGGAAAAGACACTTAAATCCCATCCGAACATGCTCAATTGCGTTGCCATCTCTTGAGCCAGGAGAGCATCGTCTTCGATTAATACAATACGATGATTAGTGGGCATTATCATGACATCCGAATTAGCGGACGCGTCAACAAAAAAAGCTTCCCCACCTTCATCCGGCCCAGTCAGAGCTGAGCTGCGCAGTGCATTGACCAGCTCGGTAATTCGTGTTTCCTGTTGGAAATTATGCTGGTTAGTAGATCGAGATATTAGAACCAAAATCTCCTCAAGCGCCTTTGCCTGCTCGCCTAAGCGTCGAAACCCAAAGGTTCCAGCAGAACCCGCCAGCGAGTGGGCCAAATGAGTCAATTCGTTGTGTGCGTTTCCCCAGACTTTGGCTGCGCATGCTGTCCGCCAGCATGCCTCAATAGCTTGCAGACGTTCAGGTAATGCAGCGACGAAAGCTGCGCGAAGTGTACCCAGCTTCGCTAACTTGTTCGGTTGTTTCTTTTCAGACATGTGCGATGCTTTTCCAAATATCGCGCACCTGATCGGCCAAAGACATAGGGTCGAACGGCTTGGCGATTACATCAATGGCTCCTATTGCCTTCAAATGTGCGACCTCTTGCGGTTGTACCTTGGCGGTGACGAAGGCGATAGGCAGCCGTGCCCAATCGGACTGCTCACGCAGCCGCTGTAATGTCGTCGGGCCATCCATGCCTGGCATCATCACATCCAGTAGCACGAGATCGGGTCGATAGCCGCCTAAAGCTTCCAAAGCTTCCTGGCCGGAAGCGCAAATTCTTAGCTCGAAGTCTTGCTCGTCTTCCAGCGCAAACTGGATGATGGTTCGAATATCGGCTTCGTCGTCCACGTACATGATTTTCAGTAGTTCATTCATGGGTTTAATTTTTCTCCTGGTTGATGACCTGTTTGATGGTGGCGAGCAGTTGTTTATTGCTGGTCGAGGCCTTGGTCAGCGTGGCCGAGACATGCTGCTTGAGCGCAAGGTTCGGATCCAGGCCGGAAAATACGATTACTTTAGTATCCGGGCTGAGAGCATCGAGCAATTCGAGACCTGATCCATCTGGCAAGGTGAGATCGAGCAGTAGCAGATCGAAGTGATTATTCTCAAGCTCATAGCGTGCCATCGCCAGTGAAGACGCATAGGTATAGTCTGCATCTTCCTCGAGGAGTGCCTGGGTGACCTGAACCACGTCGATATTATCTTCCACATGGAGGATACGGGGACGACTGTAGTTATGCATTACATGATTGAGTGCCCTACTCAAACAATCGCGGTCAATCGGTTTCTGCAGCCAGTCGAGCACTGCCAGCGCCTCTCCATCCCAGGTTTTCGTATCCTCGCGGGTGCGTCCCGTCACCACAATAATCGGCAGGTTACGGGTCATCTCGTCGCTACGCAGCTTTTGGATTAGCGTCAAGCCATCCATATCAGGAAGACCGAGATCGAGCAACAGGCCTCGATAGTGCTTCTGTTTGAGCATAGTAAGAGCTGCAGTTGCAGTCGCCACTCGGTCACTAATCACACCCTCCTGTTCCAACAATTCGGACAGCACCATCGCCACGTCCGGGTTGTCTTCGCAAATCAGCATATGCGGTCGGGTGTCTTCTGATGGCACCTGTTCGATGACTTCTTGCCATTCTGGCAGGTCGAAAAAGAATTCAGTACACGCACCTTCCTCACTGTTGAAGTCGATGTTGCCACCATGGCGTTCCACAATAGCTTTGGTGATGGAGAGACCAAGTCCGGTGCCACCCTTTTCCCGTGTATCCGAACTGTCGGCTTGGGCAAAGCGCTGAAAGATTCGATTTCTGAATTCTGCGGGGATGCCGCGGCCGTAGTTTCTTACGCTAACTCGGAAGTGGCCATCACGCCTACTCACCGACACTTCTACCATGCCGAGAGGGGAAGAATATTTGACTGCATTGGAAATCAGGTTTGCGAAAACCTGCAGCAGGCGATGCTCATCCCCCCAGACGATCGCACTTTCAGGTGCATCGACCAGTTGTAAATGCACTTCGTGTTGCTGGCCATAGCCCTCGTTAGCGACGATCGCTTGATGCGCGATAGCCACCAGATCAAGCGCCTTAAACTCAAACTCCAGCCGGCCCGACTCGATTTTTTCCAGATCAAGAATATCGTTGATCAGGAGGGTCAATCGTTCGCTGTTGCGGTTTGCTGTCTCCAGGAGTTGACGGGTTTTGTCGGGCAGGCCGCTGGCGAACTTGCCAAGCACCAAGCCCAATGCTCCCCGAATCGAGGTCAGCGGCGTGCGCAATTCGTGGCTGACGGTTGAGACGAATTCGCTTTTCATGCGCTCCATCTGCTTGCGCTCCGTAATATCGCGCACAATGCCGGTAAACATCTTCCTGCCTGAGAGCTGCATTTCGGAAACTGCCAGATCCATCGGGAAGGTTGTTCCGTCTTTACGGCGGCCAACCACCTCACGCCCTATGCCGATAATTTTTTTCTCGCCACTGGTCATGAAGTTTCGCAGGTAACCATCGTGCTCACTCTGATACGGTTCCGGCATCAGCATGTTGACGTTGTGCCCGATTACCTCATCGGCAGAATAAAGAAAAATTTTCTCGGCCGATTTGTTAAACGATTCTACGGTTCCTCGTTCGCCAATAGTGATGATGCCGTCCAGCACATTGTCTAGAATACCGGCCAAACGGGCTTCATTTTCGCGCCTCGCCCGATTCGTTTGATTACGCTCGGTAATATCGCGCACAATGCCGGTAAACATCCGATTTCCGGCAAGCTGCATTTCGGAAACAGCCAGATCCATCGGAAAAGTTGCTCCATCTTTACGGCGGCCAACCACCTCACGCCCTATGCCGATAATTTTTTTCTCGCCGCTGGTCATGAAGTTTTGCAGGTAACCATCGTGTTCACTGTGATACGGCTCCGGCATCAACATGTTGATGTTGCGGCCGATTAGCTCGGCAGCGGTATAGCCGAAAATGCGCTCGGCGGCCGAATTAAGCTTCTCAACGGTGCCGCGCTCATTGATGGTGATAATGCCATCAACCACGGTATCGAGAATTGCATGGATGCGCGCTGAGCTATCATTAAGCTTTCTGGTCCGCTCTTCTAGTTCCCCATTGAGCTTCTGCAGTTCTGCCAGATCCTGCGAAGCTTGCCGAACAAAACGGCGATCAAAAAAACTGGCTAAAATTCCTGTGCCGAGCAAGAAAAAAATGCAGAGTAAAACGAATAGCGTCAGCAAGATCGGATTAATTCGGGAAGGGCCGTCAAGACAGATGCTGCCAACCGAAAAATGGGTGCCAGCCATGGCCGTATAGTGCATGCCGGAAATAGCTAACCCCATTACCAAGCCCCCTAGGCCATAATATATCAAGGGATTTAGTTGAAATTTTTCTCCTGCATAAACCACAAGAATGGCACCATAGGAAGCCAATACTGCAACCCCTGCTGAAACTGTAAAAATAAGGGGGTCATAAATGATAGGCGGCGACATCTTCAAAGCCGCCATCCCGGTATAGTGCATGGTGGCAATGCCCAAACCCATGATCAAACCACCGACGCCAATTCGACCCAAGTGCATTTTCTCCGCACGCAATAAATAGAACCCTAGTATTCCCGCAATCACTGAAGGAAAACCAGAAAATAAGGTCAATTTGAGATCGTAGGAAACAGGAATTGGCAAATGAAATGCTAGCATGCCGATGAAATGCATCGCCCAGATCACAAGGCCGAGGCTAATACCCCCCGATATCATCCAAACGGCTTCTCTCCGGCCAGTGCTTTCTCGCATGCGCTTGACATGGATGAGAGCTGTAAAAGAGCCGAAAATGGCTACCAGAATAGAAAGTAGAACCAGGGGGGGATTCCAAGTTATAGGCATAGATATTTCTTCAAGTCTGATATTAGTTACTAAGGCATCTTTTTAATGGGTAAGCATTTCCAAACATAGAGCAATAACAGCTGTCCATTACGTATGAGATGAACAGTGCTAGTAAGGAGAGGCTTGACTTCAACCAGAACACATACCGGGGTCACAAGGTCAAGTCTTACAAAATTACATTATCTATTTCATGCTTGTGCCCTAAGCACATTTGCTCCGGTATGTTTTAGTCACCTTAAATATAGGGTGCTAATAACAATACCTTCGCCAAAAAACAAGACTGATTCTTTGCCAATGAGACAAGAAATGCGCAAAAAAGGTAGAATACAGGACTCTTAAACCAAGCACCACTGGCCCAATCCGATCATGGACGAAATCATCACAACACTTAGCATCCTGAGCCCAACGCTGGCGCCTCGTACATTCAAGCAGCTAAGCCTGGTCGTTGAAGCCGTGTTGGCGATGACCGGGCGAGTCACCATGCTGGGCATATCCCGCTGGACTGAAAAAGGCGGCAGTTATCGGACGGTACAACGTTTTTTTAAAGAAAAAATAGACTGGCCGCTGTTGCGTTGGCAACTGGTAAAACCGCACACACTGGAAACAAAAGGAACATGGTTGCTCATCGGTGACGAGGTCATGGTGACCAAATCAGGGAAACAAACGCATGGGCTGGGAATTTTTTTTCATCCATTTACAACAAGGCGCTCCCTGGCCTGTGCTTTTTAAACCTATCCTTGCTACACGTTGAAACGCGTGCCGCTTATCCTTTAATCACCGAGCAGCTGGTGCGCAGGGACGTGCAAAAAAGTGCACCCAAAGCTGTCAAGACAAAAGGACAGGCCGTCGGCAGGCCCAAAGGCAGCCTTAACAAAAACAGAAAGGAGGTGGCGCTGTCGCCTTTCCAGACGCAGTTGCAAGGCTGCATCCGTTCAGCCTTGACCCTGATAGGCCTGGACTTAGGCATCGTCTACTTCGTGTATGATGGTGCTTTGGGTAACAATGCCAGCCTGCAAGCGGTTAAACAAGCAGGACTGCATCTGATTTGTAAGCTGCGCCATGATTCAAAGCTGTATTTCCCCTATGCCGGGGCGTATTCGGGCAAGGGCAAGCCCCGTAAATATGGTGAAAAACTAACCGTGGAAACGCTGACGGCTGACCATCTAAAAATGGAAACTATGGAAAAAAACATCCGAACCCGCGTCTACCAGGCGAAGGTTTGGCACAAAAACTTTCCCGAATTGCTGAATGTTGTCATTATCGTAAAAACCAATCTGAAAACAGGGCGAACCGCGAAGGTGTTGTTGTTTAGTGATGACCTGAACTTGGCCAGCGAAACGTTGATTGATTATTACGCCTTGCGTTTTCAAATCGAGTTTAACTTTCGCGATGCCAAGCAATACTGGGGGCTCGAAGATTTTATGAATGTCAAAGCAACGCAAGTCAACAATGCCGCTAACTTTGCCCTCTTTATGGTGACCTTTTCGCAGCTCTTGTCAGCCAAAATCGAGGGCGTAAACAGGGGCAGTATGCTGGACTTAAAAACCATCTTCAGGGCGCGAAAATACACGCGCCGCATTATTAATTCGCTCGGCAAAAATGCAGATGGGTTTTATATTGATGATAGAATTTTCCAAGCCGCAGAAATCGGTCGAATTCATGCGAAAGCAGCATGATTTTTGGCGAAGGTATTGAATAAACAAAAGGCTCTAAAGTTCCACAAACTTTATAAGCCACCACAAATGTGGGGCACGCGGACAAGCTAATGATGCCATTGGGCCTATACACTGAATTTGCGTTGCTCCATGAGCCTCTACGTCGGCCTATATCTAACACAAGCTCTTTATTCTTGGAACGAAAAAGTCTGGAAGTTTAGATCTCCTAAAAATTACACGGTCAGAACGGATTATTGTTGAGAAGTTGAAAACAATCTGAAAGCCTTGTTGAATAAGGTACTCAGCAAATTTCTATGGAACTTTAGAGCCTTTTGTTTATTAGCACCCAGGAAATTATCGCGCGCACCCACTACCTGGGCAAAACCAAAAGAGAAATGTTTCTTGCCGAATGCACCACGCAAGTTCCGCCCAAAGCCAATGCCGTCATTATCGATGAGCATGCTGACGCCGGCACGGAACAGGAGGTTGGCAAAGTATTACTGGCGCAAACTCACCAGCAGACTTGTAAAATGCTCATCGTTTTACAAGTTTCGAAATCTCATGCTTATCAGCTAAAGTTAAAGGACTCGCCTCAAGACAAAATCACCTTACTAACGCTATAATTGATTTCAGCATAAAACCGAGATTTTCACCACAATGCAATTCACTTCCGTTCAGGGCTTCCTTGATCATGTTCAAAAAGAACTGGATGCCAACCGCCTAGTCTTGCCTACCTTGCCCGATGTCGCCATCAAGGTAAGAAACGCTGTTGCCAAAGGCGATGCATCGGCTCAGGAATTATCCGCCTTGATAATAACGGATGCCGCCTTATCTACCCGGCTTATTCACGTAGCAAACAGTCCGCTCTACCGGGGCTCAACAGAAATTAACAATATACAAATGGCGGTTGCCAGGCTCGGCAACAATACCGTGCGCAGCCTGGTAACCAGCCTAGTAGCCAGTCATGATGAAACAGCAGGATATAGCCGAGCCAGTTTACGTCGTGCGTCTTGAGTAGTGAATCGCCAATTGACCGGCTTAGCCTGTACATTACGTTCTTGCACATTGGCTTCAATCTCGCGACGCAAAGTGTCTTTGTCAGGCATGCGCTGCGACAAGCAACTGTTCGACAATACCGCCAGTTCGATTTCTGCCATATTCAACCAACTGCCATGTTTTGGGGTATAGTGGAACTCCAATCTTCGAACCAACTCCCGCGCCTGTTCGGCGGGAAAGGCTTCATATAAGGACGCGGGTTTATGGGTATTGAGATTGTCAAGCACCACGCGGATAACAGACGCATCGGGATACAGCTCTGCAATGTGCTTCATAGAGTGGGCAAATTCAATTTTGGTGCGTCGATCAGTGATGTCTACTTGGCGAAAACCACGCTTAGGTTCACAGATCATCATTACATCGCAAACACCTTTACGTTCATATTCGGTATCATAACGCGCGGGCGACCCTGGTTCGGCTGGAAGCGGTTCGCGAACCTCAGCGATGAGTTGCTTGGGACTTTCGTCAAAACAAACCAGCGGCCGTTTTGGATCATAGGGCTCTTCGTAAAGATCCAGCACATCTTCCATGGCGGCAACAAAATCAGAGCTCACCTCTGGAATACACCATTCCTGCTTTTGCCAGGGTTTGAGGGTGTTTTTTTAAAAGCTGGCGAATGGTTTCATAGCTACAGCTTTCTGCATAGGACAATTCCACGACTTTGCCGGCTAACAGGCGTAATGTCCAGTGATCATGGCCTGCCGGTGCATCGCTGCAAGCCAGCGCAATCACATGGGCGGCTTGCTTCTCCGTCAGTTTAGGTGCCTTTCCGGGGCGCGGGCGGTCTTTCAGCGCGACTTCCGGACCTTCTTCGACACACCGCTGGCGGGTTTTGTACACCATTGAGGGCGAAACATTCAGCGCTTCAATGATGGCTTGATCTTGGAAACCGGCGGCGGCTTTTAGCAGAATACGTGCTCGTGTATGGCTTCGAGATGAGCCTTTTCCTTTGCGTATCAGCGTTTCCAAGTTCTGGATTTCATCGTCCGTTAGAGTCACTTTATATTTGATAGCTGGCATGGACAAACCTCAGGTATCGTTAGTCTATGCTTGACAGTATAGTTTAAAATTGTATCCTATCAATCTGTTTTATAATGACTGTCTACTAGTCATGCAACAGATGTTTCATCCGTCAAGTAAACTGCTGGAAACCCTGTTTAGACAAACCTGGGAACAAAGCGTCAATATTTCCGCTATCAGCCGCGCGCTGACCGCTTTTACTCCGCATCTGAACGCCGACGAAGCCATGCTGGCCGGGCTTATCCATCAAATAGGCAAACTGCCGATTCTGACCCTGGCTGAGAACATCCCTGAATTTAGAGACAGTCCTACACGCATGGCAAAATTACTGGAAAAAGCCCATCCTGCAGTCGGCAAGCTCATTATGGATGTCTGGGATTTTTCCGAAAATCTCAAACCTGTTGTCTATGAATATATTAATTTCCAATAAGATTCAGGAGCCAGGGCAGACTATGTGGACATCGTGCAAGTTGCTTTTTTTCAAAGCATCGCAGGAACCGACCATCCCGCCTGCCGGGTTGATTGCTCCCTGGTACCCTCGTTTGCCAAATTGGGCCTTGCACCTGACACTGAAGTGCTGGAAATTGAGGGTATTTCCGATGAAATTGAATTAGCCCGCAGCACGTTTTTCTAAATAGACCTATCAGAAACCCAATGAGTAACAGCCCAGAAGTCCTACGCTTTCGCCGTCTCGGCACCTTAACCATTTTCGCCGTTTATTTTGTCATTTGCTCTAATTTGGCGTGATAGCCTTTTTGGTACTTGGCGTCACGCACCTTTTGCCCGGCGATGAGGGCCTCTGCTTCGGTCGTAAACCAGTCTTTTCTGACCGTGCCCGGTGAACCTGCCCTGCCCCATTTCTTAACCAACGACCAGTCTTCGAGCAGGCCAGGTGTCACCCACAACTGATAAAAGCGGTGCAGGTTGTTTTCGGCATCATGTCGTTCCAGGTAAATGTGATGCATGTGTCGCCTCGGTTTTTAACCCTCTGTGGCCTGGCTCAGGTGTCGTAGTCTTTTAATAAGGTATAGATGGTTTGCCGGGTCACCTTAAAATGCCGGGCAATGGCTATTTTGGTAGCGCCGCCGTTGAACATCGCTAACGCCAGAGCTTTGTCTTTTTCACCAAGCGCTTCGGGCCGGCCAAACTTTTGGCCTTTGCTTTTGGCGGCGGCCAATCCTGCGTTCACCCGCTCCCGGATCAAGCCTCTCTCGAATTCGGCGAGTGAACCGAAAAGGTGAAAGATCAACTTGCCGGTGGGACTGGTGGTATCGATGTTTTCCGTGAGCGATTGAAAACCCATCTGGCGGTTTTCCAGATCCTTAATCACCTCAATGAGATGGTGCAAACTGCGGCCCAGGCGATCCAGTTTCCAGACGATTAAACAATCCCCTGCCCTGAGCGACTTCAGACACTGCTGTAATTCCGGGCGGTCCTGTTTGGCACCGGATTGCTTTTCTTGATAAAGGCGTTCGCAACCGGCCGCAGTGAGCGCATCAATCTGCAGCTGCGTGTCCTGGTCGTTAGTGGATACCCGGGCATAGCCTATTTTCATAGGGGCGATTACCTTAATGAATAACGGCTATTGGTTAACGGCTTCCGAACGCTATCTGCCGCTGCGCGCATCCGCTGCGTTTCATCAGCATGCACCGTGTGGCTTCGAAAATTCAAGCGCCCAACCCTGTTCAAAAACATTGCTAAACGCCAAGCATCCGGGCTAGAAAATTCGACAGCGCTGGAAACTTCAGGTTTTGGGTTCGACATGGCGGGTGGGCTTATTATTTAACCTATGTTTATTTAACTTTAGCACAGGTTTACTTTTTTTACTTAGTTATTTAACGTTTTTGGGCGGTTTTTTGACGCCTAAAAGGCATTTTTTGGGGTGCGAGGTGAAACGTTAAAAAAACTCTTGTTTATTTAACGTCAATAAATAGGCTGAAACTCTAATTGAGATTACAAGTCATATTAATCAGTATGATCATTAGTTTTAAACAGGAGAGACATTATGATTAATGAAGTAAACGCTGTCGCATTCCGGCAAAACTTAGGGGAAATGCTCAATCAAGTGCAATACCGCCACGACTCGATTTTGATCAAAAAAGACGGAAAGCCGGTGGCAGCTCTGGTTGATGCCCAATTATTTGATCGAATACGCCGATTCAAGGATCGATTTGACACGCTAAGTCAACGTATCGCGGAGACGTATGCAACTATCCCACAGGAAGAAGGTATGGATGAAATCGATACCATTGTCTCAGACATCAGACATTCTTGATTGCGGCCATGGCGCAAACTTGTATCGTTCTGGATACCAATGTTTTACTTTCTGGAATTGCCTATCCCAATTCAATCCCTGGGAAAATCGTGTCGGCTTGGCGAAGCGGCAGTTTAGACGTCATCCTTTCCCAATATATCCTGGACGAATTGCACCGGGTTCTGCCAAGGCTGAATCATCGACTGGGCTGGTCTAGCGTGGAAATCCGGGATTTTGTTGATAGCTTGGCTTTTCTTGCTGATCTAGTAGAGCCAGCACAAACTTCAGATCCGTTATTGCGTGATGAAGCCGATCAACCTATTCTTGGAACATTGCTGGCATCAAAAGCAAATTATCTAGTGACTGACGACAAGGATTTACTCGCTTTAGCAAGCACCTATCCAATTATTAAACCTGCCGACTTTTGGCAACAATATGGGGATCGATCTGCCTTGGATTGTCATTATTGCTGTAGTATCCCCATTTTTACATAGCTGTATCTGAAACGGGAGTGTGTCAGAAGGCCATACCTCAAACAAGTGTTTACAGTATGGCAAAACCGCCTAGCCAGAAGCCCTGGTTTTGTTGGGTTCCATAGAGGTGAATTCAGAGGGGTATTCGGTATGGGGGTTTCTAACCGCCTGGTACATCCAATACACCGTACTTTACTCAGCTCCCAATCCGGCAAGGATTAAGAAGCTGTGGCAGTGATGCTATTTAAGAAGATAGGCTATTTTGAAACCAAGTTTCTGTTCAAATCCCCCCGCTAGTCTTTTTTACGTTCCATTGCGCCCTAAATTCCCATATCTATCTTAGGGAAAGTGATTCGCACACAATGTGCATCTTCTACTTTAATGCAACAAAAAATTTACAAGCAAGATTACCATATCTATGCTATGCAGCAATACAAAAACTGCAGTAGAAACGAACAAAGAGCAAATGGTATCTTTAAAACAAATAGGCTATTTCTTACCCTTTTTAAATTTGATCTCACCGGCTATTTGCGGTCGAGTAGACCGGTTTCTTTCGACAAAATAACATCGTACTTGCCATGCTTTTCTGGAACGCCTCGCCGCACGCGGCTATTACGTGATTGCAAATAGTTTGTGCATCCCATCAATTGTTACCAAGCCCCTCTCAGAACCGTGCTGGCGCTATTTACGCACACGGCTCCTCATTAAGAACCTTATTCACAGATTCAGAATAGGTTCACCAAGAGTCGAGGCCTCGGCAGCGGAAAACGCGCTAACAGTTGAGCAAAATTTGCCCAACTACAGCACCTTCTCCGGCCTCGTCGATTCAGCCATTTGTGCAGAATGCGCTGCACTTGATAAAAGTACAGGCTTATCCCTCGGCTGTTATCGGTGACGCCATAGTCGCCGTAATGACCCCGCAATTTGCTGGCGGTCCGTTTCAGTAGTTCGGCGGTAGGCAGATTTCTGTTTTTCTTGAGCCATGCCCGATAGGCTTTCAACTTGGCCGTCAGGCGTTTGCCGATCGTCTTCCGCTTCATCCGAAAGCGTTTACCGTCTCGCGTTCGTGAACAGTAATGGGTAAATCCTAGAAAATCAAAGGTCGCCGCCTTCTCTCCGCGCGCTTTAGCGCGTTTGACCGCAAACGGACCAAATTCGAACCGTTGCGTTTTCTCCGGCGCTAAGGCGAGGCCAAACTGCTTGAGCCTGGCTTCCATGTCTATCTGAAATCGTTTGGCATCGGCTTCCTGTTGGCAACAGACGACAAGTCGAGTCACCCGAGGGAACCACCCCCTCAGGTGCTCACAGAACCGGACGTGAACGTCTCCGCTCATCCGGCTCCTATCGTCCAGCCGTTGCATACAGCAATTTCCAGTGAGCAAACAGATTCGGCTGTTTCCGCGCAATGCGATTCAACCACTGAGCTGCTCGTCTTTTATGATGCCGTAAGCGTTTGTATTTTCGCGTCGCCCAAATAACTAAGCGCCGCTCAAGACATTTCAGGATCGGATAGAGTGCTGACTTATAATAACGACTGTAGTAGTTGATCCAGCCTTGAATAATCGGATTAAACATTCGGGCTAAATCTTCTAAGCTCTTGTCGCTACGCTTTGGCCAGCTCCACCCTCGGGATGTGCGCCGAATAGCCTTAGCTGCTTTACTGCTGATCGCTGGACTGAAGTTGATAAAGTATTTACCCCAACGGTTCTTTGACCGTCTTGGGCGAAACGCATAGCCCAGAAAATCAAATACCGTATTCGGATACTCTCCTTGTCGGTCGTCATCCTGACAGTAGACAATCTTCGTCTTCTCAGGATGGAGCTCCAACCCAACGTCCTTCATTCGTACGTCCAGCGATTGCTTCAGTTGTTCCGCCTGAGCTTCGCTCTTGCAATGGCACACTGCATCATCTGCATAACGTTCGAAGGGAATGTCGGGGTTTTCCCGCTTCATCCATTCGTCGAATGCATAGTGCAAAAAGAGATTCGCCAGCAAAGGACTGGCAACGCCCCCTTGTGGCGTCCCTTTCTGCGGCTGTTTACAGGTACCATCAGGCATTTCAATCGGGGCTTTAAGCCACCGTTCAATGTACAGAAGGACCCATTTCTCTTCCGTATGTGCGCGCACTGCTCGCATCATCAGCTCATGATCGATATTATCGAAGAAACCTTTGATATCGAGATCGAGGACCCAGTCGTTTTTCCAGCAGCGCTGTCGCGCCATCCCCACCGCATCCAGTGCCGATTTGCCCGGTCGATAGCCATAGGAATCAGGATGGAAATGTTTTTCCAATTCCGGCTCCAGATGCGTTTTGACTACCATTTGTGCAATTCGATCAGCAACTGTGGGGATGCCCAAAGGCCTTATTCCGCCGTCGCTTTTGGGTATCTCTACCCGCAGCACCGGTTGTGGAAAGTAACTGCCTGAGGCTAGGAGTCTGTCGGTCTTAAGGTTCACGCTTGCTCTCAGTGTCAAAAAAGCATAAAAACATGCAGATCAAACGAAATTACATCTTTTTTGGGTATTATTTCCCCCTTACACAAAACTCAAGACGCAAAGACGCTTTAGATTGAACGCCATACACACCAGCACCCACTCGCCTTGCACAGCGTCCAAACCACGTAACATAAACCGACGAAAGCCCATGACTTCTTTAATAATCCCAAACACGGGTTCTACGGTAGATTTGCGTTGGGCATAGAATTTTTTTCCCGCTTCGGTCTTCATGCGGTGTGCCATCGCTTCAACCGAATCAAGGTCTTTCGGCGCATCAGGTGCTTTGGCAAAACGTTCGTCCAACGTAGGGTTGTGATGTTGGCGGCCATTAGGCAAATAAGGTTCAATTTTCGCTTTCTCGAATTTTTGGGTGTTATCTTTGCTGAAATAGCCACTATCGGCAGCTGCTTTTGCGATGCTGCCGAGGGCGTTCGGCAAGCGCGAAAGCACTTGTAAGGCGGGGGCGACTTCTTGTTTATCATTGGTATTCTGGCTAACGTGTTGACCCACAATCAACATGGTAGTGATGTCCACTGAAGCCTGTGCGTTATAGGCCTGCTCAAAACCGCTCGCGGTTGGCATGATGCGCGAGTCGCCGTCGGTAAAATTGGCTTGATCCTTGGCCCGTGGGCCAGATTCGGGGGCTTTTGGCGCATTGCCACCCTGCTTTCGACCGCGTTGTTGTTCTTTCTCTTCCCGCTGTTTCAGTTTAGCTTTGTATTCGGCTTGTTCCTGCGTGTAGCGCTCTGCAGCGCGCCGTTCCAGTTCGGCTTTGACTTCTTTAATCTTGTCCAGCCGTACTTCCCGCCGTTGTAATTCTGCTGGAAGATCAATTTCTTGCTGACCTTGCCCGCTTTCCGACTCGGCTCGTCTGATGAGTTCTTGGACTTCGCTACACAGTTGTTCTTCCAACTTGCAGGCATATTCCCAGCTCATGGCTTTGTGTTTGCTCGCGTTGGCCTTGATCTTGGTGCCATCCATGCTGATATCACCCAGCTTTAGTACCCCCATGCCATGAGCTATCTGTAACAGCCTCACAAACAAGTCAGATAGATCCTTCAGAAACCGCTTGCGGAAGGTATTGATACTGTCATGATCTGGATGCATGCCGCCGGTTATAAATAGAACGGGGATCAGTTCATAAGTCGCTAGCTCTATTTTACGACTGGAGAAGATGCCCTTGGCGTAACTGTAAAACAACAGAGCCAGCATCATCTTTGGCGGATACGGCGGACTCCCACCACCTCTGTATACCTGTTCTATCATGCCGGTGTCCAGTTGCTCCATAATCTCCACCACAAAACGAGCCAGACTATTTTCATCCAACCAACCCTCGCAGTTCCCTGGCACGTTGATAGCCTCGTTTCGGTTAATGTTAATAAATCGCTTGCTGATGGGGATTCCTACCTTTTCAGTAAATAGTAATTCTCAGCTATTCTAACCCTATAATGCTGGATGAAAGTAAGACCGACAGACTCCTAGGGGTGAAAGTTTCAAAAACTACGCCATTAGGTTATGGCAACCAAGAGTTGTTGTTGGTATTTGAGAAAAATTGTCCAAATAATAGTTTGCCCATATTGCATTCAACGGGCAAAGGAGATGCAAGCTGGCAGCCTTTATTTTTGAGGCGCAAGGGGTAAATGGATAATCATCAAAATTTCATCGAAAGTTAAAATATTTTTTCGTAGATAAAGTGCTAATACCTTACGAAACTCACTTTTCCAAAGACTTGGAGCAATCCATCTCGGCTCACGCATGAGCAATTGTTCTGCTTGAGCGGATTTTTCGCTGTTGCTGTAGAGATAGGCAATGGTATTCGATGTCTGCAACAGTAAAGGTCTGCCTGTTGACTTGGCCATATCAATCTCTTCATCAGTCAGCAAATAATTTGCCGTCTTGGTCTTCAATTGTTTTGCCATCGCCAAATGTTCAGCAACATTACTCTCATGTGGGCTCAATGTGCGCTCAACGCAAATAGAGAATTTCACTATTTATATTTCTGTGGTGCAAACGAGCCGTGATTATAAAGGCTGGCAGGTATATTTTTGAGGGTCACCGTAGCCATAGTTATCGCCAATGTCGAACCTATGTGAATTCATTATGGTTTTTTAATCAAAAATCAAGTAAATATCAATAGCGTAGTAAAATCCTTTTTTTCTGACTTGAGAGTAGGCCATGGCATGTTTACCCAGATTTGTGATCCTCGATCAACTACAGCATATGATTGTTCGGGGTAATAATCTGGCTGAAACTTCCTTTCCTGATCCAGATTACAGCTGCTATCTTGGAAAGCTGAAATTTATCTGTGACAGGCATGGATGCTCGATGAT
>CAVOJU010000050.1:0-121341 GCA_963696315.1 uncultured Gammaproteobacteria bacterium
GCTGCCGCCGCGCCGCGACTGGCGGCTTGCCGCGATGTGGGAGAACCACCTCTTCCGGGAAGACGGCATCCTCGAGGCGGCCTGGTTCGTCGAGCATCGCGGCGCCATGGAGGACCCGTGGTACCTGGCCGCGCCCGTCGCGCTGGACGCTTACACCCTGCACGACGCCTACCTGGGCTTCTGCCTCGTCGGCACACACCTGGGCGTGGCGTTCCTCAACGTCCTGGAGCACCCGCGTCCAGTACTCGGCGGGCGCCCTCTCGCCGGGCGAGAGATGCGCTGGCGGTTGCACTGGACCTTCGCGTTCTGACGCCGGCGGTGCCGCGGTGACCCACCGCGAGGCGCTCGCGCTCCTGGTGGTGGCGCTGCTGATCGTCGCCGGCCGCGGCGTGCGCTCGCATCTGCTCGTCGGACCTGACGGCGCCTGGCGCGACCCGCAGTGGCTCGCCGACCGCCTGCCCAAACCGCCGCCGCCGCCCGACCCGGCGCCGAGAGCCGTGCCCGCCGCGCTCAGCGGACCCATCGATCCCAACACCTGTCCCCGCGACTCCCTCCTGCTGCTTCCCGGCATCGGCCCCGCGCTCGCCGACCGATCCTCGCCGCCAGGGCGTAAGGCGTGCACTGTTCCAGCTGGCTCAGGCAAGACGCCACCAGTGAGGTATCGCCCCGGGTTTCTATATTCAGGCGCAATAGGGGTTCGGTATTGGAGCCGCGCAAATTGAAACGCCAGTCGTCGAATTCGACGCTGACGCCGTCGGTGAGATCGATGAGCGGGTTTTGCGGCAGATAGTGCGCCAAAACGCGTGCGGTGGTTTCGGCAATATCCTGGACCCGGTAGTTGATCTCCCCGCTGCAGGGGTAGGCCTGGATGCGTTCGCCAACCCATTGCCCGAGGGTCTTGCCGCTTTGACTGAGCAGTTCGGCCACCAGCAGCCAGGGGATCATGCCGCTGTCGCAGTAGGCAAAATCGCGAAAGTAGTGGTGCGCGCTCATTTCGCCGCCGTAGACGGCGTTTTCAGCGCGCATGCGCTCCTTGATGAAGGCGTGTCCGGTTTTGCTCTGAATGGCCTGACCGCCCGCGCGGCTGACCATGTCAAGGGTGTTCCAGGTCAGACGCGGGTCGTGGATGATTTTTTCGCCGGGATGTTTTTTCAGGAAGGCTTGCGCCAGCAGGCCGACGATGTAGTAGCCTTCAATGAAGCCGCCGTTTTCGTCGAATAAAAAACAGCGGTCAAAGTCGCCATCCCAGGCGATGCCCATGTCGGCCTTATGAGTCTTGACCGCGGCGGCCGTTGCGGCGCGGTTCTCGGGTAGCAGCGGATTAGGAATGCCGTTAGGGAATGTGCCGTCGGCTTCATGGTTGAGCTTGATAAACGTCACGGGCACGCCGTCTTCTTGAAAACGCTGCTCAAGGGCGTCAATGACGTGGCCTGCGGCACCGTTGCCGGCATTGACCACCAGTGTTATCGGCTTGAGCGCGGGCGCATCGATATAGGTCAGCAAGTGATCGACGTAGGGCGCTAGAATGGATTGCCTTATATAGGTGCCTGGTGAGTGCGCCGGCTTAAACTGATTGGCTTCTGCCAGCGCCTGTATTGCCTTAAGCCCGGTGTCGCCGCTGATCGGCTGGGCTCCGCGCCGGACCAGCTTCATGCCGTTGTAATCGATGGGGTTATGGCTGGCAGTGACTTCGATGCCGCCATCGACGTCCAGATGGAAGGCGGCAAAATACACTTCCTCGGTGCCGGTCATGCCGATATCGATGACATCGGCGCCGCCCGCCATCAAGCCCCGGGCCAGGGCCTGTTTGAGCGCCTCACTGCTCAGGCGGATATCGCCGCCGACGACAACACGTTTTGCATTCAGATAGTGCGCAACACTGCGGCCAATGCGATAGGCGATCTCGTCGTTGAGTTCATCGCCCAGGCGCCCGCGGATATCATAGGCTTTAAAGCAGGTCAGGGTCATGACAGGGGTCTCCCGTATTTGTCATCAAAGCGGATGATATCGTCTTCACTCAAGTAGTCGCCGCTCTGCACTTCAATCATGATCAGATCATCAGCCCCGGGATTTTCCAGGCGGTGTTTGTGGCCTGCAGGAATAAAGGTGGATTCGTTGGTTTTTACCATTATTTCGCGATCGCCATTGAGCACTTTGGCCTCGCCATCGACGACGACCCAATGCTCACTGCGGTGATGGTGCAGTTGCAGACTCAGGCTGGCGCCAGGCTTGACAACGATGCGTTTGATCTTGAAGTGGTAGCCTTCCTCTAGGACGGTATAGGCGCCCCAGGGGCGCGAGACGGTGCGATGAAATTTATGCGCATCATGGCCCAGGGTCTTGAGTTCGTTATAAAGGTGCTTGACATCCTGCGTACGGGCCTTGTTGGCCACTAGCAGCGCATCGGCGGTATCAATGATGACCAGCCCTTCGACACCGACAGCGCCGACGACACGGCCGCTGCTTTGGATATAACAGTTGCTGACATCATGCAGCAGGGCTTCGCCATGAATGCGGTTGCCCTGGGCGTCCGCATCGATCAGGTCGCCCAGGGCGCTCCAGGAGCCGATATCGCTCCAGCCGATAGTGCAGGGTACCACCGCGACATTGCTGGATTTTTCCATCACGGCGTAGTCGATAGAATCATTGGGCACCCGCTCGAAAGTCTTGGCATCGAGCTCGATTTGACTGAAGCCATCGCCCTGTGCTGTTGGCGAGTGTTTTAGGCACTCGCGGGTGGCGGCCAGAATGGCCGGACAATGCAGCTCCATTTCACGCAATAGCGTGCCGGCTGAGAAACAGAACATGCCGGAATTCCATAGATAGCGGCCCGAGGAGACATACTGTTCCGCCAGTTCATAACTGGGTTTTTCGACGAAACGCAGCACCGTGCTGCCATCGGCTTCGATATAACCATAGCCGGTTTCAGGGCCTTCCGGCTGAATACCGAAGGTCACGAGTTTACCCTGTGCCGCCAGCTGTACGGCTTGCTCGACGGCATCGGCGAAGGCGGTTTGATCGGCAATCAGATGGTCGGCCGCCAACACCAGCAGCAGGGCTTCTTCACCATAGACCTCGGACACCTGCAGGGCCGCGGCGCCAATGGCCGGAGCGGTGTTGCGGCCAAAGGGCTCTAAAATATAGTCATTCCAGACGGCTTGATGACTGCCCGTAGCCAGTTCGCGATAGTCGTCTTGAGTTTTAAAAAAAAGTTCGCGATTGGTGACGGTCAGAACTCCGGCTACATTGGCAAGCGCGGCCCCTCTCAACCAGGCTTTTTGCAGCAGGCTTTGTCCGTCTGCCAGACGGATGAAGGGTTTTGGGTGCTGTTCGCGAGAAACCGGCCAAAGACGCGAACCGGCGCCTCCGCTCAGTATTGTTGGTATTAATTTCAAATTAAAATCCACTGTTTTTATGAAAGCAGGCACAGCGCTGGGGCTGTCATAAAAACTAACATCCAAGCTATGCAAATAGGCATTATATTTTAACGGGCAAGGGCTTAGCAAATGTTGTACCGGCAAGGCCGGGTCAGGCGGGCTTAAATGTGAAGAGGGGGGCTTGTGTGAAGAAACTGAAATCGGTATTGCTACTGTAACGATTCAGCCTGCCAAGCCTGTGGCGTTTGGAGCCGCTCCAGATTGGCAAGATTCACTGTGAATGTTAGCTTTGTAACTCTGGATAGCTTTTGGGGCAATAGCGATTTCGCCGTCTTCGGTGATCTGAAAACTCAGAAACTGCCGCTCCACGGCCGGCCTGTACCACTTTTATCTTGATTAACGCTAAGTTTTAAATGCTTTGCGATCCATGCTGTCAGACTTTCCAAGACCTTTTGGCGCTACGTTCGCTGCTGACGTAGATGGTTATATCATCTGCGTAGCGGCAGAAACTGAGTTCTCGCTTTTCCAGTTCTTTGTCCAGTTTATCTAAATATATGTTCGCCAGTAGAGGGCTGAGCACTCCTTACACAAAAGATAACTTTTATCGCTCTGTGCAGTATCTTGCTGAGTAGGCGATTTAGATGTTTTCGGATTGCAGACTGCCGGCGTAGCCTGTACCGGAATAGAATGCTTGATAGTAATCAAATCTTTTCCCACAATGACCTCTTTGACCAGCAGCCTCATGATCTTTTGGCGCTGACCAATGTCGAGGGTATCGGCATTTGAGCGCAAGCGCTCCAGAAATGCAGTGAGGGTCGGCTAAGAGTAAATAGGCCGCCCGATCTGCCGTTTGGTGTGTAATTGCCTGGAGCTCTGCCTGCATAGCTTGTTCTCGTTGTCGTAATGGCGGCATTCTGATACGAAGTTCATCAATCGAGAGCAACTCTTCCTGATAGGCTGTGAGTAATCTCTCCATACTTTTGCGTACGCGAATTAAATCACGGTTCAGCGTTTCCAGTCGGCGTTTGGTTGGGCTGGAATCTTGGGCGGCTTCCAGTCGGCGATTCAACTCGTTTTGAATCAGTGTCGGGCTCTCCAGTAGGTGCAGAATTTCGTTCCAAACCAGTTGATCTAGTAAATCCTGGCGAATGGGTTTTTCATCACAGAGGGCTTTTCCTCCATGGCGATAAGCGTCAGAACCTGTACAACGGTAGTAGTAAATTTTATGTGCCGATGTCCGTGACGAATTTCGCTAGAGGGCGTAGCTACACTGGCGACAATGCACCAGACCTTGGAGAATACTGGGTTCAATGGTACGTCGTGGCCCTTGCTGTTTGTTATAGATCAGTTTTTCCTGAGCCAAGGCGAAGGTTTCCTCACTAACCAAAGCGGGTACCGGAATTTCTATCCATTCGCTATGTGGTCGTTCATGGTTAGCACTATTACGAGATGATATGCCGCCGCGCAACCGCAGTGGTCGGGTAATGCGTTGACGTGCCGTTATAGCGGTTTTGCAAAACAGGCGCGGCCTTGGTAGGCCGGATTACGCAGGATCGCCCAGATCACAGAACGCTCCCAGCGGGGCTTTTGTTTCCGGGTGGGCACGCCTAACTCGGTCAACTGGCGAGTAATCGCGCCAATACTCAGTCCTTCCACCGCATACAGATTGAAGATTTTGCGCACGACATCCGCTTCGCTTTCGATAATTTCATAGTAGGCTGCCGATTCATCGGTTTTGCGGATATATCGATAACCATAGGGCGCGCCACTCAATACGCTGACTTCACCTTGTTTTGCCCGATGCCGCTTGCCACGTCGTGAGCGTTCCAAAATTTGTGCCCGCTCGTATTCGGCAATCATACCCTGAAACTGTAACAGCAATTGATCTTCCGGGGTACCTGAGTGCGGCGCTTTGATGAACACCATCTCGACGCCATGACGGGCTAATTCTTCAGTCAGCAAGACCTGATAGGCATATTTCCGGCTCAACCGATCTGGGGATAGCGCCAGAACCGATTGAATTTGACCTTCTGCCGCTAAATCCCGGATTCGCTCAAGCCCTGGCCTGATTAAATTGGCTCCACTATAACAATACCTTCGCCAAAAATCATGCTGCTTTCGCATGAATTCGACCGATTTCTGCGGCTTGGAAAATTCTATCATCAATATAAAACCCATCTGCATTTTTGCCGAGCGAATTAATAATGCGGCGCGTGTATTTTCGCGCCTGAAGATGGTTTTTAAGTCCAGCATACTGCCCCTGTTTACGCCCTCGATTTTGGCTGACAAGAGCTGCGAAAAGGTCACCATAAAGAGGGCAAAGTTAGCGGCATTGTTGACTTGCGTTGCTTTGACATTCATAAAATCTTCCAGCCCCCAGTATTGCTTGGCATCGCGAAAGTTAAACTCGATTTGAAAACGCAAGGCGTAATAATCAATCAACGTTTCACTGGCCAGCGTCAGGTCATCACTAAACAACAACACCTTCGCGGTTCGCCCAGTTTTCAGATTGGTTTTTACGATGATCACAACATTCAGCAATTCGGGAAAGTTTTTGTGCCAAACCTGCACTTGGTAAACATGGGTGCGGATATTTTTTTCCACAGTTTCCATTTTTAGATGATCAGCCGTCAGCGTTTCCACGGTTAGTTTTTCGCCATACTTACGTGGCTTCCCCTTGCCCGAATACGCCCCGGCATAGGGGAAATACAGCTTTGAATCATGGCGCAGCTTACAAATCAGATGCAGTCCTGCTTGTTTAACCGCTTGCAGGCTGGCATTGTTACCCAAGGCACCATCATACACGAAGTAGACGATGGCCAAGTCCAGGCCTATCAGGGTCAAGGCTGAACGGATGCAGCCTTGCAACTGGGTCTGGAAAGACGACAGTTCCGCATTCTTTCTGTTTTTGTTCAGGCTGCCTTTGGGCCTGCCCACGGCCTGTCCTTTCGCCTTGACGGCTTTGGGCGCACTTTTTTGCACGTCCCTGCGCACCAGCTGCTCGGTGATTAAAGGATAAGCGGCACGCGTTTCAACGTGTAGCAATGATAGGTTTAAAAAGCACAGGCCAGGGAGCGCCTTGTTGTAAATGGATGAAAAAAAATTCCCAGCCCATGCGTTTGTTTCCCTGATTTGGTCACCATGACCTCGTCACCGATGAGCAACCATGTTCCTTTTGTTTCCAGTGTGTGCGGTTTTACAGTTGCCAACGCAACAGCGGCCAGTCTATTTTTTCTTTAAAAAAACGTTGTACCGTCCGATAACTGCCGCCTTTTTCAGTCCAACGGGATATGCCCAGCATGGTGACACGCCCCGTCATCGCCAACACGGCTTCAACGATCAGGGTTAGCTGCTTGAACGTACGAGGTGCCAGCGATGGGCTCAGGATGCTAAGAGTTGTGACGATTTCGTCCATGATCAGATTGGGCCAGTGGTGCTTGGTTTAAGAGTCCTGTATTCTACCTTTTTTGCGCATTTATTTCGGCTTCATTAATAATGGAATCATTCTTGCCGTTTGGCGAAGGTATTGCTATAACCTTCATCTTCGAAAATCCATTCATCCGGTACTTGGTAATTTTCTTGGCGGGCAAACTCTATCAGCGCCGCCGTCTGACTGGCTATGGTCTTCTCCTCCTTCTGCTGATCCGAAGAGACGCGGGCATAAATGGCGGCTGTTTTCATGGCTTTCCCCTTTTAGTCCTGTGGATTCATCAATACGGCGTTCCCGGTTAGGAACCAGAATGGCAAATACTTGCTCCAGCTTGGTGGCTTGCAGACGATCAAAAGCATATTCCAACTCAATATCATGACTTCGCCAGGAGCGATTAGCCATGGCGGTGCAGCTTGTCGAGAAAACTGACGATGGCCTGCGCCACTATCTCGCCTATCGTCATACCGCTGGTTTGTGCATACGACCGAAGCCGGCTCACAACATCCGCAGGTATTTTGATCGTGATTGGGATAGAGGGTGAAGCGACCAAGACTGGCGCATCGATTTCCTGAGCATCCTGAAGGTATCGGTAAGCTTGTCGGCGTGATAAACCAAACTGTTGGGCCAATATTTCGGCTGCTTCGGCTAAGGTATAACCCTTCGCCAGCAAGTCGAATGCGGCATTCAGACGGTGAGTTTTGTCGGTGTTTGAGGATCGCGTCATGAGACATATATTTATTACCTTTTACGTCTCATGTCAATCAATGAATTTGATCGGCAGAATGAAATTTGCCGCTCAAACTCAAAGTTCTCTTTTGTGTCTATGGCGTAAACGGGCTACCCTGTGGGGTTCCTTTATCACGGCGCTCGACTTTGCCATTTATCATGATGCCTGTTTTCAAATAGCGTCTAATCAGATCCAACAGCTGTTTGTCTTCGATTTTCCGGCTGAGTTGATGCAGCAATATGTCATGATTGACTTCGTCAAAGAACGCGCTGATGTCTATATCGACTACCCAGCTTTTCCCCTCCCGAACATAGGATCGAGCCATCAACACAGCCTGCTGCGCACTGTGTCCGGCTCGGTAGCCGTAACTGTGCGGACTAAACCCTCTATCGAATTTATCCGTTACGATTTGTTGCACCGCCTGTTGGATAATACGGTCTTGTACCGTAGGAATTCCCAACAGCCGCTCCCCGCCATTGGCTTTGGCTATTTTCATACCCATCAGCGGCGTTGGAACGTAAGCGCCTGTTCTTAACTTTGCTTCGATTTCAGGCAGGTGTTGTTGCCAATGCTGCTCTGTCTCTGCAATACTTTTCCCGTCTATCCCCGCACAGCCTTTGTTGCGTCTTACCGCCTCTTGGGCATATTGCAGGTTTAGTGGATGAAGTATTGCATCCATCAAACACTCTTCTGTCATTTCCTTTCTCCTTTTACCGCTAACCTTAGCTTGCATCCCGCGCGTCTTTGTCCACAAGGAATCCACCTTGTTTCTTGTTCACCGCCAAGGGGGTAGTTTGCCGCACCGCGGCTACGCCCGCTTGTTTCAAAATACTGTTCGCGTCCGGTTAACCTCGTTTGGATTAATGATCTTGATTCTTCGGCCCTTTGCTCCACCCCCGTTACAGGGACTTCCTCACTACTACGGCCTCTGCTGACTTCTCCAGCACTCTCATGCCGGAGATCTCCCCGGGAAAGGTCCTAAAACTTTCTGCCCGTGCCGCCAAGCTCTACTTGATGTGTCATTCGGTAACCGTTGGATTTCGTGTTTCCTAGCACACTCATCGCCCACACCCTGCCTCGCTGCTTGTTCGTGTTCCTACGGTCGTGCATTTGCTACGCGCTTCTTTCAGGCTGACCTCGCGGTTTCCCCCTTGCGTTTCGCTACGGTTGTCGTTACTACTTCCGGTTATCTCCTTTCAGATAACAAGTTTTAGCCCATGCCGGGCACACTAGGAGCGACGCCCTCGTCGCGACCGGCGGCTACAAATCGCGACGTCACTGGTTTTTGGCTATTTAAAAATGTGCTTTCCGGTCTTCATCGGTTTCTGACAGCATCATCTCGTCATTGGCAAATCTGCCACCGTGTTCGGCGCCCAGCTTGATCATCAGGCGGACTTCGTTTCTGGAATCGGCAGAATTGAGCGCATCTTCGTAGCTGATCCTGCCGGCCACGTATAAATCGTAGAGCGCCTGGTCAAAGGTCTGCATGCCCAGTTCACGCGAGTCTTTCATGAGCTCCTTGAGTTTGGTGATTTCGCCCTTGCGTATGTAATCCTTGGCCAGCGGCGTGTTGATCAATATCTCGATGGCAGGATAGCGGCCTCTGCCGTCAGCGCGCTTGATCAATTGCTGGGCGACAATGCCCTTCAGATTCAGCGACAAGTCCATAAATAACTGATCATGCATTTCAGCAGGGAAGAAATGCAAAATACGGTCCAGAGCCTGGTTGGCATTGTTGGCGTGCAGTGTGGACAGGCATAAATGCCCGGTTTCCGCAAAGGTGATGGCATTCTGCATGGTCTCCCGGGTTCTGATTTCGCCAATCAGAATCACATCCGGCGCCTGCCGCATGGTGTTTTTTAGCGCCACCTCGTAGGATTCGGTGTCAACGCCCACTTCGCGTTGCGTGACAATACAGCCCAGATGCGGGTGTTCAAATTCCATCGGGTCTTCAATGGTGATGATATGGCCGCTGCTGTTCTGGTTGCGGTGCTTGATCAGGGCGGCAAGGGAGGTTGATTTACCGGTGCCGGTGGCGCCGACAAAGATGACCAGGCCGCGCTTCTCCATGATCAGCTGCTTTAAGATGGGCGGCAGATGCAGCGCATCGGCATCGGGGATTTCGTTTTCAATGCGGCGCAACACCATGCCGGCGGCATCACGCTGGGTAAACGCGCTGACCCTGAACCGGGCCAGGCTTGGCACACTGATCGCAAACTGGCATTCTTTGGTATTCTCGAATTCATCCTTCTGCTTTTGGTTCATGATGCTCAGAACGATGGTCATCGCCTGGTCTTCGGTCAACGCCGATTTGGAGACTTCAACCAGTGAGCCATCCACTTTGATGGTCGGCGCACGTCCCGCGGTAATGAATAAATCGGAGGCTTTTTTCTGCACCATGAGTGCCAAGAGCGCTTTAAAATCCATGCTAATCTCCAGGGGTTAACGAAACATATCTTTATTGACCGCTTTGACCATGGCTATTTTTGCCGTAATAAAGCCTTTATCGACCATTTCTTTCAGATTCTGGTCCAGCGTCTGCATGCCTTCCTTGCGGCCGGTTTGAATGGCGGAATACATTTGCGCTACCTTGGCTTCACGGATCAGGTTTCTGATCGCGGCAGTGCCGACCATGATTTCATGCGCCGCAATACGGCCGCCGCCAATTTTCTTCAGCAGGGTCTGCGAAATGACCGCCTGCAAGGACTCGGACAGCATGGAGCGGATCATGTCTTTTTCGGCGGCCGGGAAGACGTCGATAATACGATCGATGGTTTTGGCGGCCGAGGTGGTGTGTAAAGTGCCGAAGACCAAATGGCCGGTTTCCGCCGCAGTGAGTGCCAGGCGAATGGTTTCCAGATCGCGCATCTCGCCGACCAGGATAATGTCAGGGTCTTCCCGCAAGGCCGAGCGCAAGGCTTCATTAAAGCCGTGCGTATCGCGGTGCACCTCGCGCTGGTTGATCAGGCATTTCTGGCTTTCATGGACAAACTCGATCGGGTCTTCAACAGTCAGAATGTGCGCATAATCATTGGTATTGATGTGATTGATCATCGCCGCCAGCGTAGTCGATTTGCCGGAGCCGGTAGGCCCGGTTACCAATATCAGCCCCCGCGGTTTGCGGGTGAGTTCTTCAAAAAATTTGGGGGCTTTCAGGTCCTCCAGACTCAGGACCGTGGAGGGAATGGTTCTGAATACGCCCGCCGCGCCGCGCTCCTGGTTAAAGGCGTTGACACGAAAGCGGGCGATACCCGGCAAATTGAAGGAGAAGTCGGTTTCCAGAAATTCTTCATAATCACGGCGCTGTTTGTCATTCATAATATCGTATATCAGCGCATGCACTTCCTTGTGTTCGAGGGCGGGTATATTGATGCGGCGAATATCCCCGTCTACCCGGATCATCGGCGGGAGCCCTGCCGACAAATGTAAGTCCGATGCGTTGTTTTTGACTGAAAAGGCCAGTAATTCGGCAATATCCATAACATCCTCTTGCAGGGTTTAAGTAAAATACTATAGCTATTCACCTATCAACTTATACCACAATGACTCTTCATAAAATAGTTCAAGTCTTTGCATTTTGAAAGCCGTGTTGTTTAATAACCGGCCCAGACGTTAAAGTAGTGATCATGTCAAGCATAGCCCAGCGACTCAAACAAATCCGCACGCAAATCCATGACGCCGAAATGGCCAGTCAGCGCCAGCCCGGCTCGGTGTTATTATTGGCCGTCAGCAAAACCAAGCCTGCCAGCGATATAGCGGCCGCCTATCAGGCGGGCCAGCGCCACTTTGGCGAAAATTATGTGCAGGAAGCCTTGCTCAAACAGCAGCAACTGGGCGCATTTGATATTACCTGGCATTTCATAGGGCCTATTCAATCCAACAAGACCAGAGCGATTGCGGCCCATTTTGACTGGGTGCACAGTGTCGACAGTTTCAAGATTGCCAAACGGCTCAGTGAACAACGACCCGGCCATTTGCCGCCCTTGAATATTTGCCTGCAAGTCAATATCAGCAATGAAGACAGCAAATCCGGCATCACCCTGGATGAATTGCCGCTCTTGATTGAGCAGACGTCTGTATTGGCGAATTTGAAGCTGCGCGGGGTGATGGCGATTCCGGCGCCGGAAGACGATTATGAACGGCAACGGCAACCCTACCGGGCCTTATATCAAGCCGTTGCCAGGCTTGGCCGAGCCGATCTGGATAGCTTCTCGTTTGGTATGACCGGCGATTTAACGGCGGCGATTGCTGAAGGGGCGACTATCGTTAGAATCGGCACCGCCTTGTTTGGCGCGAGGAGTTAGCGTGTTGGCTGTGGGAGGGGGCGGAACCAAAAAACCGCAGTTAGTCCACGAAAAGCACTAAAGACAGCAGAATGTTGTGTACATTTAGCTATTCTCCCTTTGGGTGACGGTCTACGGTTCGGCATCTCTTTGAAAATTTTCGTGCTTTTTGTGTTTTTCGTGGATGAAATGATTTATTTAGAGTGCAGGGAATCTGTGCAAGGAAAAAGCTTATTCGGAAATCGTATCAATCCGGCTGACGATCTCGCTGGATGCCAGTTCCAGGCCGGCTTTGTAATAGCTGCTGGCTTTGTCTTTATCGCCGTGAGCAAGCAGCAAGTCCCCCAGCAGCTGATAGGCCTGAACACTGGGTTCAATGCGGATGCTTTGGGTTAAATAATGGTCGGCTTTTATAATGTCGTTGCATTTCAGGCTCAATTTGCCCAGGACCGTCAGCAGCACGGCATCCCCAGCGTGTAAAGACAGCCATTGCTCGGCTTTTTCAAGCTGTTTGGCAACATCTGCCGATTGAATGCTGCCGAACAAGACCGCCAGGGTTTGATCCCAGTAGGCGGACAGGGTTGTAGCCAGTTCATCCTCAATTTCAGCACCGGCGCCGGCATTAATCATGGCGGCAAAATAAATCGCGGAAACACCGTGCATGGTTTTGATGTACTCGGGAATCTCTGTCCACAGCGCGGTAATGGTGCCGGTATCGCCGGTTTCAGCCGCCTGCTTTAATAACCGGCTGAAGGTTTCGGTTTCAAGCAGTTTGATTTCTGCTTCCATCAGGATTTTGTTGGTGTTTAAAGACGGAATCAGTCGGCGTATGCCTTCCCAGTCGCCGATGTGTTGATAGGTCTGGTGTAATAATTTTAAAACGCTGGCGTGCGATGGCTCGATGGAGTGCAGTTTGGTCAGGGTTTCCAGCGCCTGTTCAAACTGGTTGCCTGATAAATGCAGTTCGGCTTGCGTGAGTCCTATCGCGACATCCGAGCCCGGCGCTTGCGCGGCGGCTTTTTGTAGATATTCATCGCGTTTGTCAAAGGCGCCACGCGATTGCGCCGCTCTGGCCGCCGTCAGGTAATGCAGCAACGGCGCTCCGCTATGCGAGGCGTGTTTAATCAGTATTTTTTCGGCTTTTTCCCAGTTGCCTTCGGCAGAATCTACCAGACCTGCAATCAGGGCTTCTTGAGAGCGGTTGAACTTAATGTTTTTACTGCGATGCTTGATGTGTCCCGGCAGTCTGATCAGCCAGCCCAGCAGTCTGAAAAAGAAGTACAGGATAAAAAAGCCGATAATCAGGCCGATGGCAAAAACAACCAGGGATGTTTCCAGCGACCAGTGACCAATGCCGATCAATACATAGCCCGGGGTATCATAGCCTGCCAGCCACTTGTTGACCGCAAAAGCGGCGGCTACAGCCAGTAGCAGCGATCCCAGAAAATACAGTATATTTTTCATGTTGGGCTCTGTGTTATTGCGCCACAGGCGCTGCAGGAGCGGCGGGTGCAGGTGCGGGGGCTTCAGGCGTTTGCACGGCTTTATCGGATCTCCAGGCGGAGCTTGGAGATGTCTCTGAGCATTTTCAAGGACTGGCTGATATCAGGAAACTGGCTGCGAATTTGAATGGCTTTAAACTTGTCCAGCTCGGCAATAAAGCTTCGGGCATCAGCGTTCTTGGTGAAATGCTGCTCCGTCCATTTTTTGGTATCGGCCAGACTCGCTTGATACAGCGGCTCATTGTTTTGCACTAGGGCGGTTTTTACCATTTCCAGCTTGACTCTCAACTGCTCGCGAATAAATTCCACCTGTTCCTGGCTGAGTATCGATTTGATAGGCTGGTCGGTATGGCGGATGGTGACCACACCTTCCAGCTTGTTGAGCAGGCCACCCAGCAATTCATGATTGTCTTCGGTTTTTTCGGCATGCGCATGCACCTCGGTGGAGGGGGTCAAGGTTTTGCCGGCATAAGGTAAAAACAGCGCCAATTTGTCAATTTGTTCTTCCAGGGTCTGAATAGAGGCATAAATGCCGACAATGTCCGGCACTTTAACGTTGTTGAGCACGGCCAGGTCTTTAGTGATCTGTTCACGCACTTTAAATACAGCCGCATCACCACTTTCGCGCAGGCGCTGGTCAGCGGCTTCCAGGGCTTCGCGCGTGGTGCCGACATCACCTACCAGGTGCAGCCGTTGATTGGCAACACTTAATAAATATTCTGCATCGGCAATTAACCAGTCGCCGCGGGTTTTACCCAACTGGCGCTGCAATTGTTGAATGGCGCTGTTGAGTTCCTTGCGCGTGCTGTCCAGTTTTTCATTGTGCAGCTGGGAAAAATCCGCCAGGGTTTTGGTAAAGTGGGTATCTTTGCCGGCAATATCAGACTGAACGGTTGCCAGCTGAGATTGGAGAGCTGACAGTTGCGACTGATAGCCGCTCAGCTGTTTCGACAGCTCGAGCAATTGCAGGTCACCCTTGTCCAGTTCGCCGCCCAAATCCGCCTGTTGCTCACGCAATTGCGTAAAAAGAAAAAAACCGGCACCCGCTACGCTAATAATGATAAGCAGAATGAAGATGCCAAACCAGAATCCGCTGCGAGACCTGTGGGCTGCATTACTTTGGCTCACATTCTGTTCCTGTTGTTCACTCACTTCAGCCACGCTATTCCCCGTTACATACTATTGTTACTGCTTCAAGAATTGCCGGATCGGCAGGGTTATCTGTCACAGTAATTCGTTTAAATCCTAAACCGGCAGCGATAGACCGGATTCTATCGCTGACCACCACCAAGGGTATTGCCAATAACAATTCATGATGGTCTTTGCCAATCATGTGTAATAAATTCTGTAAGGCTTCAGCGCTGGTTACCGTAACCACATCCAGTCTGTGTTGGTCAAGCAGGCTGAGCACTGGCGCGCTATCAATAGCTGGCTGTATTCTTTTATAGACTTCCAGATAGCTGACTGTTGCGCCTCTGCTGCGCAGTGTATCGGCCAGCTCTTCGCGGCCACCCTCACCGCGGACGATTAGAAAACGCTGGCCGGTGACGTCCTGCATTTGCGGCATTGCCAATAAGGCCTCGCTGTTATAACCCTGTTCAGGCACCAAATCGACCGGTAATCCGGCCATCGCCATAGCCCGCGCTGTCGCTTGCCCTACTGCTGCATAATGCACAGACTTAAGGCAGGGTATTTTGCCACCATTCGCCTTGAGCGCAAAATTTACCGCATTTGCACTAATAAAGACAAGCCATTGAAAGTTATCCAGCTGTTGCAGCAGAGCCTTGGCCGCGCCGAAATGATCCGAAGCTATTACTTCAAGCGCTGGAAAACCTATCGGCGTGCCGCCATGCTCTGTTATTAACCGGCTTAGGTTTTCTGCCTGATGCGCCGGCCGGGTCACTAAAATACGTGCGCCCGCCAATAGGCTGCTCACTGATACAAGGCCTGAAGAATTTTAGCAGCGCCAAGGGCCAACAGCTCTTCGGCAATCAGGCGGCCGACAGTTTCAGCCTGATCCGGGGCGCCTGAACGTTCCGCCCGGTAAAGCACGCTGCCGTCCGGATGGCCGACCAGGCCGCGCATAAAGAGTTGTTCGCCGCGCAATTGAGCAAAGCCGGCAATGGGTACCTGGCAGCCGCCATTCAGCCGGGCGTTCATGGCTCTTTCAGCCGTCACGCACAGGCTGGTTTCGGGATCGTGCAGGGCGCTGAGCAGCTGATTCATTTCGGCATCATCGCGACGGCATTCGATGCCGATAGCGCCCTGGCCAATGGCCGGCAGGCTGACCTCTGTACTCAGGCATTCGCTGATGCGTTCAGCCATGCCCAGTCTTTTTAAACCGGCTGAAGCCAGGATAATGGCGTCATATTCGCCGGCATCCAGTTTGGCCAGCCGGGTATTGACATTGCCGCGCAGCGATAATATTTCAGCAGCGGGATATTTTTCCTTGATCTGACACTGTCTGCGCAGGCTGGAGGTGCCGATTCTGGCATTGTCAGGCAGTCCGGTTAATGACGTATAGTGATTGGATACAAACGCATCGGTGGGATCTTCGCGCGCTAAAATGGCGGCCAAATGCAGACCTTCGGGAAATTCAACCGGCACATCTTTCATCGAATGCACGGCAATATCGGCCGAGCCTTCCAGCATGCCCTGTTCCAGTTCTTTGACAAACAAGCCTTTGCCGCCGACTTTGGCCAGCGGCGCGTCGAGGATTTTATCGCCGCGGGTGGTCATTTTCACCAATACTGTTTTCAGGCCCGGAAAGGTTTTTTCCAGGCGTTCTGCAACATGTTCTGCCTGCCACAGCGCCAGTGGACTTTTGCGCGTCGCAATACGTATTATTTTTTCAGCCAAAACAAACCTTCATTTTGAAAATAAAAGCCGCATTGTAACCGGATTTGAGCGAACGGCGCCTAATTTGCTTTCGACGTGCAGGAGGGCTTTGGCCGCGACGGCCTTTTCGCCTTGTTAGGTATAGGTATCTATACAACTGTTCAGCGCCAGCTGCCGGTAGCCGCGACAGCACCGGTTGGCCGGATAGGCGTTCCAGGTGAACCGGCTCGTGCAAACGCCGGGATTAAGACTCACACGGATAGTGCGACTGCTGAGGCATGTTTTCCAGAACACCGTCTATATTTTCAAGATGGTCACGCCGGCGATGAAACCGGCGCCGGTCTTTGCCGGCGAGCATGCAGACCGCATCGTTGGTTCGGCGGTCATTGTGCCAGATGCGTTTGTAGGAGTATTCCCGAACGGCTATCTGTTTGCCCTTCAAGGGCTTTTTGTTAAGTTTTTTAATGGCCATTTCAGCGGCCGCATCCGGTTCAATTCTTACCAAGGCATAGTAATCAAATTGATTCAGACGTTTGTCTTTTAAGGCCAGCATATGGATAGCCCTGATACTGCCTTTCTTCAGGCAGAACGACCCTCTGAGGACAGGATGGACATAATCGGCGATATCCTGTTTCTGGGTGCCGGCCGGAATTTTGCTTAATATAATAACCATTAAAAAATCACCTGCTAATTGGCTGCCAAGTGTACTTAACAATCGATCAGTTTCAAAGCCCCCACGGTTCGCCATGAACAAAATCAACAGCTTGCCGTTGATCATGAACGGGCCGAAGGCTTTATCCGGCGTTGCCTTAAATGATGCCCTTTTCAATTACCGGCATAACCCAGTAATGAATGCCCGAGCCGGAAAAGTCCTGTCGTAAGCGAGCCAATAAAACCAATAATCCCTGTTCCGGCACATACATCTGAAAGCGGATTTTTTTCTGGCGTCCGGTCACTTGTTCGGCTAATGACAGGCCTTCGTTGCGATGGTCATGCGCGCTCACGGGAAAGCTGCTGAAGCCATGCTCGGATTCCAGCATCAATAGACAATCGACGACCACTTCCTCAAGACCGGGCGGTACATTCAGGGTCACTAAATATTCCTGAGCGTTCATGCTTCAATCTCCTTGGCTTGGCCAAATAATTTAAACAGAATCGGAAGTAGGAACAAGGTTAGGAAGGTTGACGAAACCAGTCCGCCAATCACCACGATGGCGAGCGGGCGCTGGATTTCGGAGCCGGGCCCGCTCGCAAACAATAAGGGTATGAGGCCGAATGCGGCAATGCTGGCCGTCATCAGCACGGGCCGCAAGCGGCGTGCGGAGCCGATAATCACGACTTTCGCCATGTCCATGCCGGTGGCCCGCAGCTGGTTGAAATACGTCACCATGACCACGCCATTAAGCACAGCAATGCCCAGCAACGCGATGAAGCCTACCGAGGCCGGCACGGATAAATATTCACCGGACAGCCACAATGCAAATACGCCGCCGATCATGGCCAGTGGGATATTGGATAGTACCAGCGTGGCCTGACGGACGGAACCGAAGGTAGAAAACAGCAACAAAAAAATCAGCCCCAGGGAAACCGGAATCACCAATGACAATCGTGCGGCGGCACGTTGCTGATTTTCAAACTGGCCGCCAAATTCAACGGAATAACCGGTCGGCAAGGGGACTTTCTCGGCCACCGTTAAACGGGCCTCATCAACAAAGCCGACCAGGTCGCGATTCTGCACGTTGCTGCTGATGACGACAAAGCGCTGCCCTCGCTCCCGTTCCACGGAGACCACACCTTCCACTTTGGCAATTTTAGCAACGGCCGTTATCGGCACATGCCCGCCATTGGGCAGGGTGATTTGCAGATTGTCAAAGCGAGCAGTATTGCTGTCACCGCGCACAATTAACGGGGTGCGTTTAATACCTTCCTGCACGATGCCCAGATTCAAGCCTTCAATCTGCGCCCGCAGCAGGGTTTGAATATGGTCGCTGTCCAGACCCAGACGCCCGGCCGCGGCTTTGTCGATGCTTAATTGCAGAAACTGCATGCCTTCATTCTGTTTGGTGAAGACGTCCGATGATCCGGTTATGGTTTTCAAGACGGCCGCTATTTGTGCGGCTTTTTCATTGAGCACATCCAGGTCGGGGCCGAACAATTTGACGGCGACATCGCCGCGGGTGCCGGTGAGCATTTCCGAAACCCGCATTTCAATGGGCTGGGTAAATTTGAAGGCAATGCCGGGGGTGGCCGCCATGACTTTGCGAATTTCTTCAATCAGTGCTTCTTTGCTGCGCATGCGCCATTGATCCTTAGGCTTGAGGATCAGAAAGGTATCGGTATCATTCAAGCTCATGGGATCGAGGCCCAACTCATCGGTACCGACACGCGACACCACGTCAATGACTTCCGGAATATTCTTGAGCAAGTTTTTTTGCACCTGGCCATCCAGTGCCACCGATTGCGCCAGCGTAATCGACGGCAATTTTTCCAGCTGGACAATAATGTCGCCTTCATCCAGGGTCGGCATAAAGGTACTGCCTATCTGCGTAAATATCAGCACAGTGATTGCCAGCAATGCGCCGGCGGCGATAAACACCTTTTTACTGTTTGCCAGGCACCACAGTAAAGACGGCTGGTACAGTTTCTGCAATTGCCTGGGCAGCCAGGGCTCCTCATGAGAAACCTCTTTCAACAGATAGGAAGCCAGTACCGGGATCACCGTTAGCGACAAGATCAGCGAACCGCTGAGTGCAAACACGATGGTTAAGGCCACCGGGGTAAATAATTTGCCTTCCAGCCCTTGCAGGGTCAGTAATGGTAAAAATACGATAATGATGATTAAAATTCCGGACGTCACCGGCGCCGCCACTTCGCGCGTGGCCCGGTAAATGACATGCAGTTTTGGCAAACGCTGGGCTTTTTCCGTGTGCGCCAGATGGGTGATGACGTTTTCCACCACCACCACGGCAGCATCCACGAGCATGCCGATGGCAATGGCCAAGCCGCCGAGGCTCATCAGATTGGCCGACATTCCCATGTATTGCATCAGGATGAAGGTGACTAAGGCTGCCAGCGGCAAGGCCAGGGCAACGGTTAAGGCCGCACGCAAATTGCCCAGAAACAGCAGCAGCAAGATGACTACCAGCACAATTGCTTCCAGTAAAGCCTTGGCAACCGTATGCACGGCCTTGTCGACCAGTACACCCCGGTTATAAAAAACCTGGGCTTTTACCCCGGGCGGGAAACCGGCGCTGATGGCGTCCAGTTTTTTCTCGAGCTCGATGATGGTTTGCCGGGCATTGGCGCCACGCAAACTCAGCACCAGGCCGGTGACCGATTCGCCCTGACCATTTTTACTGACCGCGCCATAGCGGGTAAGGGCGCCGATGTTAATATCGGCGACATCGCCTACGCTAATGGGGGTGCCGTTATGATTAGCCACCACGATGGTGCTGACGTCCGCGAGGGTTTTGATGCGGCCTTCGGCGCGCACAATCAGCGCTTCTTCGCCATCGGTCAAACGGCCGGCGCCGTCATTACGATTGTTGCTTTGTAAGGCGGCGACCAGTTGATCGATGCCGATATTTCTGGCCGCCATGCGTGTGTTATCGGGTATGACCTCAAAGCTTCTGACCAAACCGCCCAAAGAGTTGACGTCGGCAACGCCCGGCACGGTTCTGAGCGCCGGACGGATGACCCAATCCAGCAGACTGCGCCGTTCCATCAGGCTGAGATCACCGCCCTCTATGGAAAACATGAACATTTCGCCCAAGGGCGTCGTCATCGGCGCAATGCCGCCCGAAACACCCGCAGGTAAATCACCCCACATGGTGTTCAGGCGTTCGGCAATTTGCTGGCGCGCCCAGAAAATGTCGGTGCCTTCTTCAAAATCGACGGTAATATCGGTCAGGGCATATTTGGCAATCGAGCGCAGCATGGTTTGATGAGGAATGCCCAGCAGCTCGACTTCTATCGGCGCGGTAATGCGGGCCTCAACCTCTTCCGGGGTCATGCCGGCCGCTTTAACAACGATTTTGACCTGCGTGGGCGACACTTCAGGAAAAGCGTCAATGGGGATGTTTTTAAACGCATAATAACCGCCGCCTGATAACAGCAGTATCGACAACATGATGAGTATCCGCTGACTCAGCGCAAAGCGAATCAGGTTAGCCATTATTCTTCACTCCCCAGTCCCAGCCAGTTTGCTTTCAAGGCGACGGCGCCATTTATCGCGATGTCTTCATTACCTTGCAAATCGCCGGTAATGATCGAGTCAGTCTCTTGTTTGCCGATTACGTTGACCGGGGTGACGCTGAAGCCCTGTTCATTGCGGATAAAGATAAAGGCTTTGCCTTCGTTCTGGGCAATACCCGTGTTCGGAACTTTAAAGGCTTGTTTTTCAAGGGCTTGAATAATCTGGACAGTAATTTTTTGGCCTGGGCGAACGGGCATTGTGGATTTCGCCTTTAATAATGGCTCTCGCCAGCAGGGTCTGATTTTCGGCATTGACGCTTTGCCCCAGTAAACTGATGTGCGCGCTCAAGTCCGGTATTATCAACAGCAACCTGATCACCGACTTTGATGCTGCCGATGCGTTCCTGCGGAATATTGATGTCCAACCAAAGCTCGTCAAGATTGGCGATGCGGTATAGCGGCGCCAAATTATTGATACTCTCTCCTGTCGCCGCCATTTGTTCCAGGACGACACCGGAAATGGGCGCAATGACCGTGAGCACACTGTTGAAACGTCGCGTTTTGGCCAGGCGGTTAATATCTGCCTCCGGCATGCCGGCGATGGCGAGCAATTGCCGG
Organism: uncultured Gammaproteobacteria bacterium; assembly: GCA_963696315.1. GTDB lineage: Bacteria > Pseudomonadota > Gammaproteobacteria > Methylococcales > Methylomonadaceae > CAWKEY01. The sequence continues at coordinate 20,970 of CAVOJU010000050.1, forward strand.
GCTTCATGAGCGGCAGAGACAAAGGTGCTGTGTTGGCTGCGGGTTTCCTGCCAGCGCCGTTCGGCAATGACGCCTTCCGACAGCATTTTTTGATCGCGATTATAGGCGCTCTGACTGAGTTGCAACTCGCTGGCCGCTTTAAGATATTGCTGTTGCAGCATCAACAGATCCGGGCTGCTTACCCGAGCCAGCACAGCACCTTTTTCGACTTTATCACCCACCGCCACCAACAGTTGATTGATTACGCCGGCCGCAGATGCACTGACGACATATTCATGGCTGGGCGGAATGACCACTTTGGCCGGTGCATAAAGCCCTGGAATGTGTTGGGCAGGCGTGAGTTTCCCCAGTTTTACGCCCAGATTGGCGATCTGTTCAGTGCTTATTTGAATGGCATTTTCAGGCCGCAGGAGCAGCCCAGACAGGTACTTGTAAAAGCTAGGGTAAAGCACACCGCCAATACTGTGGAAAGGTGACTAAAACCGTCCCGAGCGCAGTCGAAGGAACCGGCCCCATTATTTTGTGCTTTGAACCCTACGCCTTGCGCCTTGGCCCTTAATGTTTTCATGATTTTCATGGCAATACTCCGACGGCCTGGTTATAAAGCGCCTGATCTCTCTGTAACATGACCGCGCGTTCTTTCGCATTCAGAATGGCCTGCTGGGTACGGGACTGGATTTTTAATAAATCCAGCAGATTAATTTCACCCACAGAAAAAGCCAGCTGGGACATGTTTAACAATTCTTCAGAAAGCTTTTTCTGCTCATTGGCATTGTCCAATTCGACTCGATTAACTTCCAGATTATGTTCCGCTTCATGATGCGCCTGTTCCAGGTCGCGATAAAGTTGCTCACGTTCGGCGATTAATTTGTTCAATTCAACATTTACAGCCGCAATGTGCGGTTGTAAATGTGCGCTGCCGCCAAAGGGAATGCTCACACCGACATTGAAAAACTCCGCTCTATTACTACGCGAATCAACGCCTTCATCACTTAATATTCCAGCGATGACATTGGTTTGACCAGAACCTATTGATTTAATAGCATTAATCTCGGTTTGTTTGCGTTCAATCTGACTGTTAATGGCGACCAGGGTCGGATGGTTTTGCCCGATTTCCTTTAATGCCGCCAGGTTTTCTTCATAGATGCTCGGCACTTTGGTCATTTGGGTAATGGTGGTATAACGTTTGCGAGCGTGCATTAATTCAGCTTCAGCCAGTGTGTACACGGAACGTTTTTGCAGCAATTCTGTTTGTGCCAATAATTCATCGGCACGAGGCAGATCTCCAAGTTCAACGCGACGCTGGATTTTATTTAATAATTGCTTATAAACGTCCAGCTCCACTTGCGCCTGTTCGAAACGAATTTTCGCCAGGGCCATATCCCACAAAGCGCCCCTAACCAAGCCCGCGACGCGTAATTTAATCCCCGCTGCTTGCAACTGAGCGCTGCTTTCAGCCTGATTGGCCAGTTTATGCTCTGCGTCACGTTGCCCTAGATTCCATAGCGGCACCTGCACATTCGCAGTTGCATAATTCAGTCTGAACGAGGATATTGATTGGTAGCCGACTGATGCTTGTGATGCACCTGCTGTCCAGCTTTGGCTGCGCTGAGCAATCGCCGCGGCTTCTTCTTCCAGCGCTTTAAGCCAGCTGATATCCGGATATTTTTCCAGGGTCAGGTCGATGACTTTGGCTAAAGTCAGGGTCGAATCAATTTCAATGGGGTCGTGATGGGTGACAACAGGCGTCGATTCTGCAAAACCCAGCGAAGTTGCCAGCATATAAACAGGCAGGCAGCCACGGATGAGGTTAAGAGCAAGCATATAAAGCTCCGGTCGCGGTTGGTGCCGCGTTAAAAGTAACGATTAGAAATAAAATCAATAAAGTTCTGCTGCAGAACTTGAAAAATCAGGGGCTTGATTATGGCTGAGCGGGTGGTGCGCGAGGGGTGTGCGATGGCATGGATAAAACCCCTGCAATCGGCGGCGAGCGCGGCGAGAACGAGGTGTTGAAAGCCGAAAGCGGGGACGGAACAAGGGCTATCGATTGGAAAAGATAATGACTGTCACCGGGATCGGCCGAGAGTGCTTTCTGGCTTTGTTTAATGCCGGCGCCGACCCCAAAAAGGACGTTATCTGAACTGGAGTAATCATCTGCTGTCTGAAAACGTGGTAAGTTATCTGCAGAACTGAATGTTTCCAGGCCGGGGATATGCAGACCCGTCTTGGCATTATCTTTGCCGGCATGGGCATGCGTCAGCGGCGCAATAACCTGCAGCAGCATGAGCGATATGGCAATAAGCGGACGGAATGAGAGAAACATGCGAATAATGCTATGCTATAAAAATGCAATTAACAACTTGAAACCTGCATTATCCGTCCCAACCTTAATCAAATATGAATTTTAATGTGTTTAACCTTGTGAGAATTATGAATAAAACTATCGCCATTATGGCTACTTTATTAATTGGCCTGTCCTTATCCTTGGGCAGTATTTCAGATGCAGAGGCCAAGCGCTTTGGCGGCGGCAGTTCCTTTGGCGGCAAATCCTCGTTCAGCCAGCCTTACAAACGCTCGGCTGCGCCGCCGGCACGATCAGCCAGTCAGCAGCAGGCAACACAGCAAAACCAGGCGGCCAAGCAGGGCATGGCCAGCCGCGGCGGTTTGATGGGCATGCTCGGCGGCCTGGCATTGGGCGGCTTGCTGGGGGCGATGTTTTTTGGCGGCGCGTTTGAAAACATTAACTTCATGGATATCCTGGTTTTGGGCGGTATTGCCTTCCTGCTATACAAATTGTTTGCCGCCAAAGCGGGCGGAGCACAGCGGCCTGCCTATCAGCGCACGGTGAATGATAATAATCAGGGCAGTGTTTCATCTTACAAGCCTTATCAGGAGCCGGCGCAAGCGAGTAGCGCAGGTTTTGATACCGATATTTTGTTCAAGAAAGACCCAAAAAATACCCTGGCTTCTGATGCCGTTGCTCCGGATGTTCAACAAGCAGCCGATTTCCATGAAATGGTTATCCCCAAAGGATTTGAGCCGCAGGCTTTTCTGGCCGGTGCAAAAATAGCGTTTACAAATTTGCAAAAAGCCTGGGATGAGCGTGATCTGGCCGAAATCAGAAGCTTGAGTACGGATAAGGTCTTTGCCGAAATTCAGGATCAGTTGAAAGCTTCTGATGCCGAAAACCGTACCGACATACTCAAGCTGGAAGCGGAATTACTGGACGTCAGAGAGATAGGTTCGGAACTGGAGGCGGTTGTGCTGTTTGAAGCTGTTATGCGCGAAGATGCCAGCGGTCAGGACGAGCAGGTCAGAGAAGTCTGGCATTTTGTTAAACCGAAGATCAGCATCCAGCCCAAATGGTATCTGGACGGCATTCAGCAATTGCAAGAGTAATTGAGGTTCCCCTTTTTTACACATCAAAATTCGGCGCTTTTTCGATCCCGTCCTCCGGTGTGAGTGGGCGGGGCGGCCGATAAAAAAACCGGGTTTTGATTCGTGTCTATGTTTACAGTCGAGGCGTGTTTACGCGCGCCATAAATGGAAAGATGTTGCGACGAAGCACGCGCTATCGCCCCTCGGGCAATTTGTTATCGCACCTTCGCCAAAAATCATGCTGCTTTCGCATGAATTCTACCGATTTCTGCGGCTTGGAAAATCCTATCATCAATATAAAACTCATCTGCATTTTTGCCGAGCGAATTAATAATCCGACGCGTGTATTTTCGCGCTCTGAAGATGGTTTTTAAGTCCAGCATACTGCCCCTGTTTACGCCCTCGATTTTGGCTGACAAGAGCTGCGAAAAGGTCACCATAAAGAGGGCAAAGTTAGCGGCATTGTTGACTTGCGTTGCTTTGACATTCATAAAATCTTCCAGCCCCCAGTATTGCTTGGCATCGCGAAAGTTAAACTCGATTTGAAAACGCAAGGCGTAATAATCAATCAACGTTTCACTGGCCAGCGTCAGGTCATCACTAAACAACAACACCTTCGCGGTTCGCCCAGTTTTCAGATTGGTTTTTACGATAATGACAACATTCAGCAATTCGGGAAAGTTTTTGTGCCAAACCTGCACTTGGTAAACACGGGTGCGGATATTTTTTTCCACAGTTTCCATTTTTAGATGATCAGCCGTCAGCCTTTCCACGGTTAGTTTTTCGCCATACTTACGTGGCTTCCCCTTGCCCGAATACGCCCCGGCATAGGGGAAATACAGCTTTGAATCATGGCGCAGCTTAGAAATAAGATGCAGTCCTGCTTGTTTAACCGCCTGTAAACTGGCATTGTTGCCCAAGGCACCATCATACACGAAGTAGACGATGGCCAAGTCCAGGCCTATCAGGGTCAAGGCTGAACGGATGCAGCCTTGCAACTGCGTCTGAAAAGGCGACAGTTCCGCATTCTTTCTGTTTTTGTTCAGGCTGCCTTTGGGCCTGCCCACGGCCTGTCCTTTCGCCTTGACGGCTTTTGGCGCACTTTTTTGCACGTCCCTCCGCACCAGCTGCTCGGTGATTAAAGGATAAGCAGCACGCGTTTCAACGTGTAGCAATGACAGGTTTAAAAAGCACAGGCCAGGGAGCGCTTTGTTGTAAATGGATGAAAAAAAATTCCCAGCCCATGCGTTTGTTTCCCTGATTTGGTCACCATGACCTCGTCACCGATGAGCAACAATATGCCTTTAACGCCCGGTGTATGCTGTTGTATCAGTTGCCAACGCAACAGTGACCACTCTATTTTTTCTTTAAAAAAACGTTGTACCGTCCGATAACTGCCGCCTTTTTCAGTCCAACGGGATATGCCCAGCATAGGTGACACGCCCCGTCATCGCCAACACGGCTTCAACGATCAGGGTTAGCTGCTTGAACGTACGAGGTGCCAGCGATGGGCTCAGGATGCTAAGTGTTGTGACGATTTCGTCCATGATCAGATTGGGCCAGTGGTGCTTGGTTTAAGATCCGCGCATCGCTGCACTAAGGTTTAGTTTTCATGATGCGAAAGGATTAATCCGTTCGGGATTTGGAAAATAGATCATCCGGATATGGGCATGTGCAGGATTGTTTGAAACTTAACAGCGGTGTTCAAATAAGCAGAAGACGCATGCGGCTTCGGGTGATCAGAGTATGTTCTATTTTTGGGGTTAGACAGCTTTCAGGGACTGAAAACCAGCTGGAGGACGTATTTTGTGCTTTGATGGCAAACAAAAAACCCAGCCGGAGCTGGGTTTTTTGGGCTTACATTTTGTTACAAGCTTATAAAGAGATAGAGCTTGAAACTTTTTGTTTAGAGTCATCTGGGTTGTCGATGCAACCTGTTAAGCCAACAATCATAAGAGCCATAGCTAAAAGTGATAAAACTTTTTTCATAATATAATCCTCCAAAAGGGTTTCAATATTTTTTGTTATAGATTGTGCACTAATTTGCTTAAGCACCGTTATTTTATATCATGACTAGATGGGTGATGCAATAATAAAATTTTCTTGTTTGGCAGGGGCTTCTACAAGGCGTTTATATCTTCAGGCAAATTAATAGCTATCTCGTTATTGTGCCATTTGGCAGTCCCGATGGTTGACCATTGGGAGGCAAGATTGCTGTGCAATAGATCATGAACCCAATAAGATGGCGCGCTGTTTTTTTTCATTTTTATCTGAAAAAGGGTGTTTTCTAAATTCAAGCCTATTTTTTGCCCCCAGAAAGCGGTCACTTTCATGATGAATTTTTTCAGTCTACTGTTATGAATGGTGGGTGTGACAGCAATATTGGCCCACATCGAATGGACACGGCCCCAATTAGGAGCCAGCAAGCGGCCTTGTTCATTAACAAACGGCAGCCAGCGTTCAGTACCATTCGCATCGATATAGGTTATGGCCAAGATATGGTCATAGCCGGCAAAATGATCATGCAGGTAAAGGGCGTGGGGTATTATGCCCAAAAAGGCTTGTGAGATTATCAGCAGTGAGTTGCTAGCCTGGGCAAGCGTGTTGGTAATGGGATTTTGTTTGACGTCAATATTCAGTCTATAAATCAGGCCGTAATGAAGAGTACTGTTGAGTTGTAGGAGTAACAACAAAATGAATACTTTAGACAGCTTTGCACAAAAAACTTTAGGGTATTGATTTGCGTAGCGCTCAAAAATGCGCTGATAAAGCGTATTGTTTTCCAGTCTGGTGATTTCACTGCTGCATTCCGATGTGCAGCTGAGTCGTCTGCGCGTGTCGGCAATCGTGCGGTATTTTGCAGACGCGAAGTGATAGATTCCCGGAAGTCGCATCATTAAGCCTACAGGGATCAGATAGCGCATGTGCAGAAAAATATTAATATAGGTGTCCACTCCCGAGTAGAGGCGGTTTTTATTGTCCAATGCGTAGAGGTCGGCCAGCAAGCTTTCTTGTTTTAACGAGGCAAGGGCAGGATAATTTGCTGCGTTTTCTTGAGCATTTTTAAAGTCTATGCATTTAAAAATGTCAAAATGATTGAGAATAAGCACGGTTCGATTACATAGAGGACAGTCGCGATCAAAAAACACGGTCAGCGACGGTTGCTTTGCTGTTAATAGCTTGCCCAGCGAGCGCCAGCACTTGAATGGAACCAGAAGGCTATAAAAAATCACCATTCCCAGGCCGAAGGGATAAATGTTTAATGTCAGCGTGATGCCAAGATGCAGGCCGATGCCGATTAACAAATAAACGACACGTAAATTGCGCTTAAACACAAGAAACGGAAAGGTAAATTGAAAAACCAGGATAGTATAACCAATGGTTTTAACCAGGAGTTCTTTGTTCAGCAGCCATGACATGTCAAGGGCTGATACGTAATAGGGTTGCGTTGCCGGTAGCCAGGAGCCCAGGCCGTTGCGCCAGTGCAGGGCAAACATTTTATGCACGGCAGAATCGAAATACAAAAAGCCAAGGCAAATCAGAATGGGCAGGTAGTAAGCTAAGATCGAGACGGTAGGTTTTGCGTAGGCTTTATAATGAACAAAAGGAGTGCAGAGTTTGTATCTGAGGTTGTCTATGGAAAATGCCTTGTCGCCGGGCATCAAAAGCAGAAAGAATCCTGCGCCAATTATGAAGCTGTCAAATCCGCCATCAAAATCACGCTGCATGGGAGTGAAGTTAACAAAGATGATCCAAAATATATAGTTGCAGGTAACTGCGAATTGATAGCGATAGCCGACAGTTATAAATGCCGCGATGATTCCCCAAATACATAAAAAAAAGGGGATTAGCGGAAACTCTACATCGATGTAGGGAATGGGATCGAAGATCAGGTGATTGAAATATAACAGGAAAATAATTTCCTGTAGAGTAATCAGTCCGTAAAGAAGCCGGAAAAAGCCAATGCCTGTAGCAGGGACTTGTCGTGAATAAAGGGAAAAAAATTTAGTGTAGATATGTTTATACATTTCAAGGTTCGAAGATTCGAAGAAATGTATAAATTATAAAAGAAATAACTGGGTTTAGTGGGGAAATGTTCGGATGAAACTAAGGCCGTTATCGGGCTCTGTTTGAGTTGATAACGGTCTTAGCGAGAATCTATTAAAGCTTATTTCTCGTCATCTGGGTGTTCTGCGAAGACCCATTTTACGAGGAAATAACCAGCGGCTATAACAACAACTGCACCAACCATGCCTGCTGGTTCTTTTAACATTTCAGTGATATCTAAGATCGCTCCCATGAGTGTCCTACCTATAATTATGATTTTAAAAAATGCTAAATACTTAGCAAACGGAAAGATTATGATACTTTAGGGGCTGGTAAAGTCAAGGGTTTATTTGCGGGTGTTGTCTAAAGCAGTTGGGCAGGCCAAGCTTTTTTTTATTGAAATTAAAGCTCGATAGCCGGGGTGTTATGCTTTAAAATAAAAAATTATAAGCTGAAACTTGAGGGTTTAAGAAATGATAAAAAAACGCGTTAAAATTTTGCCATTAGCGGCGATTTTCTTTGCACTCTCGGCGCAGGCGGATGTTGCACTTAAAGATAGTTCTGAAATTTTGGGTAAATGGAATCTGTATGCTGAGGCGGCTAAGCTGGATGGCGAGAAGAAAGCACTGACAGTAGAATGGGATTTTAAGGAAGACGGAACTTTGCAAACGACATCAACGGACTCCGTCGGACGAACCAGTGAGTTCAAGGTGGCGCTTAAGTATTCTGTAGCGGATGGTGTCATTAAGAAGCAGGCGACGCCGGGACGGGACAAATATGAATCATGCAAGGTCGTTGAAAAAGATGGATCCAAAATGGTCTTAAAGTGTACATATCTTTATTTCTTTCTAACAAAAAAATAATTAATTAAAAAGGGTATAGCTATGATAGGTGGTATTGTAATGATTCTTGTGGCTCTCTGGTTTTATCAGTCAGCCATGAGAGCCAAGGTAAGTAACGTAATGATGTGGGTTGTGATTGCGGCGGCCGGTTTTTATGGCCTGCAGTTATTGCTGGTTAATCTCAATATCTATATATTAGAGTCATTTAGAGCTAGCGAGACCGGCAGTGCCTATGAATCAATTCAGGGGGCGGATAGAAAAAATCAAGGCGATTTTCTGGGCTTTGCCGGAGTACTAAAGTCGCTTTATTTAGAGTTGTCGCCTTCAATTGTTAGCTTTTTTAGCGTTGGCATTTGTACGGATCAAGTTTGTCACTAAAGAGACTTTATCAATGGCGAATCTGTTCGGTGGCCTTAAAGAAATGTTTCAAGGCATCAAAGAAAGTTTTAAAACCACAGAAAAATAAGCCGGGAAAGTAGCAATTAAAAAAGCTCAAGCCATGCTTGGGCTTTTTTTGTTTATTGATGGCTATGAGTAAACCCGGCAGTTGTCAACAAGGGTTCATAATCTATGCAAGCTGTTTGCCTAAGCAGAACCGTTATGCGGCTATCACCCTGGATACCAGGAAGATCAGTGCAGAAATGAACAGAAGTGTGAAGACCACCCCGGCTATCACATAAGTCATGAGTGAGCCTTGTTCAAAGTCTTTAAGCCTGTTGTCTTCGCTTTGTACGCCGATAGCGGCGGATAAAACGCTTTTTATGACTTGTAAAATCGTTGGCTTTGACATGCCCGTCTCCCATAAATAAAAAAATAATAGTGGTTGCTTGCTTATTAAGCAATGATTATATTCAGCCGGCCCCCGGCTTTATTTCATCCAAATTGACAAATCCCCGGCAGTCTCAATGAGCAAAATAGAACTATTAAAGCAGCTATTGTCGCAAAGAATCTTGTTTCTTGATGGCGCAATGGGCACGATGATCCAAGGCTACAAACTGGAAGAAAAAGATTATCGAGGCGAGCGTTTTGCTGCATGGGAGGTTGATCTTAAAGGCAATAACGATCTGCTGTCATTAACCCAGCCGGACATCATCAAATCTATTCATAGCGCTTATTTGGAAGTCGGCTCTGATATTGTAGAAACCAATACCTTCAATGCGACCCGCATCGCCATGGCCGACTATCGCATGGAGTCGCTGGCCTATGAGATCAATGTTGAATCGGCGCGGCTTGCCAGGCAGGCCGCCGATGAATTCACTCGAAAAACACCGGAAAAACCAAGGTTTGTCGCCGGTGTTTTGGGTCCAACCAACCGCACAGCCTCGATGTCGCCCGATGTCAATGATCCGGGGTTTCGCAACATTTCTTTCGATGAGCTGGTGGAAGCCTATACGGATGCAACCCGAGGCCTTATTGACGGCGGGGCAGACATTATTCTGATTGAAACCGTATTTGATACCCTGAATGCCAAAGCTGCCATTTTTGCGGTTGACAGCTATTTTGAAAAAATCGGTTATAAATTGCCGGTCATGATTTCCGGCACGATTACCGACGCCTCCGGTAGAACGCTGTCGGGTCAGACTGTCGGCGCTTTCTGGAATTCATTACGGCATATCGAGCCAATTTCCTTTGGCTTTAACTGTGCCCTGGGCGCCAAGGAACTGCGCCAGTACATCGCCGAATTATCAGCTATTTCCGAGACCCATGTGTCCGCGCATCCGAATGCCGGTTTGCCCAATGAGTTTGGCGAATATGACGAGTCTCCGGAAGCGATGGCAGAGGAGTTGGCCGACTGGGCCAAGAGCGGGTATATCAACATCATCGGCGGCTGCTGCGGCACCTCGCCGGCGCATATTAAAGCCATCGTCGACGCCGTCAAACTGCATAGTCCTCGTAAACTACCACAGATTGAGAAACAGTGCCGGCTGGCAGGCTTGGAGCCGATGAATATCGGCCCGGATTCTTTGTTTGTGAATGTCGGCGAGCGCACCAACGTGACCGGTTCGGCCTTGTTCAAACGTCTGATTGTTCAGGGTGATTTCGAAACCGCGCTGGATATTGCCAAGCAGCAGGTTGAGAACGGTGCCCAGATTATTGACATCAACATGGATGAAGGCATGCTGGAGTCAAAAGAGGCCATGGTGCGGTTTCTTAACCTGATTGCGTCCGAGCCGGATATTGCCAAAGTGCCCATCATGCTCGATTCATCGAAATGGGAGATTCTGGAAGCCGGCCTTAAGTGTATACAGGGTAAAGGCGTGGTCAATTCCATCTCGCTCAAAGAAGGTGAAGAGGCGTTTAAAAACCACGCCAAACTGATTCGACGCTATGGGGCGGCGGCTATTGTCATGGCATTTGATGAGCAAGGGCAGGCCGATAGCAAAGACAGAAAAGTCGAAATATGCCGGCGGGCCTATAAAATTCTTACCGAACAGATCGGATTCCCGGCGGAAGACATTATTTTTGACCCCAATATTTTTGCCATTGCCACCGGCATTGACGAACACAATAATTACGGTCTGGATTTTATTGAAGCCGCCAGCGAAATCAAACGCACATTGCCTCATGCTTTGATTTCGGGGGGCGTGTCCAACGTGTCGTTTTCTTTTCGCGGCAACGATCCGGTTCGAGAGGCCATACACGCCGTATTTTTATACCACGCCATCAATGCCGGCATGGACATGGGCATCGTCAATGCCGGGCAATTGGGAATTTACGCCGATATTCCCGAAGAGCTGCGGGATGCGGTCGAAGCGGTCGTTTTAAACCTCAGTCCGGACGCTACGGAAAAACTGCTGGAACTGGCGGAAAAGTACCGCGGCGACGGCAGCGCGGCGGCAAAACAGGAAGATGGCGAATGGCGCAGCTGGCCGGTCAGCAAGCGTCTGGAGCATGCCCTGGTCAAAGGCATTGCCGATTATATCGAAGAAGATACCGAGCAGGCCCGGCTTGAAGCCGAAAGGCCCCTGCATGTCATTGAAGGCGCTTTGATGGATGGCATGAACGTGGTCGGCGACCTGTTTGGCGCCGGAAAAATGTTTTTGCCGCAAGTGGTTAAATCGGCGCGGGTCATGAAAAAAGCCGTCGCCTATTTAATGCCTTATATGGAGGCCGACAAATCCGGCGAAATCAGCACCAACGGCAAAATCCTGATGGCCACAGTTAAAGGGGATGTGCATGACATCGGCAAAAATATCGTCGGCGTGGTGCTGCAGTGCAATAACTACGAGGTGATTGATTTAGGCGTCATGGTGCCTGCCGAGAAAATTTTACAGACCGCGCGTCTGGAAAACGTCGACATAATCGGCTTGAGCGGCCTGATTACGCCGTCTCTGGACGAAATGGTGCACATGGCCAAAGAAATGGAGCGGCAAGGCTTCGAAATTCCCTTGATGATAGGCGGCGCGACGACCTCGCGCGCGCATACCGCGGTAAAAATTGAGCCGAATTATCATGGCCCGGTGGTTTACGTGACCGATGCTTCCCGCGGTGTCGGCGTGGCCAGTAATTTACTGAGTACCGATCTGAAAGAGGATTTCATTAGAAAAATTCGCCAAGAATATGAGGAAGTCAGGGACAGGCACAAAGGCCGCGAAGCCAAAACCAAACAACATTCCCTGGATGAAGCCCGGCGCAACAAATTTAACTGGGGCCGTTATGAACCGGTCAAGCCTTCATTCCTGGGCACAAAGGTCATTGACCGGTTTCCGCTCGATACTTTGGTCTGGTATATCGACTGGACGCCGTTTTTTCAAACCTGGGAAATGGCTGGAAGCTATCCCAAAATATTGGATGATAAAGTCGTGGGTGTCGAAGCGCGCAAGCTGTTTGACGACGCCCAGAGCATGCTCAACAAAATCATCAATGAAGAATGGCTCACGGCGCGGGCCGTGATCGGTTTCTTTCCTGCCAATAGCGAAGGCGATGATGTGCTGGTTTATAGCGATGAAACGCGTACCCAACAACGGGAAATTTTGCACCATTTGCGCCAGCAAAATGTAAAAGCGCCCGGGCGCCCCAATTATTGTCTGGCTGATTTTATTGCCCCGGTAGAGAGCGGCAAGGCCGATTATATCGGTGCTTTCGCGGTCACCACCGGCATTGGTATCGAAGCCAAGCTGGAGCAGTTCGAGCGCGACCATGATGATTACAGCGCTATCATGCTGAAAGCATTGGCTGACAGGCTGGCTGAAGCGTTTGCCGAATACATGCACGAGGCGGTCAGAAAAAATTACTGGGGCTATGCGCAAGACGAAGCCCATGACCGGGAGCAGTTAATTCACGAGGCTTATCAGGGTATCAGGCCGGCACCGGGCTACCCCGCCTGTCCGGATCATACCGAGAAAGCCAAGCTGTTTGAATTGCTCAAGGTAACCGAGAATACCAGCATTACATTGACTGAGAGCTATGCCATGTACCCGGCGTCGGCGGTCAGCGGCTGGTATTTTTCACATCCCGAATCGCAGTATTTCAATGTCGGAAAAATTGACAGGGATCAATTGCAGGATTATGCCCGCCGCAAAGGCATTGCCGAGGAAGTCGCTGAACGCTGGCTAGCGGCGCATTTGCATCATTGAGTCAACGCTTGCAGGATTTAAGGCCACGCGCCGCTGACGGCAAAATTCAAAACAAAGACGGAAAGCATATAGACATGTCAACCAAAGAAAAAGTGGAGCGTTCGCTGGAACGACTAATGTATGCCAGCCGCTGGATCCTCGCGCCGATTTATATCGGCATGAGCCTGGCGCTGCTGGCACTGTCGGTCAAGTTTTTTCAGGAGCTTTATCATTTCCTTCCGCATGTCTTTGAAGTGGATGAATCCGAACTGGTGTTGACCTTGCTGACCTTGATTGACCTTACGCTGGTGGCGAGTCTTATTGTGATCGTTATGTTCAGCGGCTATGAAAATTTTGTCTCGCAAATGGACCTGGGCGAAGCCACCGAGAAACTGGACTGGCTGGGCACGCACGATTACGCCTCGTTAAAAATGAAAGTGGCGGCATCGATAGTCGCCATCTCATCCATCCATTTACTGAAGATTTTTATGAATGTGCAAACCACGGATAACGATAAAATCATGTGGTACGTGCTGATTCATCTAACTTTCGTTATATCGGCCCTGTTTATGGGTTACCTGGATAAGCTGACTAAACATTCATGAAGCAACTCATGCTGTTCGGCACGCTTGGCTGCCATCTTTGTGAAGACGCTGAAAGCATTGTCAAGGACTGCCTGCCGGGTAGATTCGAGCAGATGGTTGAGCTAATCGATATTGCCGAACAGGAACAATGGCAGGAACGCTATGCTATTCGCATCCCTGTTTTATATCACCCGGAAACCCAAAAAGAGCTGGGCTGGCCCTTCGATCAGGCCGAGCTTGCAGTATTTATCCGCGCCTTAAAGATTGATGCCTAACTATTCTGCTCGCCCTCATCCGCTTCCGGCGGGTAGAGGGCGGCAGATTTGTTCGGATTCATAGCGCGGTTTGACGGATTTTATCCAAACAGCGGGTTAGTTGTTGGCCTTGGGCGCTTCTGTGGTTTTACTAGTTTCGGTGGCCGTTTCAGCGGTTTTGCTAGTTTCGGTAATCGTTTCAGCTTTACTTTCCGCTTCAGATTCCATGACAACCGCAGATATGCAGTTCATCAGGCTTTCCGTATAGTTGCTGTGAGCATCAGCGAGCGCTTTGGCCGAACCAAAATCGGTGCGTAATTCTTCCAGGGTTTTTTTAGGGTCTTGGGACTCGTTCAAGGTCAGCATTTTGGTATAGTTGCGGTATGCCGTCATGCGATTGGGATCGGCCGGAAAAATGCCGGGCATGTTTTCGGAGGTCATATCAACGACACATTTGGTCATGTGTTCAGGTTCGATTTTATAGTCCTTAATATCTTTTTCCTTTTGCATTTGCGCTAATACAGCTTGTTCATATTGATCTTTTTCAGCGCAAGCTGACAGTAATAATGCGGATATGGAAATCAGCAGAAGTTTTTTCATGGAAGAGTGACCGTTATTTTAATGATGTGATGTAACAATGTATTGATTATACGGCTATTGCCGGATAACCGTTGTATGATTGTATAAAGTCCGTTTTGTTCCAGTGTTGCCTTGTATTTGACGACAGTTCTTACAGACAAGGCAGCGTTGCCAGGCTTGTCCGCTCCTACTGCGCACTGATTTCCTGCATGGCCTGTTCTACCCAGGCTTCTGCCTCGGCATTAATGTCGGCGGCTTTGCGGCCTTTGCTTTCAATGGGAGGGCCAATTTTTACCCTGATCGTGCCGGGATATTTCAAGAAACTATAGCGCGGCCAATATTCGCCGGCATTATGGGCAATGGGGATCACTGGATATCCCGATTTATGTGCCAGTATGGCGCCTCCGGCGCTAAATTTTGTGGGTTCGCCCACAGCAGTTCGGGTGCCTTCAGGATAAATCAGCACCCATAAGCCCTCGTTTAAATATGCGGTGCCTTTGTCGAGCAGGATGCGCAAGGCATCCCGCTGATTCTTGCGATCGATGGCAATGGGTTTCAGGGTGGCGAGAGCCCAGCCCCAGAGCGGCATCCACAGTAATGAGCGTTTTAGCAAGGTCGAGTGAGTCGGGATAAATTTCCGTAGCGCCAGCGTTTCCCAGGCCGACTGATGTTTGCTGAGCACAATGGCCGTAGGTTGCGCTTTAATGTGTTCAAGGCCTTCAACCTGATAACGAAGGCCGCAAAAAAAATTGGCCATCCATAAAATGACATCTACCCATAGGTTGGCTATTTTAAAGCGCCGCTCGAATGATAAGAAAAAGGTTAACAGAATCAGGATGCCGACGATGGTAGCGGTCAGAAAAATACAGACAAAGAAAATGGCCGAGCCCAAGTAAAGACGAATCTTATTGCCCTGAAATGATGTGCTGTGCTGCGTCATAAAGATTTTCGAAAACAGGAATGTTAAGGTTTGGATTATCGGTTAGAGTTTTTTGGCCCTTACCGGTTTTGACCAGTATTGGAGCCGCGCCTACAGCTTGTGCTGTCTGAATGTCACGCAGGGAATCGCCGATAAAAAACATGCCCTGCAAACTGACATGGTGGTCGGCGGCAAAAGCTTCGAGCAAGCCTGGCCTGGGTTTGCGGCAGTTGCAGCCGTCAGCTGGCCCGTGCGGACAAAAATAAACGGCATCAATTTTTCCGCCTTTTTCGGCGGTTAGTTGCCGCATTTTGGCATGGATTTTTTCCAGCATGGTCAGATCAAACAAGCCGCGGGCAAGGCCGGACTGATTGCTGATAACGGCCACTTTATAGCCATGCCGGTTGAGCAGGGCAATGGCTTCAAGGCTGCCGGCAATGGGCTGCCATTCATCCGGCGATTTGATGAATTGATCCGAGTCGGCGTTGATAACGCCGTCACGATCCAGCAAAACGTATCGGCTCTGACTCATCCGGGCTGATCAGGACTGCAGTTTGGAGATGTCGGCACAGGTTAAAAACTGCTCGGACAACAGCGTCAGCAAGGCCAGTCGGTTGGCGCGCAGGTCCAGATCATCGGTCATCACCATGACATGATCAAAAAAAGCATCCACGTCGTTGCGTAATCCCGCCAAACGATTCAGGGTGGCCTGATAATCGTGTTTTTCCAGCAGCGGCAGAATGTCGTCCGCAGACTGTCTGGCGGCGGCCAGCAGCCGTTTTTCTTCGGCTTCAGCAAGCTGGCCTATGTTTGCGGCCGCGGGGGTTTCCGATTTTTTCAGAATATTACGGATGCGTTTATTGGCAGCCGCCAGGCTTTCGGCTTCGGGCAGTTGCCGGAATATTTTGACGGCCTCAAGACGCTGCATAAAGTCCAAAGGCTCGGCGGGGTTGACCGACTTCACGGCGTCAAATTCATCCGCGCGGTAGCCGTGATCCAGGCAGTAGCCTTTCAGACGCTCAAAAATGAAATCTGCTACGCGATTCCCCGTTTCAGGGTGATTAAATTCATGGCTGAACAGCGTTAGTGAATACTCGATTAACTGTTGGATGTTGAGATTAATGTTATTTTCTATGAGTGTGCGGAGTATGCCTAGCGCTGCTCTTCTTAGGGCATAAGGGTCTTTGTCGCCAGTAGGGATCAAACCGGCGCTGAAGATGCCGGTCAAGGTATCGATTTTTTCGGCAATGGCCAGAATTTGGCCGGTCTGGCTAGCGGCTGTCGGGCTCCCGGATTGTTTGGGGAAATATTGCTCTTCAAGCGCCCAGGCGACTTCGGAAGCTTCGCCGTCGGCCAGCGCATAATAGCGGCCCATAATGCCTTGCAGGTTGCCGAACTCGCCGACCATATCAGTCATCAGATCAGTTTTTGCCAGTAAGGCGGCGCGTTTGGCTAGTTCAACGTCTGCGTATATGTGCGTGGCAATATAATCGGCCAACTTGACGACGCGTTCGGTTTTGTCGGCTAGAGTGCCTAATTTTTCCTGGAAGATGATGCTGCCCAGGTTTAGCAGATGTTCTTCCAGATGTTTTTTCCGGTCCTGTTTCCAGAAAAATTCGGCATCGGACAGACGCGGCGTAATGACGCGCTCATTACCTTGTTGTATCGACTTGGGATTGCTGCTTTCGATGTTGCTGAAGGTGATGAAGTGGGCCAGCAAATCACCACCGGCGTTTTTAACCGGAAAATATTTCTGGTTGGTCTGCATCGTGGTGATCAGCACTTCGGCAGGCAATTCAAGAAAGCGCGCATCGAAATTACCGGTAATCGGCACTGGCCATTCATTGAGGGCGGCAATTTCCTCCAGCAGCTCCTCTTCGATGTGGGCTATGCCGTGGACGGTGGCCGCCGCTTGTTGGGCTGCCGCACGGATCAGCGCTTTACGTTCTTCAAAATCAACAATGACCCTGCCTTGCTGGTACAGGGTATCCCGATACTGTTCCGACTGGCCGAGTTCAATTTTTTGCGGCGCATGGAAGCGGTGGCCGTAAGTGACAGATCCGCTTTCCAGTCCTAGAATTTCAGTGTTAATCGCTGTATTGCCGTAAAGCAAGACCGCCCAATGGACAGGGCGAACGAATTCGGTGCTGAAATTGCCCCAGCGCATTCTTTTGGCAATCGGCAGGATTGCAATACTGTGCCGGATGATGTCCGGTATCAGCTTCTCGGTGGCCTGGCCTTTTATGTTTTGCGTGTAAGTCAGCCATTCGCCCTTGTCGGTCTTTAGGCGTTCCAGCTTGTCGAAAGTGGTGCCGCAGCTCACGGCAAAACCTTCCGCAGCCTTGCTGGGTGTGCCGTCCGCCGCAAAAGCCGCTTGCACGGCAGGGCCGCGTTTTTCAACCGTTTTATCGGGCTGCGCCGTGGACAGGTTTTCGATAATCACCGCCAGACGTCTGGGGGTTGCATAGGCTTTGCTGCCGGTAAAACTTAAGTCGGCGTCTTTTAAGCCTTGGCAGATATTGTCCAGTAAGGCATTGCTCAGTTTTAGCAGGGTTTTGGGGGGCAGTTCTTCGGAGCCCAATTCAAAAAGTAAATGTTTGCTGCTCGCCATTACGCGGCTCCTTGCTCGACAATCATGGGGAAGCCCAGCGACTCGCGGCGCTGGTAATAGGCTTCGGCAACGGATTTGGCCATGTTTCTGACTCTTAAGATGTAGCGCTGGCGTTCGGTGACTGAAATGGCGTGGCGGGCATCCAGCAGATTAAAGGCATGCGAGGCTTTCAGCACCATTTCGTAGGCGGGCAAAGGCAAATCCAGTTCGATCAGTTTCCGGCATTCCTGTTCGTAGGTATCAAAGCCGTGGAACATGAATTCGACATTGGCATGATCGAAGTTATAAGCCGACATTTCGACTTCATTCTGATGAAAAACATCGCCATAAGTGACCGTGCCGAACGGGCCTTTGGTCCAGACCAGATCATAGACGCTTTTAACGCCCTGCAAATACATGGCGATGCGCTCCAGGCCGTAGGTGATTTCACCGGTAACCGGTTTGCATTCGAGGCCGCCGACTTGCTGAAAATAGGTAAACTGAGTCACTTCCATGCCATTTAGCCAGACTTCCCAGCCCAAGCCCCAGGCGCCCAGGGTCGGCGATTCCCAGTTGTCTTCGACAAAGCGGATATCGTGTTCGAGCAAATCAAAGCCCAAATAGCGCAAGGAACCAAGATACAGCTCCTGAATATTGGCCGGGGATGGCTTTAACGCGACCTGAAACTGGTAGTAATGCTGCAGGCGATTGGGGTTTTCGCCAAAGCGGCCGTCCGTGGGGCGGCGCGAGGGCTGCACATAAGCCGTATTCCAGGGCTCCGGGCCTATGGCGCGCAGAAAGGTGGCAGGGTGGAAGGTGCCCGCGCCTACTTCCTGATCCAAAGGCTGTAATAAAATACAGCCTTGCTGGGCCCAGTATTCCTGCAGGGCCAGGATAAGTCCCTGAAAAGTGGATAAATCGTTGTTTATACTCGACACGGCGGCTAAAGTTAGGCAATAAAAAAGGCGGCAATTATAACTTAAAAATGT
Source organism: uncultured Gammaproteobacteria bacterium (assembly GCA_963696315.1). Lineage (GTDB taxonomy): Bacteria > Pseudomonadota > Gammaproteobacteria > Methylococcales > Methylomonadaceae > CAWKEY01. Next base: position 39,708 of record CAVOJU010000050.1, read on the forward strand.
TGCGGGTGCAGGGTAGGGAATTAAAATTGCCTGCTTGGCGAAGATACGGAGTCTCGCGCCATAGTTGCAATTCCATTTGCGATGACTCAAACTTTTTTAAGACGCAGCACAGAGCGCCACATTCAACATCAAGCCAGGGTATCCTTAGTGACACTTCATTTTATAATCGATCGCCTGCAACAATACTGGTTATTAGCGCGCTTTGACCGGCCTATCGGCATACTGATTTTATTATGGCCGACCTTATGGGCGCTTTGGGTCGCCAGCAGCGGCAAGCCGGACTTGCTGGTTTTGATGGTGCTGTGCCTGGGCGTAGTGCTGATGCGTGCCGCAGGGTGTGTGATTAATGATTATGCCGATCGTGACTTTGATCCGCATGTGGCGCGCACCAAGCAGCGGCCTATCGCCGCCGGCAAGGTCAAGCCGAAGGAAGCCTTGATTGTTTTTGTGGTGTTATGTCTGCTGGCCTTCGGCCTGGTATTACTGCTTAACCTCTACACCATTGCGCTGTCCTTCGTTGCCGCCTTTCTGGCGGCCAGCTATCCGTTCATGAAACGCTACACGCATTTGCCGCAAGCCTACTTGGGCATTGCCTTTGGCTGGGCCGTGCCGATGGCCTTCAGCGCGCAGACCAACGCGATTCCACTGGTGGCCTGGGTGATGTATTTGGCAGTGGTGTTGTGGGCGCTGGTCTATGACACCATGTATGCCATGGTCGACAAGGATGACGATTTGAAAATAGGCGTTAAATCGACAGCCATACTGTTTGGTGATTATGACCGTCACATCATGGCGGTTTTGCAGCTTATTATTCTGGGTTTACTGGTCGCGGTCGGACACATGCAGCAACTGGGTTGGCCGTATTATGGCGGTGTTTTAGTCGCGGCGGGACTGTCGGTTTATCAGCAAAAACTGATTGTTCACCGGGAAAAGAGTCAATGTTTCAAAGCCTTTTTGAATAACAACTGGTTTGGTGTGGCGGTTTTTGCAGGCTTGGTCTTGGATTACCTGCAATGAGCTTGTGAAAATATTCATACACATTGTTCACTCGGAAGCCAACTCTTCGCGGTTATCGGCGAGATAAAGCTGATAACCACGAAGGACACAAAGAGCACGAAGCTTCAATATATTGTCTACTTAACTATTTTCTTCGTGCCCTTCGTGATCTTCGTGGTGAATAATGCTTTTTTTAGGCTGTACTCACTAATTCTTTCTCAGTCTCTTTCGATTGATGCACTCCAGTAGAGAACGTTTGTGATCATTAAAAATAACCTGATCTGCCATGCCAGCACAGCATGCACCGCCGTAGAGTGCTTGAAAGTCGAGGTTGAAACCCTGCTCAATGGCAATTTATGCCTGCGCTATGAATTGACTGGGGACCCGGCACAGTTACGCATTCCCTTTCCGCAATTGCCTGAGATGGCCGATGGCTTATGGCAACACACCTGCTTTGAGGCCTTCATTGCGGTCGAGGGCGATGACCGGTATCATGAGTTCAATTTTTCACCGTCCGGTCAATGGGCGGCCTATGCCTTTAGCGGCTACCGTACGCATTGCGATTGGACAGCCAGCCGCACGCCCGGCATCAATTTCACTCTGAGGAATCAGCGCTTGCTGCTCGAAGCGGATATCGCCGCCGAAGATTTACCGCCAAATCTCCTCAACAAGCCCTTTTGGATGAGCTTAGCGGCAGTGATTGAGACGGTCGAAGGCCAGCATTCGTATTGGGCGTTGCATCATCCGGCCGCCAAGCCTGATTTTCATCATCGGGATGGCTTCGTTCAGCCGCTCAAAACTGGCGCCCTTTGCCGTTAGTTCTCGGCGCCTCGTTTGTTCAAGCTGTTTAAATCATTATTTTTCATCAAAAATCATTATATTAATGGCATGCCGCTGGTTAATCCTCTTACAAAAAACATCGTGGCGATGCTTTTCAAGAACCAACATCAGTTAACTCATTTGAGAGCCTATGAAATTCGGTATTGACCGTTTACTTGACGAAGCTACGCTACGCGCTCCGCTGGCCGGCAAACGCTTGGCCTTGCTCGCGCATCCGGCTTCGGTTACGAGGGATTTAACGCATGTCCTGGATGCCTTGACGTACTTTCCGGAGATCAAGCTCAGCGCCGCCTTCGGCCCGCAACACGGCCTGCGCGGTGACAAGCAGGACAATATGATGGAGTCGCCCGACTTCATTGACCCGGCGCTCGGCATTCCGGTATTCAGCCTGTACGGCGAAGTCCGCCGCCCGACTGACGCCATGATGGAGACTTTCGATGTACTGCTGGTCGATTTGCAGGATCTTGGCTGCCGTATTTACACCTTCATCACCACCCTGCGTTACGTGCTCGAAGCGGCTGCGGCGCACCATAAGCCGGTCTGGATATTGGATCGCCCGAATCCCGCGGGACGGCCGATCGAAGGCTTGACGCTGCGTCCGGGCTGGGAAAGTTTTGTCGGTGCAGGACCTATGCCGATGCGCCATGGCTTGACCATGGGCGAGTTGGCGCACTGGTTTATCAGCGCGCTGCATCTGGATCTGGATTGCCAGGTGATCACCATGCAGGGCTGGCAACCGGAGGCTGCACCGGGTTACGGATGGCCGCTGGGAGAACGGGCATGGATCAACCCCAGTCCCAACGCCCCCAATTTGTGGATGACGCGCTGTTATGCCGGCACCGTGATGCTGGAAGGAACGACGCTGTCCGAAGGCCGTGGCACGACCCGGCCGCTGGAACTCTTCGGCGCACCCGATATCGATGCCCGAGGCCTGATCAACACCATGCAAGAGATGGCCCCGCAGTGGCTCTTGGGCTGCCGGTTACGCGAGTGCTGGTTTGAGCCGACCTTTCATAAGCATGCCGGCAAATTGTGCAGCGGAATGCAAATCCATGTCGAAGATGCGGCCTACGACCATAATGTTTTTCGTCCGTGGCGTTTGCAGGCGCTGGCGTTCAAGGCGCTGCGCGTGCAACAGCCGGATTACCCTCTCTGGCGCGATTTTCCCTACGAATACGAACTCGATCGTCTCGCTATCGACGTAATCAATGGCTCAACGCTTTTGCGCGAATGGGTGGATGACGCCAACGCCGTGCCGGAGGATTTGGATATACTTACCAAAACTGATGAGCAAGCTTGGGAGGAAGAGCGCAATTCGTTTTTATTGTATTAGCTAACCTGGTACCTTATATCGGTAGAGGCTTTATCGAGGCACAAAGCAAAAAATATAAAGCAGATGGTGTGGGGAGAGCGGACTTATCGTTGCCTGGAGTTTTCTGCAGCTATTGCTGGGGTCATTAGGGTTTCTGAAGCAGGCATTAATTAAAATTGCCGTTCACAGGGATTACCATCACCATCACCATCCATTTTAGTGCCGGGACAATTACGAATGTAAAATAGTGCCTCTTCATAAGAGGACATTTGAGAACACCATACCTTACCCTGGCATTGAAACTGATCTATGGGCTCTACCGGTTGTGTTTCAACTATAGTCGATTTGACTTGACCACTGAAGATTCTTTCTTTTGAAACATTGGTATAAATAAAAACCGCCATGGCAATAACAATAAGAACAGGTAACAGGTTAAGACTCTTATCGGGTTTAATGACCTTTGAAGGCTTTTTGTAAGTTATTTTTGCGGGGGTGGGGAAATCCATTTTATGCTTCTGTTTATTGGGGCCAAAGTAGAGCTGGAGTCACTCCTTCAATTCTGGCATTGACAGCACGGATCTTCCTTTATCAAAACCTATTTCATAAAGAATAACATCTCCAATAATAGGCTTACGGTTATGCCTCTTAATGCCTAAATATGATAAAAATATATTTCCCCCATTTTCCGGATTTATGAACCCAAAACCTTATCATCAATCCAGCGTACTAATTTTCCTTTCTCAATCACCATGCTGTAATCTCGCCCACATTTTATTGATTATCACCCCTGCGCCGGACGCATTATCGGGATGCACAACACCGGACGAAGCCAGCAGTTTATTGCCGATTCATCCAATCCAAAGGGATTCGGGATTGCCATCACAAGGCTAATGTGCAAATCGAACCAATCGTTTTTCGCATAACCACAAGGGGGCTCTTTTCACCCTACAGGATAATGAAAAAAGGGACTTGGACACAGGGTCAGACTCGACAGATCGCACTCAGTCCCTTTCGGTGAACACCCTTATCCCGATAAAAGCATAGCCCATCAATGGTCGAGTTGCCGTTCTCAATCTTTTTTAGTGTCGCTGAGATTAGCTTCCAGTTGGTCAAGGCGCTGATGCAGGCGGGCCAATTCCTTTAATATCAGGCTTTCTTCGCGCTCAAGGCCGCGCGTTTCCTCTTCAACGTTGCTCATTTCCTTTCTGACATCGCCTAAATCCCTGCCTATTAGTGCGGCGGAAAAGCTGGCGGTAAACAGCGCAAACATCCCGAGTCCGAATAGTATCAATACTGCGGCTAACAGCCGTCCCAGGAACGATGTCGGCACAATGTCGCCATAGCCGACGTGTGTCATGGTTATCCAGGCGTACCAGATGCCGTCGCCAAGGGAATGAATGTTGGGGTCGATCAGGAACATCGTAAAACCGAAGATTACCGATATGGTTGCGGCGATTATGACAATGTATTCAAGGCTCCTGGCCCTCAATAGATCATCTTTCAGATGAATCAGCCATTTGAAGGCATTGCCGTAAAAACTAAAATCAGACATTGAAGACTCCCAAAGCTAGTGACAATTAAAACGTGAGGCTCAGCCAAAACGCCTGAGACCTTTGTCGTGGCTGGGTCAAGGTACACCTTTTCAAGGCAATTGACTATCAGCGAAAAATAGAATCAGACTCGACATAGGGTCAACTGGCCGTTCGGGCAGTGCGCTAGCTAAGAGAATCCGGAAGCTGGAAACCTGCACAAGTTTGTATCGAACAGATTTGCATTAGCCCGAAGGGTGGCAAACAGGATGGACTGCCTGCCAGGATTATGTGCTATTTTTATGGACTTTGACTACATTGATTCGTGCTAAGCCCGCAAAATTAACGCTGCCTCAAGGCAGTCAGCGGAGTACAATAAGCGCAATTATTTTCTTAATTCTCTAAGGAAGGCTGTCTTATGCAAAATCAGCAAACTGTTACTATCGATGGCAATCAGGCCGCGGCGACAATAGCGCACAAATTAAACGAAGTGATCGCGATTTATCCGATTACGCCGTCCTCCAATATGGGGGAATGGGCGGATGAGTGGTCGGCGCGCGGGCAGGTGAATCTGTGGGGAACGGTGCCGCAGGTGACCGAAATGCAGAGCGAGGCGGGTGCGGCCGGCGCCATTCACGGTGCCTTGCAGGCCGGCTCGATGGCAACCACGTTTACCGCTTCCCAGGGTTTGCTGTTGATGCTGCCCAATATGTACAAAATTGCCGGCGAATTGACGCCGACGGTATTTCATATTGCCGCCCGTTCCCTGGCTTGTCAGGGCTTGTCGATTTTCGGCGATCATAGCGATGTGATGTCGGCGCGGATGACCGGTTTTGCGATGCTGTGTTCCAACTCGCCGCAGGAAGCTATGGATTTCGCACTGATTGCGCATGCCGTGGCTCTGGAAAGCCGTATTCCGTTGATGCATTTTTTTGATGGCTTTAGAACTTCGCACGAAATCGCCAAAATAAATACCCTAAGCGACGATGTCCTGCGCGCGATGATTAATGAAGACTGGGTTACCGCATTTCGCAGCCGGGCATTAACATCAGACCATCCGGTATTGCGCGGTACGGCGCAGAATCCGGATGTGTATTTTCAGGCGCGGGAAACGGTCAATGCTTATTATCAGGCCATGCCCGGAATCGTGCAGAACGCGATGGATCGATTTGCCGGACTCACTGGACGGCAGTATCGCCTGTTTGAGTATTTGGGTTCAGATCAGGCGGAACGCGTGATCGTGATCATGGGCTCAGGCGCCGAGGCGGTCGCTGAGACGCTGGATTATCTGAATGCGCAGGGTGAATCGGTGGGCTTGCTTAAAGTCCGTTTATACAGGCCTTTCGATGCAGAGAGTCTTTTGGCTGCGCTTCCGACTAGTTGCCGCAAGATTGCTGTGCTGGATCGTACCAAAGAGCCGGGGCAGACGGCGAGCCCTTATATAAAGATGTCCTGAGTGCTATCGCACAGAATTACACCAGCCCTGCACCCAGGTTTTCGGTGTTGCCTAAAGTCGTGGGCGGACGCTACGGTCTGTCTTCCAAGGAATTTACGCCGGGTATGATCAAGGCGATTTTTGACGAGCTGAAACGCGAGCAACCCAAAAATGGCTTCACCATCGGCATACACGATGATGTGACCCATACCAGTCTGGACTGGGATGCCAGCTATCGTACGGATGCTCACGCCGGCGCGATTCAGGCGATGTTTTACGGCTTGGGCAGTGACGGCACGGTGAGCGCCAATAAAAACAGCATTAAAATCATCGGCGAAGCGACCGATTTGTATGCGCAGGGCTATTTCGTGTATGACTCGAAAAAATCCGGGGCAATTACCGTGTCGCATTTGCGCTTCGGCCCCAAACCGATACGGTCGACCTATCTGATCGGCGAAAACGATGCCAATTTTATCGGCTGTCATCAGACGATTTTCCTGGATCGCTACGACATGCTGAGCAACGCGGCAGACAACGCGGTATTTTTACTGAACTCGCCGGAATCCGTGGACAAGGTGTGGGCATCGCTGCCGCCCAAAATGCAGCAGCAGATGATCGCTAAAAAGATTCGCTTCTATGTGATAGACGGCTATGCCGTGGCCGAAAAGACCGGTATGGGCAAGCGCGTGAATACCATCATGCAGACCTGTTTCTTTGCCATATCCGGCGTGCTGCCGCAAGATCAGGCCATTGCCGCGATCAAGCAGGCGGTCGAAAAGACCTACGGTAAAAAAGGTCACCACATTGTCGAGTTAAACTTTAAAGCCATTGATGAAACGCTGGCGAATTTGCATGAGGTTCCGCTGCCTGCAGCGTGTGCTTCCAATGTCTTGGATATTCAATCCTGCATCCCTGATTCCGCCCCCGATTTTATCAAACGCATCACCGGTGAAATCATTGCCGGCCGGGGAGATGCCTTGCCGGTCAGCGCAATGCCCATTGACGGCACCTTCCCAACGGGCACGGCGGCTTATGAAAAGCGCAATTTGGCCTTGGAAATTCCGGTCTGGGAAACTGATTTGTGCACCCAGTGCGGAAAATGTGTGCTGGTTTGTCCGCATTCGGTCATTCGCAGCAAGATTTATTCGGATGAACTGTTGGACGATGCGCCCGAAACTTTCAAACACATGGCCATGTTAGGCAAGGATTTTCCGGCCGGTTTGGCCATGACTTATCAGGTTGCGCCGGAAGATTGCACGGGCTGTACCTTGTGCGTGGAAATTTGTCCGATTCGGGATAAATCCAACGCCAGCCGCAAGGCCTTGAATATGCAGCTGCAGCCGCCGTTGCGTGAAGCCGAACGCGAAAATTGGGATTTCTTTTTATCGCTGCCCGAATATGATCGGCGCTTGATAAAAACCAATACCATCAAGGGTGCGATGGTGATGCAGCCCTTGTTCGAGTTTTCCGGTGCTTGCGTCGGTTGCGGTGAAACGCCGTATATAAAATTGGCCTCACAGTTGTTTGGTGATCGCATGGTCATTGCCAACGCCACGGGCTGTTCTTCAATTTACGGCGGTAATTTACCGACCACACCATGGACAAAAAACCCCGAAGGGCGCGGGCCGGCGTGGAATAATTCCTTGTTTGAAGACAATGCCGAATTCGGTTTGGGCATGCGGATTTCCATAGACAAACAAAACGAACAGGCTCAAGAGCTGTTGTTGTCATTGCGTGATCAGCTAGGCGGTGAATTGGTTGATGCTATTGTCAATGCTGACCAATCCAATGAAGCGGGGATTTATGAGCAGCGGGAGCGGGTGGCCGCACTTAAGCAGAAGCTGAGTACCACCGCGTTGCCCGCCTCACAAAATCAGGCCGCGCAAACTTTGCTCCAACTGGCCGACAGCCTGTGCAAAAAAAGCGTGTGGATTATCGGCGGCGATGGCTGGGCCTATGATATCGGCTTTGGCGGTGTTGACCATGTGCTGGCCAGCGGCCGCAACGTCAATATTCTGGTGCTGGATACCGAGGTATATTCCAACACCGGCGGACAAACTTCCAAATCAACGCCGCTGGGTGCCGTGGCAAAATTCGCGGCGGGCGGTAAAGCTACGGCTAAAAAAGATTTGGCCTTATTGGCGATGGATTACGCCAATGTTTATGTCGCCCATGTCGCTTATGCGGGCAAGGATATACAAACCCTGAATGCCTTTTTGGAAGCCGAAGCCCACGATGGCCCGTCCATTATCATCGCTTATGCGCCCTGTATTGCGCACGGTGTCGATATGTCCAACAACCACCGCCAACAAAATCTGGCTGTAAAAAGCGGCCATTGGCCGTTGTTCCGCTTTGATCCCAGCAAAGCCAAAGAGGGCAAAAATCCGATGAAGCTGGATTCCGCGGAACCGTCCATCCCTTACCGTGATTTTGTCAAAACCGAAACCCGTTTCAGTATGTTATGGCAATCTCATCCCGAAGATGCAGAGCGTTTTCTGGCGCAGGCGCAGCAGGATGTCAAAAATCGCTATCGTTATTACAAACAACTATCGGAGCTGGAATGGAGCGAAAACACCAGCGTTTCTGCGGTAAAGGCGCAACTGAAAACGGACGTAGCAATGGAGAAAGACAATGGTTGATTTAACAACTGAATATTTAGGCTTGAAACTGGCGCATCCCTTAGTACCGTCGGCATCGCCGTTTAGTAAGGATGCCGGCAGTGCCAAGCGACTGGAAGATGCCGGTGCCTCGGCGATTGTGATGCATTCACTGTTTGAAGAAAAAATTGAAGCCGAAGAGCAACAAATGGCGCGGTTTTTTTATGATCAGTCGATAGGCTATGGCGAGGCCGACTCGTTTCATCCGGTACCGGAGAACATTCAAACCTATCAGGAACAATACCTGGAAACAGTGCAAAAACTGAAGTCGGCGCTGTCAATTCCTGTCATTGCCAGTTTGAACGGAAGTTCCTTAAGCGGCTGGGTAGAGTACGGTACACAGCTTCAACAGGCGGGTGCGGATGCCCTGGAGCTGAATATCTACCATCTTGCCGCTAATGCAGAAGAAAGCAGCGAAACTGTTGAAAACCGGTACCTTGATATTTTGCAGGAATTAAAACTGCATGTCAGTTTGCCGATTACGATGAAATTATCGCCCCAATTCAGCTCGCCTATTCATTTCGCCAAACGCCTCGAAATGGCCGGAGCCAATGGCGTGGCGATCTTCAATCGTTTTTATCAGCCCGATATTGATCTGGAAACGCTGGAAGTGATACCAAAACTGGAGCTGTCATCTTCATCGGAAGCCTTGTTGAGGATTCGCTGGATAGCCTTGCTGCATGGCCGGGTCAACCTCTCCTTAGCCGTTACCGGCGGTTTTCATCAAACCCCGGACGTTTTGAAAGCGCTGATGGCAGGCGCGGATGTGGTGCATCTGTGCAGTGTGCTGTTAAAGCATGGCACTGGGCGTTTGAGCGAAATTCTCGATGAGCTGGAGCAATGGCTCGACGAACATGACTATGAATCCATCAAACAACTAAAAGGCAGCGTCAGTCAGCAGCATGCCATCGACCCGACGGCGTATGAGCGCGCTAATTATGTGCAGGTTTTGGATAATTATTCCTGCCCGAGCGGCGTGTTGCGCTAGGCATTGCAAGGCTAAAATGCAGGGCTATTGTAGGAGCGGCGCCCTCGTCGCGACTAAAGCGTCAAGTCGCGACGAGGGCGCCGCTCCTACTGAAGGTTTTCTGCTATCGGTCAGCCTGTCGCAACTGGCCGATTTTTATTTCTGATCCATTCACTCCAAGACCCCGCATAAAGTTTGGAACCGCTTAATCCGGCGTGTTCCATAGCCAGTAGGTTGTGGCAGGCGGTTACCCCTGAGCCGCAGGTATGCACGGTCTGTTCGGGTGGCGTCTCACCCAATAGTTGTTTAAATTGTTTACGCAATTGATCAGCCGGTAAAAACAGGCCGTCGCTGGCCAGGTTTAACTGGAAGGGCCGGTTGATGGCGCCCGGAATGTGGCCGGCAACGGGGTCTATCGGTTCCTGCTCGCCGCGGTAACGTTCGGGTGTTCTGGCATCAATGAGTTTGATAGTTTTTGCCGCTAATTGGTCGCGCACTTGCGCGGCGCTCAGCCAGCAGTTCTCATTCAGATAAGCTCTGAACGCGGCAGCTTTAAAGGTCGGCAGTGCGGTGGTCATCGCATAACCCTGTTTTTGCCAGTATTTGATGCCGCCGTCCAATACGGCAACATTTTCATGGCCCATGCAGCGCAACAGCCACCAAAAGCGTCCGGCAAAAGCGCCCCCGGCATCATCATACACGATGATCTGGCTTTGATTGCTTACGCCCCAGAAGCCCAGTTTTTTCGCGAGCACCGAGAAGTTTGGCAGTGGGTGGCGGCCGGTGAAGTCAGTGAGCGCCGAAGACAAGTCCTTGTTCAAGTGGGCATAGCGGGCATGAGGAATATGGCCCATGCGATAGGCTTTTGCGCCGGCATCGGTATCGGCCAGGGAAAAGCGGCAGTCAAAGATAATCCAGTTGGGATTGTTAAGCTGTTGATTGAGACTGTCTGCCGAAATCAGGGTGGTGTAGCTCATGTTGTTATACCGTTAGAATGATTTTGCCAATGTGTTGACTGCTTTCCATGAGTGCATGGGCTTTGGCCGCTTCTGCCAATGGAAAAGTAGTGTGGATGATGGGTTTGATTTGACCATAGTCGAGTAGCGGCCAGACATTTTCCAGTAGACTTTTGGCAATGGCCGCTTTAAAGGCATTGTCTCTGGCGCGCAAGGTTGAGCCGGTAATAGTGAGCCGTTTCAGCATGACCGGCAGCAGGTTGATTTCTGCATTGGGTCCGCCTTGCACGGCGATTTGCACCAACCGGGCATCAAACGCCATGCATTTCAGGTTGCGCGGAAAATAATCGCCCCCGATTATATCCAGGATGACATTGACGCCGTTGCCGCCGGTCAGTTGGCTGATGACTTCAACAAAGTCCTGTTCCTTGTAGTTGATGGCGGCATTGGCGCCGAGTTCTGTGCAGAACTGGCATTTGGCGTGGATCCAGCCGTGACAAAGATTTTGGCGTCAAAGGCCTTCGCCAGTTGTATGGCAGTCGTACCTATGCCGCTGGTGCCGCCATGCACTAATAAGGTTTCTCCGGCTTGAAGTCCGGCGCGGTCAAATACATTGCTCCAGACGGTAAAAAAAGTTTCTGGCAAGGCGGCGGCTTCGATCAAACTCAGGTTTTTGGGGATGGGCAAGCACAGTTCGGCGGAGGCGACGCAATATTCTGCATAGCCGCCGCCTGTTACCAGGGCGCAAACGTTGTCGCCTACATTTAAATGAGCAACATGGGGGCCTAATGTAACAATGGTTCCTGCGATTTCCAGGCCCGGAATGTCGGATGCGCCGGGTGGCGGCGGATACAGGCCCTTGCGCTGCATGACATCAGGCCGGTTGATGCCGGCGGCGGCGACCTGAATCAATACCTCGTTTGTTGAGGGTATCGGCACGGGCCGTTCTGTTGGTTGTAAAGTGTCGGCTGCAATTTCTATGGCGATCATGGCGTAATAAAATCATTCATGCAGTTTTAGGATGCAGGTATTATATGCGCTGGTTATTTTGCGGTGACAGGAAAAGTAGATGATTCGTGCAGGTATCGTAGGCGGAACCGGATATACCGGAGTTGAATTATTGCGGATTTTAGCATTGCACCCAGGGGTTGAGGTGACCGTAGTGACGTCACGCTCCGATGCTGGCGTCAGGGTGGATGCGCTTTATCCGAGTTTGCGCGGCCACATAGATGTGCTATTCAGCTTGCCTGAAGTGGAAAATTTGGCCGAGTGCGATGTGGTGTTTTTTGCCACGCCCAATGGCGCCGCGATGTTGATGGCGGAAGCCTTGCTGGCACGAGGTATCAAAGTGATTGATCTGTCAGCGGATTTCAGGATAAAGGATGTAAAGGTCTGGGAAAAATGGTACGGCATGACGCACGCCAGTCCCGATTTGATTGCCGAGGCGGTTTATGGTTTGCCGGAGGTCAATCGTGAGGCGATTAAAAAAACTAACTTGCTGGCGTGCCCCGGCTGTTATCCAACGGCGGTGCAGCTTGGGTTTTTACCGTTGATTGAAAACGGCTTGATCGATGTGGACCATCTTATCGCCGATGTTAAATCGGGGGTCAGCGGCGCCGGTCGTAAAGCGGAGTTGGCAACGCTGATGAGTGAAACCGGCGAAAGCTTCAAAGCCTATGCTGTTTCTGGACATCGCCATTTACCGGAAATTGCTCAGGGCCTGGAGATTGCGGCCGGGAAAACCGTCGGCTTGACCTTTGTGCCGCATTTGACGCCGATGATCAGAGGCATTCATGCCACTTTATACGGGCGCATAACGGCTGATTTGAATGATGTGCAGACCTTGTATGAACAAAGATATGCGGATGAGCCTTTTGTTGATGTGCTGCCGAAAGCGACACATCCTGACACCCGCAACGTAAGAGGCAGTAATCTCTGTCAGATTGCCATTCACCAACCCCAAGGCGGGCATACGATTGTCGTGTTGTCGGTGATTGATAATCTGGTAAAAGGTGCTGCGGGGCAGGCTATTCAGTGTATGAATTTGATGTTTGGATTGGATGAAAAACAGGGGTTGGCGATGGTCGCGTTGTATCCTTAATTCTTGACTATAGCGCTGGGTATAGTCATAATTTAATTCATTATTAATCTATGAGTGTTTGTAATTATGGCTGATCCGATTGTTTTTACTGATAGCGCGGCTTCCAAAGTGAGCGAATTGATTGCCGAAGAAGGCAATGATAATTTGAAGCTGAGGGTATATGTCTCGGGCGGCGGTTGTTCAGGCTTTCAATATGGCTTCACTTTTGATGAAGAGGTGAATGAGGATGACACTCAGGTTGAAAAAGGCGGTGTCACCGTTTTGATAGACGCCATGAGTATCCAGTATTTATCCGGCGCTGAAATTGATTATAAAGAGGATTTATCTGGTGCGCAGTTTGTGATCCGTAATCCTAATGCAACTACTACCTGCGGTTGCGGTTCTTCATTTTCTGCATAATTCTTTAGGGGGGCGTTGGGCAACCTTTTATTTGCTTTGTTTCTTATTGATCTCTACGATAAATCCCGCCAAGACTACCTTTTCATTGACGCCCGGAATCGCTTTAGAATTACTGGGCACAACGATCATTTTCTGTGTGCTAGCCAGGCAACAGCAATTGCATGCACATGACCCGGCTCATTTGCCCGGCACCGCAAATCAAATTGACAATGCCTTCAAGACTGATTGAGGGCCTCGGTTGTATATAAAATCAAAGCTTTGAGCTGAATTAGTTGAAGCGCGATTGGTTTTTTGCAAACAGCATACGGGATTTGGCCTGATTTAGCTGTGCGAGGAGAGGCTGAGTTTGAGTTTTGAAGCTGGCTAGCAATTTGGTGCTGATGGGTAAAGAATTGGGCAACGCAACAGTCAGCGGGTTGCGGTAATTGCCATCAACGTGGAACTCATAGTGCAGATGCGGGCCAGTTGCCAGGCCGGTTTGGCCTACATAACCAATTACTTCACCTTGTTTGACTTGGCTGCCGATGGTCAGGCCTTTCTTGAATTTGGAAAGATGGGCGTAAAGCGTTTCATAGCGCTCGCCATGTTTAATGACAACGACTTGGCCATAGCCGCCTTTGCGGCCGCTGAATACGATTTCACCATCGGCGGTAGATTTTACCGGAGTTCCAGTTCTGGCTGCATAATCAACACCTTTATGGGCGCGAATTCTGTTGAGTACCGGGTGCTTACGGTGAGCATCAAAATGTGAGCTGACGCGTGCAAAATCAACAGGAGTACTTAAAAAAGCTTTACGCATTCCACCGCCATCCGGAGAGTAATAACTGACATGGCCTTTTTGGTCTTTATATCTAACGGCCATATAGGACTTGCCCTGGTTAATAAATTCAGCGGCAACAATTTCGTCATTGTCAGTTGTGATGCCGTCAACAACTTTTTTTTCATAAAGTACGGTGAACTGGTCGCCCTTATGCAGATTGCTGGCAAAATCGATGTCCCAGGCAAAAATATTGGTAAGCTGCTCAATCAGTTTGGCCGATAATCCTGCCTTTTCCCCATCTATGTATAAAGAAGACTCGACCGTTGCTTGAGCACTGATGAATTGATGTGTGCTGTTTCGTTTGGATTCACCAATCGAGAACTCATAATTATCACGATCCGCCATTATTGTCTGGATGTCTTCTTCGGCGAAGGCCGATGGTTCAGTCTGGATCTGGCTAAATGGAGTTTCGAGTTGCAGGCTAGAGCCGTTGGTAAAGCGGTTAGAAACCAGGATTTGGTGGCGCAGACGGCCAGACTGAGGCTTATCAGTGTTGGCGGCAGAAAGGAGTGAAGGCTTTTTACCTTCTATCAGCCTGTGCTTGACAGTATGGGTTCGTTCCGCCTTAATCGACAGCCGAGATGTTCCGTGAATCTTACTATTAAGCTTGGCATGTGAAACGAGCACTGACTTCATGCGTGTAACTTTGCCTTTGCCTTTGCTTTTAAGCGTTGTTGACGCATGGCTGGAAGCAGTCGCAAGGACTAGGCTTATTCCTAAAAATAGTGAAGTATAAGATCTGTATTTCACGAGGCTGCCGGTAAGTAATTGAAATATATTTAATTATTAGTTCTTAATATATTTAGGGTATCATTTTAAAGTTTTTGCAGGGATTTGCAAACACGCGGGATCATCAACTGGATGACGTGTATTGGGGTGGTGAGCAGCGGGGCGGTAAACGCGGCCGTGGCTCGCCCAACAAGACACCCTTTGTGGCGGCCGTGCCGTCAACGAAAAGGGCCATCCAGTGGCTATAGCTATGAATGTCGTCGACGGCTTTCGTTCCAAAGCGATCGCCAAGTGGGCCAAGCGCCATCTGAGCGCCGGTAGCCTCGTGGTTTCGGATGGGCTGGCCTGCTTTGCAGCGGTGTCCGAAGCGGGCTGTCAACATACGGCTATCGTCACCGGGGGCGGCCCGGCGTGTGTAACGCTGAAGACTTTTACGTGGGTTAATACGATGATCGGCAATGTCAAAAGGTCGATTAACGGCAGCTATCACGCTATCCAGCACAAACACCTGCCGCGCTATTTGGCCGAGTTTTGTTATCGCTTCAATCGGCGTTTTGTGCTGGAGGATATGCTGCCCCGCCTGTGCTACGTCGCGGCCCGAACACCGCCTATGCCGATGCGCTTGCTGAAGTTGGCTGAGGTTTATGGGTAATAGAAAAGGTTTATCAAAAGATTGGTCCTGTGTCCGTTGAATAATTCTATAATGTCAGCTTCATTTTGGCGCGCAAACAATGCCCCAAATCTCGGGGGCATAAATCGAAAGATGAAAATTATGTTGCTGCGCAATATTATTTTATTGGTATTCGGAGAAAGAAATTGCAAGAGGAACTATTGTCGCTGTTGCTCAGAGGTGCGGATGAGGTTTTAGTTGAACAAGAACTGGTCAAAAAGCTGGAAGAAGGCCGGCCTCTAAGGATTAAAGCCGGCTTTGATCCAACTGCTCCGGATTTGCATCTGGGGCACACCGTGTTGATTAATAAGTTAAAGCAGTTTCAGGATATGGGTCATGAGGTTCTATTTTTGATTGGCGATTTTACCGGGATGATAGGCGATCCAACGGGAAAAAACGTTACTCGCAAGCCATTGACTCGCGATGAAGTTATCGACAATGCCAAGACCTATGAAGAGCAAATTTTTAAAATTCTGGATCCGACTAAAACCTTGGTAATGTTTAACTCAAGCTGGATGAATGCAATGTCCCCGGCAGATTTAATCCAGTTGGCGGCAAAACACACCGTGGCTAGAATGCTCGAGCGAGATGACTTTAGCAAGCGCTATAAAGGCGGTCAGCCGATTGCCATCCACGAATTTTTGTATCCGTTAATCCAAGGGTACGATTCGGTAGCCATGAAGGCTGATGTAGAATTAGGCGGAACCGATCAAAAGTTTAATTTGCTTGTTGGTCGTCAGTTGCAGGAGGCCTTCGGTCAAAAACCCCAGGTGGTTATGACCATGCCGATTTTAGAAGGACTGGATGGGGTGCAGAAAATGTCCAAGTCTCTGAATAATTATGTTGGCATAGCGGATGCTCCAGATGACATGTTTGGCAAATTGATGTCTATATCTGATGAATTGATGTGGCGTTACTTTGAATTGTTGAGTTTCCGGCCGTTGACGGAAATAAGGCTATGGGCTGAAGAATGCAGGCAAGGTGCTAATCCCCGTAACTATAAAGTAAAGTTGGCAAAGGAAATTATTGAAAGATTTCACGGTTTGGCAGCGGCGGAGAGGGCGCTGGAAAACTTTGAAGCTCGCTTTCAGCGTGGCGCAATGCCAGATGAAATGGATGAGGTGAAATTAAAAATTGAAGGTGTTGGCCATGGTATTGCGAATATTTTGAAAGAGGCGGGCTTAACCGAGAGTACCTCTGAGGCTCTGCGGCTGATAAGACAGGGGGCAGTCAAGATTGATGGAGAGAAAGTCTCCGATACGAAGCTGGTAATTGCTGCGGGGACTCGGCACGTTTACCAAGTCGGCAAAAGAAAATTTGCACGAGTAGAAATAGTTATTTAACCGGATATTTTGAAGCCATGTAATGTTGCTTTGCTTCTGTTTCCGGGATTGATCAGTTGTTTAGGCGTGTTAGGTTAAAGAAAAAGTGCCGTCAGGGTATTGACAAGTGAGCTGGATAGGATAGAATGCTCGGCTCTTCCGGTGCTGGCAACAGGACGCGGAGCAGGAAAAAAGAAAACAGGGAGTTGACAGCGGGTTTTGGCGCTGTATAATTGTCTGACTCAGCGGGGCCTTAGGCTCCACGCTCTTTAACAAATCAGATCAAAATAATTTGTGTGGGCACTTGTGATGATGAATCGAGCGGTAGCTAGATAATCGACACAAGAACACACGTTAATTCAAAGCAATTTAATTTACGTTTATTCTGACGTCGAGCCAAGATTGGCTACTCATCTTATTGAGTGGCAAGACAAGATTGAACTGAAGAGTTTGATCATGGCTCAGATTGAACGCTGGCGGTATGCTTAACACATGCAAGTCGAACGGTAACAGGCCTTCGGGCGCTGACGAGTGGCGGACGGGTGAGTAACGCGTAGGAATCTGCCTGTTAGTGGGGGACAACGTGGGGAAACTCACGCTAATACCGCATACGCCCTACGGGGGAAAGCGGGGGCTCTTCGGACCTCGCGCTAACAGATGAGCCTGCGTGGGATTAGCTAGTTGGTAGGGTAAAGGCCTACCAAGGCGACGATCCCTAGCTGGTCTGAGAGGACGATCAGCCACACTGGGACTGAGACACGGCCCAGACTCCTACGGGAGGCAGCAGTGGGGAATATTGGACAATGGGCGCAAGCCTGATCCAGCAATACCGCGTGTGTGAAGAAGGCCTGAGGGTTGTAAAGCACTTTCAATGGGGAGGAAAACCTGCCGGTCAATACCCGGTAGCTTGACATTACCTTTAGAAGAAGCACCGGCTAACTCCGTGCCAGCAGCCGCGGTAATACGGAGGGTGCGAGCGTTAATCGGAATTACTGGGCGTAAAGCGTGCGTAGGCGGTTAACTAAGTCAGATGTGAAAGCCCCGGGCTTAACCTGGGAACGGCATTTGATACTGGTTAACTAGAGTTGAGTAGAGGGGAGTGGAATTTCAGGTGTAGCGGTGAAATGCGTAGATATCTGAAGGAACACCAGTGGCGAAGGCGACTCCCTGGACTCAAACTGACGCTGAGGTACGAAAGCGTGGGTAGCAAACAGGATTAGATACCCTGGTAGTCCACGCCGTAAACGATGTCAACTAGCCGTTGGTTCTATATACAGAATTAGTGGCGCAGCTAACGCATTAAGTTGACCGCCTGGGGAGTACGGCCGCAAGGTTAAAACTCAAATGAATTGACGGGGGCCCGCACAAGCGGTGGAGCATGTGGTTTAATTCGATGCAACGCGAAGAACCTTACCTACCCTTGACATCCAGAGAATCTGTTAGAGATAGTAGAGTGCCTTCGGGAACTCTGAGACAGGTGCTGCATGGCTGTCGTCAGCTCGTGTCGTGAGATGTTGGGTTAAGTCCCGTAACGAGCGCAACCCTTATCCTTAGTTGCCAGCGCGTCATGGCGGGAACTCTAGGGAGACTGCCGGTGATAAACCGGAGGAAGGTGGGGACGACGTCAAGTCATCATGGCCCTTATGGGTAGGGCTACACACGTGCTACAATGGCCGGTACAGAGGGCTGCGAACTTGCAAAAGTAAGCCAATCCCAGAAAGCCGGTCCTAGTCCGGATTGGAGTCTGCAACTCGACTCCATGAAGTCGGAATCGCTAGTAATCGCGAATCAGAATGTCGCGGTGAATACGTTCCCGGGCCTTGTACACACCGCCCGTCACACCATGGGAGTGGGTTGCAAAAGAAGTAGGTAGTTTAACCTTCGGGAGGGCGCTTACCACTTTGTGATTCATGACTGGGGTGAAGTCGTAACAAGGTAGCCCTAGGGGAACCTGGGGCTGGATCACCTCCTTACAAAGACTGTTCGATACGCGTCATAAGTGTCCACAACAAATTATTTTGATCACACGAAGAGATGAGCCTGGGCCTGTAGCTCAGTTGGTTAGAGCGCACCCCTGATAAGGGTGAGGTCGGAGGTTCAAATCCTCCCAGGCCCACCACTTTACTGGCACTGTAGCGACACTGCCGTAAACACTGGTACACGGGCGAGGGAACCTGGAAACACCGGGGCCATAGCTCAGCTGGGAGAGCGCCTGCCTTGCACGCAGGAGGTCAGGAGTTCGATCCTCCTTGGCTCCACCAATTCTATAGCGTTTCGAGCGGCAACCACTCGCCCCAGCCACGACAGCGTGTTGTGGCACCGGCGGATGGGCAATACAGCCGTCTCACGCGAGACCTTATAGAATTGGTGTTAACAACATCGATAGCTCTTTAACAATCTGGAAATCTGTAACCAAGTACATTCATGACCGACGGTCATGAATGTACTGAACGCGTTCAAGTGCATGGGTGCAGCGCACAGCAGGCACATCGGCATCAGTCGGTGCCGTCTACGCGCCGCTGCGCACGTCAACACGAACGCGTACTCAAGCACAAAGCGAAAATGTCAGCTGACATGATAACCCGCAGACCGCGCACCGGGAGCAATCCCGGTGGTGCAGACTGATTCGGGTTATATGGTCAAGTGAATAAGCGCATACGGTGGATGCCTAGGCAGTAAGAGGCGATGAAGGACGTTGTAGCATGCGATAAGCCGCGGGGAGTTTGCAAACTAACCCTGATCCGCGGATTTCCGAATGGGGAAACCCGGCCAAGATCACTTGGTCATCGTGCAGTGAATACATAGCTGCATGAAGCGAACCTGGAGAACTGAAACATCTAAGTACCCAGAGGAAAAGAAATCAACCGAGATTCCCTTAGTAGCGGCGAGCGAACGGGGATTAGCCCTTAAGCTTTTATTAGGTTAGTGGAACCGTCTGGAAAGTCGGGCGATACCGGGTGATAGCCCCGTACACGAAAACCCATTAGAAGTGAAAACGAGTAGGTCGGAGCACGTGAAACTTTGACTGAACATGGGGGGACCATCCTCCAAGGCTAAATACTCCTTACTGACCGATAGTGAACCAGTACCGTGAGGGAAAGGCGAAAAGAACCGGGGAGACCGGAGTGAAATAGATCCTGAAACCGTATGCGTACAAGCAGTGGGAGCCGACTTTGTTCGGTGACTGCGTACCTTTTGTATAATGGGTCAGCGACTTAATCTCAGTGGCAAGCTTAACCGAATAGGGGAGGCGTAGCGAAAGCGAGTCTTAATAGGGCGTTTAGTCGCTGGGATTAGACCCGAAACCGGGCGATCTATCCATGGCCAGGCTGAAGGTGAGGTAATACTTACTGGAGGGCCGAACCCACATCTGTTGAAAAAGATGGGGATGAGCTGTGGATCGGAGTGAAAGGCTAATCAAGCTCGGAGATAGCTGGTTCTCCTCGAAAGCTATTTAGGTAGCGCCTCGTGTATAACTGTTGGGGGTAGAGCACTGTTTCGGCTAGGGGGTCGTCTAGACTTACCAACCCGATGCAAACTCCGAATACCAACAAGTTTGAGCACGGGAGACACACGGCGGGTGATAAGGTCCGTCGTGAAAAGGGAAACAGCCCAGACCGTCAGCTAAGGTCCCAAAATCTATGCTCAGTGGGAAACGATGTGAGAAGGCCCAGACAGCCAGGAGGTTGGCTTAGAAGCAGCCATCCTTTAAAGAAAGCGTAATAGCTCACTGGTCGAGTCGGCTTGCGCGGAAGATTTACCGGGGCTAAGCATAGTACCGAAGCTACGGGTTCATCCTTTGGATGAGCGGTAGAGGAGCGTTCTGTACGCCTGCGAAGGTCAATTGAGAAGTTGGCTGGAGGTATCAGAAGTGCGAATGCTGACATGAGTAACGATAATGGGGGTGAAAAACCCCCACGCCGAAAACCCAAGGTTTCCTGCGCAACGCTAATCGACGCAGGGTTAGTCGGTACCTAAGGCGAGGCCGAAAGGCGTAGTCGATGGCAAACAGGTTAATATTCCTGTACCGGTGTTAACTGCGATGGGGTGACGGAGAAGGCTACATCAGCTGACGGTTGGAAGTGTCAGTTTAAGCGAGTAGGGAGTGGGGCTAGGCAAATCCGGTTCCATATATTCTGAGACGTGATGACGAGTGGCTCCTTGGAGCCGCGAAGTGATGGATGCCATGCTTCCAAGAAAAACCTCTAAGCATCAGGTTAACAGTGGCCGTACCCTAAACCGACACAGGTGGGTGGGATGAGAATTCTAAGGCGCTTGAGAGAACTCGGCTGAAGGAACTAGGCAAAATGATACCGTAACTTCGGGAGAAGGTATGCCCTTGGTAGGTGAAGGTCCTCGCGACTGGAGCTGAAGAGGGTTGCAATAAATTGGTGGCTGCGACTGTTTAGCAAAAACATAGCACTCTGCAAACTCGAAAGAGGAAGTATAGGGTGTGACGCCTGCCCGGTGCCGGAAGGTTAATTGATGGGGTTATCTTCGGAGAAGCTCTTGATCGAAGCCCCGGTAAACGGCGGCCGTAACTATAACGGTCCTAAGGTAGCGAAATTCCTTGTCGGGTAAGTTCCGACCTGCACGAATGGCGTAACGATGGCCACACTGTCTCCAGCCGAGACTCAGTGAAATTGAAATTGCGGTGAAGATGCCGTATACCCGCGGCTAGACGGAAAGACCCCGTGAACCTTTACTATAGCTTGACACTGGACTTTGAACCTACTTGTGTAGGATAGGTGGGAGGCTGTGAAGCGGCAACGCCAGTTGCCGTGGAGCCGACCTTGAAATACCACCCTGGTATGTTTGAAGTTCTAACCTAGGTCCATTATCTGGATTGGGGACAGTGTCTGGTGGGTAGTTTGACTGGGGCGGTCTCCTCCCAAAGAGTAACGGAGGAGCACGAAGGTGTGCTCAGCATGGTCGGAAATCATGCGCTGAGTGTAAAGGCAAAAGCACGCTTGACTGCGAGACGTACAAGTCGAGCAGGTACGAAAGTAGGTCTTAGTGATCCGGTGGTTCTGAATGGAAGGGCCATCGCTCAACGGATAAAAGGTACTCCGGGGATAACAGGCTGATACCGCCCAAGAGTTCATATCGACGGCGGTGTTTGGCACCTCGATGTCGGCTCATCACATCCTGGGGCTGAAGCAGGTCCCAAGGGTATGGCTGTTCGCCATTTAAAGTGGTACGCGAGCTGGGTTCAGAACGTCGTGAGACAGTTCGGTCCCTATCTGCCGTGGGCGTTTGAGATTTGAGGGAAGCTGCTCCTAGTACGAGAGGACCGGAGTGGACGAACCTCTGGTGTTCCGGTTGTCATGCCAATGGCATTGCCGGGTAGCTATGTTCGGACAGGATAACCGCTGAAAGCATCTAAGCGGGAAGCCCCTCCCAAGATGAGATCTCACTGGGACGTAAAGTCCCCTGAAGGGCCGTTGAAGACTACAACGTTGATAGGTGGGGTGTGGAAGCGCAGTAATGTGTGTAGCTAACCCATACTAATTGCCCGTGAGGCTTGACCATATAACGCCCAATCAGTTTGGAGCGGTTATAATAAGCTAAGCAAGACTTAGCCAGTTGATACGCACGTGCGCGAGGGTTACAGATTTCCAGAACAGCAGGTTCAGGGTCCAAGGTACAAGGTGAAAGACACCGGCTGAGGGCGAATAGAAGCAAACAGCAGAACCTGTTGCATGACAGTGGGAGAGATCCTGCTTAACCAGTTTGCTTGGTGACCATAGCGAGCGTGAACCACCCGATCCCATCCCGAACTCGGCAGTGAAACCGCTTAGCGCCGATGATAGTGTGGCAGTTTGCCATGCGAAAGTAGGGAATTGCCAAGCTCTTACCCCAAAAACCCAAGCCTAACCGCTTGGGTTTTTTTTTGACCGCCAGGGCGCGCCGGCTCAACACGCATCCCCCCGTGTCGACTCCCTCTTTGGCAGCCACAACGGGTTTTCGGTATCATGGCGGTTTCTGTGCTCGCAAACAACCGACATGTCTTTAGATCATTATTTCAAATCCCAAATACAGCAATTACCAGAATCATTGCAGGAGTCTGTTGAGCGTTCGCTATCGATATTTCTGAAGCAGATAAAACTGGCAGGTTTTGATTTACCAGAGCAGGCTGATGTGCAAAGTAGCTTGGTTAAGGTTTTCTGTTGTAGTCAATTCATTAGCGAGAGCTGCATCAAAAACCCTGGTCTGTTCGTGGATTTGGCGGCATCGTCCGATTTGTTATCCAGGGACAGGCGCAATCGATATGTCGACTGCCTGAAACAGCACAGGATTGATTCGGAAGCTGAATTGATGCGTCAGCTGCGTTTGTTCCGGCGCCGCGAAATGATCAGGATAGCATGGCGGGATTTGGCTGGCTGGTCTGATCTCGATGAGACGTTGCTGGATCTAACGGCATTGGCGGATGTGTCAATCCAGTTTGCGCTGGATTTTCTTTATCAGCAGGCTTGTGAAAAACGCGGCGTTCCAACCCTGGCCGATGGCACTCCGATCAATGTGGTAGTGCTGGGCATGGGCAAGCTGGGTGCTTATGAATTGAATTATTCTTCTGATATCGATCTTATTTTTGCGTATGCGGAAGACGGCTTATTGCCGGATAGGAAGCAAACCAGTTATGGCGAATTTTTTACCCGCTTATGCCGAAGTCTGGTAAAAGTCCTGGATGAGGTCACCGTAGATGGTTTTGTGTTCAGGACAGACATCCGCTTAAGGCCTTTTGGCGATAGCGGCCCCATCATCATGACTTTCGATGGTATGGAAAATTATTACCAGACCCAAGCCCGCGAATGGGAGCGGTATGCGATGATTAAAGTCCGGCAGGTTGCCGGGGATTTTCATACTGGTGCAGAACTGATGGCCATGTTGAAGCCTTTTGTGTACCGGCGCTATCTGGATTATGGTGCTTTTCAGGAGTTACGCTCGTTAAAGTCGCAAATTACCCAGGAACTGAAGCGCAAAGACCGGCTGGAAAACATCAAGCTGGGGCCGGGTGGTATTCGGGAAATCGAGTTTATCGGGCAGGCATTCCAGTTGATTCGCGGAGGTAATGAAAAGGCCTTGCAAACACGCGGTATTATGGATGTTTTACGGATTCTTAATGAATTGGAATTGCTGGCGCCCAAGGACGCCGAACAGTTAATGGCCTCCTATTGCTTTTTGCGCCGAGTGGAAAATCATATCCAGCAATATCAGGACAGGCAGACGCATGATTTGCCGAGCGATGCGTTGGGGCAACAGATTTTGGCGTATTCATTGGGCTATGCTGACTGGCCTAGCTTTAAAGCTGACCTGGATCAGGTCAGGCGTCAGGTTCACGCGGTGTTCGATCAGGTTTTTTCAGTTTCGAAGCAAGACCAAGTCAATCTGCAAAGTCAGAAAATATGGGTCTGTGCGGCAGATGATGCCGAGTTAATGGCCGAGCTTGAAAACTATGGCATACACAATTCCGGTGATCTGTTGGCCTCGATCAAGGCATTCAAAAATTCAGTGGCAGTCAAGCGGCTGACGGCAAAAGGGGCCGCAGTGCTGGATCGCTTGATGCCGCAAGTGATAGAAGGCATGAGCAAGGTTGATAATCCGGATGAAACCTTAACGCGTATTCTGGCATTGTTTGAAGCCGTTGCCGGCAGGAATGTCTATTTGTCGCTATTGGCCGAAAATTCGGGTGCATTGACGCAATTAATCCGTCTTTCATCGGCTAGCCCCTGGATTTGTGAGTATTTGTCACTGTATCCGGTGTTATTTGATGAGCTGCTGGATACGCGGTCGTTATTCGAGCCATTGAAAAAAAGGGATATGGATGCACAACTGAGCTTTTTGCTGGCACAAATTGAAGTGCAGGATCTTGAACAGTTGATGATAGTGCTGCGGCAGTTTAAGCAATTGAATGTACTCAGGGTTGCGGCAGCCGATATCATGGGCGCCATTCCAATTATGGTGGTTAGCGATTATCTGACCTATATCGCCGAGAGCATCGTGCAACACGTTGTTGAGCGCGCCTGGTTGATATTGACAGAAAAACACGGCACTCCACCTGATTGCGATGACAGGACGACGGGATTTGGCGTGCTGGGCTTTGGAAAATTCGGCGGCATTGAGCTGGGCTATGGCTCGGATCTGGATCTGGTGTTTTTATACGATTGCAAGGATGGCAATGCCATGACGAATGGTCCAAAGCCGATACCCTGCACTCAGTTTTATGGCCGGCTGGGCCAAAGAGTGCGGCATATACTCGATACCAAGATGTTGTCTGGCGTGCTTTATGATGTTGATATGCGCCTAAGGCCCAGTGGCGATTCGGGTTTACTGGTTAGCCATGTTAACAGTTACGAAGAGTATTTAAGGAATCAGGCCTGGACCTGGGAGCATCAAGCCTTGGTCAGAGGGCGATTTATTGCCGGCGATTCGCGGCTGCAGGGCCAGTATGAAACCATCCGGCGTAAAATTCTGTGCCTGCCGCGAGAAACCTCGCTATTGAAAAAGGAAGTCCGCGAAATGCGGGAAAAAATGCGCGAGGCGCTTGCCGTCTCAGATCCCGACAAGTTCGACTTAAAACAGAGTAAAGGCGGTATTGCTGATATTGAGTTTATAGTACAATTCGGGGTTTTAGATCAGGCCTCAAAAAATGCGGCTTTGACCACGTATACCGATAATGTGAGGCTGCTTGAAGGCTTGCAGGCACAGGGGTTTATGTCATCAGCACAGGCCCAAACGCTGAAATCTGCTTACTGTGCATACCGGGATTATGGGCATAAACTGGTTTTACAAGGGGATCGTGCGGTAATCGATGAAGTACTGGTTGTCGAGATGAGAACTCAAGTCGAACAGCTCTGGCACGATTTTATGGAATAATGGCAGGCAACTAAACACACAAATGGTGGAGAATGAATTATGACGATGGACGATAGAGACGGCGTTATTTGGCTGGATGGAAAATGGGTTGAGTGGCGAGACGCTAAAGTCCATGTGTTAACGCACACACTTCACTACGGAGCCGGCGTATTTGAAGGGCTTAGAGCTTACCATGCAGAAAAAGGCACGGCGATTTTCAAACTGAAAGAGCACACAGATCGTTTGTACCGTTCGGCGCAGATCATGAATATGAAAATGCCCTATGGCAAGGACGAACTCAATGAGGCGCAAGCTGATGCTGTAGCCAAAAATAGCCTGGACAGTGCTTATATTCGTACGATGTGCTTTTTTGGCTCAGAAGGCATGGGGCTGCGCGCCGATAATCTGAAAGTACATGTGATGATTGCCGCCTGGACCTGGGGCGCTTATCTGGGCGCTGACAACATGGAAAAAGGCATCCGCATCCGCACCTCTTCTTACACGCGCAACCATGTCAACAGCACCATGTGCAAAGCTAAAGCCAACGGCAACTACATTAATTCAATACTGGCGTTGCAGGAAGCCTTGTCGACAGGTTACGATGAAGCCTTGTTGCTGGATCATGAAGGCTATGCCGCAGAAGGCAGTGGTGAAAACCTGTTTATTGTGCGCAACGGCAAACTTTATACCCCGGAGACCACTTCTGCGCTGGAAGGCATTACCCGCGATACGATCATGACGATCGCCCGCGAACAGGGGCTGGAAGTCTTTGAAAAACGCATTACCCGTGATGAAGTGTATATAGCCGATGAGGCTTTTTTTACCGGCTCTGCGGCGGAAGTGACGCCTATACGAGAATATGACGGCAGAAGCATAGGCAATGGAGGGCGCGGGCCGATTACGGAGAAATTGCAGGCGCTGTATTTTGATTATGTCCATGGCCGCCGGGACGATCATTCCGAGTGGTTAACTTACGTTGCCTGAGATTGAAAAAGACACCTAAGATTTTAGTCGTCGGCCCTGCGTGGGTGGGCGATATGGTTATGGCGCAGAGCCTCTTTATCAGCTTAAAACAGGCCGTTCCCGAGTGTCATATTGATGTGCTGGCGCCGGCTTGGACTTTATCCCTGCTGGCAAGAATGCCCGAGGTGACTAAAGCCCTTGTCATGCCCTTGCCACGCGGAAAACTTGGGTTAATTGAAAGGATTTATCTGGGCAGGCAATTACGGTCGGAGCGTTACGATCAGGCCATCTTGTTGCCCAATACCTGGAAGTCAGCAATAGTTCCTTTTTTCGCCGATATTCCCGTTCGTAGCGGTTATGTCGGCGAATGTCGCTGGGGGTTGCTGAATGATGCCAGAAAGCTGAATAAAAAAATTCTGACCATGACCGTGCAGCGCTTTGTCGCGTTGGGATTGCCCAAAGAGGCTCCGCCGCCGGTTTGCCCGGTGCCCAGGATGTCGGTAACAGAGGACAGGCAACGGGCTGTTGTCGATAAATTTAAAATTACACCCTCGCTAAAGATTCTGGCCCTATGCCCCGGTGCAGAATATGGTCCCGCAAAGCGCTGGCCGGCCTCCTATTTTGCCGAGATTGCCCGGCATAAAATCGATCAGGGTTGGCAGGTTTGGGTATTTGGTTCAGACAAGGATAAGGAGGCTTCGCAAGCCATCAACCAGGCAACCGATAACGCCTGCATTGATTTTACCGGCCGGACTACCCTTGCCGAAGCGGTGGATTTGATGTCACTGGTTGATACCGTGGTCAGCAATGATTCGGGTTTGATGCACGTAGCCGCAGCGTTGGACAAAAAAATAATCGCCATCTATGGCTCATCAGACCCCGGTTTTACGCCGCCGCTGAATCAAAAGGCCAACATCATTTCCCTGAATTTGGATTGCGCGCCCTGCTTTAGGCGCGAGTGCCCGCTTGGACACACGCGTTGCCTGCTTGATATTACGCCTGCACAGGTGCTTCAAGCGCTTGATGCCGACTGACGTGAAAATTGCAATCGTCAAACTTTCGGCGTTGGGCGACATTGTGCATGCGATGGTTGCCCTGCAGTTTATCAAGGCCGAGATTCCCGAGATACAGATAGATTGGATTGTTGAGCAGGGATTTGCCGGCCTGCTGCAGCACAATGGCGATATTGATCAGGTCTTAACGGTTAACCTGAAAGCCTTAAAAACTCATAAAACTTCTGTTTTTCAGCAGTTCAAAAAAATTCATGCCTATGCGGGCAATCACTATGATCTGGTGATTGACGCGCAAGGCCTGATCAAATCGGCCGTTACGGCTAGACTTATCGGCAAACGGGTAGCAGGGTTTGATGCCGATTCCATCCGGGAAAAAGCAGCTTCATGGTTTTATCAGATAAAAGTGGCCTGTGCCTACGATGTCAATACCATTGATAGAAATGTTCGGGTGTTGTCCGAGCCTTTGGGAATTGACATCAGCCGGGAGCAAATTCTAACCAAAAAGCCGTTTTTGTTTTTTAAGGATGAAGATCAAAGCATTTACGATGATTTTTCGGGCGATAAAAAAAACATTGTTCTGGTTATAGGCTCAACCTGGGACAGCAGGAATTATCCGGCAGAAAAGTTTGTCAAGATAGCCCAGGCATTGCAGCAAAACTGTCTGGTGGTTTGGGGCAATGATGCAGAAAAAAGCAAGGCCGAATGGATGGCCGCACAATCTGATTGTATTAAAGTCATGCCGCAACTGGATTTGAACAGCCTTAAAGCGCTCATTGTCAAGGCGGACTTGCTGATTGGTAATGATACCGGCCCTACGCATATGGCTTGGGCTTTAAACAGGCCATCGATTACTATTTTTGGCCCCACGCCGGTGAGCCGTGTCTACCAGACCGACATCAATAAAGTTGTAAAATCGGCTTCAAGCGTTAATCCGTATAAGCTTAACAAGCAGGATTATTCAATCAAAGACATTAATGAAAACAAAATTATTGATATGGCACAATTGTTATTGTGATTCAAGGCGGCAAGCGAG
Source organism: uncultured Gammaproteobacteria bacterium (assembly GCA_963696315.1). Classification (GTDB taxonomy): domain Bacteria; phylum Pseudomonadota; class Gammaproteobacteria; order Methylococcales; family Methylomonadaceae; genus CAWKEY01. The sequence goes on from CAVOJU010000050.1 coordinate 68,306, forward strand.
TGGAACTTAGCATGGCAACTCAAACAACAGCCTATCAGGCTTTGCTGGATACTTTGCAGGAGAAGGGCAAGCTTTCTGCCGCAGAGTTAAAAAAAGTTGAGCGCGTAAAAAAAACCGCTGCATCTGAGAGTCTGCCACAGTTGCTGGTCAAATTAGGGTTGTGTTCCGAACTCGATGTCGCCGATGCGTTTGTCGAGTCGGGCCAATTCGAGAAAGTGGCTGCTGATGAGTATTCCCTGGAAATGCAACTACCGGAAACTGTGTCTTTGCGTTTTTTAAAGTTCTATCACGTCATTGGCCTGAGTCATACCGAAGATACCATTACCCTGGCCATGATGGATCCTGAGGATCAGTTTGTGATTGATGCCCTGAAGCTGGCGACGGATAAGCAAATCATCGCCAAAGTCGGTTTGCTCTCGGAAATAGATGCTGCACTGGAAGTGCAGTACGGCGAAGGCCGTTCACAAATGGATAAGATTGTCGATGATCTGGCTATTGATGAAATAGGCGAGGAAGACCTGGAACATCTGAAAGACCTGGCCAGTGAAGCACCGGTGATCAAAATGGTAAATCTGATCATGCAACGGGCGATCGAGACCAGAGCGTCAGACATCCACATTGAGCCTTTTGAGCAAAGCTTGAAAGTCAGGCTGCGTATTGACGGCGTCTTGCAGGATATAGGCGCGCCGCCGGTTAAATCTACCGCTGCCGTAATTTCCCGCATCAAGATCATGGCCAAACTGAATATTGCCGAACGCAGACTGCCCCAGGATGGCCGGATCAAGGTGCAGATGCTGGGTAAAGAGCTGGATCTGCGGGTTTCAACCATCCCAACCATGTACGGCGAAAGTGTCGTCATACGTTTGCTGGATAAAGAAAACACAGTGCTGGATTTTGCCTCGCTGGGATTTTCAGGCAGTCAGGCTGAGCAGTTTATTAATGTGCTGACCGAGCCACACGGCATTATTCTCATTACCGGCCCGACCGGCAGCGGCAAGTCAACAACCTTGTATGCGGCTTTAAAGCAGCTGAATACCTCCGAACGCAAAATCATCACTGTTGAAGATCCGGTCGAATATCAATTGGAAGGCATCAACCAGATTCAGGCAAAACCCCAGATCGGCTTAACCTTTGCCTCGGCGCTGCGCTCCATCGTGCGTCAGGATCCTGACGTTATCATGATCGGCGAAATGCGCGATTTGGAAACCGCAAGAATTGCTGTGCAATCTGCACTGACAGGGCATTTGGTGTTGTCTACCTTACATACCAATGATGCCGCCGGCGGGATAACGCGCCTATTGGACATGGGGGTGGAAGAATATTTACTGACGTCTACCGTCAATGGCATACTCGCACAACGCCTGGTGCGCAAACTATGTCCCGAATGCAAGGAAGCCTTCGTGCCTTCAGTCGAGCTTGTTGAAGAAATGAAATTGCGGCGCTTTGCGCAGACGGGCGATATAGTCTTATATAAACCGGCCGGCTGCCCGGCTTGCGGCGGACTCGGTTATCGAGGGCGAATGGCTATCATTGAGTTTCTGCCAATGACGGATCCGCTCCGTAAATTAATCATGGCGCATGAAGATGCCGGCGTTATTCAGAAGCTGGCCATGGCAGAAGGCATGGCCACCATGTATGAAGATGGTTTGCTCAAGGTCATCCAGGGCAGCACAACGCTGGAAGAAGTCCTGCGGGTTACGGCGGAAGTCTAATGCCTTTATTTGCCTATAAAGCCGTTAACAGCGCAGGTGAGATCGAAGAAGGCGTCCGGGATGCGGCCGATGAGCAACACTTGATTGCCGCATTGCAGACCGAAGGCTATATCCCCATTCGTGTCGTTCCGGCCAGCACCAAAACATTTCTGGGGCTAAGTCTGGGTAACCGGCAGTCACGTTTATCGCAGAAAGATATTGCCTTATTTACCGGTGAGTTGGCCACCTTGCTCGAATCCGGCCTGCCCCTGGATAAATCCTTGTCCGTGTTAATGGGTCTCGCCGAAGATAATGAACGGCTGAGTAAACTGGTTGCGCGGGTGCTGGAAAAAGTAAAAGGCGGCGCCGCCCTTGCGGATGCCCTCGAGAAACAAACCGGTAACTTTACCAAGTTTTATCTGAATATGATTCGCGCAGGAGAGGCGGGCGGCAGTCTGGGCGAGGTGTTGTCCCGGTTGTCCGAGTATCTGGAACGATCCAAGGAATTAAAAGACACGGTGAGCACTGCGCTTATTTATCCCACCATACTGCTGATCATGTCATTGGCCTCATTGTTTGTGATGTTGACGTTTGTGGTGCCGCAATTTACCGAAATGTTTGAAAGTGCGGGAAAGGCCTTGCCTGTTTCCACACAAATTGTGGTGGCGCTGGCTGAATGGCTGCAAAGCTATTGGTGGGCGCTGATTCTGACTGTCGTTTTGGTCACTGCGTACATGAATTTTCAGTTGGCCGATCCCGTCACCAAAAAGGTATGGGATAAACGTTTTCTGGGGCTGCCGCTAGCCGGCAACATTATTCTGAACAAGGAAACCGCCAACATCAGCAGAACGCTCGGAACTTTATTGGGCAACGGGGTTTCAATATTGACTGCGCTGGTGATAGTGCGCGAAACCGTCGATAATCTGGTATTGGCAGACGCCATTCAAGATGCTGAAGAGCAGTTAAAGCAGGGCAGGAATATGTCGGATGCCTTGCTGGAAAAGGGTATATTTCCAAAAATGGCCATGCAAATGATTAAAATGGGCGAGGAAACCGGGCGACTGGAAGAAATGTTGCTGCGAGTGGCCACCATTTATGACAAACAGCTTAGAATAGCGATACAGCGGATGCTGGCATTGCTTGAACCGGCATTGATCATTACCTTGGGATTTATGATTGCCGGTATTATCGTCTCGATTTTGCTGGCGATCTTAAGTGTCAATGATTTAGCTTTTTAAAACAGAGATTAAACGCACATGAAACACGTTAAAAAACAGACAGAAAGAGGTTTTACTTTACTGGAATTACTGGTGGTATTGGGCATTATTTCCTTACTGGCCGGCATTGTCGGACCGCAGGTCATGAAGCACATGGGCGAATCCAAAACCAAAGCGGCCAAGGTGCAAATTGAAGATCTCGCCGCCGCGCTGGATATGTATAAACTGGATTTGGGGCATTATCCGAGCAGCGAAGAGGGTTTGAAGGCCTTAATTGAATCCCCCGATAGCGCAAAGCGCTGGAATGGCCCTTACCTGCGTAAGACAAAAACGCCGCTGGATCCCTGGCAACAAGAATATCGTTATGTTTCCCCCGGCGAGCATGGCAAGTTTGATTTGTTTACGCTAGGCGCGGATGGCAAAGAGGGCGGAGAAGGCGAGGATCAGGACATCGTCAGCTGGGAATAACCGGCTCGACAATGCGCGGAAAATCCGGAGAAAAAGGTTTTACCCTGCTTGAGCTGGTGATCGTTCTGTTTATTACGGTGCTGGGTTTTTCCGTGATTGGCTTCAATCTTTCCTCGGGTAATGAAGCGAGCAAGCTTAAAGCGGCGGCCAGGGATCTTGCTTCTGCGTTACGTTATGCCAGAGGGCAGGCTTTAATTTCTCATCAGGAAGCAACCGTCACTATTGATCTTGCCAACAACACCTACACTGTCAATCAGCGCGACAAGGTTTATGTCATGCCCGAGGAAATTGACGTGACTCTGGTCACCGCGGAAAACGAATTAAGCCAAGGTTTGGCTGGTGTGCGTTTTTTCCCCGACGGCTCATCAACAGGCGGCAGAATCACCCTGGAATGGGGAAATGCCGGCTGGCGTATTGATATCAACTGGTTAACCGGCCAGATTGAGCTGGAAGAAAATGAATAAAGAGCGTGGCTTTTCGTTGCTGGAAATCCTCATCGCGTTCTCAATTCTGGCGCTAGCCCTGGGTATCTTGCTCAATATATTCTCGTCCGGCGCCAATAACGCCGCGGTTGCCGAAGAATACACGGCAGCCATACAGATTGCTGAATCATTAATGGCGCAAACAGGCGTGGAGACAGCCTTGCAGGCCGGGCAGAGTTCCGGTCAGGACGGCGAAAAATATCGCTGGCTGGTGACGGTCACGCCTTTTATTCCCGGCAGCGCAAAGTTTGATACCCAGGCGACAACGGCCGCTCTTTTTAAGGTAAAAATCAGCGTGAACTGGGGCGAAGCCCGGGATAACGATCGGCAGATCGAAATTACGACCTTAAAACTGGTCAGTAAAGCCGATGAGCAGGACTAAAGCGGCACAGGGTTTTACCTTGATGGAGGTGCTCATTGCCATGACCCTGTTGAGTATCATGGTGGTGTTGCTGTTTGGCAGTTTGAGGATTTGCGCGCAAAGCTGGGAGCAGGGCGAGAAAAAAATATCCGAAGTTAATGAAGTCGCCGTGGTCTACCAGTTTTTTAAGCGCCGTTTGGCCGAAGCCGAGCCTTTATGGAATGATTTTAGTGCCGATGAGGCAAGCTTTTCCTTTCAAGGCAAAGCGCAGTCGCTGGAGTTTGTTTCAACTCTGGCCGCGAGCGCAGGCCGGTCAGGCAAGCAGTTATTTTCCATACAGATGCAGGAAGAAGACCGGGAGAAAATCATTAAAGTGATGATGATGCCGTTTTTTCCCCTGGCCGAGGGTCAGCAGTGGCAACAGGAAGAAGCTGTCCTGGTACGGCATGTCAGCGATTTTACCTTGGCTTACTTTGGCCGGGATGCGGGGTCAGGCCAGGATAGCTGGCAGGATGAATGGCTGGAAAAAGATACCTTGCCGCGTCTGGTTAAAATCAGGATTGAGCTGGAGAATGATATTTTCTGGCCGGACATGATTATAGAGACGCGATTGACAGGCCTCGCGGCCAATGCAGGAAACGCCCTCCAGCAGCCCCCAGCTTCTGTCTCTGATGATAATGCGGGGGCGGCAGAGTGATCAGGCAAAAGGGGCTGGCGTTGGTGCTGGTGTTGTGGGTGCTCAGTTTAATGACTATTATGGCGGGCAGCTTTGCACTCAGCATGCGCCGGGAAACAGCCATTGTTGCCGGCATCAGGGACAGTGCGCAGGCCCTGGCTGTAGCCGAATCCGCTATTGCAATGGCGCAAATGATGCTGTTGAATCCTGATCAGAGCCAGCGCTGGCGGACAGATGGCAGCATTTACCAGATCGATTATACTTCTCCCCGGCAGTCCGTTGCTTCGGTTCGGATACAAATGCAATCGGAAACAGGCAAAATAGACTTGAATCGTGCCGATCAAATCTTGCTGCAGGCGCTGATGAGTCATGCCCCGGTGGCTGCGGAGCAGCAGACTAAGATTGTCAATGCCATTCTGGACTGGCGCGATCCGGATGATCTGGTGCACATTGATGGAGCAGAGAAAAAAGAATATCAGGACGCCGGACTAAGCTACCAGCCTCGCAACCAGGCCTTTCAGTCCATTGAGGAATTGCAGCTGGTACTGGGGGTGGATGAACAGGTCTTCAAGTGGATTGAACCCTTGATCACGATTTATTCTGGACAAGCGCAGGTTAATTTACAGCTGGCAGCCAAGGAAGTTTTACAGGTGATGCCGGGGCTGGATGCGGCGTTGGTGGACGAATTTATTGCCAAGAGGCTGGAAAGTGTAAAAAACGGCTTGCCGGCGCCTGTGTTTCCTTTATCAGCAGGGCAAAACCCAGCCGGCGGGCAAGCGGACACGCTCGCCATTGTGTCCGAAGCGCTGATGACTGACGGTACCAGCGCTAGAATAAGTGCGCTGATAAAACCTTCCAATGATGAGCGCTCGCCGTTTCAGGTGCTGAAATGGCAGGTCGATGCGGCAAGTGGCAGCTCATTATTTAATGACACAATGAACGAGTTAATAGTGGCACAGTATGTTGAACCTGAATTCGACAATTGATCTGGAATTGAACAAGTTTGTTCGCTGGTGGACGCACGAACTTGCGTTTCTGGTGCCCGAAAAAATAAAACAACTTGTTTATGAGCGGCAGGGCTTTATCATCGTCAGCCCCAAAGAGCGCTATTTGGAACTGACATACAGCTTCAATGGCAACTCGGAAGTTTTGGCAACGGTGGAGCGCAATGAAGCCGGCATAGCGCAATATGCAGCATTACGAGCGTCAGATGAAAGGCTGGATAAGGCCGAACTCATTCTGCGGCTAGGCCGCCAGGATGCCGTGCAAAAAGAGCTGGACTTGCCGGGCGCGGCAAAGGAAAACCTGCATCAGGTAGTCGCCTATGAGCTCGATCGCTATACTCCGTTCAAGCCGGAACAGGTCTATTTTGCCGTTAAGCCACTGGAAAGCAGTGACGAATTCGGGCAGATCCGCGTTCTGGTTGTGCTGACCCCCAGAGAAATTCTGGATCCCCTTTATGAAGACATCAAGGCGCTGGGGATGACGCCGCTGTTTGCTGATTATGAAGGCGCTCCCAATGCATTGGAAAACAGCCATATTTATTACGACCTGTTGCCGGAACAGTACAGGAAAAAGACAGCAAAAACAGCGCAGTTGATCCATGCCGGTTTGATCGGCGGGGTAGTGTTATTGTTGATCGGGGTGCTGGTGATGCCGGTCTGGTTTGAATATCGGGCCGTGAATTTTTTAAATCAACGCATCGCCGAAATAGAAAAGGATGCCCACAGTATTGAGGCCATGCAAGTTGAAATAGATGCCATGGTCGACGAAACCCGGAGTCTTCTCGATGAGAAAAATGCAACCCCATCCGTTGTGGTGATGCTGAATGCCCTTAGTTCGATGATAAAGGATGATACCTGGCTGACCTATCTCCAGTATTCGGCCAGGAACCTGCAAATACAGGGTGAATCTCCTGCTGCTTCAAGCCTGATAGGGACGATCGAAGCGTCGGAGTTGTTTTCCAATGTCGGCTTTGTTTCACCGGTAACCCAGGATAAGAGCAGCGGGCTTGAGCGCTTCCAGATTACGGCCAATGTTACAAATGCAGGAGCCATCGGTGACGTTAATTAACAGCAAACAAATACAGCGGTGGCTTGCGTTAGGGTTATTGCTCGCCGTCATGCTGGTTTTTAGCGCGCTCGTCATAGCACCTGTTATCAACAAAGGCCTGGAATTGCATGAAGCAAAAAATGAGCTGGTTTTCAGGCTGCAACAGTATGACCGCATCCTGGCAAGAAAAGATGCCGTTGTTGCCAGTATGGAACAAATAAAAGCCCAGCATCAGGATCAAGGCTATTTTAACAGTCAGAGTACCGGTGCCCTGGCCTCTGCCGATCTGCAGGAATTCATAAAAAAAACAATCGTAGAGGCCGGCGGTCAACTGACCAGTACACAGGCACTGCCGCTCAGCACCAAAGATAAATTCAGCCGGATTACCGTCAGAGTCAGAATGACCGGTAGTAGCGAGGTACTGCGTTCCGTGCTGTACAAAATAGAAACTTCTATCCCGCTGATTATTATTGATCAGATTGACATCAGGCCCACGCGTGGTGTCAGGAACAGGTTAACCCGCCAGATTGAAGCCAGTAACGAATTGAGTGTGAACTTTCAGGCGGTCAGTTTTATGAGGGGGCAGCCCGAATGAACACCAAATTAGTTAAACTGCTCTCGGTTATTTGCGCTGTTCTGGCGCTGATTATTGTTGGTGAATGGCTTTATGCAAGCTATGCCAAGCGCCAAATGCTATTATCGATCAAGTCGGGTATTATTAAGCCCTATCAGGCAGATGAACTGCCCAGACTCGATTTGGCCCGGCGCACAGAAGAAAGTTATGCCGATTTGGCGGCCAGGCCATTGTTTATTAAAGGCCGGCGGCCGGTGAACGAGCCCGATGTTGCCAAAAATGGAGGTCTTGCCGAATCTGATAGCTTCGATTGGCAGTTGAACGGGATTTATTCGTCTGAAAAAGGGATATTGGCATTGTTCAGCCACACTAAAACAGCGGACAAAAAAAATAAATCGTTAAAAATTACTACAGGCGATGAGATTGAGGGCTGGAAATTGACGGAAATAGGTAAGGATAGCGTTATTCTTAACAAAGACGGCAACCGCAAAGAACTTATGTTAAGAAAGCCAAAATTGAAAGAGCTGCCCCAACAGCCAAGTTTGGCCAATGCCCCGAAAATCAAAGCAGAAACTCCCGAGAATAAAGAAAATGAATAACAAAAAAATAGCGGTAGCGTCATGCTTTGTGGCGGCGGGTTTAACACTTACCGGTTGCGAATTATTGCGGCCACAGCATACCGCCAAGCTGCCTCTGCCTCCTGTAGCAAAGGAAAAACCCGGTGATCAAAACAATCTAGCGTTTGAGCAGCTGCAAAACAAGCCGCCGGTCACCGAGTCCATGCGGCCACAGATAGAGTTATATCCTGGAACGGATCGATCTATATCGCCATTACCTGCGTCGCAGAGAAAAAGCATTCCACGAGGCGCCGGCTCCTATAGCCTGAATTTTGATGACGCCGATCTGGGCGAAGTGGCCAAGGTTATTTTAAGCGACATCCTGGGTCAGAATTATGTCCTGAGCCCCAAAGTTGCAGGCAAGGTCACCTTGCAAACTACCGATGCCCTGACCAAAGAAGAACTGCTGCCGACTCTGGAAATGTTGTTGCAGATGAATAATGCCGCCCTGATTAAGGATGGTAGAACTTACCGTATAGAACCCGCGGCCGATGCCTTATACAGTGCGGGTGTTTCGGTCGCAGGCCCAGCTAGAGCCGGCTATCAGCTCAAAGTCATACCGCTTAAAAATGTCGCGGCCGAAGATATTGCGGCCCTTTTAAAACCGCTGGTGCATGAAAAAACGGTTCTTAATGTTGATGGTGCACGCAATATCCTCTTTGCCTCGGGAACTGCCGATGAAATGGCGCGTGTCATGGATTTGGTGAATACTTTTGATGTTGATGTCTTGAAAGGCAAGTCCTTTGGCTTGTTCCCATTGGCCCATGTTGATCCGGGGGAGATCATTGATGAACTGGAAGCGGTTTTCAACACAAAAAGCAGCGGCGAGGATACTGGTTTTTTCCGGTTTATTGAGATTGAACGCCTGAATGCGGTGCTGGCAATCACACATCAAGCCCGGTATTTAAAAGACATAGAAAATTGGGTGATTAGGCTGGATAGAGCCAACACGGCCACTGGCGGCGGCGTGAATGTCTATAAGGTTCAGCATGCGGATGCCGAGGAATTGGCGAGTACTTTAAATGAAATTTTTACTGGCGCCGCAAAGAAAGAAAAAACAGCAAAAGTTGCTCCAGGGCAAAAAGCGGCTGAGGTAAGCAATAAACCGGCGGACGATAAGTCCATGTCTAAAAAAAGCTCAGCCGGGAATCAACCGACGGGTGATGCGACGGTATCTAATGTCGAGAATGTAAGAATAATCGCTGATAAAGCGAATAATGCGGTAGTCACTGTGGCGACGCCTCGCGAGTATGCAACGATTCTGCCAGTCATCAAAGAGCTTGATATATTACCGTTACAAGTACTGATTGATGCGTCAGTAGTCTCGGTTAAGTTGACGGATAATTTGCAGTACGGCATAGAGTGGTTTTTAAGACAAGGAAACACTGCAGTCGGCAGCAATTTAGGCGGTCAAGGGGGATTGAGCGGAATTAACCTGGGAGATCTGGCCATTACTGGGGCCCAGGCCTTTGGAACAGGTGGACTTAGCCTGGTACAGAACTCGGGTTCTGTGAAGGCTGTTTTACATGCGGAAGCCAGCAAGGGTAATGTTGATGTCATTTCATCGCCATCGTTAATGGTGTTGAATAATCAGGAAGCGAAAATAAATGTTGGGCAACAAGTGCCCATATCAACCGGTTCCTCATCGGTTCCTCTCGCTGGTGGCGGTGTGGGTGGTGCGGGCTCCTTTGCTCAATCCAATACCATTCAATATATGGATACTGGCGTCACCCTGGAAGTTACACCCAGAGTGAATGCAAACGGTATGGTGATTATGGAAATCAAGCAAATTGTTAGTAGCGTAGTGAGTTTACCAACTTCAAGTTCTACCACTCAAACTCAACAACAAACCCCTACCATTGATAAAAAAGAGATTGAAAGTTCCGTGGCTGTACTGGACGGGGAAACGATAGCCTTAGGCGGCTTAATTGACGAACAAAACACAGAGAACAAAAATGGGATTCCTTGGCTGTATCAACTGCCGTTGATAGGGCCATTATTTGGAAGCACAACTTATGATAAAACCAAAAATGAACTGGTGGTGCTGATTACGCCGCGCGTGGTAAAAAGCAAGCAGGATTCCAGAGTGATTTCCGATGAATTCAAGCGCAAATTGACTGGTATTTATCAAGAAGTCCCCGTTGCTATTGATGGTGCCTCGGTAGAAGAATCTTGGTAAAACTTAAAGAGAGGCTATAGCCCGATGCGCCTTGTATCGGGCTATAGCAAAGCGCTTAGAGCGTAATGACTTCAGTGCCTTTGCTGATTAGCACTACATCGGCAGGACGCATGGCAAACAGGCCAACGGTGACGACGCCGGTAATATTGTTGATCAGCTGTTCCATCTTAACCGGTTCCATAATTTCCAAATTATGCACATCCAGAATCTCGCAGTGATTGTCAGTGATGCAGTTTTCTCGCCACACCGGTTGGCCCCCCAATTTAACAATTTCTCTGGCTACATAGCTTCTGGCCATCGGGATGACCTCAACCGGTAAAGGGAATTTTCCCAATATATCAACGGCTTTTGATTCGTCGGCAATACACACAAAAGTTTTGCTGGCGGCGGCAACAATTTTCTCCCGGGTTAAGGCCGCGCCGCCGCCCTTGATCATTTGTTTGCGCGGATTCACCTCGTCAGCACCATCCACATAGACCTCAAGCGATCCCACAGCATTTAAATCAAACACCGGTATGCCCAGTTTTTTCAAGCGCTCGGTGCTGGCTTGAGAGCTGGATACGGCGCCGTCAATGGAGCCCTTAAAATCAGCTAGATAGTCAATGAAATGATTGACAGTGGAACCTGTGCCGACACCAATGATAGGCACATCTTTAATGTATTTAAGGGCGGCTTGAGCAACTTTTTGTTTTAATTCGTCTTGAGTCATGAGGCTTTCCTAATTCCAGTTAAGCAAAGTTAATACTGTGGGATAATACCGCAGATACCGAGAGACTTCAGCCGATTTTTAAAAAATGCTGCAAAAATACATAGAAAAAATTCTCAGAGCCAAGGTTTACGATGTTGCCATAGAAACGCCCCTGGATTTTGCGTCATCGCTGTCAAAACGCCTCGCTAATACTGTGTATTTGAAACGGGAAGACCTGCAGCCGGTATTTTCGTTCAAATTGCGCGGCGCCTATAACAAAATGGCCCTGCTTGATGAGCAGGAGCGCGCACAAGGCGTCATTGCCGCTTCCGCCGGCAATCATGCTCAGGGCGTTGCTTTAGCGGCAAATAGGCTGGGTATCCAGGCCTTGATCGTAATGCCGAAAACAACGCCGGAAATCAAGGTTGATTCAGTAAAGGCCCGGGGCGCCCACATCATTTTATACGGTGATTCTTATGATGAAGCTTTCGCACATGCTAAAGAGCTGGCCGCACAAAACCACATGGTATTTATTCATCCTTACGATGATCCGGATGTCATCGCAGGGCAAGGCACTGTCGGCATGGAAATACTCAGACAGCAGACCGGCGATCTGGAGGCAATCTTTGTTCCGGTTGGCGGGGGCGGACTGATTGCCGGCAGTGGCCGTTTATGTCAAATTTGTCCGTCCGGATATTAAAATCATCGGGGTAGAACCCGATGATGCCGATTGCCTCAATCGGGCCATGAAAGCCAATCGGAGGGTCATTATTAAACAGGTCGGCTTATTTGCCGATGGCGTTGCCGTCAAGCAAGTCGGCAAAGAGCCTTTCCACTTGGCGCACCGCTTTGTTGATGAAGTCATTACCGTTAATACCGACGAAATCTGCGCGGCGATCAAAGACATATTTGATGATACCCGCTCTGTTGCCGAGCCTGCCGGCGCTTTGGCGGTGGCCGGCTTAAAAAAATATGTAGAGCGCGAGAAAATAAGCGGGAAAACGCTGGTTGCCATCGACAGCGGCGCCAATATTAATTTCGATCGTTTGCGCTATGTGGCCGAGCGCGCGCAAGTGGGCGAATACCGGGAGATTCTTTTAGCCGTCAGCATTCCCGAAATACCCGGCAGCTTTTTACGATTTTGCAGCATGCTCGGTAATCGCAGCATTACCGAGTTCAACTATCGCTATTTTGACCCTGCACGGGCCCAGGTTTTTGTCGGCATATCCAGTAGTGGTCTGGAATCCGATCGCGCTGAACTGATCCAGCAATTACAGGATAAGGGCTTTGAAGTGACCGACATGACCACCAATGAACTGGCCAAGGAACATGTGCGTTACATGGTGGGCGGCAATGCTCCGTGTGAGCTCAATGAAGTTGTCTATAGCCTGCAGTTTCCAGAAAGACCCGGGGCTTTGTTGAAATTTTTAACCGCGCTGGGCGGACGCTGGAATATCAGCCTGTTCCATTATCGCAACCACGGCGCCGCCTTCGGCAAGGTTCTGATGGGCCTGCAAATGCCCAAAGCCGAACGCAAGGCCTTTCAACGATGCCTGGATGATCTGGGTTTTGCCTATCAGGAAGAAACCGAAAATCCGGCGTATCGGCTGTTTTCCGGCGCCGGCGAGTTAAAATCTAAGGAAAGCAGAGAATGTAAGGCCGCGTTCATTGCTTAACTGTGCGCCACGTACACTATTGCGGAAATTCCGCGATGCACTCTGAATGACGCAATTTAGCTAGCGCTTCAATTGGGAGCAAAACTTAAGCGCTTATTCCAAAGACAATATAAAGTCCCAATGCTGTTTGGAGACCGGCATAATCGAGAGCCGGTTGCCGCGTTTGACCAGGGCGAGGTCCGCCAGTTCTGGGTATTGTTTCAATTCTTGCAGGGTAATGGTGCGCGACAGCGTTCTGACATGCTTGACATCGACCATGAACCAGCGCGGCTTGGCCGGATCGCTTTTTGGGTCGAAATGTTTATCATCGGGGTCAAAGGCGGAAAAGTCAGCATAGCCTTCCCGAACCACTTCCATAATGCCGACAATTCCCGGTGCAGTGCAGTTGGAATGGTAGAAAAACACCTGGTCGCCGAGTTTCATGGCATCGCGCATCATGTTTCGGGCCTGATAATTGCGCACGCCATCCCAGTGTTCGGTCTGGCCGGGCTTTTGACAGAGGTCGTTAATGCCGAATGCGTCAGGTTCGGATTTCATTAGCCAGTAGTTCATGGGGATTTTTCTAAAGTGGGGTGTATCTCCCGCCGGCGCCGTTACATGCTTTCGTCCTTGAACCGGAGGTTCAAGTGGGGACTAATCCGATAAATCAGGCTTCCCATATAAAACGGGCATGCACACCATTAAAGGTAACAGCCCCCGGGGTAAATGCAGGTTCAGGAAACACCCAGCACAATCTCGAACGCTACAGGAGATACAGATCTATAGTTTAACGTGTTTGCGAATTTTCCAAAACGTTTTCTATTTTGTGGCTCATGGCGGCCAGGCTTTCATTAAGTTTCTGGGTGAGCAGGATATTTTGTTGTTTCATTTGCGCCAGTTCGTGAGCCAGGTTAAGCGCAGCCATCACCGCAATTCTATCCGGACCGCTGACCCGGCCGGAGTCTCTGATTTTGCGCATCTGCGTATCAAGCTGATGCGCTGAATTGATCAGTTCATCACGATCTTCAGGGGCGCAGGCAATTTTATAGTCTTTGCCCAAAATGCTAATGGATACCGCGAGGGTGTTAGTGTTCATGAGCCTTGCTCCATTGCTTTAAGACGAGTAATCATTGCTTCAACCCGGGTTCTAGCCAAGGTGGTCTTTTCCAGTAATTTGGCTTTTTCGCGTACCAAGGCATCTTGTTTGGTTTTCAAGCTGCTGTTTTCACTTTTCACCTGCTGGTATTGCTCGATGAGCTTGTTCAGCTTGTCTTCGAGGTCTTTTAATTCTGAGGATGGATCGGTTTGTGAATGAGTCATGGTGGGTAACTTAAGCATTACAGTTATTCAGCAACGCGGGCTGAGTTAGTGAATTCGTTGAGTTGTGCTGCATTTGAAAAAGGCAACGGTTTCATCGTTGAGTTGCTCGTGGAAAGATGAACAAATGTTATCTAAGCTGTTGATCAATGGTAGCATAAGCAGGGTATTTTTTTTAGCGATAAATTGTGATGTGGGGATCATGGCTTACCAGGTAATAAATGCGGTATTAGAACGCATGGATGCGGACTTCGGCGCTGCCGAGGCCCACGGCACGGCGGCCGGGATGTTATGTATCAATGCACGAGCCGAAAGTGCTGATTGGTTAAACGAGTTGTTTCAGGATGCGGCGCCTTTGCCGGATGAAGACAGGACTTTACTGCTGCGCTTGTTTGAACAGACACGCGATTTGCTGGGCAGTGACGAGTTTGAATTTGACCTGTTTTTGCCGGATGACGAGGCCTTGCTCGGCGAGCGCCTTGAGGCATTAAGCAGCTGGTGTCAGGGTTTTTTGTTTGGCATCGGATCCTCTTATTCAGAGCCGGTCTGGCCCGGTGATGTGGGCGAGATTCTGAAAGATATCATGGAGTTTACCAAACTGGATGCCGAGGCCGAGGGTGGGGGTGAGGAAGATGAGCGTGCCTTTATGGAAATTACCGAATATCTGCGCTCGGCGGTGTTGCTGCTGCGCGATGAACTCGCCAGCAACCAGAACAACACCGGTACAGTGCATTAGGCGGCGATCATGAAACAAAACGAATTTAAAAAAAGACGCCAGCAACTCATGCAACGTATCGGCAAGGGCAACATCGCGCTGATTAGCAGCGCTTCCATTCGAATCCGCAACCGGGATGTCGATTATCCGTTCCGCCAGGATAGTGATTTTTATTATTTAACCGGTTTTAATGAGCCGGATTCGCTGGCCGTGTTCATTCCTGGCCGGGAACAGGGCGAATACATTCTGTTCTGCCGTGAATTCGATGAGAAAAAAGCCTTGTGGGAGGGTGCGCATGCAGGGCTGGAAGGCGCGACGAAACATTATGAGGCTGATGATTCTTTCCCGATTGATGATCTCGATGACATCCTGCCAGGCATGCTGGAAGACAAGGGCAAGGTGTATTATCCGATGGGGCGGGATTCAGACCTGGATCATCATTTGCTGGAATGGATCAACCATATCCGCAGTCAGTCCAGAACCGGCGTGAATGCGCCCGGCGAACTGGTGTCGCTGGAGCATATCGTGCATGAAATGCGGCTGTTCAAAAGTCCTGAAGAACTTAAGCTGATGCGCCGCGCCGCGGAAGTGTCCGCAAATGCTCATGTCAAAGCCATGCAGGCCTGCAAACCCGGTCTGTACGAATATCAGATAGAAGCGGAAATCGTTTATCATTTTATCCAGAACGGCTTGCGTGCGGTCGCTTATCCTTCCATCGTTGCCGCCGGCAAAAATGCCTGTGTGCTGCACTATACCGAGAATAAAGACAAATTAAAGAGCGGCGATTTACTGCTGATTGATGCCGGCGCCGAGTGCGACCATTATGCCGCCGACATTACCCGTACCTTTCCGGTTTCCGGGCGTTTCAGCGAGCCGCAAAAACAGCTTTACCAGCTGGTTCTGGATGCGCAGCTCGCCGCCATTGACTGTATCAAGCCCGGTGCGCCCTGGCATCTGGCGCATGATGCATCGGTTGCCGTGCTCACCAAAGGCCTGGTCGCTCTGGGCTTGCTTAAGGGCAGGGTGGCAAAACTCATCAAGGATGAAAAATACAAACAGTTTTACATGCACCGGATCGGTCATTGGCTGGGCATGGACGTGCATGATGTCGGTGATTACAAGCTGGACAAGGAATGGCGCTTGCTGGAAGCCGGCATGGTATTGACGGTCGAGCCGGGCTTGTACATACCGGCGGATTGCGCTACGGTTGATGAAAAATGGCGCGGCATAGGCATTCGTATCGAAGATGATGTGCTGGTCACCGAACAGGGGCATGAGATTCTGACCGCGGCTGTGCCCAAAACCATAGCAGACATAGAAGCAATTATGCAGGTTCACTGATGCAGCAGGATTATGATTTATTGATTGTGGGCGGCGGCCTTGCGGGCAATTGTCTGGCGCTGGCGTTAAAAGACACCGGCTTGCGCATGGCCATCGTTGAAGCGAATACCCGGCAGCAGTTGCATGCGTCGCCTGCCGGCGACCGGGCGCTGGCTTTGGCCGGCGGCACAGTCAAGATGCTGGAGGCGCTCGGTATCTGGCCAGGAATCGCTCAGGCTGCCACGGCGATAAAAAACATCCATATTTCCGATCGCGGCCATTTTGGCAAAACCCGGCTGTCGGCAGCCAAAGAAAATGTAGCGGCGCTGGGATATGTGATTACGGCGCGGGACATTGAAGCGCATGTGGCTCAGCAAGTTGAGCAGGCCAATATCAAAGTCATTTGTCCGGCACGGGTGGCGGGTCTGATGTCTGGCGATAACGAGGTCAGCGTCAGTTTAAAACAGGGCGATTTGGCGTCAAGCGCTTCGGCCAGACTGCTGGTAGGCGCCGACGGCGGACAGTCATCGGTACGCAAACTGCTGAACATAGCGCAACAAGTCACCGAGTACGGGCAAACGGCGCTGGTGACGACTGTAAAGACGGCTATCCCCCATAAACATACCGCCTATGAACGTTTTACCGCTTCAGGCCCGCTGGCGCTGCTGCCCGTAGATGACCGGCATTTCGCTGTCGTCTGGACTCGCACCGACGAAGATGCCAAGGCGCTGATGTCGGGTAGCGAGGCGGATTTTCTGGATGAGCTACAGCACTGTTTCGGTTATAAACTGGGTGAACTGACCTTGACGGCGCCACGGCGAGCGTTTCCGCTGTCGCTGATCCGGGCGGAGAAAATGCTTGCAGGGCGCACGGTGATTATCGGCAATGCCGTTCATCAACTGCATCCGGTTGCCGGGCAAGGCTTTAATCTGGGCTTGCGCGATGTCGTGCAGCTGGCCGAAATGCTCATCAATCAGCATGAAGCCGGTAAGGATATTGGCGCAGCAGAATTTTTAAACCGCTATGCGCAGGCCCGGCAGAAAGATCATGATCAGGTGATCGGCTTTACCGATACCGTCGTACGGATTTTTTCCAATGACTGGCTGGCGCTGGCGGCTGCCAGAAATGTCGGATTGACGGTGCTGGATCATATTCCGGCCGCAAAAGCGCTGCTGACCCGCCATGCCATGGGGCTGGCAGGGCGCATGCCGCGTTTGGGGCACAGGAGATAGCAATAATGGCTGAACGCTATGAAGTCATTGTCGTCGGCGGCGGCATGGTGGGTGCGGCGACAGCTTGTGCGCTGGCGCATGGTGAAATCAGGGTGGCCTTGCTGGATCGGTACAGCCCTCCAAGGGAATGGCCGCCGGAACCGGTCGATAACCGGGTTTCGGCATTAACCAAAGCCTCGCAAAATATACTGGAAATGCTGGGCGCCTGGCCGGGCATGGCGCGGCGCGGGGTTTGCCCCTACCGGGATATGCGGGTCTGGGACGCGCGCGGCGATGGTGAATTACATTTTGATTGTGCCGATACCGCGTTCACGGAATTGGGGCATTTGGTTGAAAACCGGGTGACGGTTGCGGCTTTATGGGATGAACTGGAAGCCTTGCCCGCCGCTAGCTGTTTGACGTCTGCAACAGTCGTAAATATGCAGCTTACCGATCATGGCCGGCTGCTGAAGCTGGCGGACGGACGCAGTTTTGAGGCCGAGCTGGTGATCGCGGCCGATGGCCGCGAGTCGCCTTTACGTGCTATGGCGGGGATCGACGTCACCGGCTGGGATTATCGCCAGGATGGCCTGGTTGCGACGGTAACAACGGAAAGGAGCCATCAGTTTACTGCCTGGCAGCGTTTTCTGCAGGAAGGGCCACTGGCGTTTCTGCCCTTAAAAAACGGACAGTCATCCATTGTCTGGACGTTAAGCACCGAAACGGCAAAGCACCATTTAGCCTTGAGTGATGCCGAATTTTTACAGGTGCTGGAGCAGGCTGCAGGCGGGATTTTGGGCAAAATGCTGGAAGTTGGGCCCCGGGCGGCCGTGCCTTTACGGTTTCAATATGCCAACCGTTATACCGATGAACGCTTTGCCTTGATAGGCGATGCCGCTCATGCCATGCACCCGCTGGCGGGACAGGGCGCTAACGCCGGCCTGCTGGATGCCGCTGCCATTGCCGAGCTGGTGATCACGGCCAAGCGGGAACAGCGGCCCATAGGCAGCTCCCGATGTTTGCGACGCTATGCGCGCTGGCGCAAAGGCGATAATTTGATGATGATGGCGAGCATGGATATCATCAACAAAACCTATGGTGTGTCCGCACAGCCTTTTATCAGACTGCGTTCGGCGGGCATGAACTGGATTAACCATACGGCCATGGTGAAGGCCTATTTTAATCATTATGCCATGGGACTGCGCGAGGATCTGCCCAAGCTGGCCAAAGGCCGGATTTGCTGGTAAGCCCGGCCTAAAAAAGACCGGAATTTGTTTATTCCCCACCCAGCACGCGAGTGGTCGGGTGGGGGGCGGGAATTAAAGCAGGTAATTGTAAAGCTCGGCCAATAGCTATGGCCGATTTAGAGTTTACTAGGCTCGTTGGCTTCTGGTATATTCGAGCTGACTTGATTCGAATCGCCGGCTAGCAGCTGTGTTTATTTCAGAACCGTATTATCCAATTAAGAAGCGGAGGCTTGTTATGTCAGAAGTGTTGTTTATATTAACGACTGTTTTTGTTGCGTATGTGGTTTATACGGTAGTCAATGACCAGAAAGCCCCTGCAAAAGCAGAAGTAAAACCGGTAAAGCCAGCGGAGCCGGTCCAGGTTGTGGCGGCTGAACAGGCGGCGACAGCAACGCCCCCCCCAGCTGAACAACAGCCGACAGCAAAGACTCCTCCTGCAGCCGGTAAAGGCGAATTACGCAATCCTAAAACCGGCGAAGTGTCTAAAGTACCAAGCAATTACCGGTTTTCCAAGCGCTGGATAAAAGATGCCCTGGTTGAAGAAGGCTTGCTCGAGAAGGTTTATAAAAACAACGAGCTCGATGAGGCCGTAGAAGAAAAAATTAAAGCCGCTCTGCTAAAGCTTGAAGCCTTGGAAAAATACAAGGCTTAAAGTTGATGCGCAACTGGCCGGTATTCAGGCGCCAGGCACGCTGCTTTAACTTGGCCGGTGGTTTTACTTCCCGGGCAGGAGCAGGCGTCATGGCGGCCGGGTTTTCATCGGTGATAATTGGGTTAATCATCCAGGTTAAGCCTTTTCAGCCGATAACGTAACGATCTGAACGACAGCCCCAGTTGTTTGGCGGCGGCGGTTTTGTTCCATTTGTTGTCTTCCAGTGCGGCCGTAATGGCTTTTCTCTCTATTCCTTCCAGATAATCTTCCAAAGTCCCTGTAGCCGGATCATAGGTTTGTGAAGCAGAAAGCGGTTGTGCGGCCATCGGCAAGTTCAAATCATTCAGTTCTATACTGTTGCCGTCATATAAGGCCAGGGCTCTTTCCAGTATATTTTCAAGTTCCCGCACATTGCCTGGAAAATGATAGCGCTGCAATGCTGCCAGCGCCGGCGCCGATATTACCGGCGGATTGAGATCATTGGCGCCGGCCAGTTTCGTCAAAATATGCTCGATGAGCTGTGGAATATCGCCGGACCGCTCGCGCAAGGCGGGAACATGAAGATCGATCACATTGATGCGGTAATACAAATCCTGTCTGAACGTGCCGGCCTGAACCATCTCGCCAAGATTGCGGTGGGTGGCGCTGAGCACGCGCACATCGACAGGGATTTCCTGATGGTCGCCGACCGGACGTATCCTCTTTTCCTGAATGGCGCGCAGCAGTTTAACCTGCAAAGACTGGGGCAAGTCGGCAATTTCATCAAGAAATAGAGTGCCGCCCTCGGCGGCCTGGAATAAGCCTTTTTTATCGTTGGCTGCGCCGGTAAAGCTGCCTTTTTTATGGCCGAAAAATTCACTTTCCATCAGATCATGTGGAATGGCGCCGCAATTGATGGCAACAAAAGCTTTGTCGCTGCGAGAACTGTGCTGGTGGATAAGTTTGGCCACCAATTCTTTACCGGAACCGGATTCGCCGCTGATAAAGACCGGCGCCTGGCTGAGAGCCAGTTTGTTTATTTTGGCGCGAATGGCCCGCATGACGGTCGATTCACCGAGCAGACTTTCCCGGGTGCGTCTTTCCTTGTTGGCGATGGGGTGAGACTGTTTGAGCGCGCTGCTGACCAGTTGCCGCAGTACCGGCAAATCGACCGGTTTGGAGACAAAATCAAAGGCGCCTTTTTTCATGGCCAGAATCGCCGTATCCATATTCCCGTGCGCGGTAATTACGGCAACAGGTATTGGGCTTGAGTTTGCCTGGATAAAGTCAACCAGCTCCAGGCCATTGCCGTCTGGCAGTTTCATATCGGTCAGGCAAAGATCGAATGCTTGCTGTTGCAACAATGTTTTGGCGCGGGCAACATTTTCGACACTTTGAGTCTGAATATCCATACGGTTCAGCGTGATTTCCAGGAGCTCACGAATATCGGGTTCATCATCGACAATCAGGACTAGCGGTTTTCTCATATTTGAATCAGGGTTTGTTCTGCACTCAGTAAGCACAGCCGGAAGCAGCAGCGCTCATTTTCAAGTAAATGATAGCTCAGTTTGGCCTGGTTTAGCTCGGCCAGTTCCTTGGAAATATATAGACCCAGGCCGGTGCCGCTAGGAGAGGTGGTAAAGAAGGGTTCAAACAAATGGCTAAGGTGTTCTTGATTTATTCCGGGGCCGTTATCAATGACTTCCAGGCAGGGCGCTTGTTGATAAATACCTATTTTAATAACAATGGCGCCGAGTTCCGGTTTACCGTAGCGCAAGGCATTTTGGCACAGGTTATCCAGAATCTGCTTGAGATGGTCAGGATCGATAAAGGCCGATAAGGAGGCATTCGCGCAGACCAGCATAAAGTTATCAAGGCCGGGGGCCTGCTCACGTCTGAGAGTGTTCAGGTAAGCTTCCAGCCAGGGCTTAAGCTGAATTTTTTCCCGGCTAGAGTCGGTTCGCCGGGACAGTTGCAAAATATCGCTAATGATGCGGTTTACGCGCAGGGTATGGGTTTGAATAATGTCGGTCAAGCGCTTGTCCTGAGGCGAGAGGCCTGGGTTTTCTGAGAGTAGCTGGCCGGCATGGCTGATAGCGCTGAGCGGGTTGCGAATTTCATGGGCGATACTGGCCGTTAGCCGGCCCAGCGAGGCCAGTTTGCTTTGTTGCAGGCGTTGATTATAGAGTGCGCTATCTTCAAGAATGACAAGAAAAACAAACTCGTGGCGTGTGGGCAGCAGCATGAAACGCACATGCATCTCGCTATGGTTGCCTAGGTGAAGCAGCACAAAATTCTGCTCGGCATCAGTCTGCCAGTTTTCAAAGGCCAACGCTAGCTGCTCGGAAATATCGGCAAGTTTGACTGGTAATGCCGGTAGTTTGGCCAGGCGTAACGCGGCTTCATTGGCCATCTGGATGTATTGATTTTTGTTGGTGATGATAATGCCGGATTGAAGATGCTGGATAATGTACTGGTTGAGTTCTTGGAGTTGGGTGATGGTTTGTTTTTGTTGCGCGGCAAGCTGTATAACCTGTTCGCTGCGCTGAGCCAGAATATAAGACAGCAAGGCGATCGTAAAAAAAGCAGCCCCCAGCATGCCGGCATAGGTATAGGAAGTGGTTGAAAAAATATCGAAGTAGTCGGCATAGACTTGTTCAGCCAGCACCGCCAGGCTGGCCAGTGCCGCAAAAAACATGGCACAACGTCCGCCGATCAGGAATCCCCCGGCGGCGATGGATACCGCGATTAAAATGCCCATGCCGCTGTTGATGCCACCGCAAGCATGCATTAGCAGCGTAAGTATGATGATGTCGGTTACAATCAGCAGCTGCGCTTGCATGCTGTAGCCGGCGAGGCGCCAAAACAGGCAGATGCCGGAAAAGGCTGTCAGCAGCAGGAAACTTTGACTGCCGTAAATGTACAGTTGGCGATCGTAGGAGCCGAGCAAAGAAGGCCCGACATGGCTATAGAATAAAATAATAAACAGGGCGGACAGCGCAAAGCGATAGCTCAGGAAGACTTTCAGCAGTAACCAGGCTTGTTGCGCCGGGATGCCATAGCCCTTGGAAAACGGGCAGGGAAAAATGGTAGCGGTATTATTTGCGGGCATGTCGATTTAAAGTTTAAAGTTTTGTCCGTACTTGGCTAGAATAATCAATCATAGCATCAATGCATAAGCACAAACCGGAGTAAAAATGAATATTCATGAATACCAGGCAAAGCGGTTATTTAAGGATTACGGTATTGCAGTGCCGGAAGGTAATCCCGCCGATACCCCCGAACATGCACAACAGGTTGCCCGCGCGCTGGGTGGCGACGGCTGGGTTGTTAAGGCCCAGGTTCATGCCGGCGGCAGAGGCAAGGTCGGCGGCGTGAAACTGGCCAGAAACTATGCAGACGTTATCGATTTTAGCCGGGAGTTGCTCGGTAAACGCTTGGTAACCATTCAAACCGACAGTTTCGGTTTGCCGGTCGAAAAATTATTAATAGAAAAAATTTATCCGATTGACAATGAATTTTATTTGAGTGTGCTGGTTGATCGGGTTAGCGGTCGGGTCATGTTTATTGCTTCCGCAGCAGGCGGCATGGATATCGAAACCGTTGCCAAGGAAACGCCGGAACAGATTGTCTCGGTGCTGGTGCATCCTGCAGCGGGCCTGCAAAGCTTCCAATGCCGCAAGCTGGCCTTTGCCTTGCAGCTGAAAGGCGAGCAAATCAGGGCGCTGGAAACCATCATGCGCGGCATGTATCAGTTGATGCTGGCCAAAGATGCCAGTCAGATTGAAATTAATCCCCTGATCTTGACCGATCTGGGCCAGTTGCTGGCGCTCGATGCCAAGATCAATTTCGATGACAATGCCGTCGCGGCGCATCCGGATATTCTGGATATGCGCGATCCCGGCCAGGAAGATGAAAAAGAAAACAAAGCCCAGCAGTTCGGGCTTAATTACATCACGCTCAATGGCACGATCGGCTGTATGGTCAACGGCGCAGGGTTGGCGATGGCGACCATGGATCTGGTTAAGCTCAAAGGCGGCGCGCCGGCCAATTTTCTCGATGTCGGCGGCGGCACCACGCCGGAAAAAGTCGCGGAAGCGTTTAAGCTGATTCTTTCTGACCATAACGTTAAAGCTGTACTCGTCAATATCTTTGGCGGCATCGTCCAGTGTGACATCATCGCCCAGGGCATCCTGGCGGCGGTCAAAGAAATCAATATCAGCGTGCCGGTTGTGGTCAGGCTTGAAGGCACCAACGCGGAAGCGGGGCGAAAATTATTGGCTGATTCAGGCTTGAATCTGGTTGCCGAAACCGATTTGGCCGCAGCGGCCCAACAAGTGGTTGCCTTGGCGGAGGGCGTATGAGTATTTTAATTGATCAACAAACCAAAGTGATTTGTCAGGGCTTTACCGGCAAACAGGGCACATTCCACTCGCAACAGGCAATAGCCTACGGTACGCAGCTAACTGGCGGGGTCACGCCTGGGCGCGGCGGCGATTCGCATTTGGGCCTGCCCATCTTTGATACCGTTGAACAGGCCGTCGCCCAAACCGGCGCCACTGCCAGCATGATTTATGTGCCGCCTTTTTATGCCGCCGATGCCATTCTGGAAGCGGTTGAAGCCGGAATAAAAATTATCGTCTGTATTACCGAAGGTATCCCTGTGCTGCAGATGCTGCGCGTAAAAGCCGCCATGGCGGGTTCCGGTGCCTTGCTGGTCGGGCCTAACTGCCCCGGCGTCATTACCCCGGGCGCCTGCAAAATCGGCATTATGCCGGGGCATATCCATTTGCCGGGTTCGGTCGGCATTGTTTCCAGGTCTGGTACCTTAACCTATGAAGCCGTCAATCAAACCACCAAACAGGGCTTGGGGCAAAGCACTTGCGTGGGTATTGGCGGCGATCCGATCCACGGCATGAATTTTGTCGATGTGCTCAGCCGTTTTCAAGACGATGAGCAAACCAAAGGCATTGTCATGGTCGGCGAAATCGGCGGCGGTGAGGAAGAAGATGCGGCGGAATATATTAAGGCCCATGTCACCAAGCCCGTGGTCGGCTATATCGCCGGGCAAACCGCCCCGCCCGGAAAACGCATGGGCCATGCCGGTGCCATTATTACCGGCGGCAAAGGCACGGCCGCCGGTAAAATTGCCGCACTCAAGGCGGCCGGGATTGAAGTCGTCAATTCCCCGACGGACATCGGCGTGGCGATGAAAGCCTTATTATAACCGGGCATGCCGGTAGCTCCGATAAAGTCAATGAATCGGGGCTACTGGGTTATTTCGGGGCATGAAACAATCCCTGGCAATTTTTGAGCCGTTAATTAAGCGCAGAGATAACGTGATGAAGTCATTAGTCGGATTTATTGCAGTGTTAGTGCCCTTGTCTGTGTTTGCAGAGAACTACCAAGGCATGAGCGAGGATCAAATGCAGAATATGCTGCAGCAGATGGAGGGTGTGCAAACTTGTGTGCAGGCAATTGATCCTTCTGAAATGGAAGCCTTTGAACAGCGCGCTCAACTCATGCAGGATGAAGTCAATGCATTATGCGCCAGCGGCCAGCGCGATGCGGCTATGGCAAAAGCCATGGCATTCGCCAAAGAAGTCTCGACAAACAAGGTAATGCAGGACATGCGAAAATGTGGCGAAGGCATGGTGAACACGATGCCCAAAATTGTCACTTCGACAGAGAACAGCGCCAGTCATCATGTTTGTGATGAATAGCCAGCATGCAACATCAGCCCGCCCGAGCTATTTTGTAAGTCTGCGCGCGCATCGTTGCGGATGTGGTTAAAAGCAGAATTTATTGCTCCTCGCAGGCCTGCGCTGAGCACGGACGAAGGTCGCGACGTTTATATTTATTTCTTCGTTTTTTCTGTGGACTGCGTGGCTAAATTAAATCCGCATACTGCCCCAATTATTGTGATTGCTCAGCGTCCATCTTGAAACAATAATGGCTGCGGCTCCATTATCTCCCATCAATCGTACTTTTCCCATGCCTCTGAAAATAGCTCTAGCTCAAATCAACCTCCTGGTTGGCGATATTAAAGCCAATGCTGACAAAATCATTCAGTCAGCGATTTATGCAAGGGATCGGCTTGATGCGGATCTGGTAGTGTTTCCGGAATTGTCGGTGACCGGTTATCCGCCGGAGGATTTGTTGTTGCGGCCGGATTTTATTGCGCAGGCCAGTCAGGGAGTTGCTGAAATTGCCGGGCAGGTAGTAGGGATTGATGTCGTGCTGGGGTTTCCAGAACACTACCAGGACAAGCTGTACAACAGCGCAGCGCTGCTGCGTGACGGTGCGGTGCTGGCACGCTACCGGAAAAACGCCTTGCCCAATTACGGTGTGTTTGATGAGAAGCGTTATTTTTCTGAAGACGATAAAACCTGTGTCTTTGATTTAAAAGGCACAAGCATCGGCATTACTATTTGTGAGGATATATGGGTAAACGGCATCGTGGCAAAAAACAAGCAGGCGGGGGCCGAGATTGTCTTGACCCTGAATGCCTCGCCTTTTCATGCCGGTAAAATTCATCAGCGCGAAGACATCGTCCTGCAGCAGGTGAAAGCATTGCAATTGCCCCTGGTGTATGTGAATCAGGTCGGCGGACAGGACGAGTTGATTTTTGACGGCGCTTCGTTTGTCGCCAATCAACAGGGTGAAATTGTGTTTCGGGCCGAAGAGTTTAACGAACAAATCAGTGTGGTCGAATTTGACGGTCACACCCCCCTGAAAGGCCATTGTGCGCCTTTGTACACTGAAATCTCCAGCGAATATCAAGCCTTGGTACTGGGCATCAAGGATTATGTGCGGAAAAACGGTTTTCAGGGCGCCATTTTAGGGCTGTCAGGCGGCATTGATTCGGCGCTGGTGCTGGCGCTGGCGGTTGATGCCTTGGGGGCAGATAAAGTGGAGGTAGTGCGCATGCCGTCCCGCTATACACAAGACATGAGTCTGGAGGATGCGGCGCTGGAAGCGCAGGCCCTGGGCGTTAAATGCCATACCATCCCCATAGAGCCAGCGGTGAATGCCTTTACCGGCTTATTGGCAGATATTTTTGCCGGTACTGCCAAAGACACTACTGAAGAAAATATCCAGGCGCGATGCCGCGGCGTTATTTTAATGGCGATCTCCAACAAGCAGGGCAAGCTGTTGCTGACTACCGGTAACAAAAGCGAGATGAGTGTCGGCTATGCGACGTTATACGGCGATATGGCCGGCGGTTTTGCGCCCATAAAAGACGTGCCCAAACTGCTGGTTTATCAGCTGGCGCGCTATCGCAACAGTTTGTCTCCGGTGATACCGGAACGGGTGATTATCCGTCCGCCGTCGGCCGAACTGGCTCCGGATCAGGTCGATGAGGATTCGTTGCCGCCTTATGATGTGCTGGATCCGATATTGGAGCGTTATGTGGAGCTCGATCAATCGGCGGCAGAGATTATCGCCGCCGGCTTCAGGCCAGAGGATGTCAAGCGGGCCATAACCCTGGTGGATAGAAACGAGTACAAACGTCGGCAGTCGCCGCCCGGCATCCGGATTACGCCCAGAGCGTTCGGCCGTGATCGGCGCTATCCGATTACATCCGGATACCGGGGTATTTAGCGGGGTTTATTTGTTAAGCAAAAATAGACTGGCCAGCCCCAGAAAAATCAAAAAGCCCATGGCATCGGTGATAAAGGTGAGCATGACGCTGGTGCCGACCGCCGGATCCTTGCCGAATTTATGACGCAGCAAAGGAATGCCGAGTCCGGCACAGACCGAGACTTGCAAGTTGATAAACATGGCCACGGCCATAACGCCTGACAAGGCGATGTCCTGGTACAGCAGCATCACCAGACTGCCCACTACGCAGCCCAACAGGGTGCCGTTCAAGGCGGCAAGGCATAGTTCCTTTTTTATCAGCCGGCGGATGTTGGCGGGGGTGATTTGCCCCAAGGCCAGCGAGCGGATAATCAGCATGCTGGTCTGATTGCCGGTATTGCCGCCGGTTGAAGCGACAATGGGCATTAGCGAGGCCAGTGCAACCAGTTGCAGAATGGTATTTTCAAATACACCGATAATGCGGGTGGCAGCAAACGCCGTCATGATGTTAATCAGCAGCCAGGTCCAGCGGTTTTTTGCGCTTTTCCAAACACTGGAAAACAAATCTTCTTCTTCGGTGACGCCGGCCTGAATGAGCATATCTTCGTCGGTTTCTGCACGGATAAAATCCACGATGCTGTCGACGCAAAGCCGGCCCAGGAGTTTGTGGTTATTATCGATAACCGGGGCCGAGATCAGATCATAACGTTCAAAGGCTCGCGATGCTTCGGCGACGTCCTGGTCGGCTCGAAAGTGGACAAAATCGGTCACCATGACCTCGTTGACATGGCTGGTTTGCGGGTGGGTCAGGAGTCGTTGCAAGGGCAAAATGCCTTGAACCCGGTTGGCCTGATCGACAACAAACAGTTTATCGGTGTGACTGGGCAATTTGCCGAGTTTGCGGATATAGTTGGCGACGGCTTTCAGAGCTGAGATCGTTGCGGATGGCAATCATGCCAAAATCCATGTGTGCGCCGACCTGATGCTCCGGATAAGAGAGCACGGCATTCAAATCCCGGCGCTTTTTGCTGTTCAGGGATCTGAGAATTTTCAGCATGGCCCTTTTCGGAAGATCCGCTGCCAGGTCTGCTATCTCGTCGGTTTCCAGCTGGCTTGCCACCGAGGCCAGTTCTTCAGCCTCCATGCCCGAAATCAGCGTTTGTCTTACCGCATCCGACACTTCCAGCAGAACCTGGCCGTCATTGCCGGTTTTAATCGCATCCCATGCAGTCTGGCGTTGATCAAGCGGCAGTGATTCAAGAATGTAGGCTATATCGGCAGGACGCAGACGGGAAAATTTTTCCTGCAATCGAGTCTGCTGCTGTTTGCGGAGAAAGGCTTCTATCAGTTCGTGCTTGGCGGCAGGACCTCTTTTAACCAGTGATTCTTCCAGTTGCTGTTTTTCCAGCAAAGTGATGATCTGTTGCAGATGCTGCTGCAAGAACTGCTCGGAGTGGCGGCTGTCGTCAGGAGATTGCATAAATTCGATATCGGTTGGTTAGGGGCCATCAATAAGCCAAGGCTTCGTCTTAAATAACAAGGCGAAACCTTGGTTCAAAGCGCTATCGTGAACAGCAAATAAGCCATTCCGGCACCGAAATTAGCAGTTTTAACGGAACCGGAGCCTTGTAAAACCAGGAACCTGGCTGCATTCGTGTTAACGGAATTTTGGCAATCCTGGTCAAACAAGTCCGCTAATCTGGCCAGATGGTCTCAATATCCGGTGCTTTAAAGAGCCCCATTGACCGGCGCGGCAGCAAAAACCTAGCAGGAGCCTAGTGGTTTGGGTGCAGTGCAAATGTTGTTGGATTCCTGAATCTTATCAGGCGGCAGGGCCATTAATATCAGCCGGATCGCCCTCGTAAGGTGTCGCGTAGCTGCAGTCTTTTTGAGGACACACTTTTTCCACGCCGCGCCTTTTGGTTTCTTTTACGGTTAAAATCGGCCAGTTACAGGCAGGGCAGCTTTCTGCAATGGGCGCATTCCAGAGCGCGTAATTGCATTTGGGATATTCCGAGCAGGAGTAGAATATCTTGCTGTTTCTGGATTTACGTTTGAGGATGTTGCCTTTTTTACATTGCGGACACTCAACGCCGGTATCGGCTGGTTTTTCCAGAGGTTCGATATGGCGGCATTTAGGGTAGGCGCTGCAGCCGATAAATTTGCCATAGCGTCCGGTTTTGAGCACTAACGGGGATTCACATTTAGGGCAGCTTCTGCCTTCGACGACTTCAGGTTCCTCCGCGCTGCTGTTATCATCATTCAGGTTGCGCGTGTAGGAGCATTCCGGGTAGTGGGTGCAGCCGATGAAACGGCCGTTTCGGCCCAAACGAATGGACAGCGGATTGCCGCATTCCGGGCATTTTTCATCGATAGCTTCCTGGGTCACGTCTTTGCGTTGAACACTTTCATCTTTCTCATGAATCAGCGAGTTAAACGGATTCCAGAAGGCATGCATGAGCGGAATCCAGTCTTTTTCGCCGCGCGAAACGGCATCCAGTTCGTCTTCCAGATTGGCGGTGAAGTCGTAATCGACGTATTTGGTAAAATGCTCGGTCAGAAACTTGTTGACGATACGGCCGACATCGGTCGGATAGAAGCGCTTGTTGTCCAGAGTGACATATTCACGGTTTTGTAAGGTCGAAATGATCGAGGCATAGGTCGAGGGCCGGCCGATACCGTGTTCTTCAAGAGCTTTAACCAGGCTGGCTTCGCCGTAGCGTGGCGGAGGCTCGGTAAAATGTTGTGCCACCAGAATGTCATTGAGCTGGACAGGGCGGCCTTCTTCCATAGGCGGCAGGAAGCTTTCTTTGGCGTCACTCTCATTACTGTCATCTTTGCCTTCCAAATAGACCGCCATAAATCCTGGAATGGCAATGGACGAGCCTGTTGCTCTGAACATGTGTTTGCCATCGCCGCAGCTTAAATCCACTGCGATCATGTTGAGCGTGGCATGAATCATCTGACAGGCGACGGTGCGTTTCCAGATCAGATCATAGAGTTTGAATTGCTCGGCGCTCAGGTAATTTTTTATCTGACTGGGCAAATAGCGTGCCGAGGTCGGGCGTATCGCTTCGTGCGCTTCCTGCGCGTTTTTGGATTTGGTTTTAAACTGACGCGGCTCTTTAGGGACATTTTCTTTGCCATAAGTTTCGGCGATCAATGCGCGAATGTCGTCGACAGCCTCGGCAGACAGGTTGACCGAGTCCGTGCGCATATAAGTAATCAGGCCGGCAGTTTCGCCGCCAATATCAATGCCTTCATAGAGTTGCTGGGCGACCATCATGGTTCGCTTGGTGGTGAAACCCAGTTTACGAGAAGCTTCCTGCTGCAGTGTCGACGTTATAAAGGGCGGGGCAGGGTTGCGTTTTTGCTGTTTCTTTTCCAGTTTGGAGACAATTAACTGGCCATCGGCGGCATCCAGCAGTGTTTGCCTGGTGGTTTCGGCCAACTCTTCATCAGTAATGCTGAATTGGGTGACTTTTTCACCTTCAAACTGGGTTAATTTGGCTTTGAAATTCTGCTCATGTGCCGTCAATGCGGCATCAACGCTCCAGTATTCGCGTATTTTAAAGGCTTCAATTTCCTGTTCGCGTTCGACGATCATGCGCAGGGCGGGACTCTGGACGCGGCCGGCTGAGAGTCCGCGGCGGATTTTTTTCCACAACAAAGGCGACAGGTTAAAACCGACCAGGTAATCCAGCGCCCGGCGCGCCTGCTGAGCATTGATCAAGTTGATGGCTAAGTGTTCGGGATGGGCAATTGCCTCAGTGACGGCTTTCTTGGTGATTTCATGAAAGACAACCCGGTGCACAGGCTTGTCTTTGATAAGGTTTTTTTCTTTCAGCAGTTCCAGCAAATGCCAGGAAATCGCTTCCCCTTCTCTATCAGGGTCAGTGGCCAGATATAGCGTGTCTGCTGCCTTCAGGGCTTTGCTGATCGCTTGAACATGGCGCTGGTTGCGATCAATGACTTCATACTTCATGGCGAAGTCTTGCTCGGGCACAACGGCTCCTTCTTTAGGGATAAGGTCTCGAACGTGCCCATAGGAAGCCAAAACCTGAAAATCTTTGCCCAGGTATTTCTCAATGGTTTTGGCTTTTGCAGGTGACTCTACAATGACAAGATGCTTGCTCATTTAATTAAACAGATTCAAAGATTTTTAAGGTGCAAGGTACAAGGTGCAAGATGAAAGGGCTTCGCAACGTGATGTATTTTTCACCTTGGACCTTGAACCTTGCTCCTTCCAGGTTAATGCAAATAAGCAGGGACAAGATTGTAAACAATATCTTCCATTCTGGAGAAGGCAATTTCCTCGTTCGGCTGGCTGAGCAATACCATTAATACGATCCATTTTAGTTTTTCCAGGGAAATGTCTTCATTTTCCAGGGCCATCACGCGGTCAATGACTATTTCGCGGTTGGCGGAATTCACAATGCCGCTATGTTCCAGAAACATGAGCAGATTTCGGCATTCAATATCCAGTTTGGCTTTTTCCTGGTCGCAAAAAATACGAAACGCTGGCGTGACCGACGGCTTTATGGCGCGTTGCAGGCTGAGCGAATCGAGCCAATCGAAGGCTTTAGTGACTTCGTAAGATTCAAAGCCCGCCTCCAATAATTCTGTTCTGATGACATCACTGTCCGGAAGCGTATCGAGGTCATCTTCCATATAATTTTCAAACAGGTACATCAGGACATCAAAAATATTTTCTTTCATAGGGAGTTTGCTGTTTATTTTATTCGGGTATAGCAACCGCCGGCAGTTGCTTCTATGTAACCTTGCAGTTCCAAAACCAGTAGCATTGAGGAAATGACTTCAACGGATAAAGCGGTATTTTCAACCAGATCATCAATAGAAGTGGGGCTGAACATAACAAGATTCAATAATGTTTGTTGCTCCAGGTCAAGTGTTGATTGTTCAGGGTGACTAGGCGATTTATCATCTGATTGATTATATTGATTTAATTCTTCAAGAATGTCCTGCGTGGTTTCGACAAGTTTTGCCCCTTCGCGGATAAGCGCATTACAACCGCGGGCAAGCGGGTTATGGATTGAACCGGGTATGGCAAAAACTTCCCGATTTTGTTCCAAAGCCATGCGCGCGGTAATCAGTGAGCCGCTTTGTTTGGCGGCTTCAACAACCAGTAAACCCAGGCATAAGCCGCTGATGATTCGGTTGCGCCGGGGGAAGTGGTTGGCTTTGGCGAGCGTGCCGGGAGGAAACTCTGAAATCATCGCGCCGGTGTTGACAATTTCCGTCGCCAGGTCTTTGTTTCGAGCCGGATAGACGCGATCCAGCCCGGTGCCTGCGACCGCGATGGTATAGCCTTTGGCCTTGAGTGCACCCTGATGGCTCGCGGCATCAATACCTAAAGCCAGGCCGCTGGTAATGACCAGACCGTGATGGCTGAGCGTTTTGGCAAAGTTGAAGGCGGTTTCCAGACCTAGAGATGAGGGGTTGCGGCTGCCTACAATGGCAATTTGCGGCAGGGAAAGTATGCAGGCATTGCCGCGCACAAACAGAATGGGCGGCGGGTCGGCTATTTCTTTTAATTGTGCAGGATAGGCGGCATCGTTTAAGGTGATGGCGCTGTTGTTGGCTTGCGCGAGCCAGGCGAGATCATAATCAATAGTCTGCCAAGCGCAATTTTTTATCGCAGAAATGCTATCGCTTTTTAAGCCAAGAGCTGACAGGGCGGCTGTCGATTCGGCAAATAATTGCGCGGGAGTATGGCTTTCGAGGATTTTAAGAAAGGTCCTGCAGCCGATGCCTGGCGTGCGCAATAGCGCAAGCCAGTAGCTGATGTCGTTGTCTGATTGCGGGGTGCTGATAGTCTGGGTCAGGGAGTTTGAACTTTATCGAGTACATGAATGGCGCGGGTAGCTTTCATGACCAGGGCATAGCTGATATGTTCAAAAGGTCTGAAAACCATCAGCGTTCCGGCCATCTCATCCGGCAGTTTAACAGCATCATTATTAACCGCGCTGTAATTGTCACGCACGACTTGGCCGCGCTGATAGATATCCAGTTCATGGCCTGCTTGCAAGCCATCGCTAGTGCCCTTTGTCTATGACTACGACATTATAGCGGCCAATCTGAGATACTCCGTCAAAAACGCTGATAATACTACCTATAATACTGTCCTCGGGTGGACGAGGGAAAAAATTTAAAGTGATGTCCTCTTCAGGATCAGGCATGATCCGGTCGCCGATGCGGATTTCTCTGTCTGCCTGGTTGATATATAAGGTGGCCGGATCCCCCTCTTGCTCTAAGCTGGTGCGGCCAACAAATTTGGCCTCATAGCCTAAAATTTCTCCGGTTTCCGGACGGGTATAGGTGGCTCCCGTACGGTATATTGTATACGACAGGGTTTTTGGTTCGGATATCGAGCGGACATACACTCTGTCGCCAGTGCCCGCCAATAAATGTTCGCCGGCAAAGCCGATTACGTAGGGCGCCGTGTTAAGTTCGTTTTCGCTCACGACTCTGGGCGAGGTTAGAAATCGTTCTATGGCATCCATGGGGATCAGTTTGATCGCCTCTTTATGGCTCGTTTCTCTGATGCAAGGTTCCAGTTTGCCTGTCTCGGAAACAGCAAAATCAGGTCTTGCATTTTTCTCGTTGTACTCTTGAATCACGCAGGGCGATTGCTGAGGTGTGCCCGCATCGTTGCCTCTGGACAAGCTGAGCTGGGGGCTGCCGTTTACGATAGAAAAATAAATGGTATCGCCAGGATAAATCAGGTGTGGATTTTGGATTTGTGAATTGGAACGCCACAGTTCTGGCCATTGCCAGGGGTGGGTCAGGAACTTGGCGGATATATCCCATAGGGTATCGCCTTGAGCCACGGTGTATTGGCCGGGATGCGAAGGGTTTATTTGTAATTCATCCCCCCAAACGCTGATGCTGAAGAATAGGGACGCTATAAATCCGACAAATGTTCGAAAAGCCATATTTGATTCCTGCCAGGTCTTTTTAGTCTGTTTGACTTCGAAGTTTAGATGAATTCATTAAGAAATCTAGCTCCAAGTCTGACAATTGAGTTAGCAAGCTTGGAAATCTGGCTATTTCGGTGAAACTGTCGTCTATGTGGCGGCTGTTGGTGAATCTATTCTGGTACACATTTAGATGTTTGCAAACGCAAGCCTATGAGTACTCTGCTATCAAGAACTTGAATCCGTTGCAGCCTTGCCGATGGTTGAATATGCGGCTGTGCGGGTTGGCATGCCGCCATAAATGCGGTATTGCTGGTAATTATCGCTTTGACAAAGCGCGGATGATCATTAAGACTGTTCATTCTATTTTGTATGGGATAGGTGGAGTCTGTGGTGGACTGTGGCGTCAATTATCGCTAAAGTGGCCTGGTTTTTGATATTCTGTATTCTTGATTCATATTTTTAATTATTTACAACACAACGCCATGATTGTCATCTTAAAAAGAATTAGCGCGGTTACAAGCGTTCCTGATATTGAGAGCTTTATTGAACCGGTTATTAAAGGCGGCCTGTTTAAAAAGGCTGGAGAGATAAAGAGTTTAAAAATTCAAATGCTTCAACAACCCGGAGCAGGCCGTGACGAATATCATGCGATAGTTAGAATCGAGCCGGATGTTGTCGCTGAGAGAGTGATCAGGACGCTTAACAGAAAACCCTGTGCGGGTAAGCCAATCAATGTCAGCGAGTTCCATACCAGACTTTATGCAAACGATCGAAGAGAAAGCCAGGATAGCTGTTTTCAGGATGCACGTAAGGCGGATCGCCGACGCAAGAATTTGCTGATAAAGGATCTTGCCTCGGATAAGATTGGGACCGCCATTAACAATGGTGCGCTCCCGCTGGCGCTTTGAACCATCCTGAACGGCGCAAAATCGAATTTGGCATTGAGCAGGATTATTAAAAGCTGGGTTCTGCTTCATAAATATCCAAGCCGTAATTCGGTATCTCTGAGTTGTTTGTCTGATGCCTTGGATAGCTTGGGATAAGCTTATTGGATTGATGTCATACTAAAGCTTGAGCTGCTCTTGCGCCAGAGACAATTTTTCCCGCTTTGTGCTCCGTCCCGGTAGGCAGGATAATCCTTGTAGCTAGCCTTCCAGTTGGCCCTGATGCGCGATAATTACACTTTTGCCATTTTATTCCGCATGTTTTCGGCTGCTGGTAGCAACGAGTGCCTGTTTTTCAAATGTGGCGTTAACAGATTCTGGCCTAGCCAAACCTGCGCAATTCAGCCCTTTACTCTCTTGAGTGTTTTGGCTGTATGCGGCTTGCTGACTGCGTCATTGCATTGAGCAGAAGCCGCATGCATCAATGATTGGGGAGTTTCCATATGATTTCAATTTCAGATAGAATCCCGCTATTGAAATATTAATAGTGGAGCGATTGTTGAGTATTCTAACTATTCTCGAGTTTCCGGACGAGCGTTTACGCAAAAAAGCCGCCGTGGTTAAATCGGTTGATGATGCAGTCAGAAAACTGGCCGATGACATGCTTGAAACCATGTATGAATCCCGCGGCGTGGGTTTGGCCGCTACCCAGGTGAATGTGCATCAACGGGTAATCGTACTTGATGTCAGTGAGGATAAGAGCGCGCCCTTGTATTTGATCAATCCAGAAATCATCGCCAAAGACGGTGTTGAAGAATCCGAAGAGGGCTGTCTTTCCGTGCCCGGTTTTTTTGAGAAGGTGAGGCGAGCCGAGCATATCAAAGTCAGGGCGCTGAACAGGGACGGCCAGGCTTTTGAATTCGATGCGCGGGATTTGCTGGCCGTGTGCGTACAGCATGAAATGGATCATCTGGACGGAAAATTGTTTGTCGATTATTTATCACCCTTGAAACGGCAGCGCATCAAAAAGAAACTGGAAAAAATTCATAAAATGGAACAGAGCTGGGCATGAAGATTATTTTTGCCGGCACTCCGGATTTTGCCGTGCCGACCTTGCAGATGCTGCTGGATTCGGAGCATGAGCTATGCGCGGTTTACACGCAGCCAGACCGTCCTGCGGGGCGGGGGCGTAAATTGACTGCCAGTCCGGTCAAGGCGTTGGCTTTAAAAGCGCATATTCCTGTTTTTCAGCCCGCCACGCTAAGAACCGATGAGGAATTACGGCTAATAGCCACGTTCAATGCCGATCTGATGGTGGTTGTCGCCTACGGCATGATTTTGCCGCAGGCGGTGCTGGATGTGCCTAAGTTGGGCTGTATCAATGTTCACGGCTCTTTATTGCCGCGCTGGCGCGGAGCCGCACCCATTCAGCGGGCACTCATGGCAGGTGATGAAAAAACCGGCGTAACCATCATGCGCATGGTGCGCAAGCTCGATGCAGGCGCCATGCTGCACAAAGAGGAATGTGTCATTGGCCCTCGCGATACCGCCAGCGATTTACACGACAAATTAGCGCAACTGGGCGCCATTGGCCTGGCTAAAGTGCTGACACAAATTCAAGAAGGCACTGTGCATGCAGAGGAGCAGGATGAAGCCTTGGTAACTTACGCCGATAAGCTGGAAAAAACTGAAGCCTTCCTGGACTGGTCACAAACGGCCGCGCAATTGGCCAGAAAAGTGCGGGGATTAAACGCCTGGCCGGTCGCGCAAACGCGCTATCAGGGGGTGATTTTGCGCATCTGGCAGGCTGAAGCCATCGCGGCTGAAACGCCTGCAGAACCAGGCACGGTGTTTTGCGCCGGAAAAAATATGGATGTGGCAACCGGCGAAGGTTTGTTGCGTCTGCATGAAGTGCAGCTTCCGGGCGGTAAACGGATGGCCATTCAGGCTTTTCTCAGTGCCCATGACGTAAATGCGGCAAAACTGTGTTAACTAGCCGGTGAATTTACGTTTAATCGCGGCCCGGATATTGTCCCGGGTAATGCATGAGGGGCAGTCTTTAACGGCAGCTCTGGATAATGTAATCCCGGGCATTGAGTCGTCCAAAGACCGAGCGTTCGTTCAGGCGCTTTGTTACGGCGTATGCCGTCAATATTATCGTCTGGATTTTATTTTGCATGAATTGCTGGATAAGCCCCTGAAAGACAGTGAAATTAAAGCTTTGGCTTTGGTGGGTTTGTACCAGCTGGGCCATATGCGGGTAAAGCTGCATGCGGCGGTCTCGGAAACGGTTGCGGCGACTCGCAAAAAGCCCTGGGCCAAGGGCCTGATCAATGCCTTGCTGAGAAAATACCTGAGAGAACAGGACAGGCTTGAAGCGCTGGCCGACCAGCGGCCGTCGGCTGCGCTGAGTCATCCCGACTGGATGATCAGGCAAATTGAACAGGACTGGCCGGCGCAGGCATTGAGCCTATTGCTGGAAAACAACAGGCCGCCGCCCATGGCCTTGCGGGTGAATCTGGCTAAAATCAGCCGCGAGCAGTATTTACAACAACTTGCCGGACGGGATATAGCGGCCGCAGGTGTTGAATTTTGTGCGTCGGCGCTGATTCTGGAAAAGCCGGTGGCGGTTGAGCTATTGCCCGGTTTTGCCGAGGGCTAGGTGTCAGTTCAGGATACGGCGGCACAATTGGCGGCAGAGCTGCTGGATGTGCAGGCGGGACAAAGAGTGCTGGATGTGTGCGCGGCGCCCGGCGGCAAAACGGCGCACATTCTTGAGCGGCAGCCAAAACTGCAAGAATTGATCGCTGTCGATATTGATGCCGCCAGGCTGCAGCGGGTCGGCGAAAATTGTCAGCGCTTGCAACTCCACGCCAGATTAGTGACGGGTGATGCGGCCAAGCCTGACAACCTGGTGGGATGGTAAGCCATTTGACCGGATTTTGCTGGACGCGCCTTGTTCGGCCTTGGGGGTTATCCGCCGTCACCCGGATATCAAGTTATTGCGCAGAGCCGAGGATATTCAGTCCTTGCAGGCCTTGCAGAAAAACATCCTGCACGCCATTTGGCCGCTATTGGCGCGCGGAGGGTTACTGCTTTATGCGACCTGTTCAGTCCTGAAACAGGAAAATGAACATCAAATCCAAGCTTTTCTAGCTGCGCATAGCGATGCTGTCGAATGGCCGATCAGTGCCAGCTGGGGTTCAGCCAGGGAGCATGGGCGGCAGATTTTCACTGGGGAATCAGCAATGGACGGCTTTTATTATGCCCGCATTAAAAAGCAATAATGTCTTTGCATTTTATTTTGTTCTGCTTGTTTGGCTGCTGCCGGTTTTCGCGTATGCCGAAGATTATGCGGTTGTTGTGAAAACCGCCGAGTTGGAAGCGCAGGGAGACAGTTATGTCTTGTCTGCCGACATAGACTATCGATTGAGTCCTTGGGTAGAGGAAGCATTGCAAAATGGCGTGTCTTTGTTCTGGGCTGTTCAGCTCAAGGTCTGGCAGCAGCGTGATTATATCTGGGATAAGAAGCTGGTTTATAAAGAGGTGCGCTATCGCATTCAGTACCATGCTTTATTGAACATGTACCGGGTCAGAAATGAGAGCAGCGGCGCAGTTGATAATTTTTCAACATTGCCGGCGGCGCTGAGTTTGATGTCAACAGTACGCAATATTCAGGTAATCGAAAAGTCTGGCCTGGCGGCAGGAAAGCGCTATCGTGCCGGCGTAAAAGTCAGGTTCGACCGGGACGCGCTGCCTTTGCCCTTGCGGCCAGTCGCTTACCTTAATCCGCAATGGTATCTATCCAGTGACTGGTATGTATGGTCCCTGAAAAACTGAAGCCACCGGTCAATTTTACCGTTTTAATTCTGTTTGGCCTGATTTTGCTGTCGCTGCAGCTAATGAGCTCGGCGACACAGGAGTCTTCGCAGTTAAGCGCCATGTATTCGTGGCTGCTGCTGGTTAACGCTCTGGGTTCAGTAGTGCTGCTGGGGCTGGTCGGTGCCAATATTTATTCGTTAACCCGGCAGTTAAAAAAGCGCGAAGCCGGTTCGCGTTTAACGACCCGCATGGTGTCCTTGTTTGTGGTGTTGTCTTTGGTACCTGCGGCCATTGTGTTTTATTTTTCCATGCAGTTTCTGCATCAGGGTATCGATAGCTGGTTTAACGTGGAAATGGATCGCGCCATGGAAGATGCGCTGGAACTCAGTCAGGCATCATTAGACCAACGCATGCGCTGGCATTTAAGGCAAACCCAGCAGTTGGCTGAAAAGCTGGCAGATTCATCAGCCACGCTGGCTCTTGAAATAGAGCATCTGCGTGAGCTTGCCGAAGCGTCAGAAATGACACTTTTTTCGCGCCAAGGAAGAATCGTGATGTCAAGCAGCATCAATCCCGCTGATATATTGCCCAGTCTGCCGGATGAGAATACCTGGCTGCAGCTGCGCCGAAATGCGGAGTTCGTCGCTTTAGCGCCCATCCGGGAAAATGAATTGATGATCCGGGTAATCGTCACCGTTAATAGCACAAGAGCCGCAATATCTCCAGGCATTGTATCCGGTGCCAATCAGAATGGCCGATTTGGCGGATTCGGTGGAATTTGCTTTTGTACGCTATCAGGAGATGAATTTTCTCAGGGATTCCTTGAAACTAAGCTTCTCGCTGGCTTTGTCATTGGTTTTATTGATGAGCTTGCTGGCGGCGATCTGGGTTGCCTTTATCAGCATCCGGAATATTATCGCACCGGTAAAAGAATTGGTTAAAGGCACCCAGGCGGTGGCTTCTGGACAATATGATCAACAGCTGCCGGTGATGGCTCAGGATGATTTGGGTTTTTTGGTGGAGTCATTCAACGAGATGACGCTACGCATTGCCCGCGCCCGCGATGAAACCAAAAGAGCCAGTTTTGAAGTCGAGAACCAGCGTGCGTATCTGGAAACCATCCTGGCCAATTTGACGGCCGGGGTAATCAGTTTTGATGCCGATTATAAAATTCGTACCGCCAATCAGGCTGCCTACCGGATTTTTCATATCCATGTCAGTCATTTTGTCGGACAAACGCTATTGGATCTTGCTCGGGGTTATTCTGAACTGGCTGAGCCGTTAAAGTCGATCCAGCGTTTGCTTGAACAAACCGATGATGACATCTGGCAGCAGAGAATTGCTTTTTTGGGTACCAATGGCCGGCAAGAATTGTTGTGCCGCGGAACGCCACTTTTTTCTCAGGAAGGCTGGCGAGTGGGTGCGGTGGTGGTTATGGATGATGTCACCGACTTGATTCAGGCACAGAAGAATGCTGCCTGGGGTGAAGTGGCGCGTCGGCTGGCGCATGAAATCAAGAATCCGCTCACGCCTATAAAGCTCTCGGCAGAGAGGTTGCAGCATAAACTGGCAGGGAAATTGGAAACTGCCGATGCCGAGATGCTGCAGCGATCTACCAAGACCATTGTGGAGCAGGTTGAGGCGATGAAGGAAATGGTGGATGATTTTTCTGAATATGCCAAGCCCTCTAAAAAACAAACGGTAGCCATTGATTTGCCCATATTGGTGCAGGAAGTGCTTGCGCTGTATGCCTTGAAATCGGGTGTCAAATTTAAAGCCGATGACAAGGCCGGCATGCTGATAATCAAGGGCGATCCGGTCAGCATCCGGCAGGTGTTGCATAATCTGATCAAAAATGCGCTGGAAGCGATTGACAGTAAAGGGCAGATCGAAATCAGCCTGCACCGGGTGCAGAAGAATAATGCTGATTTTATCGAAATAGCGCTTTATGATGACGGTCCAGGCATCAAAGAAGATCAGATCGAGAAGATTTTTGAGCCTTATGTGACGACCAAAGCCAAGGGAACCGGGCTGGGTTTGGCCATTGTAAAAAAAATAATTGAAGAACATGGTGGCGCCATATGGGTTGACACCAGCCGTAAAGTGGGCGCAGGGTTTATAATCCAGTTGCCCGCTTGTAACTTTTGATATGCCGAAAAAATATGAATGCATATACTCCTCGTATATTAGTTGTAGATGATGAGCCCGATATTCGCCGCCTGGTATGCGAAATTCTTGAAGATGAAGGCTATCAGGTCGCGATGGCGGAAAACGCAAGCGAAGCCCGATCGCAAAAAAAAGCCAGTCTTCCTGATCTTATTCTGCTTGATATCTGGATGCCAGATATGGACGGCATTACCCTGCTGAAAGAATGGGTGGCGGAGGATGCTCAGCTATGTCCGGTGATTATGATGTCCGGGCATGGTTCGGTGGAAGCCGCCGTTGAAGCAACCCGCCTCGGGGCTTATGATTTTCTTGAAAAGCCTTTATCGCTGGCGAAGTTGTTATTGATTGTCGAGCGGGCGCTGGAAGCCAGTCATCTGCAAATAGAAAATGCCGGGCTAAAACAGCAGTTGGCTGTCGATATTGAGCCGGTAGGCAAAAGTGCTACCGTTGCTAGGACCAAAGATCAACTGAAACGCCTGGCGCAACATGATGCGAGGGTGCTGTTTGTTGGCGAGGCGGGGGTGGGCAAGGAGCTCTATGCGCGTTACCTGCATAATAACAGCGCGCATCGGGACGGGCCTTTTGTTGATGTGTCGGTGGGCACTATCGCGCCGGAAAATTCGGCAGTTGAATTTTTCGGCAAGGAAGATGGCGGCAAAATTTACCCGGGCTTGTTGGAGCGGGCGCATAAGGGCACGCTGTTTTTAGGCGAGATTGGCGGCATGGACCAGGAAACCCAGCTAAGATTGCTCAGCGCATTGGAATCGAGCTCTTTCCTGCGGGTTGGCGGAAGTGAGGCGGTGCGTGTCGATGTCCGGGTGGTTTCGGCCACGCGAACGGCATTGGATGAGCTGGTCAGAGCCGGGCGTTTTCGCCAGGATTTGTATTATCTGCTGAATGAGGTGTCGCTTTCGATTCCGCCTTTGAGGGAGCACAGCGAAGATGTGCCGGCCTTGCTGAGTTTTTATGTTGATTATTTTGTCACCCATGAAAAGTTGTCTTTTCGCCGATTTTCCATGGCGGCGCAGAATTTCTTACGTAATTACAGCTGGCGCGGTAATGTGCGAGAATTAAAAAATCTCGTGCAAAGACTCATGATTCTGGGAGTTGGTGAAGATATTGAGCTTGATGAGGTGAAATCGGCATTAGGGTCAGGTGTCGGTGACGTTGTGTTATCTTCATCGGTTCCCGAGTTTTATAATCTGCCGCTTAAGGAAGCCCGCGATCATTTCGAGAAAGCGTATTTGGAATATCATTTTGAGAAAACCGGCGGCAGCGTTGCCAAGCTGGCATCTGCGGTAGGAATGGAGCGCACCCATCTCTATCGTAAATTGCATTCACTGAATATTAAATTATGAATTTGCGTGCCTGGATGGCACGTAGATTTGGCCGTAAACAGGCGATGGTATAAATAAACTTGAAAATATTGACGATGTTTAGTAATATTCTCGCTCTTTTATTGAGCCTTTAACAGAAAGACTAAGTAACGATGAAAACATTTAGTGCAAAGCCAGCAGAAGTTAAGCGCGATTGGTACGTTGTTGATGCGGAAGGGAAGACCTTGGGTCGCCTTGCTTCTGAAATTGCGCGTCGTCTTCGCGGTAAACACAAACCAGAATATACACCGCACGTTGATACCGGTGATTACATTATTGTAGTAAATGCAGAAAAAATCGGCGTTACCGGCAATAAAGAAAAAGACAAATTGTATCAACATCACACAGGCTATATCGGCAATCTAAAAACCGTTAGTCTGGGTAAGTTAAGAAAAACTTTCCCTGATCGTATTCTTAATACAGCGGTTAAAGGAATGTTACCTAACAATCCATTGGGTCGTGCAATGTTCAAGAAATTGAAAGTGTATGCAGGTCCTAAACACGATCATCAGGCTCAACAGCCAAAAGTTTTAGAATTATAAGCGGGTAGACCATGGCAGCAGCTCAGTATTATGGAACAGGCCGTCGTAAAAGTGCAGTAGCACGCGTTTACGCAACATCAGGCACTGGAAAAATCACTATCAACCAAAAAACGATCGAAGATTATTTTGGCCGCAAAACCGACCAGATGGTTTCTTGTCAGCCTCTGGAGTGTGTTAACTTGGAAGGCAAATTCGATCTCAATGTGATTGTCAAAGGTGGCGGTCCTTCTGGCCAGGCTGGCGCTATACGTCACGGTCTGACACGCGCATTGATGGAGTATGACGAAGCCTTACGCCCAGCACTCAGAAAAGCCGGTTTCGTTACTCGTGATTCCCGTATTGTCGAGCGAAAAAAAGTGGGCTTGCACAAAGCCAGGAAACGTCCGCAATACTCTAAGCGTTAATCGTTTTTTACCTTATGTGGTAATCGGTTCATGGTTGCCATATAAAATTGAGGGCTGCATTCTTACGAGTGCGGCCCTTTTTTTTGAGATTCAGAAATTACCTGGGTTTAGGAGGATGGATGGAAATTTCCATTGTTGTACCTGTTCATAATGAAGCCGGCAATATCATTGCTTTAATTGAAGAGATTGATGCGGCTATGAAGCAGGCGGACGCTTATGAAATTATCTATGTCGATGACGGCAGCACGGATGAGACTGCGATTGTTTTAAGACAGGCCATGGAAAGCAATAGGGCCTTGCGGGTTATGCGTCATCAGCAAGCCTGTGGGCAAAGCACTGCCATACATACCGGCGTCAAGGCGGCAATTTATCCCTACATAGCGACACTGGATGGCGATGGTCAGAACGATCCTGCTGATATTCCCCGTTTGTATGGGGTGTTGACGCGCCAAAATCAAACGGAAAGCAATTTGTGGATGATAGCCGGCTGGCGCAATGAACGCTATGATTCACCGTGGCGGCTGTTTTCTTCGAAGGTCGCCAATGCCGTCCGGTCGGGGCTGCTGGGGGATAACACCCCCGATACCGGTTGCGGCTTAAAGGTGTTTTTAAGAGACAAGTTCCTGGATTTGCCTTATTTTGACCATATGCACCGTTTTTTACCGGCTTTGGTTTTAAGAGCCGGTGGGCGAGTGCTTTCTGAGCCCGTTGCACATCGATCCAGAACCAAAGGGCATTCCAAATACGGGACACTGGATCGGCTGTGGGCAGGGATTATCGATTTACTGGGCGTAATCTGGTTACAGAAGCGTGCAAAACTTGCAAAGGTAGAAGAAATTGATCGCAAATAAAGAGACGATTTGGCTGGCAGTAGGTTTTCTTGGGCAGGCATTATTTTCGGCCCGTTTTTTCGTGCAATGGATCAAAAGTGAGCGCGAGAAAAAAAGTGTTTTTCCAGTCGCTTTCTGGTATTTCAGCATCGCCGGCGGAGTGACGCTGTTGGCTTACGCCATTTACCGGGAAGACCCGGTGTTTATTTTGGGGCAGGCAACCGGATTGTTTATTTATTTCCGCAACCTGTATTTTGTTGTGCATGAACGTAAAAATATAAAAGTCGAATAAAGCGCTGAACCTCCTATGTATCAATTGTTGCCGGCCAAATTATGGGTATTGCTGATTTGGGCAATGTTAATAGCCGTCAGCTTATCGATACGCCCTTTAATGCCTGTCGATGAAACCCGCTATGCGGCCGTCGCCTGGGAAATGTGGTCCACCGGCGATTTTCTCGTACCGCATCTAAATGGGGAAACTTACAGCCACAAGCCGCCGCTGTTATTCTGGCTGATGACCCTAGGCTGGCTGCTGCTGGGCGTTAATGACTGGTCTTTGCGGCTGATTTCACCGCTATTCGCGCTGGCGGCGTTATTTTTATCAGGCGCCGTAGCGCGTAGGTTATGGCCGGAGCGTCGGGCAACCGAAACATTGGCGCCGCTGATTCTGCTGGGATGCTTTTTCTGGATGGTCTACGGCACATTGACCATGTTCGATATGATGCTGGCGTTTTTTGCATTGCTCGGCATGGACAGTTTATTGAAGCTTGCTGAAAACGGCTGGTCTTTCTGGCGCTGGGCTTTATTGGTCCTAGCCATAGGCGGAGGCCTACTCAGCAAGGGCCCGGTGATTCTGCTGCACGTGTTGCCGGTAGCGCTGCTGGCGCCGTGGTGGAACGACAGTAAACAGGCCGGTTTTAGCTGGTGGCAGTGGTATGGCGCCCTGTTTGCCGCCATCTTGATGGGGGCCGTGATAGCTTTGTGCTGGGCCATACCGGCCGGCATGGCGGGCGGTGAAGCCTATAGAAATGCTATTTTCCTGGGGCAGACCAGCGGCCGGCTGGTTAAGTCGTTTGCGCATCAGTTGCCCTGGTGGTGGTATGTACAGATGCTGCCGTTATTATTGCTGCCGTGGCTGCTATGCAGGCCCCTATGGGCAGGGCTGATAAAACTGAATTTACTGGATTCCGGGATACGGTTTTGTCTGGCCT
Organism: uncultured Gammaproteobacteria bacterium; assembly: GCA_963696315.1. GTDB lineage: Bacteria > Pseudomonadota > Gammaproteobacteria > Methylococcales > Methylomonadaceae > CAWKEY01. Next base: position 113,167 of record CAVOJU010000050.1, read on the forward strand.
GGGCAGTGCCGGTGTTTGTTGCCTTTTCTCTGGTCAGCGGCAAGCGCATGCACTATTTATTGCCTTTGTTGCCTGCTCTGGCGCTGGTTTTGGCGCGGGCTGCCGATGAAATAAACGATAGCCGTTGCTGGCAGCGGGCGCACCTTCCCGTCGTAATTGTTTTTGCTTTGATCGGTGCTGTTTTAGCGTTGCTGCCCTGGTTTAATGAGGTTTACCACTGGCGCGCCGAGCTATCGGCAGTGTCGCCCGTCTGGGGCAGTGTGCTGCTGATAACGGCGGTTTTGTTTGGCCTGTCTAAGGCCCGCGCTGCCGAGCATGCGGTTTTTTATATCAGCGCAGCTTCAGTCGTGGCAACGTTGGTGATCGCCTGTGGTTTTTTTGCCGTTGAAGCGGAGCATTACGATACCAAGCCGCCTGCCGAAAAAATTGCTGGTTTAATGGCAGAAGGTAGCGATATCGCTTTTTTTACCAGCAAATACCATGGCCAATTTCACTTTACCGGGCGTCTTCAACAACCGCTTGTCGTGTTTGCTGACTTTAAAAAGCTGCAGCAATGGGCAGCGCAGCATCCAAATGCTTATGTTCTGGTAACGTACAAGGATTCAGATAGCTTGCTGGCATCCATCACAAGCTATCATTATCCCTACAAAAGCCAAAATATCGGCTTGCTTTCATGCAGAACCTTGCTGCAAAACCCGGAACTCGGCAGTATTTTGAAATCCTAGCCTCGTTATTTCCAGATACTGACAATATTCGTAAAGTCATCAGTCCAGGGCTTTAGGTCGAAGTACAAAGGCAATTGTTGCCAGTTGCCCAGTTGGCTTAAGCGCAGAGGCTCCAGGGTTTCGGCCTTGTTGGCCATGACCACCCAATCTGTCGCAATCACCAGAGGAATTTCCTGTTGCGGTTTAAATTCCTGGATTAATGCCGACAAATGCAGTTGCCGGGCATGATCCGACAATACTTTCTTCAGCGCCAAATGGCGATTGGTGATATGAAAAGCCAGTATGCCGTTGGTTTTAAGTTTCTGAAAATAAAGCTTCAGCGCTTCTTGTGTCAGCAAATGGGTCGGCACAGAATCAGAACTGAAGGCATCCATCACCAATAAATCAAACTGCTGATCCGGTTCTTTTGCCAACGATAGACGCGCATCACCCACACGCATGGTCGCGTTGTGGCTGCATTGACTCAGATAACTGAAGTAGGCCGGATTGCTGGCAATGTCCACAACCAGCGGATCAATTTCATACAGAGTCCACTGTTGCTGATTTTTGGCGTAACACGTTAACGCGCCTGCACCCAGGCCAACGATGCCAATGTTCCAGTTCTGGTTGATCGCGTCATATTCCTTAAATAGCTGTCCCATAGGGCCTGGACGGCTGTAATAGGTTAATGGCGTTTGGCTTTGGTTTGCTGTCAAACGCTGCGCCCCGTGTTTGGTGGTGCCGTGAAACAGTTCATGATATTTCTCAGGATGGTTATGCTCGTCGAGCAAAACGCTTTCACGCACGGCAAGCACGCCAAAAAAACTGCGTTCCTGATACAGCGTATTTGACAGCAAGCCATGCAGTCCCAGAGTAAAGAAGATAATAATGCCGGTCAGCAGCGCGAGGGTGACCGGCTGTGCTCTGAACGCATAGCTTAAGCCGGCCAGCAGTATCAGGCCAACGCCGATAGTGTCGAGATAGGGGGCCAAGTCGTCACTGCCTGCAAAAATAATGACACCGGCGAGGACTAACAGCGCGGGCAAGAACAGTTGCTGCAGCCAGCCGGTTTTACCGTGGCCTAGCGATGACTGCAAACCCGGCCGCAATAATAAGGCTGCAACAATCATGAGCGGGTACTCGTAGACGGCATTAAAAATAAACGGCGCGACAAAAGTGTTGAACATGCCGCCCAGCATGCCGGCAAAGGACATGATCAGGTAGAAGCTGGTTAAATACCGGGTGTGCGGGCGCATTTTGGCAAGCTCGCCGTGGCATACCATGACGGCAAGAAAAAACGCCAGCAGATGCAGGCCCAGGTCTATCCAATAGGGCAAAACCGCCGGATTAATGAAGGAGTAAGCAATAAACGGCAACAATACCACGGGTTGCAGCTTGACCATCCATGGGTGAATGGTGTCGTGCCATTTTGAAAACACGATAACAAAAGACAACAGGTATAAGGTTAAGGGAATAATCCACAGTAACGGTACCGAAGCAATATCGGTGCTGATGAAATTGGTCAGACCCAGCAGCAGGCTGGAGGGTACGAATGCCAAGGCCAGCCAGTGCAGTTGCGTGTAAGGGCTGAGCGTATTGTCGTCGGATATGTTTTCTTCGATAACATCGGTTTTTTGCTGGATTTTCCATAACACAAAAGCACAAGCGGCGATCAGCAGACACAGCAGCAGATAGCCAACGCCCCAGTAAGTTTTCTGATTGGCCAGGCCGATATTCGGTTCCAGCAAAAACGGGTAACTCAGCAAGGCCAGCAGACTGCCGGCATTGCTGGCCGCGTACAGATAATAAGGATCATGACTGGTATGGTGGCCGACATTGGCAAACCATTTCTGCATGAGCGGCGCCGTTGTTGAAACCACGAAGAACGGCAGGCCGATTGCGACTAATAGTGTCCAGAACAGCCAGAAGGTCGGGTCAGTGTCAGTGGGCGGAGCGATATTTTCAGGCAGCGCCAAGGGTAATGCCAGAAAGCTGATAAGCAGAACGCCGCTATGGATGAGGATTTGCCGGTGCTGACTTTGGCGCGTTGAAAGCACATGCGCATAAAGATAGCCTAGAAATAAAATGCTCTGGTAAAACACCATGCAGGTGTTCCATACGGCCGGAGAGCCGCCCAGTAAGGGCAATAACAGTTTGCCGAACAAGGGTTGCAGCACGAACATCAGTGATGCGCTGGTAAATAAGGTCGCTGCAAACAAGGCTATCAAGGATAAGCTGCGGTCGATTTTCGCTTCTGAAGAGGTGCTCATTAGTTCTTTATGTTGCCCAGCGGGCTTATTGTTATTGATGCGCTAATGATAAAACATTTACCGGAGACTGGGACATCTGAAATCAGCTAGGAACACAAATAAAGATGAGGGCCGCTACTGCTCATAAAAAGGGCCGGTGTGACCGTCTGCCCTACATCCGAATCAGCAAGGCCTTATCGGCAGGGAGTCTGCTGCTCGGTGGGGTGCTCTGATATTGGCGGTGGCGTGCGGATGGATTCTGGGGTTATAACTATTCAGCCTATCAAGCATGTGATGTTTGGCGCTGCACTGGATTCGCTGTCGGGGCGGCACCCAGGTCGCGCTGGCGTCTTCAATTCGCGACGTGGACAAGGCTGCCACTGACGGTTCTCAATAGGCTGAACAGGTATTACTTGCGGTTTAAAATGGCGTCATGCCGATCAATAGCCGAATTCGGGCCGCTAAGCATCTTTGGCCCCGGAAAATGCCCTATAACTGCTTTGCCAGCGGGCATTGGGGCCGTGAACAATGGCTCTCGGGATTTGCCGGGGTTGCCGCCTGCGTTACTCTCAGTTTTTTAATGACCCGAAATAGGCCGCTAAAGCGTTAAAATCTTCCTCGGCCAGGCTGGCGGTAACCGCCTGCATGGCACTGCTCTTGCGGTAACCTTCTTTGAAGCTTTTTAATTGGCTTACCAGATAATCGGGGTGCTGGCCGGCAAGTCTGGGGAATTGCCCGTTGCCTTCTGCCGATGCGCCATGGCAGCCAAAACACATGCCGGCTTTAGCTTTGCCTGATTCCGCCAATGCCGGATCGCCGCCTGCGCCGTGTGTTTTTTGGCTGGAAAAATACGCGGCGAGATTTTCCATGTCCGCATCGCTCAAGTTGTTGGCCGTCGACTGCATCATCGTGTTGTTGCGTTCGCCGCTTTTAAAGGCCTTCAATTGATTCACAATATAGACTGCTTGCTGGCCTGCCAAATTTGGCCACTGGGCGTTGCTGCTGTTGCCATTTTGACCGTGACAGCCCAAACACATGGCAGCTTTTTCTTCGCCGGCTTTTATGTCAGCCGCAAAAAGCGGCGGTGCGCACAAGCCGATCAATGCGAGACAAAGAGAAAAATAGGTTTTAACAGCGCTCACGGGACACCTCCAAAAAGGATTAAGCAAATGATAACTTTGGAATTATTGTGTGGACTATTTATCAGTCCTCACGTTAACTATACAACCAAAAACATTAAGTGATAATCAAAAAGTTTAACGGATCAGGCTAGTGCAAGAGAATCCATTTAATTCATTTCCTGTGCCGGCTATTGGTGTGGCCGGTATTGTATTTAATGCTGATCAACAAGTCTTGTTGATAAAGCGCAATCAACCGCCGGCTATGGGAATGTGGTCAATCCCGGGCGGTAAACTGGAAGCCGGTGAGTCTATGTCTGCTGCTTGCCGGCGGGAGATTAAAGAAGAAACCGGTCTGGACACGGAAATACAAAATATAGTCGCTGTCGTCGAGAGGCGAATCGAGAATTTTCATTATGTGATCATCGACTATCTGGCCTTATTGGCAGATCAGGATAATATAAAGCCAACAGCACAAAGCGATGTTGTCGAGGCAGCGTGGATCAGTCTGAATGATCTGGCCGATTATAATTTGGTGCCTGGGCTGGCAGAAATTATTCAGCGGACTTACCGGTTATACAGCGGCCATGAATTGGCTGGTCTATACGCTGTCGAGTCTGCCGGCACGGATTACATTTTAGCCGGGTAAACAGGATTTGTATGCATGCACAGCAGGGAGTATTTATTATTTTAAATTCATTCATCATGTTTAGATATTGAAAATATTCCAATATTTGCTTCTTGCTATAATCCAGTTTATTTAACTCTGAAATGGATAATAAATTGCTGATAATTTTAATATTTAATACTGACCAATATCCTATCATTATATGAAAAAGCTAATGCTGCTGGGTGATGAAGCTATTGCCCAGGCTGCCCTCGATGCCGGGTTGAGCGGGATGTATGCATACCCGGGTACACCTTCCACAGAGATTATGGAATATATTCAGCCATCCCAGGATGCTGCTGACCGTAAAGTTCACAGAGAATGGTCTTCAAATGAGAAGACTGCCATGGAAGCCGCCCTTGGAATGTCATACGCCGGAAAAAGGGCGATGGTCGCGATGAAACATGTTGGGCTTAATGTGGCTGCCGATGGTTTTATTAATGCTGCAATGACGGGCGTAAACGGAGGGCTGATAGTAGTCTCAGCTGACGACCCATCCATGCATCATCCCAGAATGAGCAGGATTCACGATTCTATGCAAGATTCGCCATGGTGCCTTGCTTCGAGCCTTCGGATCAGCAGGAGGCTTATGACATGATCTTCGATGCTTTTGAGCTGTCCGAAAAGTACAGGACACCTGTATTGTTCAGAATAACCACAAGATTAGCCCATTCAAGGGCGAGTGTTTCACTTAAAGACCGGCTTCCTGAGAACAAGTTATCTCTTCCTGCAGACCCTTTGCAGTTTGTGCTTCTTCCGGCTGTTTCCAGGAAAAAATACAAAAGCCTGCTGTCATCTTTTGAAACTGTTAAACTTGATGCAAGAATTTCAAAACACAACCGCTTCCGCGATGGTAAAAGAAGAGAGCTTGGGATCATAGCCTGTGGTATTGCCTACAATTATCTGATGGAAAATATCCGTGACAATTCAGACGACTATCCGGTTCTGAAGATCTCAGCATATCCCTTTCCAAAGAGGTCATAGTGGATATTACATCAAGATGCGAAGAAGTACTTGTTCTCGAGGAAGGGGCTCCTATGGTTGAGGAATCGTTAAGGGGAATTCTCGATAACGGCATTAAGATTTACGGCAGGCTTGACGGAACCGTTCCGAGGGATGGCGAACTGAATCCTGCTATTGTTGCAAAGGCTCTCGGCTATCCTGTAAGTTTTGGTGAGAAGGTGCCGTCGCTGGTGAAAATGAGACCCCCTTCTTTCTGCAAAGGATGCGGTCATGCTGATTTGTTTTCAGCTCTTAATGATGCCGTTAAATCATATAGCCCCGGAAGAGTCTTTTCTGATATAGGCTGTTATACCCTTGCAGCCCTGCCTCCCTATTCATCAATTTACTCATGTGTCGATATGGGAGCATCAGTAACAATGGCTGTCGGTGCAGCAGATGCCGGTTTGATTCCGTCCATTGCCGTCATTGGAGATTCAACTTTTACACATTCAGGAATGACAGGATTGCTCGATGCAGTTATTAAAAAATCATCAGTAACAATAATTATCTCTGACAATTCCACAACAGGAATGACAGGAGGCCAGAAATCACAGGCTACCGGAAGGTTAAGACAGATATGTGAAGGTATCGGTGTCAGTGCGGAACATGTCATTGAAATTGTACCATTGCGTAGAAACCACATTGATAATGTGCAGATTATGATCAGGGAATTTGAATATCAGGATGTTTCAGTTATTATAGCTTCACGGGAGTGCATCCAGACAGTTACAAGGAAAAAAAGAACGGAAACATCAGCTGAATAGTAAATAAAAGTTAAACATGAAAAATGATATCATATTATCAGGCGTTGGAGGTCAGGGGATCCTGTCAATAGCAGCCGCAATAGGGCTGGCTGCAGTTGCAAATGACCTCTTCCTTAAACAATCTGAAGTTCATGGAATGAGCCAGAGAGGCGGAGATGTACAGTCACACCTGAGGATATCGGATAAGCCTGTAGCGTCAGACCTCATACCCTATGGAAAAGCTGAACTGATAATTTCTGTCGAACCAATGGAGTCATTAAGGTATCTGCCATGGCTTTCAAAAGCCGGCTGGCTGGTTACCAATTCTGTTCCATTCATTAATATCCCCGATTATCCGCCGCCAGAGGATATTATCGCAGAGATAAAAAAAATAAAGAACCATATAATCATAGATGCCGACAGAATTGCCAGGGATTCTGGCTCTGTCCGCTCTGGGAATATGGTAATACTGGGAGCCGCATCTCCTTTCATCGACATCTCTTTTGAGAGTATCACTCAGGCAATCAGAAATCTTTTCGGAAGAAAGGGAGAGGATATTGTTGAAATCAACCTGAGAGCGTTACATGCCGGACGAGAATACTCAATGGCTCTCAGATCTTGAATAAGGCATTTATGAAGATAAACCCTGACGATGGAAGGTAGTGATAGGGAATATAATCCTGGTAATCCACTGCCAGCTTAAAATTGGCATTGATATTTTTCTGCAAACCGAATATCAGAAGATTCCCATCTTTCATATAATTCCATCGATCAGCTTTCCCTCTGTTATCACTGAACCCGAAAAGTCATATCTGGAAAAGATTTCATAACTCCTTGGCAGTTTGACAGATCCGGTTGCAGAAATACCCCAGCCATCATGTCCCTCAACTTTATCCAAATTGGTTTTATAATGAAATGCTGCCCCGAGGTTGATCAGTTTGTTGTCAACTCCTGCGAAAGTTGACAAAGTGTATTGCAAAACTCCATTGTTATTGTTCAGGTCGTTGTAAATCCTGAATGCAAAATTATTATTTGGTTGTCACACCTGCCGCAGCTTTAATACCGTTATCAAGCTGGATCTTAGAATAACCCTCTCCATTTGTTACCGCAATATCGCCAGATAGTTTATCATTAAACTTGTAATCAACAACTACACCAGATCAGCAATATACCCATATTGATTCCGTACTTCAAATTCAGTTGCAATGAATCTTTTTCCCCAGAACTGCTGAAGGTAGTCGAAGTGCCTTGTAGTTGCCAGCCCAAATGAAACCTTAATTCTCTCCTTTGCATAGGTAACAGAAGCCTCCCTGAAAAAGGCATACCTTCTTGGTGCTGCCGGCTTTGGAAGATCTTCCGGAGTTCCTATGTTTAAAACTATTTTGCAGGAGAAGTTGTTTCCCGGAAGGTAATTGTATCCAAAATAGGCCCTGCTTATTCCAAACCCGGTTGTTTTTGCAGTATCATTCAAATCAAGATGGAAATCGGTGATTATCTCCATTACAGGTTTTCCTGGTATAACGGGATTCTGAGTGTAACTGACCTCAGAATAAACTAATAATACAACCAGGAATAGCAGTCCCCTTTTCAACATAAATTACAATAGATCAAATTGAATTTGGCTTGAAAAGTAATTAAAATCTCAGTTTTCCCTGTAGGTTCCGGGAATCTGGCTTAAAGATATCAACAAAT
>CAVOJU010000051.1:0-124836 GCA_963696315.1 uncultured Gammaproteobacteria bacterium
TCATTGTTGAGGCTTTCTAGTGTGGTTTGATCTTATCTTTTAAGCGTGTTTATTACGGGCAGCTTGGTCTGGCCCTTAATTCGTCTAATTCAACTTACAGGCGTTTAATTGGTTTTGGAAAATGTCGGCCTGATTGGCGACTTTGTTAGCCAATTGCATAAGCCAGGGTTTATGTCGATAGCTTTTGCGTGCGTAGCCGCCATGGCCTTCATGATAGGCGAGGTATAAATTTCTGGCATCCCATTTCGCGATGCCAAGTCTTGAGTGGCTGATATGGCAGTACCAGCCGATAAAGTCCGCTGCATCTGCAAAATCATCCCGATCTGCCCACCAGCTGCCGGCTTGATCGAGATAATCGTCCCAGGTCTCATCTTTGGCTTGAGCATAGCCATAAGCATTGCTCGGTCTAAACCAGGGGATAAAACCCAGCAGCTTGGCGCGGGGCGGTTTGGCATCGGCAATAAAGCGTGATTCCTGATGCATGATGGCCATTTGCACAGGGATCGGTATGCCCCATTTTTCGTATGATTGTCTGGCATGATCATACCAATCATCCTTTTCTGTAAAAGTTGAACAGATATTGCCGCTGTTTTTAGGGGGCAGCGGTGTGCAGGCAACCAGAAATGGTAGCAGGGTCAGCATTAGTAGCTTTGGCATGATGGTGTGTTGGGGTAAATTACCTAAAGGTGTCGAAATCAGCCATTTGTTCGAAGAATCCCGGTAAAACTAATTTAACTCACTATACTTGAGCGTAATAATTTTTTTGGCATATCAGTTCTTATGCACGCTGATCAGTAGCTTGGAGATGGCAGATGGTACACGTAGAGCGGCCTTATCGTAAAAATTTAACCACGCAGGGCTTGATATACATGTGGGGTGAAGAGCGGGCAATCATCGTTAAAAACCTATCGATATCCGGTGTTTTGGCTGAATTACAATGCAGCCAATGTCAGCCGGGCGGATTTAGTGTCAAGGATATTTACAATGCGGTCACGCAGTCGACGATTTTCGATTTGTATGTGCCGGAAATGCGTCTGGCCGGCTCAGTGGAAATAGTCAGGGTGGATGTGCAGGATGACAAGATTTTCATGGCTATGGAATTCAAGGACATTGCTCACGGTGTGGACAATCTGCTGTACAAGAGGAAAGCCTACAGAAAACCAATGACTGCTCCCGGGCAGATTTTATTAAATGGTGAATATGTTAATTTTAATACCATCAATGTTTCAGTCGAAGGATTGATGATTCGCGTTGCCGGGAACATCAGCATTGCCGAAGGCTCGATTACCATGTTTGAATTCAAACGGCTGGATTTGCAAGGCGAGGCCAAGGTGATTTGGCTTGAGTACATAGCCGATGACGACGGCACCTTGATTGGCTTGCAGTATCTGCACATGGAAAACGTGAAGATTAGCGGGATTCCTCGTTTTGCTCCTCCACAAACTGCATAACTTCTTGCCACCAGGATAGATTGGGATTCAGCGGCAGGGTGTTATGGTTCGCCTGCTTGAATGTCCAGAGTTTCTTGCGATGTTGCAACGACTCGAACAGCTTCAAACTGTATTTATTGGGGATGATTTCATCGGCCTCGGCCAGCACCACGGCGGTATTGCCTGTGTAATTCTGCAAATTCCTGGTGTTGTCGAACTTATCAAGGGTCAGCCATTTGGCAAGGAAAAACCAGTAATGGTGCTGCGCAATATTGGCCAGAGTGTCAAATGGCGTGATCAACACGATGCCTTTTACCGGAACCTGGCCACTTCGCACAATGCCTGCAACAACACCGCTGCCAAGCGATTCGCCCCAGAGGAAAAGCGGAGCACCAAAATCGCTTAGTACCCGTTTTGCAGTTTCAATGCCGTTTGCGATTAATGTTGTTTCTGATGGTGTGCCGTCTCTGGCGCCGTAGCCAGGATATTCTGCCAAAATCACCCGATAGCCTTGCCGCTCCAGAGCCTGCAAATAATAGCGCCGGTCTATGGCGGAGCCGGCATTGCCGTGAAAGACAATGATGCTGCCTTTGCCGGCTGTTTGTGGTGATTTTGAAATCAGGCCCAGGTAGCCGGATTCCGGTGGCCATAAGGCGAGATTAAATTGTTCGGCCAGTTCCTGCTGCCGGGCAATTGAATGCTGTTCTGGAAAATACATCATTTTTCGTTGCAACAGAAAAATGACCAGCAGGAGCAGTAAATAGGGCAATACTATTGACAGCATGCGTCTGACGACTATCAGCCGATCAAGCGGAGTATTTATTTTTGTCTCTGTTTAGCCAGTAATCAGTTGCCAGCTTGTGGGCTTGCTGCTGGCTGTCGGCCTTGCCTAACAGCTTGAGCGCAATCGCTGCCGTACCGATGATAGAGGCTTCGGCAAACTCATCTTCGGTTTCGCCGCGCCAGATTAACGCCAGTTGCTCCGGCTCCAATAATTCGGGTTTAACGTGACGGTGTATGAATAAGGCCGGCCAGTTTTCGTCAGATAATTCCCCGTTGTGTACACTCTGTACCAGGCAATCCATGTCCGGGTTGCGCTCGGTTTCGCCACCTTCACCTTTTAAAACCGCCATGTGGGGTTGATTTAACAAGGCCGCCGCTTGCTGGTGTACCGGCCGGTAACCCGGATGGAAGATACCCTGAATGCTGTAGGCAGCATCAAAAGGATTTAACAGACGCACCAGTGTGTGCACAGGCGAGCGCAGTCCCAGTATCGGCCGCAGCTCTATGATTTCATGCAGTTTTGGGCAGAAATGTTCAAGCGACAGGTAGCTGAAATGATGATCTGCAAGTTGCTGTTTTGCCTGTTTAATCGAGGTCGCCTGCTGCAATCCCAAGTACTTCAGAACATCCTGGGTATAAATTCTGCCGGCGGAGTGGCCTTCGGCGCCGTGCATAAAAATTTTGATGCCGTTTTCTGCCAATAACAGGGCAGACAGCAGAAACCAGGGCAAATGGCGGCGTTTTCCGGCGTACGATGACCAGTCCAGATCAGCTTTGGTATCGGCCAAAGTACCCGCAATATTGAATGATTCCCGGGCTGCCAGCACAAAACCGGCCAATTCTTCGGGCGTTTCTTCTTTTACGCGCATAAGCATCAGGAATGCCCCGAGTTGCACGGGCAGCACCTCGTCAGCCAGAATCATCTTCATGGCCCGGTAGGCTTCATCCTGTGTCAGTGGTCTTGAACCTTTTTTGCCTTTGCCAAGAATGCGCACGGTTGCTGCAAAGGGATGTTCCGGATGCGGGGTTTGCTCGTGATGCGTGAAGGTCATAAGGTGAATTTGAAATAATGGTCGATTAACAGGGCTGCAAACAGGATGGTAATATAGACAATCGAATACCAGAAGGTCTTGATGGCTGTTTTGTCATCTTTATTGCGCATCATCAGCACAGCGTAATAAATAAAAACCAGGCCTAGCGGCACTGCCAATGCCAAATAAATAAGGCCGCTCATGCCGGTTAAATACGGCAAAAGCGTTACAATCAACAAGATGATCGAATACAGCAGTATCTGCAATCGGGTGTGTTCCAGGCTATGTGTTACCGGCAGCATGCGAATGCCGTATTTGAAGAAGGCTTGCTCGTAGCCTTTACGCCTGACGATGGCCAGCGGCCAGAAATGCGGCGGCGTCCATACGAAAATGATTAACACCAACAGCAGCGCATACGGGTGTATCTCGCCGGTCACGGCGCACCAGCCCAAGAGCGGCGGAGTTGCGCCAAAAATGCCGCCTACCACGATGCCTTGGGAAGTCAGTCTTTTAAGATAATGCGTATAAATAACCGCGTAGCCAAACAGCGACACAAAGGTGAGTGCGGCGGTCAAGGTGTTGACCATAACCACTAATATCAGCATTGACATTGCGCCGAGCACTAACGCAAAGGTGATTACCTCTGGCGGGGTTAAAAACTTTTTGGGCAAGGGCCGGTCTTTGTTAAACCAGACGTCCTCGTCAATATCCCGGTCAATGTAGTGATTTAGCGCTGCGGCTGAGGCCGCCGCCAAAGCAATGCCCACGCTGCCATAGATGACCGTAGCCAGCGGCGGCATTCCCGGTACGGCCAGGAGCATGCCGACAATGGCGGTAAATATCATCTCCGCAACGACGTTGGGTTTGCACAGATCAAGATAGCATTTCCAGGAAGGCGGGCGGACGAGCGATTGACTGATCATTGTTTGAGGAATTCCAACTTTATTATTAACCTATAGAATACAGTGAACTATTAATTATTGAAATAGTCCACGCGCTACCATTGAATACAACGAGGAAGTTATGAAAAAACGATTGCTGACGGCCCTATTTCTCTGTCTGCCTTTTTTTACTGCGGGTGCGCAGACCCAGGTTTCAGAGCATATTTTAACGAACGGTTTAAAAGTGCTGGTGAAGGAAGACCACCGTTCGCCGGTGGTGGTTTCACAGGTCTGGTATAAAGTCGGTTCCAGTTATGAACCCGGCGGCATCACCGGCGTGTCGCACATGCTGGAGCACATGATGTTTAAAGGCACAGACAAGTACCCGGCGGGGGAGTTTTCCAGAATCATTGCCGAAAACGGTGGCCAGGAAAATGCCTTTACGGGCCGCGACTACACCGCCTATTTTCAGACTATGGACAAATCCAGACTGGAGGTCAGCTTCGAGCTGGAAGCTGATAGAATGCGGCATCTGCGCCTGCTCCCGGAAGAGCTCAAAAAGGAGCTGCAAGTCGTCTATGAAGAGCGCCGGATGCGTACCGAGGACAAGCCCAGAGCCAAGGTGGAAGAGTATTTCATGACCACGGCGTATGCCAACAGCCCTTATAAAAACCCTGTTATCGGCTGGCCTGCCGATATTGAAAATTACACCGTTGCCGATTTGCAAGCCTGGTATCAGCGCTGGTATGCGCCGAATAATGCCACCTTGGTGGTGGTCGGTGATGTCGAGCCCAAAGCCGTATTTGCGCTCGCAGAAAAGTATTTTGCCGCACTGAAAACCAGCGAGATCCCCCCCTTAAAACCGCAAACCGAAATAGAGCAGGTCGGCGTGCGCCAGGTCACCATCAAATTGCCGGCCAAACTGCCGTATATTTTGATGGGTTATAAAGTGCCGACCCTGAAAACGGCTGAACACGAATGGGAGGCTTATGCGCTGGAAGTACTGGCTGGCGTGCTTGATGGCGGCGGCAGCGCGCGTCTGGCTTCGGAACTGGTGCGCGGCCAACAGATAGCGGTATCCGCCAGCGCGGGTTATGGTTTGTCCTCCCGCTTGTCCGAACTTTTTATGCTGGATGCCACCCCGGCTGACGGCAAAACCCTGTGGGATATGCAAACAGCCCTCAAGCATGAAGTCGCCAGGCTGCAAAAAGACTTGATAGTAAACGAAGAATTGCAACGCATCAAAGCACAGGTATTGGCGAACGCGGTCTATGAACGCGACTCGGCGTTTTATCAGGCCATGCAGTTGGGTATGCTGGAAACTGTTGGCTTGGGCTGGCAAAAAGCCGACGAATATGTTGATAAAGTCAATCAGGTGACGGCCGAACAGGTGCGCGATGTTGCGCGCAAATACTTACTCGATGACCGGCTCACCATTGCTTATCTGGAGCCGCAGGCCATTCAATCAAGCAACACCGGCAGCACAAAAAAAGGAGATAAATAAATGCGTATCAGTCTGTTAGGTCTTATCTTTCTATGCTTCAGCCAGTCTGTTTACTCCGCAGCCAAAATTGAGCACTGGCAAACAGCGCAGGGCAGCAGGGTGTATTATGTCCATACCGAAGGCTTGCCCATGGTCGATATACAGGTGGCTTTTGATGCCGGCAGCGCGCGGGATGATACACAATTTGGCATTGCCGCACTGACTTCGGCGTTGCTGGATAGCGGCGCGGGAGCGTGGAATGCCGATCAAATCGCGCAACGCTTTGAAAGCGTCGGAGCCCAGTTTGGCTCGGGAATTTCCAACGACATGGCGTGGGTATCGCTCAGAACACTGACCGATAAAACCCTGTTTGCTAAGGCGTTGGAGACCTTGCAAAGCGTGCTGGCCAAGCCTGTTTTTAAGGAAGCGGATTTTGAGCGCGAAAAAAACCGCACCCTGGCCGCCCTGAAACAACGCGAAGAAGAGCCGGATGAAATAGCCAGCATGGCTTTTTATCGAGCCTTATATGGTGATCATCCTTACGCACATCCGGTGTCCGGCATCATCGAAACCGTAGCCAAGTTGACGGCCGATGATTTGCGGCGTTTTTATCAGCGTTATTACGTTGCCGCCAATGCCATGGTGGTCATTGTTGGCGATTTAACAAAACAACAGGCTGAACAAACCGCAACGGCCTTGCTGGCCGGGTTGTCCACTGGCGAAAAACCGGCGCCATTGCCGGAAGTTGCCATGCCGCAAAAAGCCAGCCGCCAGCACATTGAGTTCCCGTCAAAGCAAACGCATGTGCTGGTCGGCTTGCCTGGAAGCTATCGTAAGGATCCTGATTATTTCGATCTGTATGTCGGTAATCACGTTCTCGGCGGCAGCGGTTTGGTGTCCAAACTCTTTGATGAAGTCAGAGAAAAACGCGGCCTGGCGTATAGCGCTTCCAGTTCGTTTGCGCCGATGTTCAGAAAAGGCCCCTTTACGGTGGGTCTGCAAACCCGCAATGATCAAACCCAGGAAGCGTTAACAGTGCTCAACAAAACCCTGGAAGATTTTATTGCTCAAGGTCCGACCGAAGCCGAACTGACCGCCGCCAAGAAAAACATTACCGGCGGCTTTGCCATGCGTTTTGATACCAACAAGGAATTGGCCAATTATGTCGCCATGATCGGCTTTTATGATTTGCCGCTGGATTATCTGGACACCTTCCAGCAAAAAGTCGAACAAGTCACCGTTGCCTCCATAACCGATGCCTTTAAACGGCGAGTGAATCCGCAACTGCTGCAAACCATCACGGTAGGCGCAACGGCAGCAGCAAAAAGTGCAAAATAAGCTCAGAATCATCGGCGGCGAGTGGCGCAGCCGCCAGCTGCATTTTGCCGATTTGCCCGGTTTACGGCCGACACCGGCAAGGGTACGGGAAACCTTGTTCAACTGGCTACAGGCCGATATTATCGGCAAACGTTGTCTGGATCTGTATGCCGGCAGCGGCGCCTTGGGCTTTGAAGCCGCTTCCAGGGGCGCCAAGTCCGTCACCCAGGTTGAAAATAATGCCGAGGCCTGTCGAAGCCTTAAAGATAACGCTGTCGCCTTGGCCGCCAGCCAGATAAAAATCGTACACATGGACGTATTGCGCTATCTGGCCGGCGATAGCGAGGCTTATGATCTTGTATTTCTGGATCCTCCGTTTGCCAAAAATCTGGCCGTTCCCAGCTGCCAATGGCTGGAAGAAAAAGGCTGGTTGGCACGGCACGCCAAGATTTATGTCGAAACTGAATGTAAGTCTGATCTTACAGGGCTTCCTGAGAACTGGCAGTGCCTGAAAAGCAAAATTGCAGGCGGAGTCGGCTACCACCTGTTTGCGCGCGGAGGCTGATTTATTTTTTAAACCCCGCCTCTTGGTATAAAATTGCCGCTTTTTGCAAAGTAAGAGCCATGAAAGTGACCGCGATTTATCCGGGAACGTTTGATCCAATAACCAACGGGCATCTGGACATCATCGCCAGAGCCTCCAGGCTCTATCACAAGGTGATTGTGGCCGTAGCGCTCAATAAGGGTAAATCCCCGCTGTTTTCTATTGATGAACGCGTGGACCTGGCCCGTGAGTCCACCGCGGAATACTGTAATGTAGAGGTTATCGGCTTTGATACCTTGCTGGTCGCTTGCGCCAAACAACAGGGCGCCAACGTGATTTTGCGCGGCTTGCGCGCGGTTTCCGATTTTGAATATGAATTTCAGCTGGCCGGCATGAACCGTCGTCTGGCGCCGGAACTGGAAACCGTTTTTTTAACTCCGGCCGAACAATACGAATTTATTTCTTCAAGCATGATCAGGGAAATTGCCCAGTTGAAAGGCGATGTCTCAAGCTTTATCCCAGAAAATGTGAACCAGCGTTTAATCGCGAAATTCAGTTAGGAGTTTTTTATGTCCCTTATTATTTATGATGAATGCATCAATTGCGATGTCTGCGAGCCGGAATGCCCTAATGGCGCCATCTCCCAAGGCGAAGACATTTATATCATCAATCCGGAATTGTGCACCGAATGCGTCGGTCATCATGACAAGCCCCAATGCATGGAAGTCTGTCCGGTCGACTGCATCGATAAAGATCCCGCCCATGTGGAAGACAAAGAGACTTTGTATCAGAAGTATCTGAAATTGACGCAGTAAAGTTCAAGCGTGCCTGACAGCAGGCGTTTTTAAGTGAGGTGGCTGTTAGATTCACCTCCTCATTCAGACATCAATATATTCTTACACTTAACAGTGCAGTTTATCGAATTGTGCCTGAAATGAGCCGATGGTTTAGCCCACGGAACATCTCGAATTTCCGATTGATGCGAACAGTGTGGCGTGTGCTGAAAATTTAAGACGGCTTTGGCATAATCCTTCGCTGGCTTATGAATTAGTGCCATCCATTTGACGGGGCTCAATCTACCATTTACCGCAACGACCGCCAACAAACAGGCGATCATAGAAGTATTTGTAATGAAATTCGAATGGGATGAAAACAAAAACCAGATCAATATCCGTAAACACGGCGTCGATTTTTGTCCGGCGGTTTATGTGTTTGCCGATCCTTATGCCCTGAGCATACCCGATGATGAACATTCCGAAAACGAGAAGCGCTGGTTATTATTGGGCAAAAGCTGAGCGAACAAGTCTCATTGGTTGTTCCCGCTTTTCGTTACGACGAATGGTCATTGGTATTATTTCGGCAAGAAAAGCCACCCAAAACGAAAAATCAATTTATATACCCAGAGGGCCAAGCCATGAAAGACGAATATGATTTTCCAATGCCGAGCAAGGCAAGTTTTATGTGCCGATCGAGGAGATACAAATGCCGATTTATCTGGATCAAGACATCGTTCGCTACCTTTCGGAAAAATGCAAATCAAACCCGGAAAGTATGCAATTACTGGTTAACGATTTGCTTAGAAAGGATATTGAAATCGCCAGGCGAGTTGCTTTGTAAAGTGATAACGAATAAACCAAAAATGAATTATTTTACGATGCGTAAATGCGGTTTTGTTGAGGTTTTTTTTGCCGGAGGCGGCTCATCGTCTTCGCTGTCATCCTGCTCAAAGATCATGCCTTTGCCGTTTTCTTTTGCATAGATGGCCATGACCGCGGCTATTGGAGTCATGATGTGCATCGATTTGCCGCCGAAGCGGGCATGAAAGTGTATTTCTTCATTGCCTAGAGACAGTCCTTGTATGGCTTCCGGCCGGATGTTCAATACAATCTTGCCATCCTCAATAAACCCTTCCGGCAGGACAGTATCGGTGTTATTGGCATCAACCAGAAGATGCGGGGTGAGATCATTATCAATAATCCATTCGTAAATCGAACGGATTAAATAAGGTTTTAGCGATGTCATTTGAGGAATTCTACCATTTCTTTTTCAGCATCACTTAGGCTGCGTTTGAACGCGGGTCTTTTGAAGATGCGTTGTGCGTAGTTGTTAATTGCTTCGCTCGGCGTAGACACGTCGATACCAATACTGGGCAGCCGCCATAATAGCGGCGCTATCGCGCAATCAACCAAAGAAAACTCGTCGCTCATAAAAAACGGCCGGGCGGCAAAAATAGGTGCTGCCGACAACAGGCTTTCTCTGAGCATTTTTTTAGCGCGAGCAGACTTTTTCTCGCCGGAAAATAAAATTTCATCGAGTAACTGATACCAGTCTTGGTCGATGCGTTTAATCAGCATGCGGGAATTTGCGCGTGACACTGGATCCATTTGGTGCAACGGGGGGTGTGGAAAACGTTCGTCCAGATATTCCATGATAATGCGTGAGTCGTAAAGCACCAAGTCACGTTCTATCAGCGTTGGTGATGTGCCAGTAGGGTTTAATTCGAGTAAATCTTCGGGTGGATCGGTCGGGTCATAATATTCTATGTCTGCGACAACGCTCTTTTCGTGCAAAACAAAGCGAGCGCAGTGACTCATTGCGCAGGTAGGCGAAGAAAAAAGCGTCATTACAGATTTACGAGTATTAATATTTGCCACAAATAACAACCTCTTTGGACGTGTTGGGCGATAAAAAGGGAATTATAACACGGACGGCCATGTTGTTGACCGATTGTGAGCGTCTGAGAAGTTGCAGAGCGGTAAGAAAACGTCCCTGTTTTCTTGGCTGGAGAATTAATGAACGTCTTTCCAGTATTCTTTTTTCAGGAGATAGGCCAAGGCCAGAAACATGATGATAAAAAACAGCACGTATTTGCCCATGCTTTGTCTTTCCAGCTGCACGGGTTCACCTACATAGACCAGGAAGTTGACCAGGTCGTTGACGAATTGATCAAATTCTTTTTCGGATAAGGTGCCTTTTTCTTCGATAACCAGCTTGTCAATAACCTGTTGACCGTCCACGGTTTTGTAAAATGGGCTTTTGTTCGCCTTGCAATTGCCATAGTACATTGGGCATGGCGACGTCTTCAAACACGATGTTGTTTACGCCTAGAGGTGCTTTGCCTTTTTCGACATAAAAGCCTTTCAGATAACTGTATAGCCAGTCCGCTCCACGAGACCGGGCAATCAGGGATAGGTCAGGCGGTTGGACGCCAAACCATTTTGTTGCATCGTGCGCGTTCATGGCCGTAAGCATTTTGTCATAGATGCCGGCACCTTCCGGTGCAATGTCTTTCAACATCTTTTTTTCATCAACACCCAGATCAAGCGCAATCCTCAGGTAACGGATTTGTTTGGCGGAATGGCAGCCCAAGCAGTAACTGACAAAGTGATGTGCACCCCTCAGCAATGAGGCGTTGTCTGAAAGGTCGATATCAGCTGTTTGCAGATGAACCGCTTCGGAAGCATTAGCCCCAAAAGAGAGGCTTAGTAATAATAGAAGTGTGTTTAATGTTTTCATATCAATCGAGGCTCTTTTTTAGATTTTTTGCTAATCGAGTGATGACTTTGAGAATACCGGTTGGATTAGGTCTTCTCTTGAGTACTGTGCCGTTCGAAGTCTCTACAGGCTTGACTACAGTCACTTCTTCAAATGTCTCTATCAATGCAGGAATGCGGTCTTCAAGACTGGGCTGATCGGTAAGTCGTGATGGCAGCGGCTTGGACTTTTCCCAGCGCGTGTACAAAGGCATTAGCAGGAAAAAGCCAAAGTAGATCGCAGTAAAAATACGCGCGAAGGTTGTTGCCGCGGGTGTTACTGGTTGGGTGCCCAAATAGCCCAGGCCGATAAAACTGATTACAAACAGCAACAGGGCTTTTTTGTAGATGCCGCCACGGTAGCGAATGGATCTGACTTTGCTGCGATCCAGCCAGGGTAACAGGAACAGAACCACGATGGCCCCACCCATGGCGATAACGCCGGCAAATTTATCAGGAATAGCCCGTAAAATTGCGTAAAACGGCGTGAAATACCAGACCGGAGCGATATGTTCAGGTGTTTTCATCGGGTCAGCGGGAATAAAGTTCGCATGTTCGAGAAAGTAGCCGCCCATGTCCGGCATATAAAAAATGACCGTCGCGAAAAAAAACAAAAATACGCCAACGCCGACGATATCCTTGACGGTGTAGTAAGGATGGAAAGGGATGCCGTCCAGCGGGATGCCGTTAGCATCCTTGTTTTTCTTGATGTCGATGCCGTCCGGATTATTGGAGCCGACCTCATGCAGGGCGACAATGTGCAGGAAAACCAACAAGACCAGTACCAGGGGTACGGAAATGACATGGAATGCGAAAAACCGGTTCAGGGTGGCATCGCCCACTACGTAATCGCCGCGTATCCACAGGGATAAGTCATCGCCGATAACGGGAATCGCGCTAAACAGGGAAATGATAACTTGCGCGCCCCAGTAGGACATTTGTCCCCAAGGCAGCAGATAACCCATGAACGCTTCCGCCATCAAGGCAACAAACAGCAGCATGCCAAAAATCCAGATCAGCTCCCGTGGTTGTTTAAAGGAACCATACAGTAGGCCCCTGAACATGTGCAGATACACGACGATAAAAAAGGCCGATGCGCCGGTGGAGTGCATGTAGCGTACCAGCCAGCCCCAATTGACGTCGCGCATGATGTATTCGACAGAATCAAATGCCAGATCCGCATCGGGTTTGTAGTTCATGGTCAGCAAAATGCCGGTAACAAATTGATTGACTAAAACCAGCAAAGCCAGTGAACCAAAGAAATACCAGAAGTTAAAGTTCTTCGGCGCATAGTAATGCGCCATGTGTTCATTCCAGAGTTTGGTCAGGGGAAAGCGATCCAAAATCCAGTTGCCGCACTCGGTTAGACGGGTTGGTTTCATGCTTGTGCCTCCTCTGCTGATTCTCCAACGATAATAAGGGTGTCGGTAATATAACGGTAAGGCGGAATTTCCAGGTTGGTTGGGGCCGGTACGCCGCGATAAACGCGCCCGGCCAGATCAAACCAGGAACCGTGACAAGGGCAGAAGAAACCGCCTTTCCATTTGTCGCCAAGGTCATTAGGTGCAATTTCCGGTCGGAAGGTCGGTGAGCAGCCCAGATGAGTGCATAAACCGACGGCAAGGAAAATTTCCGGTTTGATGGAACGCACCGGATTTTTGCTGGAAGCGGGCTGAATGGACTCTTGAGAGAGCGGGTCTCTGAGCTGGTTATCGAGTGTTTTTAAGGTTTCCAGTACCTCAGGTGTTCTGTTGAGCACCCAGACCGGTTTGCCTCGCCACTCAGCTCTGATCAATTGGCCGGGTTCCATTTTGCTGATGTCTATTTCAACAGGAGCCCCTGCCGCCATCGCTTTGACGCTCGGCTGCATTTGAGCAAGAAAGGGAACTGCTAAATAGCCGGTGCCAACTGCGCCAACCACGGTCAAGGCCGAGGTCAAAAACTGGCGTTTGGACTTATCGACGCCTTCATTATTCATTATACGACTCTCCTGATTAGGTCTGTGCCTCTTAGCGCAGATTATTTTCTAGTTTTTATTGGCCGGTAATATACCACTAGAACTTATAAGATTTGAAGCGCTTATATGGATTTGTTTTGGGCGGCAACGGATTTTAAATTGCCAGCATTTATAAGGAACCGGTGCACCTGACAATTAGGATAAGGAGATTCGGGAATATAAGGGTTTTGGGGGGTAAGAAGTGACTCTGAATTCGATCGAACTTGATCTAATGAATTCGGAGATTATTAGGAGTGCCCCGGCTTTAAGTTGTTGCCTGGCTTTTTTCAAGGGCGCACAGAAACGCTGTATTTTCGTCGGGTGTGCCAATGGTTACGCGCAGGCAGTCGGATAATAAACCGCCTTGAGGGGCAAGGTTTTTTATTAGGACACCCTGTGCTTTCAGTGAGTCGAAAATACGGCTGGCCTGATTGGCCGGGGTTCTGAACAGAATGAAATTGGCAGCGCTGGGAAACGCAGTAATACCGGGCATGTCGTTCAGTTGTTTAAAAACGATGGCCCGGTCTGCACAAATCTGCTGAGTTTGCAGGTTAAAAAATGTCTTATGGGATAATGCAAAATCCGCGCTGATTTGTGTGAGGACATTGATATTGTAAGGCAGACGAATTTTATTCAGTTGCTCGATTAGGGCTGGGTTGCCAGCAAGGTAACCCAGGCGCAAGCCGGCCAGCCCCAGTTTTGATAGGGTGCGCATGACCAAAAGATGGTCATGGTGCTCCAGTTCATCGATAAAACTGGCTCCGGCGAAAGGCGCATAGGCTTCGTCGATGACCACCAAGCCTTGGGCTGTAGCGATGATTTCGCGGATTGAGGCGTCACTAAATAAATTACCGGTCGGATTATTCGGATAAGCCAGAAAAATAATCGAAGGTTGGTAGCTTTCTATGGCAGCCAGCATGGCCGGCAAATCCAGATCAAAACTGTCGGCGAGCAAAGGAATGCCGTGGTAGTTCAGGCCCAGGCAATGGCTCAGCTGTCTGTACATGACAAAGCCGGGGTCAGGCGCCAATACCTGCGCATCGGGTGGCAAGGCCATGAGCAGCAGCTGAATGAGTTCATCGGAACCGTTGCCCAGCAGAACCTCAGCTTGAGCGGGTATTTGATTCTGGCGCTTGATGGTTGCGACAAGAGCGCGGGCTTCAGGGTCAGGGTAACGGTTTAAGGGGCAGTCTTTAAGCGTCTCCAGCCAGCCGGTTTTGATGTCTTCAGGCCACTGATAAGGGTTTTCCATGGCGTCCAGTTTGATCAGACCTTGCGCATCAGCAACTTTGTAGGCTGACAGGGCAAGGACTTCTTTGCGGAAAACGGAAGCAATCAAATCATTCAGGGACATTAGTTTAGGGCTCAAGGCGAAAGAGGAAAGTGGAAAGAGGAAAGGTTCAAGGCAATTATTTGGTTTTTTGCACCTTGAACCTTGTGCCTTTAGCCTGGTTTTATTCTGTATTCCGCCGAACGGGCATGAGCGGTCAGGCCTTCGCCGTGTGCCAGAATAGCTGCGGTTTTGCCAAGGGCATGGGCGCCGGCCTGTGAACAGTTGATCAGGCTTGAGCGCTTTTGAAAATCATAGACGCCTAAAGGCGATGAAAAGCGTGCCGTGCTGGACGTTGGCAGGACATGGTTCGGGCCGGCGCAATAATCGCCCAGGGCTTCGGCGGTATAGCGGCCCATGAAAATGGCGCCGGCATGCCGGATCTGTTGGCATAAGGCTTCGGGGTTTTCAACCGAGAGCTCCAGGTGTTCAGGCGCAATGCGGTTGGCCACCTCGGCCGCTTCCTGCAGATTGCCGACCTTAATTAAGGCGCCGCGGTTCGTCAGCGAGGTGCGGATGATCGCTGCGCGTTCCATGGTGGGCAATAGCGCGTTAATGCTTTGCTCAACCGCATCCAGATAGGCGCCGTCATCACTGATTAAGATGGATTGGGCATTTTCGTCATGTTCAGCCTGGGAGAACATATCCATGGCAATCCAGTCAGCCGGGGTGTTGCCGTCGCAGATGATTAGAATTTCCGAAGGACCGGCAATCATGTCGATGCCGACCTGGCCGAAAACCATTTTTTTGGCGGTGGCGACATAGATGTTGCCGGGGCCGACAATTTTGGCGACCGCAGGGATGCTTGCTGTGCCGTAAGCAAGTGCAGCAATGGCCTGGGCGCCGCCGATAGTAAAGGCGCGGTCAACGCCGGCCAGATAGGCGGCCGCGAGTACCAGATGATTGGTTTCACCCTTGGGGGCGGGCACCACCATGATCAACTCACCCACTCCCGCCACTTTTGCCGGAATCGCATTCATCAATACCGAAGAGGGGTAGGCGGCTTTGCCGCCGGGGACATAAAGCCCGACCCGGTCCAGCGGCGTGACTTTCTGCCCGAGGATGGTGCCGTCAGCTTCGGTGTATTGCCAGGACTGCATTTTTTGCTGTTCTGCGTAAGCGCGAATCCGCTCTGCGGCCGTTTGCAGGGCCTGGGCCTGAGCACTTGGCAAGGTTTCCCAGGCGGCTTTCAGGGCGGCTCTGGGCAATTCCAGATCGCCGGCCTCGGCCACCTGACGGTGGTCAAAGCGATTGGTGTAGTCGATGACGGCCTGATCGCCGTTTTTGCGCACGTCGGCAATAATCGCCAAAACGCGTTGCTGAATATCGCTGTCTTCGCTTTCATCCCAGGCCAGCAGGTCTTGCAGCTGCTGCTGGAAATCAGCGGAGGAGGCATCCAGTTTAGTGATGATTATAGGGGGCATGGCGTTATCTATTTGGCAAGCGTTTGTTCAAATTGATCAAGCAGGGATTGAATAGCCTCATGCTTCATTTTCATAGCCGCCTTGTTTACGATCAGCCGGGAGCTGATGTTCATGATCAGATCGCGTGGTTCCAGGCCGTTGGCTTTCAGGGTGTTGCCCGTATCGACCAGATCGACAATGCAGTCGGCCAGGCCGACCAGGGGCGCCAGCTCCATGGAACCGTAGAGTTTGATGATTTCAGCCTGGATGCCGCGGTTGGCAAAGTAGCGCTGCGCGGTTTTAACGTATTTGGTGGCCACACGGATACGTCCTGAAATTTCTGGCGCATCCTTATGGGCGGCGGTCATCAGCCGGCAACCGGCAATTTTTAAATCCAGCGGCTCATAAAGGCTTTCCGCGCCGTGTTCAAGCAGCACATCTTTGCCGGCAATGCCCAGATCGGCGGCGCCATATTCAACAAACGTTGGCACATCGGTAGCCCGGATGATGACCAGTTGCACGTCATCACGGGTGGTTTGCAAGATTAATTTCCGGCATTTTTTTGGATCATCGACCGGCTTAATGCCGGCTTCTTCCAGGAGAGGCAGCGCTTCTTCGTAAATTCTGCCTTTTGATACGGCGATAGTCAGCATGGGTAAACCTAATTGGGCACGCGGCGTATGGTTGCGCCCAATTGCATGAGCTTTTCCTCGATGTGATCATAGCCGCGGTCGATATGGTAGATGCGATCGACCAGGGTGTCGCCTTCGGCTACCAGCGCGGCGATAACCAGACTGGCGGATGCTCTTAAATCGGTTGCCATGACCGGTGCAGCTGTGAGTTTATCGATGCCTGTGCAGATGGCGGTATTGGATTCCAGGCGGATGTTGGCGCCCATGCGCTGTAATTCCTGCACGTGCATGAAGCGGTTTTCAAAAATCGTTTCGGTAATAATACCGACACCTTCGGCGATGCAATTCATGGCGATAAACTGAGCCTGCATATCCGTTGGAAAAGCCGGGTACGGGGCTGTGCGCACGGAAACGGCCTTAGGTCTTTTGCCGTGCATGTCCAAACTAATCCAGTCTTCACCGGTGCTGATATCGGCGCCGGCTTCAATCAGTTTTGCCAGCACCGCGTCCAGAGTGTCGGAACGGGTGTGTTTGACCTTGATTTTGCCGCCAGTAATAGCCGCAGCGACCAGGTATGTACCCGTTTCAATGCGATCGGGAAGGATGTCGTAGTGGATGTTTTGGGCATCCAGCCTTTCTACACCTTCAATGATCAGTACATCGGTGCCGATGCCGGATATTTTGGCCCCCATTTTGTTAAGAAAATGCGCTAGGTCACTGATTTCAGGTTCCTTGGCGGCATTTTCAATGATGGTGGTGCCTTCGGCCAGGGTGGCTGCCATCAGCAGGTTTTCGGTGCCGGTGACGGTGATTTGTTCCAGTACCAGGCGGCAACCTTTCAGGCGATCCACTTTGGCGTGGATGTAACCATTTTCGACGGTAATGTCGGCGCCCATTTGCAGCAGGCCGTTGATGTGTATGTCGACAGGGCGCGTACCAATGGCGCAGCCGCCCGGCAAGGAAACGTGGGCCTCGCCAAAGCGGGCCAGTAATGGGCCTAAAACCAGGATCGATGCGCGCATGGTGCGAACCAGTTCGTAGGGAGCATCAAAGCTGTTGATGGTGCTGGCGTCGACCTCAATATTCATTTTTTCATCGACGACCAAACGCACGCCCATGCGGCCCAGCAATTC
Organism: uncultured Gammaproteobacteria bacterium; assembly: GCA_963696315.1. Lineage (GTDB taxonomy): Bacteria > Pseudomonadota > Gammaproteobacteria > Methylococcales > Methylomonadaceae > CAWKEY01. Next base: position 17,497 of record CAVOJU010000051.1, read on the forward strand.
CATGGTCGTGGTGATGTCTTGAAGATGCGGTATATTGCCGACGCTAACGGGTTTTTCCGAGAGCAGAGTGGCGGCAAGAATCGGCAAGGCTGCATTTTTGGCGCCGGAGATGCGCAATTCTCCAGACAGTTGTGCGCCGCCGGTAATAATGAGTTTGTCCATACAGAGTGCTTTAAATTATCTGGGTAAAATCAGGATCAGCCGGTTCTTGTGCCTCGGGCTGAATTGCAAAATGGCTGTTGGTATCAAAACCGCTCAGTTTGGCCAGGGTGAGCAGTTGCTCGGGAATATTCCTAAAGTGTAAGCGCGTATTATTGTCGTGGGTATATTTTATCCATTCAATCATAAGCGCAAGCCCGGCGCTGTCCGTGCAGGTGACATGACTTAGATCTATGGTGATATCCTTGGCCGATTTTAAAAAGGTAAAGGATTTTACCGTGTCTTTGTCGATAGTGGAAAAAGTCAAATCACCATCGACAAAGAAATGTCCTCCGCCCTGAGCAACAATGTTGAGTTTGCTCACTTTTTTTCTTCCGCGGACTTGAACAAGTATTGACCTAGGACTTTTTCAAGAATAATGGCAGACTGAGTGATTTCAATGTTGCTGCCGTCTTTCAAATACTCGTCCGAACCGCCCGGTACCAGACTGATATACTGTTCGCCCAGCAGGCCGGAAGTAAAGATGCTCGCAGTGGTGTCATCGGGAAGCTCGTTAAACTGAGAGCTAATATTCATTTCAACGACGGATTCGAAGGTTTTAGGGTCAAAATAAATTGCCTTTACCTGGCCGATTTTAACGCCTGCTGCCGAAACCGGCGATTTAACCTTTAGTCCGCCGGAGTTTTCAAAGCGGGCGCTGACAGTATAACCCTCGGGCGCGATAAAAGTGCTCAAATTGCTGACTTGCATGGCAAGAAAAAACAGGCCAACGATGCCGGACGCAACAAAGAGTCCGACCAGTGTGTCCTGCGTAGTGGTGTTCTGCATGTTAATTATCTCCAAACATCAGTGCGGTCAGGATGAAGTCCAAACCCAAAATACTAAAAGCGGAATTGACAACGGTACGGGTCGTGGCGCGGCTAACGCCTTCCGAGGTCGGTATGCAGTCATAACCTTCAAACAGTGCGATCCAGGTTGTGACAAAACCAAACACAATGCTCTTGATAACGCCATTGATAATGTCATCCTGAAAATCCAGGTTAGCCTGCATTTGCGACCAGTAGGCGCCATCGTCGACGCCCAGCAAGCCGACTCCGACCATTTGCCCGCCTATGATGCCGACCATGCTGAACAGCGCGGCAAGGAGGGGCATAGACAATAAGCCGGCCAAAAACCGGGGCGAAATAATGCGTTTAATCGGGTCTACCGCCATCATTTCCATCCCGGCCAGTTGTTCAGTGGCTTTCATCAGGCCAATTTCTGCCGTTAAAGCCGAACCGGCGCGGCCTGCAAATAATAAAGCCGAAACTACCGGGCCCAGCTCTCGAACCAGTGAGGCCGCAACCATAACGCCCAGGGTTTCTTCGGCGCCAAAGTCGGACAGGATGTTATGCCCTTGCAGGCCCAGCACCATGCCGACAAACAGGCCGGAGATGGTGATGATCAAAAAGGACAGAACGCCAACGGAATACAGCTGATTCAAGATTAAGCGCGGGCGCGGCAGTACCTCAACCAAGCCGGTGAGGGCATGGAGCAGGAAGAAGGTGGCGCGTCCCAGCTTGGTGAAACTGCTGCGGGTCTTTTTGCCCAAAGTCTGTATCAATTCAATCATTTTGAAATTCGGCCATAACGTTTTGATACCCGGCCATAGCTTTTGGACGAAGCCAGCAGATCGTCAACATAATCTGTTGCCGGGTAGTGAAAATGCACCGGGCCGTCAGCGGCGCCGGTCATAAATTGTTGCACCCATTCCGAATCCGATTTTTGTATTTCCGCAGGCGTGCCCTGGCCGACAATCTTGCCTTCGGATATCACGTATATATAATCAGCAATCGTCGAGGTTTCATGGACGTCATGAGAAACCACAATGCTGGTCAGCCCGAGGGTGTTATTCAGCGATTTGATAAGATGCGCCAGCGCGCCCATGGAAATGGGATCCTGACCGGTAAAAGGTTCGTCATACAAAATCATCATGGGGTCCAGTGCTATGGCCCGGGCCAGGGCAACGCGCCTGGCCATGCCGCCGGACAATTCATTAGGCATCAGGCCGCGCGCGCCGCGCAAGCCGACGGCATGCAGCTTCATCAGCACCAGCGTGCGAATCATGGGCTCGGGAAGCTGGGTATGTTCACGTAAGGGAAAGGCAACGTTGTCATAGACGTTCATGTCCGTTAACAGCGCGCCGCTTTGGAACAGCATGCCTATGCGTTTGCGTAATTCATATAAATTTGACCGGCTCAAACGATGGACGTTTTCTCCGTCTACGCTAATGGTGCCTTTGTCAGGGCACAATTGCCCCCCGATCAGTTTTAACAGTGTCGTCTTGCCCGTACCGCTAGGCCCCATGATGGCAGTAATTTTACCGCGCTGGAATTCCAGGGAAATATCGTCAAATATTTTTTTGTCGCCCCGTGAGAACGACAAGTTGTGAACAGAGACAAGGCTGTTTTGAATGGGGACGCGTTTGTCCATGCGTGGGTTAAGGCCGGGTTGCAGTCTAAACGGCCTATTCTCTATGACTATTCCCCACCAAGTCAATATATTGTGGCGGCAAGTCCAGCAGGGATTTGGTGCAGGTGCGTTTGAAAAGGTGGTGTGAGGTCAGCGTTCGATGCCTTTGTCGATGCACTAATGTCTGCATGAGGGCGCGACAAAAGTCAGTTTCGGTGCATTATGACGAATCAAAGCAGGAATGAAGTAAACATGGCATAATGCGCGATTTTTTAAGGCAGAGCGTCGATGCGCTTCGGTTTCGTAGTCTCTTCGGCAGGGATGGCCGTTATTATAGCCTGGCTGCCTGGAATTGCGCTGGGTTTGAAGGAGATAAAGCTGCTGGCGTTTACGGCGTCATGGTTTGGCGCTGACGTATGTAAGGCGTGGTCACGGAAAGGTCTTAAATTTAGTGCTGAGCGGCCTTGTCTATCAGTGGCCATTATATCAAAGTACAATAGGCGTTTGATCCGGGCGCAGAATGATGAATATACATGAGCAAAAGCTACGCGAATTGGGACTGGCCGTCATTCAGGTGGAAACGCAGGCGGTTGCGGCTCTGGCTGCGCAGATTAACGATCAATTTGTTGCTGCCTGCCAGTTAATGTTTAATTGTCGCGGCCGGGTTGTTGTTACCGGCATGGGCAAATCGGGGCATATTGCCGGCAAGATTGCCGCAACTTTGGCCAGCACCGGTACGCCCGCTTTTTTTGTGCATCCGGGCGAAGCCAGTCATGGCGATTTGGGCATGATCACCAAGCAGGATGTGGTGCTGGCGTTGTCAAATTCCGGTGAAACCGGCGAAGTTTTAACAATATTGCCGATTATCAAGCGCTTGGGCGTGCCGTTAATTGCAATGACCGGGAATCCGGCATCAACCATGGCCAGATTTGCCACTACGCATATCAATGTGGGTGTTGAGCAGGAGGCGTGTCCGCTGGGGCTTGCGCCCACCTCCAGTACCACAGCGGCGCTGGTGATGGGCGATGCGTTGGCGGTGTCGTTGCTGGAAGCAAGGGGGTTTACCCGTGATGATTTTGCCTTGTCGCATCCCGGAGGCACTTTGGGGCGGCGGCTGTTATTGATGGTGAACGACATTATGCATGTCGGCGATCAGGTGCCGTCGGTGCCGGAGACCGCGCTGATCAGCGCGGCCTTGCTGGAAATGACCGAGAAAAAGCTGGGCATGACAGCGATTGTTGATGCTGAGCACAGGGTCATCGGAATTTTTACCGATGGTGATTTGCGGCGTATGCTGGGACGCAATCTGGATATCCACAATACCGCGGTTACCGAAGTGATGACGCCGCATTGTACTGTGATCCCTGCGGATATTCTGGCGGCCGAAGCCATGCGGATCATGGAGCAGAAAAAAATCAATGCGCTAATCGTGGTCGATGAGCAGCAACGCGCCATAGGGGCATTGAACATGCATGATTTGATTCAGGCTGGAATAGTGTAATGACAGAGACAGAACGAATGCAGCCGATACTGGAAAAAGCCAAAAGACTCAAATTGCTGATTCTGGATGTCGATGGGGTGCTTACCGATGGCAAGCTGTTTTTTGATAACGAAGGCAACGAATATAAAGCCTTTCATGCCCGTGATGGGCATGGTATCAAGCTGTTGCGGCAGACCGGTGTTGAGGTGGCGGTGATTTCCGGGCGAAAATCAAATTCCGTGGCGTTGCGCATGAAAAACCTGGGTATTGAGCATGTTTATCAGGGGCATGAAAACAAAATCGCCGCATTCCACGAAATCATTCAGAAAATGGCTATTTTGCCTGAGCAGGCGGCGCATGTCGGCGACGATTTGCTGGATTTGCCGGTCATGATCCGAGTCGGTCTGGCCATTGCGGTTAATGATGCCAACTTTGCCGTCAAACAACGCGCCGACTGGTGCACGGCTCTGCCTGGCGGCTGTGGTGCCGTGCGCGAGGTCTGCGATTTGATCATGCAGGCACAGGGACGGTTTGACGAAGTTGTGAACGCGTATTTGCAATGATGCCACGTGAATATAAACAGTATCTGTATTTGGCCGGTATCGCTGCGGCGAGCTGGTTGCTGGTTAAATTTACCGGGCCGGAGGAGGCTGAGCGCATAACGGCACCCGCCCACAGTGCCGATTATTTCAGTAAGGACTACAGCAAATGGGAAATGGACGAGCGTGGCAAGTTAAACAGCAAATTGCTGGCCGACAGGATGGTTCATTACAGTGATGACGGCACTATCCATTTAGATAATCCGGTGATGTTTTTTTACAATGAGCAAACACCGCCATGGATTATCAAATCAGAGACGGGGATACGTTCCGCGGATGGCAAGAACATCTTGCTCAACGGCAAGGTCACCGTTGAAAGAGCAGGGGCGAAAGGTATCAGGCAGCTTAAAATTAACACTACCAATGTAAGAGTACAGCCGGAAACCAGTTATGCAGAAACCGAGGCGTGGGCCGAACTGATCAGTCCGCCCAATGTGACTACAGGAACCGGAATGAAACTGACTTTTAGAGAGCCGATTCATCTGGAATTGCTCGCTAATGTGCGGGGAAAATATGAAACAAAATAAAAAACAGGCAATGCTTTGCTGCGCGATGGCATTGGTTCTGTACAGCTCATTTGCCCTGGCTTTGGAGAGTGATGCTGAACAGCCGATAACCATTGATTCCAACACCGCCACTTACGACGACAGAGCCGCCATTAGCACTTACACCGGCAATGTTATTACCGTGCAGGGGAGTATCCGGGTTAATTCCGACAAGCTGGTGGTGTATTTTGTCAATGGTGATGCTGAAAAGCTGGTGTTTACCGGCCAACCGGCACGCTTTAAGCAAACCCCCAGTGAAGGCGCTGAAGATATTACCGCCAAGGCCTTGACCGGCGAGTATTATCCGAAAAAAAACCTGTTGATACTGATGGATGAGGCCACCGTCTGGCAAGGCAATGGCACTTATGAGAGTAAACATATTGAATATGACAGTAAAAATTCCGTGGTCAGGGCTGGGGATAAATCCTCTGATTCCAAGCGGGTTCGCGTCCAATTGAAACCAAAACCGAAAGCGGCAAAGTAGAAAATGGCCAGACTCGCAGCAACACAGCTAATTAAAAGTTACAACAAGCGCAATGTCGTCAACGGCGTCTCATTAGCCGTAAATACCGGTGAGATTGTCGGCTTGCTGGGACCCAACGGTGCCGGGAAAACCACCAGCTTCTATATGATGGTGGGGCTGATTCAGGCGGATTCAGGGGAAATAACTCTGAATGATCAGCTCATTACCCATCACCCCATGCACCTGCGCGCGCAACTGGGAATAGGTTATTTGCCGCAGGAGCCTTCGGTTTTTCGTAAACTGAGCGTGGCCGATAACTTGCGTGCCGTGCTGCAAATCCGGTCTGATTTGACGCGAGGCCAGGCTGAGCTGGTGATAGAGGAATTGCTGCAGGAATTTCATATTCTGCATCTGCGCAATCAAATTGCCTTGGGCTTGTCCGGCGGAGAGCGGCGACGTGTTGAAATCGCCAGGGCCTTGGCGACAAATCCACAGTTCATTTTACTGGATGAGCCTTTTGCCGGCGTTGATCCCATCTCGGTAGAAGATATTAAAAAAATCATCGAGCATTTAAAAGAGCGTGGAATCGGTGTGTTGATTACTGAACATAATGTCAGGGAAACATTAGGCATTTGCGATCGTGCGTATATACTTAACAACGGTCAGGTTATCGCAGAAGGCGGGGCCGAAGCTATCGTGACCAACGAGGAAGTGCGTAAGGTTTATTTGGGCAATAACTTTAGCCTTTAAGTCAAAAATACTTTTAGACGACTGTAGTACGGAATGAAACAATCATTACATCTTAGGCTGGGCCAGCAACTGACGATGACGCCGCAATTACAGCAGGCGATCAAGCTGCTGCAGATGTCGACACTGGATTTGCAGCAGGAAATTCAGCAAGCGCTTGAGTCGAACATGATGCTGGAGATTAATGAGGAAGAAAATAACCTCGGTGAAGCGTTGGCAAAGCCGGAAAAAAAACTTGATCATTCAGACTCGCAAACCAGCGAAGGCTCACAAACCGAGATACCCGAAGAACTACCCCTGGATGCATCCTGGGATGATCTCTATGAGAATATTCAGGCATCGGCCCCTAATGGCGCAGAGACCAGCGAATTTGAAACGCAGCGCAGCAAGGCCTCAACTTTGCTCGATCATTTGTTGTGGCAGCTGGAATTGACCCGATTTTCAGAACGCGATCATGCCATTGCCATGGCCATCATTGATGAAGTCAATGAAGACGGCTACCTCAGGAGTTCTCCTGAGGATATTTTTCAGGGCTTGCAAAGCCAGTTCGACGATCTTGATTTGGACGAAGTCAAAGCGGTGCTGCATAGGGTGCAATATTTTGACCCGGCGGGTGTGGCGGCGATCGATTTAAGCGATTGCCTGCGAATTCAATTACAGCAATTGCCAGAAGAGACGCCGTATAGGGATGAAGCCATGCTGCTGGTGACGCGTTATCTGGATTTTTTGGCCAGCCATGAGCAGTCAAAACTGATGCGCAAATTAGGCCTCACAGAACGGCAGTTGAATGCCGTGATTGCCTTGATCAGAACCCTGGATCCCAAGCCGGGCGCGCAGATACAGGATTCGGATTCTGAATATGTGATACCTGATGTCTATGTGGTCAAACATAACGATATCTGGCAGGTTAATTTAAATCCCGATATTGCGCCTAAGTTGCGGATTAATCCCTTTTATTCGGCCATGATAAAACGGGCGGATAACAGCAAAGATAACGCCTGTATGAAGGATCATTTGCAGGAAGCCCGGTGGTTTATAAAAAGTCTGCACAGCCGTAATGATACCTTATTGCGAGTGGCTCGCAGTATTGTGGAAAAACAGACGGGTTTTCTTGAGCATGGCCCCATTGCCATGAAGCCCATGGTGCTCCGGGACATTGCCGAGGAGTTGGAGTTGCACGAATCGACCATATCCAGGGTAACCACGCAAAAATACATGCATACGCCCAATGGCATTGTTGAGTTTAAATATTTCTTTTCCAGCCATGTTTCAACAGAAGGAGGAGGGGAGTGTTCAGCAACGGCGATTAGGGCATTTATTAAAGAATTAATCGGAAATGAGAACCCGGCCAGGCCGCTAAGTGATAGTAAGATATCCGATTTACTTAAAGAAAAAGGCATCAATGTTGCGAGAAGGACTATAGCCAAGTATCGTGAAGCGATGTTTATTTCTTCATCCAGTCAGCGCAAGCGCATTTTGTAGCGCCGGCTGACAGCAAACCAAGCCATTATTAAAATAATTAAATAAAGGAGTTATTCCATGCAAGTTAGTGTAACAGGTCATCATCTTGAGGTAACCGATGCGTTAAAATCGCACATTGATTCAAAATTTGAAAAATTAGCCCGTCATTTTGATAGAGTTACTGATGTACACGTTATTTTAAGCGTAGAAAAATTGGTCCAAAAAGCGGAGGCAACTCTGCAACTGAGCGGTGCGAAATTGTTTGCTGAAGATCATCAGGAAGATATGTATGTTGCCATTGACAACATGGTGGACAAGCTGGATCGGCAAATTACCAAACATAAAGAAAAAACTGGAAGTCATCGCTAAAACAAGGACAAGGGTTCAGGGTTCAAGCCTGAAAAAGCGGCTCGAATCCTGAATCAATGAATTATGAAACTGTTAATCGTTAGCGGTCTTTCCGGCTCCGGCAAAAGTATTGCTTTAGAAACCCTGGAGGACTGTGGCTATTATTGTATTGATAATTTGCCGGTAATCTTGCTGGAAGACTTTATCAATCATGTCATGCTGGCGGATAAAAAAACCTATGCCAAAACCGCCATAGGCATTGATGCCAGAAATCAGAGCGAAAGCCTGATTAACTTTCCGGAAAGTCTGGAATTGATTCGCCGTAAAGGCATCGTTTGCGAGATTGTGTTCATGCAGGCCGAAGAGTCTGTGTTATTGAAACGCTATAGCGAAACGCGCAGACGGCATCCGCTGACGGATGTGAACATTCCCCTCAAAGAAGCATTAAAAATTGAAAAGGAAATGCTGACGCCGGTCGCCAGATTTGCCAGTGTCGTCATTGATACCAGCCGAATGCACTACCATCAGTTGCAGGAGTTGATTCGCGAGCGGGTGGGCGAACGGACTGCCCCCCACATTTCCTTGTTGTTTCAGTCGTTTGGATTCAAACATGGGGTGCCACTGGATGCCGATTTTGTGTTTGATGCGCGCACGTTGCCCAATCCCTACTGGATTCCAGAGCTGCGCGGATTAACAGGAAAAGATCAGCCGATTATCGAATTTCTTCAGGGAGAAGCCTTGGTCATTGAATTTTTTCAGGATATTACCCGTTTTCTCCAGCGCTGGTTGCCGCGCTTTGCAGATGAAGGGCGCAGTTATTTGACTGTTGCCATCGGCTGCACAGGCGGGCAGCATCGATCGGTGTATCTGGCTGATGCATTGGCCAAGCAATTTAAAAGTCCCTCTCTTAATGTAATTATCCGCCACAGAGAATTACTCTAAGCTGATTTATAGGGCATTTCTTAACTGGCAATGAGCACAATTCCGGCGCCGGTTTTACTCATGCCCATACCTTATGGATACTACCTATGGCAGCTACTGCAAAACAGGACAATAGCGAACTTCTGCTTAAGCAAGTATCAGGATTGCTGGTCCAGGGATCGCTTTATCAGATAAGAAGTTTTATCCATAACTTGTATCCTGCAGAAACCGCGCATTTAATTGAATCGCTTCCGCCGGAAGAGCGGAAAAAGATCTGGGCGGTTATTCCTCCCAACACCATGGGCGAAATTTTAGTCTGTTTGCATGTTGAAGTCGCCGCAGGGCTGATCGATATTACCGACAGGAAAGATCTGATTAAAGCCGCCGAAAAACTGGAGTCGGATGATCTGGTCGATCTCTTGCATTCCCTGCCAGAGCCTTTGCATTCAAAGGTGATGGAATCGATTGGCGTACAGGAGCGCACGCGGCTGGAATCCGCGCTATCTTATGATGACTATACTGCCGGAGGCTTAATGAGCCTCGATTTTCTGACAGTCCGGGGGGATATGTCGTTGGCTGTGGTATTGCGGTATTTGAGAAAACGCGGTGCCATACCCAGAGCCACGGACAGTCTGATCGTTGTCGATCGCAGGGACATTTTTCAGGACGTATTGCCATTGTCGGTGTTGGTGACTAAAAATCCGGCTGCCATGGTGTCCGAATTAATGGATACCAGTAGCCATGCTATTCCCTATCAAATGCCGGCGGCAGAAGTCGCTCTGCTATTTGAACAGCGCGACATGCTGTCGGCGCCGGTCATTGCTGAAAACGGCAAATTGCTGGGCAGAATCACCGTTGACGATATTGTCGATGTTATTCGCGAACAAGGCGATCATTCGTTGATGAGCATGGCTGGTCTCGATGAAGAGCAGGATATGTTCGCTCCGGTTATGACTCTAGTGCAAGACATCGCGCTATCTGGCTGGGTGTAAATTTGCTGACCGCGTTTCTGGCATCCTGGGTGATTGGTTTGTTTGAAGCAACGCTGGATCAGATTGTGGCCTTGGCCGTATTGATGCCTATCGTCGCCAGCATGGGGGGTATCGCCGGTAGTCAGACGCTGACCCTGGTGATCCGTGGTTTGGCTTTACGGCAGATTGGCAACACCAATGCCGCTAAATTATTTAAAAAAGAAATAGCCGTCGGCGCGGTTAACGGTATTCTCTGGGCAGTGGTGGTGGCAAGCGTTGCCAGGATATGGTTCCAAAGTGCCAGTATTGGCGTGCTATTAGGCAGTGCGATGGTGATCAATCTGATTTGCGCGGCGATTGCCGGTGCCAGCATCCCATTGATGCTGCAAAAAGTGGGCATAGATCCGCGTTGGCAGGCGGAGTTTTATTGACCACCGTGACTGATGTGATTGGCTTTATGGCGTTTCTTGGCCTGGCAACCCTGTTTTTGATCTGATGGAGTAAACAGCAGTAAACCTGGCTGAAACGCACCGCTTCAGCCAGGCAATCCTTTTCAGTATGAACGGGCATGCGAACGACATGCCCTCAGGGATCAAAAATGTAATCGCTTTTTCAGGCACTTAAATTCTGTTCCCTGGTCTCTCATTACTTCAATGATAAAGTTTCTGCGCGGCCTTTCAGCTCTATCACCAGCTTGTCTTCTTTCAACAGCCAGCCAATGGCGCGTTGAATATCGTTTTTGCCGATACCTGTTTCAGTGCTAATTTTAGTTACACTGGCTTCGCCGTTTTCATTCAGAAATTTCCAAATTTTGCCAGCAGCATCACCGATTACATCATTCATATGGATCACCTTTAAGTTAGTAGGGGTTAAAAAATTAAGATTGTTTAAATTGATTATCAGGTAGCACGATATTTAATTCCAGGGTTTCCTGGTCTTCATCTTGTTCAAAGTTTACCGAGATGGCGTCCTGCTCAACGTTGACGTACTTGCGAATAACTTCCATCAATTCCTTCTGTAACTGGGGAAGATAGGAAGGTTGATGGCGGGAAGAACGTTCATGGGCTACCAGAATTTGCAATCTTTCTTTTGCAACCGAAGCCGAACGTGGTTTAGTGGTTCTAAAATAATCCAGTAAACTCATCATTTACCCCCAAAAAGCTTCCCAAAGATGCCTTTTTTCTCATCAATAAAACGATGGGGTTTATCTTCGCCCAAATAACGCGCAACGATATCGGCATAAGCCTGTCCGGCATCACTTTTTTCATCCAGAATAACCGGCGTACCGGAGTTGGAAGCGTTTAACACCGATTTGGATTCAGGAATAACGCCCAGCAAATGCAGCGATAAAATTTCCTGTACATCATCTACGCTGAGCATTTCACCTAATTTCACGCGTTCAGGAGAATAGCGGGTTAGTAAAAGATATTCCTTGATGGGCTCTTCGTTTTGTTCTGCCCGGCGGGACTTGCTCGCTAGAATGCCTAGCATACGATCTGAGTCCCTGACCGAAGATACTTCGGGATTAGTGACGACGAAGGCATCATCGGCAAAATACATGGCCAAATGGGCGCCTCTTTCAATGCCGGCTGGAGAATCACAGACTATATATTTGAAGTCCTTTTTCAGTTCATCCAGAATTCTACCGACACCCTCCTGGCTTAAAGCATCTTTATCGCGAGTTTGCGAGGCCGGTAATACGTACAGCTTATTGCAGTGTTTATCCCGGATCAGGGCCTGATTAAGCGTCGCTTCACCATTGATAACGTTGATAAAATCATAAACAACGCGGCGCTCACAGCCCATAATTAAATCCAGGTTGCGTAAGCCCACATCAAAATCTATGACCGCTGTTTTGTGGCCTTTTTTTGCAAGCCCCATGGCGATGGCGGCACTCGTTGTTGTTTTACCAACACCGCCTTTACCCGATGTGACGACTATGACTCTTGCCAATGGTATTTCCTCCAAGTTAGCGGAACGTATTAAAGATCTGAAATGATTAAAGTTTGGTTTTGCAAATAGATCTGAACCGGTTTGTGACGTACAGATTTATCCAGGTCTTCACTGATTTTATAGTTACCGGCAATTGAGATTAGCTCAGCCTGCAAATCGGAACAGAAAATGCGAGCGTCAAGATTACCCTGAACACCTGCCAGAGCTCTGCCTCTTAAGGTGCCGTAGACATGAATATTGCCTTCGGCCATTATTTCGGAGCCGGCACTGACCTGGGCTAGAATAATCAAATCCCCCTTGGCATAAACACGTTGTCCGGAACGGATAGGCTGGGTAAGCAGTATTGTTGAGGTTAAACCATCGGCTTGTGGTGCTGGCGGTTCAGGATTGATTTTATTGGTTTTTGGCCCTTCGATCGATGCAGTGCTATTGCCATGAATCGAATGCACAGGAATACCCAATGCGATAGCCTGTTGATTTTGTTGTGGTGTCCCGCCGCGTATGCCTATCGGCAGTAAGCCGAGAGTGCGAATAAGAGCTGTCAGGGCGGTAAAATCAATATCGATTTCGTGCTTGTTCAGCTCCTGCAAATCAAATACCAGCGGCGAATTTTTGAAAAACTCTGGTGCTTGATTGATTTTTTCCTGTAGCTGCTGCTCAATTATTATTAAATCATTGCTGGATAAAACTAAAACGGGTACAGAAAAGGTGCTGCTTTTGAATTCCAGTGCAGGACGATGATAAGGTGTTGGTTGAGCGTCTGTCGACATCCGGTACGTTAGCTTAGTCATTAATGATATGAATTCTAACATTGCTGATAAAAAAAATCATTTTTCTAGTGTCAATTATTTATCTTTTTGGTAGAGAGTTAAGGTCTTCCATTCAGCATGGCGTTGAGAACTTGGTAATTTTCCGGTGATGGCGAAAATCATTTGAGGATTATGATCCGCGTCTTCAAATCTGTACTGATAGTTAATACCTGTGCTGAAGAACGACAAAAGGCGAAACAATTGGCGAAGTTGCATAAAACTTAAGGCGCCCTGTACTTGGCACAAGTTGGTTTTACGGACTTCATTGGCAAATTCAGTGCGGGTAGATTAGAGGGCGATTCCTATTATCTGCCGCATTCATAACAATTGGATGAAATTCAATGAATAACAACCACATCCAGATTTTTGGCGAAGTGTTGTTTGACCATTTTCCTGATGGCAGTTGCGTGCTTGGCGGCGCGCCGTTCAATGTCGCCTGGCATTTACAAGCTTTTGAGCAACAGCCGCGTTTTATCAGTCGGGTCGGACAAGACCCGATGGGTGATGCCATACAAACGGCCATGCAAGATTGGCAGATGGATTTATCCGGTTTGCAACAGGATAAAGAACATCCGACCGGCACGGTGCAGGTATCTATCGAACAGGGCGAACCCCGTTATGCGATTGTGCCAGAGCAGGCCTATGATTTCATTGCTGCCGATGAGTTGAAGCCAAAAGGCGATGACGGATTGCTTTATCATGGCACTTTAGCGCTGCGCCATGAGGTTTCAAGGCGGGCGTTAGCGGTTTTAAAACAGCACCATCGCGGCAAGCTGTTTATGGATGCCAATCTTCGTGAACCCTGGTGGAATAAAACGGAAGTTCTGGCGCTGGTTGATGATGCCGATTGGGTGAAACTTAACCATCATGAGTTGCAAGCCCTTCAGCCAGAAATCACTGATTTAAACACCAGCATGAGCCGGTTTTTAAAAGCGCATAAGCTGGAAGGGCTGATTGTCACCTGCGGCAAACAGGGAGCATTGGCGATAAATAGTGCGGGGGAGTCATGCGCCGTCGCGCCTGTTCAGTCATTACCAATGGTCGATACAGTGGGCGCGGGAGATGCTTTTGCGGCGGTATTGATGCTGGGCATTCATCTGGGCTGGCCTCTCCAGCTGACCATGGAACGGGCGCAAGCTTTTGCGTCTGCGCTGGTAGGCCGGCGTGGCGCTACTGTTCAGGATATGCGTTTTTATCAACCTTTTGTCCAGTCCTGGCTCCGTTAAAACCTGAGATCAGCAAACAGGTAGGATTTAAGACACTTTTATACACGCTTTGGTGCAAACAATTGGGTTCGCCGAAAGTAAACCCGTTGAGGATCAGTCATTCATTATTTGGATTGATCGATTAATGCTGCATAACCGTCTTTATAACTGGGATATTGGAACCGGTAGCCTAACGCTTTCAGCCGTTGGTTGTTGCAGCGCTTATTCATCGAGGCATCAGGGCTGACTGGTTTGACCGTGGGAGGAGAACACTTCATGCGTTCAGCCAGCCAGCTGACGACCTCCCACAGCGGTGCCGGATCATCATCGCTGGCTAAATAACACTGCTCCAGCTTTCGCCCGGCTAAACGCTGGCTCAGCAAAAACGCTAGAACGCCAACACAGTCCTGCTGATGTATCCGGTTGGTGAAATAAGGCGGCTGTTGTTGGATGGCGGGTGTCTCCCTGGCCATCCTCAGCAAATATTCACGGCCCGGGCCATAAATTCCGGAAAAGCGGACGATGATGTTTTCGGGATTTGCACGGGTCAGTTTTTGTTCAGCCTGCCGGATGAGCTGGCTGTTTACGCTGTCCGGTTGAGCCGGAGAGAGTTTCATCAATCCACTCGCCTTTGGATTGGCCGTAAACACTGGTCGACGAGACCAATAGCCACGGTTGTTTTGGAAATTTGGCCAAACAATGATCCAAGCCCGTTTCATAAATAGCCCGATAGCTGTGTTCATTGCGCCCGTCGGCGGAAACGATGAAGAAAATCTGCTCGAAATCGTCAGGTAAACCGTCCAACATCGCTGGCTTTGTGATATCAGCGCTCACATAGTTGATGTTGCTGTTGCCGTCAGGCGGATGCCGTTTCAATCCGGTGACCTGATGGCCCTTATCGGACAGCACCTGAGCAAGCCGGCTGCCTATATCGCCGCAGCCAATGATGAGTATTTTTGCCATGGTTATAGTTGATTGGTTAGTCGTAATGCTTGCGGTAACTTGGCATGGTTTTGGTGGTTTATCGTATAGGGTTGATCTATAGTAACGTAACAGCGGGCGTTATGCATTCCGGCTGTTGGCAGCGATGCCCATATTGCAAGGATACAATACGCTGGCGGCTGATTGCATTGATTTTAGGATAGGCTGATTTTTTTGTTATGAATGAAATGAAAGAGGCTTTAATTTTTTATAAACATTTAGGCAAACCTGTGATGCAATTTTTTGCGTCTATTGGTATGCTTAATATTTGGTTAGGTCTCATGCCAAATTCGAGAGGGCAGCACAATGGCCGATCTATTCATAAGCTATGCTCACGAGGACGAATCGCGCATTCGACCACTTGTCTTCGCCCTTGAACAGCAGGGCTTGTCTGTCTTCTGGGACCGACGCATTCCAACTGGACAAACTTGGCGAAGCTACATTGGTCAAGCCCTAATCGATGCCAGTTGCGTGATTGTTATTTGGTCGCAGAATTCTATCGTTTCTAGCTGGGTCGTTGAGAAGCAGATGAAGGCCAAAAGCGAGGTATTTTGATTCCTGTTTTGTTGGATTCTGTCGAGCCGCCAATAGGGTTTCGCAGCATCCAAGCTGCCGATATTTCAGCTTGGCATCCGAACCAGCCGTCGGCGAATTTTGTGCAGCTAGTCCAGGATATCAATATGGTCCTGAGAGGCGCTTTAAAATCGCCAGCGGTCATGCAAGCCACAAAGCCAGGGGCTGAAACACCAAGGCAATCCACCTTTAGGCTATTGCAACGTCTCTCCTATCCATATGTTTGCCGTGATCTTGGTACTGGTTGCAGGAGTGAGTAATTGGGGATATCAGAAGTGGCATAATTCGCAAGATACGGGGACGAAAGTAACAGCCAGTCCAGGACAGCAAGAGCTTCATGCTGGCCATGTAACAGTCTTCGATGGTTTCAGGCACTTTGATCGAAGCGGCTTCAACTTCGAGATGAATAAGCTAGTTAAATGGGATTCAGGGAAGGCCGACATCTTGGTGTCGAATTATGAATCCCCAGAGCCATATGCCCTCTTATTTGCGCAAAACGAGACCCTCAAGTTCTCGGGTGCCCCCCAGGATGAAGGAGCTAATTCGGGCATCCAGGAGATGCCAGAGACTCGCTTAGATGACGTAGAGGAGTGCCCGGTGTCTGGCTATCAGGTTCACTGGGTGAAGGCAACTGTTAATGGTGTGTACTGTGTCCGCATGCGAGACGGTAAGCACTACGCCAAGATTATGCTCACCGACGTGGAAATCGACCGCATAGCATTTGATTGGATTTATCAGCCCAGTGATAGTCGGCGATTCCAGTGAGCCAGGGATAAATGGAGAATATACTTCATTGATTCACTTCTCCGGGTTATCTTTTATCAGGCAACACGTTTTAGGCCATTCCGCGCGCAGTAATATGCGCATCGCGTATCTTTTTGGAGTTTGGATGGGGCTGTTTAAAAGGATATGCGATACACGCTTGAAATCAGACTTATCTGATGGGCTCTAAATATCGCATATCAATGGGGCAGTCTAACGATCCTTTCTCGTTCTTGAACATCAGAAGCATGATGTAATAGTTAAGCATGCCCTTTAATACGGGCTTTTCTTGCAATCCGGGGCATTTTCCTTTAATTTAGATCGACATCCGTAAAGGCTAGGGGTGCTTCAAGGATTTATTTTGAGGCTGAGAGAAACCCTTTGAACCTGACTCCGGTTAATACCGGCGTAGGAAAGCCCCATTTCCCTGCGCCTTGTTTTGTTGTTGTTGGAGATAAGCATGAGCGCTGTTCTGAAAGACATTACTGAGACTGCCGCCAGTAGTGTAAAAATCGATTCCTACCCCGCATCCGAAAAAATCTATGTGCAAGGCAGCCGGCCTGACATACAAGTTCCCATGCGTAAAATTACCCTGTCAGATACCCCGGTCCATTTTGGCGCCGAGAAAAATCCGCCGCTTTACGTTTACGATACCTCCGGCGTTTATACCGATCCCAATGTTGAAGTGGATTTAAAAAAAGGCTTGGGCGCGGTTCGTTCGGCCTGGATTGAGGAAAGAAACGACACTGAACAACTGACGGGACCGAGTTCTGAATACGGTCATCAACGTCTGCACGATCCCGCTACCGCGGCCTTGCGTTTTGAACTTATCCGCAAGCCGCGCCGCGCTAAAGCCGGTATGAACGTTTCGCAAATGCACTACGCCAGAAAAGGCATCATCACGCCGGAAATGGAATTTATCGCCATTCGTGAAAACCAGAAAATGGAAGAAATGCGCGAGTTATGGAAGGATCAGCATCCCGGCGATTCTTTCGGCGCCTCCATTCCGGACGTCATTACGCCTGAATTTGTGCGCTCTGAAGTGGCGCGCGGCCGCGCCATTATTCCCGCCAATATCAACCATCCCGAACTGGAGCCGATGATTATCGGCCGTAATTTTCTGGTGAAAATTAACGGCAATCTCGGCAACTCGGCGGTGACTTCTTCGATTGAAGAAGAAGTGGAAAAAATGCTCTGGGGCATCCGCTGGGGCGGCGATACCATCATGGATTTATCGACCGGCAAAAATATTCACGAAACCCGCGAATGGATTTTGCGCAATTCGCCCGTGCCGATTGGCACGGTGCCGATTTATCAGGCCCTGGAAAAAGTCAACGGTAAAGCCGAAGACCTGACCTGGGAAATCTTCCGTGATACCTTGATCGAGCAGGCCGAGCAGGGCGTGGATTACTTCACCATCCATGCCGGCGTGCGCCTGCATCATGTGCCGTTAACCGCAAAACGCATGACCGGCATCGTCTCGCGCGGCGGCTCGATCATGGCGAAATGGTGTCTGGCGCATCACACGGAAAGCTTCCTGTACACGCATTTTGAAGACATCTGCGAAATCATGAAGGCTTATGACGTGTCCTTCTCCTTGGGTGATGGCTTGCGTCCCGGCTCAATTTACGATGCCAATGACGAAGCGCAATTCGGCGAGCTGGAAACCTTGGGCGAGTTGACCAAAATCGCCTGGAAACACGATGTGCAAACCATGATTGAAGGCCCGGGTCACGTGCCCTTGCACATGATCAAGGTCAATATGGAAAAGCAGCTGGAAGAATGCGGCGAAGCGCCTTTCTATACCTTAGGCCCGCTGACCACCGATATTGCGCCCGGTTATGACCATATCACTTCAGCCATCGGCGCCGCCAATATCGGCTGGTACGGTTGCGCCATGCTGTGTTATGTCACCCAAAAAGAGCATTTGGGCTTGCCGAACAAACAGGATGTCCGCGAAGGCATCGTGACGTATAAAATTGCCGCCCATGCCGCCGACCTGGCCAAAGGCCATCCGGGCGCGCAGGCGCGTGACAACGCCATGTCCAAGGCGCGTTTTGAATTCCGTTGGGAAGATCAGTTCAATATCGGTCTGGATCCTGAAAAAGCGCGTGAATTCCATGACGAAACCCTGCCCAAGGAATCGGCGAAAGTCGCGCATTTCTGCTCCATGTGCGGCCCGCATTTCTGCTCGATGAAAATCAGTCAGGATGTACGCGACTATGCGGCGGCCAAAGGCATTAAAGATGAAGAAGAGGCGCTGCTAAAAGGTATGGATGAAAAATCCCGGCAGTTCCTTGAGGAAGGTGCGGATATTTATCATAAAGTTTAAGTTTCTGATAAGACACTTGAATTTGCTGTTATTTCGACCGACGGCAGAAATATTGAGCGTTTGAATATACGCGCCAAGCCTCAAGATTCCTCGCTCTGCTACGGAATGACAAATGATGCTGGGAAGTTCCGAAAAATATGGACTTCGTGGTGAAATTTACGAATTTAGGTTAAGCCGAACAAAAAAAGCCCGTCAGATGACGGGCTTTTTTAATGCCTAAAACTAAGGTTTAGTTTTTGGATTTATCAACGATTTTGTTGGCTTTGATCCATGGCATCATGTCGCGCAGTTTTTCACCGACAATTTCGATCGGATGTTCTGCGTTTAAACGGCGCTTGGCGGTCATTTCAGGGTAGCCGGTCAGGCCTTCCAGGATGAATTTCTTGGCGTATTCGCCGTTTCTGATGTTCTTCAAGGCTTCGCGCATGGCCCAGCGGCTTTCTTCGTTGATGACTTGCGGGCCTGTGACATACTCGCCATACTCGGCATTGTTGGAGATGGAGTAGTTCATGTTGGCGATGCCGCCTTCATACATCAGGTCAACAATCAGTTTCAGCTCGTGTAAACATTCAAAATAGGCCATTTCCGGTTCATAACCGGCTTCTACCAGGGTTTCAAAACCGGCTTTAACCAGCTCGACCGCGCCGCCGCATAAAACGGCTTGTTCGCCGAACAAATCAGTCTCGGTTTCGTCGCGGAAAGTGGTTTCGATAATGCCCGAGCGGCCGCCGCCAATGGCCGATGCGTAAGACAGGCACAGCTTTTTTGCCTGGCCGGAAGCATCTTGATGAATCGCGATCAGATCCGGAATGCCGCCGCCGCGGACAAATTCAGAGCGCACGGTGTGGCCGGGCGCTTTGGGCGCAATCATGATGACGTCCAGATCGGCGCGCGGCGCGATCTGGTTGTACAAGATAGAAAAACCATGTGCGAAGGCCAGGGCCGCGCCTTTTTTGATGTTCGGTTCAATTTCCGTTCTTGTAAAGCTGTGATTGAAATTCGTCAGGCGTCAGGATCATAACGACATCGGCGCTGGCGACGGCTTCAGGTACGTCTTTTACGGTCAAGCCGGATGCTTGTGCTTTGGCGACAGAGGGCGATCCTGCGCGCAAGCCCACGACAACTTCAACGCCGGAATCTTTTAAGTTGTTAGCATGGGCGTGGCCTTGAGAACCGTAACCGATGATGGCTACTTTTTTGCTTTTGATGATTGAAAGATCGGCATCTTTGTCGTAATAAACTTGCATGAGTTTTCCTATTTTTTGCTGTTTTTAAAATGAGTAAGTGGTTTAGCAGGGGCCTGAATTATAAATGCAGCCCTTTTTCGCCTCTGGAAATGCCTGTCGGTCCCGAGCGCACGACTTCAATAATATGGTCTGCGTCAAGCGCGGCAATAAAGGCATCGAGCTTGTCTGAAGGGCCTGTCATTTCAACGACATAGCTGGTCGGCGTGACATCAATAATGCGGCCGCGAAAAATGTCGGTCATGCGGCGGATTTCTTCGCGCGTTGTCTCCGTGGTTTTCACCTTGACCATCATCAGTTCGCGCTCAATATGGACGGTGTCGGCCAAATCGATCAGCTTGAAGACATCAATCAATTTGTTCAGTTGTTTGGTGATTTGCTCGATAATATCCTCGCTGCCGCGGGTCACCAGCGTCATTCTCGACAGGCTCGGGTCCTCGGTAGGCGCCACGGTTAATGATTCGATATTGTAGCCGCGCGCAGAAAACAAACCGGCCACACGCGATAGGGCGCCGGATTCATTTTCAATCAGAATGGAAATAATATGTCGCATTATGCCAACTCCCTGTCGGTCGACGTGCCCGGTGCTACACGTAATTTCATGTCATTGTGCGCTTTGCCGGCTTCAATCATCGGATAGACGTTTTCTGTTCTGTCGGTCTGAAAATCCAAAAACACGGTACGGTCTTTCATGGCAAAGGCTTCTTCCAAAGCGGGTCGGACGTCTTCTGGGTTTTCGATCAACATGCCGACATGGCCATAGGCCTCGGCCAGTTTGACGAAATCGGGTATGGTATCCATATAGGAATGGGAATAACGGCTTTCATAGGAAAATTCCTGCCACTGCCGCACCATGCCCATGTAGCGGTTATTCAGGTTAACAATTTTCACCGGCGTGTTGTATTGCAGGGCCGTTGATAGTTCCTGAATACACATCTGAATGCTGGCTTCGCCGGTCACGCAGGCGACATCGGCGTGTGGATGGGCCAGTTTAACGCCAATTGCGGCCGGCAAACCAAAGCCCATGGTGCCGAGTCCCCCCGAGTTAATCCACCGGCGCGGCTTGTCAAAATGATAATATTGCGCCGCATACATCTGATGCTGGCCGACATCGGAGGTAACAAAGGCATTGCCTTTGGTGACTTCGTACAATTGTTCGATGACGTATTGTGGCTTGATCAGCCGGCTTTCACGGTCATACTCAAGACAGTTGAGCGCTCGCCATTGGTCGATTTGTTGCCACCAGGCGTCCAGGGCTTTCTTGTGCGGCTTCTGTTTATGTTCTTTGATGACTTCAAGCATTTGTTCCAATACTGCCTTGACATCGCCGACAATCGGAACATCCACTTTAACGGTCTTGGAAATGGAGGCCGGGTCGATATCAATATGGATGATTTTGGCATACGGGCAAAACTCATCCAGCTTGCCGGTCACCCGGTCATCAAAACGCGCGCCGACAGCGAGAATGACATCGCTTTCGTGCATCGCCATGTTGGCTTCATAAGTCCCATGCATGCCCAGCATGCCGACAAACTGATTGTCAGTCGCAGGATAAGCCCCAAGGCCCATCAGGGTGTTAGTGATCGGGTAGCCCAGCAGGCGGGTCAGCTCGGTCAACTCTTTACTGGCTTCACTGAGCACTACCCCGCCGCCGGAATAAATGATCGGTTTTTGCGCATTCAGCAATAAATCTACCGCTTTCTTGATCTGGCCTTTATGTCCGGTGACTGCCGGATTATAAGAGCGCATGTTCACTTTTTTAGGGTATTTGTAGGGCACCTTGATGCGTGGGTCGGTTATGTCTTTAGGAATGTCGACAACGACAGGCCCTGGACGCCCGGTTGTGGCCAAATGGAAGGCCTTTTTAATGGTTTCAGCCAGCTGGGTGACATCTTTGACCAGAAAGTTGTGTTTTACGCAGGGGCGCGTAATGCCGACCATGTCGACCTCCTGGAAGGCATCACTGCCGATCACCGGCAATGACACCTGCCCGGAAATAACCACCATCGGAATCGAATCCAGATGAGCAGTTGCGATGCCAGTGACTGCGTTGGTGGCGCCTGGCCCAGAGGTCACCAGGACCACGCCCGGTTTACCGGTAGCGCGAGCGTAGCCGTCGGCTGCGTGCGTGGCTCCCTGCTCGTGGCGCACCAGGATGTGTTTGATATCATCCTGCTGGAAAATGGCATCATATAGATGCAATACCGCTCCGCCAGGATAACCAAAAATATATTCAACGCCTTCGTCTTTAAGGCTCTGAACTACGATTTGTGCGCCGTTTAGCTCCACGCTAATATCCTCGATAAACTTGATGTGGCTTTCATTGAAGGTGATTATATGCGTTTTTTAAAATGCAAGACCAAAACACTTGGTTTTATTTTCAAAAAAGGATGGATAAACTACTGGTTTAGTCTTTTTCCGTCAAGACATTGGCGGGTATTTTACCCGGTTCTGCCTAAAATGTAATTAGCCATCATTAACCTTGATTAATACTTGTCTGGCTGATAGCAATCCATTATTGTTGGTGGCAGAGCGCGATAATAATGACCATAACAAGCTGTTTTGATGAGACGGCCAACGGCAGCGCAACTAACTAAGACGCATAGTTAAGTCGACGGGTCTCCGGACTTTCGGCCCGTTATTCGATCTCACCCGCTTTTAGCCGGTGGTTGTAAAGTTCAAAACCATTAATTTAAATTAAATACAGATATCATGATGAGTAGTATTTTTTGGATGGTGCCGCTTTCAGCGCTCTTCGCTCTGTTATTTGCCTGGATCTTTTACAAGAGCATGATTGTTCAGGAAGAAGGGACGGATAAAATGAAAGAGATCGCTTCGTATGTCAGGGAAGGCGCTATGGCTTATCTTAAGCGTCAGTACGCAGTAGTAGGAAAGATATTTATCGTGCTTGTCGCCCTGCTTTCAATACTGGCTTATATGGGTGTTCAGAACCCATTTGTACCTGTTGCGTTTCTTACCGGCGGTTTCTTTTCCGGCTTGTGCGGTTACCTGGGAATGCGTACTGCAACTTTTGCTTCCAACAGAACTGCTTGGGCAGCTTCAAAGTCGCTCAATACAGCTTTACAGATCGCATTAAGAAGCGGTGCCGTCATGGGACTGGTCGTTGTAGGCTTCGGTCTTCTTGATATTTCGCTTTGGTTCCTTTTTTTAAACGGGGTTATTTTCACACCTGAACATAGTGCGACAGGACTCGAATTTATGGGCCTGACCTTTGTGCCGGCGGGAATTGATGAGCATCAGAAACTCATTGAAATTACCGCTACGATGATAACATTCGGCATGGGTGCATCGACTCAGGCTTTATTTGCTCGTGTCGGCGGTGGTATCTTTACCAAAGCGGCTGACGTGGGCGCCGATCTGGTTGGTAAAGTGGAAGCAGGCATTCCTGAAGACGATCCGCGAAACCCGGCAACCATCGCCGATAATGTCGGCGACAATGTGGGTGATGTAGCAGGAATGGGGGCAGACCTTTATGAATCCTATGCAGGATCGATTCTTGCAACGGCAGCGCTTGGCGCGGCGCTTCCTTCCTTGACGGGAGGCGAGCAGATGAATGCCGTTATTGCGCCGATGCTTGTTTCCGGCGTCGGTGTATTCCTGTCGATTGCAGGCGTTTATTTGGTAAGAACCAAAGAGTCGGCTACGCCGAAAAACCTTCTGAATGCATTACTGCTGGGTACAGGAGGCAGTTCGTCGCTTATCCTTGCCGTCCTTGCATTAATGGCTTATGCAGGATGGATTTCATGGGGTATATTTGGTGCCGTGGTTTCAGGTCTTGTTGCGGGTGTAATTATTGGCCAGGCAGCTGAATATTTCACTTCTTATGGATACAAACCTACACAGGGAATTGCAGCACAATCACAGATAGGACCGGCGACTGTTGTGATTGAAGGCATAGCAGTCGGTATGTTCTCAACATGGCTACCTGTGCTAACCATAGCTGCCGGAATTATTGCCGCATACGGGTTTGCAGGCGGATTTCATAATTTTGCCATGGGCGTTTACGGTATCGGTTTCGCTGCAGTAGGTATGCTATCAACATTAGGGATTACTCTTGCGACCGATACATTCGGTCCGATTGCGGACAATGCCGGCGGGAATGCAGAGATGTCCGATCTTCCAAAAGAGGTAAGAGAAAGAACTGATGCGTTAGATAGTCTTGGCAATACCACTGCGGCAACCGGAAAAGGATTTGCGATTGGTTCAGCAGCGCTTACAGCGCTTGCGCTGATTGCCGCTTATATGGAAGAGGTTAAATTGTGGCTTGGGAGAATGGCAGACAAAAGTATCGATGGCTATAAACAAATCGGCGATATTCTGTTCTATAAGAGCCATGCACCTGCAATCGTTCAGGAAGGGCAGAGAGCGGTTGATTTAAGCCATGCAACCATAAGGGATTTTGCCGCAGCTTACGACCTTTCAATTTTTAACCCGATCCTTCTTGCCGGTTTATTCATCGGATCAATGATTACATTTGTATTTTGTGCAATGGCTATGAAAGCTGTCGGAAGGAATGCCGGAATAATAGTGGATGAAGTCAGACGCCAGTTCCGTGAAATACCGGGTATTATGGAAGGAACAGGAAAACCGGAGTATGCAAAATGTGTTGAGATAGCAACCCGTGGCGCACAGAAAGAGATGGTAGCCCCTGCTCTAATGGCGATCATTGTTCCTATTGCAACCGGGATTATTTTGGGCGTTCCGGGTGTCGTCGGCCTCCTTGCAGGCGGCATGACTACCGGTTTCACGCTTGCCAGTATGCTTAATAACGCAGGCGGAGCCTGGGATAATGCCAAGAAATACATTGAAAAAGGCAATTACGGCGGTAAGAACAGCGATTGCCATAAAGCCAGTGTTGTCGGAGATACCGTTGGCGATCCATTCAAAGATACTGCCGGCCCGGCAATGAATATTCTAATTAAACTGATGTCGATGATAGCGGTCGTTATGGCGGGTGTTACAGTTGCGTGGAGTATCTTTTAGGCGATAGAAAGGTCCAGACATTTGCACACAAAGCGGCCATTACCGGCGATACCGCCGGTCCTGCCGTCATTATCAAAATGGTGAATACAGTTGCCTTGTTGATGGTGCCGCTGTTATAAAAGTACTGGCTATTTGTTCAGTTTTATCAGGGGTACTATTACGGCAGTTTCCGGGAGCATTAAGCCCCGCTCGGCCAATTTGCTTTTTGCCCTTGCCGGCCAGTCTTGACGATCCTAGGCCTGTCAAACCTTCCATAAAAAAATACAGAGGATGCGGCTATGAAAAATACACTCAAGACAACCGTGGATTATGTGCTTATCGGCGTGATCGGTTTTATCCCGATCCTGTTATCTGGTCGCCACATGGCTATCATAAGACGCCGAATATAAAGCAGAGGCCTAACCTAAACCTTTAATTGCGCTTGAATTTGCTGAACAGATTTTTAAGTTGGACTGGCATTTTTTTGTTGGCGCCGGCGGTCGTGGCGGCTTGATCGCCAGAAGATTGCTCAGACGGTTGAGTTGCTTCGGGCGGAGTCGCTTGAGTCGACTTTTCGACCATGGCGGGCACAGCAGATGAGGCGCGCTTGGACCTGACAAACAGATTCTTGAGTTTTCCGGCTGTACTGCTGCCCTGTTCCTTGGCTGCATGAATCGGTTGACGTTGGTCTAAAACTCCGGATTGGCTGTCATGGCTGCGGGTTTCTGCCGTGACGGCGTGAGGCTCCACGTTAAGCTCGTCTGGCTGAACATGCTGCTCCGGTCGCTGGCGTCGAATTACTTCGCCCCGTCAGCTTTTCATCCAGCGTTTTTACTTGCCGCATGGTGCTGGCAAACAAGTCTTTAAGTTTGCCGGTTGTGTGCGCTGGGGGCTCTTTAAGAGCTTTGACAGGCGGTCTTTCAGTACTGTTTCTTGTGCAGCGGGCTTCGTGGACCCGACGGGTTCTATTTCGATTTGAGCTGGCTGCGGCTTTACTTCAGCAAGTGCGGGTTCAGGCAGTATCGGAGCAGTCTTGACCGGCGGAGCCTGTTCCTGTTGGGCAATCAGGACTTCCTGGGGTTTTAGCGGTTGTTCCTGGTGTGCCGGCTGTTGCTGGCTATTCGCCCATGCCAGTGCTTGTTGCTCTAATGCGGCAAGTCGTGCCAAATCGGCTTGATGTTTTTGCAGGGTTTCCGATAAGCGTTGTTCCGCGTTTTCCTGTTGCCTCAATTGGTTTTTGTGTTCTTCAATAATTAATTCGAACTGAGCAAACTGTTGAGTCTGGCTGTCCAGACGGGCTTGCAATGTGCCCAGTTCAAGGTCTTTTTCGGCAAGTTTTGCAATTTCAGCACGATAGGCCTGTTGCAATTCGGTTGCGGCTTGTTGCTCTGTTCGTAAGCGCTCGATTAATTGCAGGACACTCTGACTATAGCGCTGCCACAAGCCTTCGGTTTCAAGAGTATCTGCCGCAGGCAAGGATTGCCCAGCTAAATCAGCATTGGCTGCCAGGGTTTGAATGCCTTCTGATAACTGCTTGCCGAGGCCGGAAATACGCTCCTGAAGCGCAGCGGCGCGTTGCGCCTCTTGCTCAGCGGCGGCTTTGGCCTGTTCCATGAGCGCCGTGTTCGTGGCAATTTGCTCTTGCAATTGTTGTATCTGTTGGTGCGCGGCGAGAGTGTTGAGACGGTTTCTTCTATTCAAAAAGCCGATCCTGAGGCTGTAGAAGATTGCTGTCAATAGCCAGACGGACACGGCTAGACTGATGGCGTACAGCGCATTATCAAGCGTTAGTTGATACCAATCAGCAAGTAGATTGTTTAAAAAGGGCAAAGTGGTTTGCATACGAATACTCCTTGTTGAAAATGTTTGGATCGGGCAAATTGCACCTTAAATCTCTGATCGATCCACGGCGAAAACGGCCTTTGTCAAGATGGCGGCCCGGTATTGGGGCGCTGGCAGTCAGCCAAATTGTTTGCCGTCAGTTCAGTAGCTGGCTCAAGGGGATGAAATATACACATCGGCATCTATGCCGTCAAAAGACTGCGCGTTATTTCGTGCTCAGCAAGTCAGATACGTTTTACGGACTTCCTGCACTTGAAAAACAACGCAAAAGTCATCGCCATCAAGCTAGGCCGCAGGAAGGCGCGCTTATGCCAGTACCAACAGTCCGCACTCTGGATGAATCCGGAGCAGGTACGATGGATTGGCTTCGGAGTCCTTGACCGTCAGGCAATCAGAAACTGCAGGCAGTTTCTAGGACATTAATCGGGAGTTTTTGCTGTTGCGGAATATCAGCGGTTTTTCATTGCTGGCCAGGGCGCTTGCCTGTGCTGAATCAATCGCAGCCTGAATCAGATGATGATCAGGCGATTTGCTGCATACCGGGTCAGCCTTGTACATATCGCCGGTGAGCAGATAAGCCTGGCAGCGGCAGCCGCCGAAATCTTTTTCTTTTTCATCGCAGCTGCGGCAAGGTTCTTTCATCCATTCGGTGCCGCGGAAAAAATTGAAGGCCTTGGACTCGTTCCAGATATGCTCGATGCTGTAGTCTTTGACATTGGGGCAATCAAGTCCAGGCAATTCGCGCGCTGAATGACAGGGCAGCGCAACGCCGTCCGGGGCAATGGTCAGGAAGGTCGTGCCCCAGCCGTTCATGCAGGTTTTGGGGCGATCCTCATAATAATCCGGAATGACATAATAAATCTTCATTTTGCCGGCGACTTTTTCTTTGAAGGCCTGGGCGATGGCTTCGGCCTGTTCGAATTGCGCTTGCGTGGGCATCAGTAAGTCGCGATTGGCATGGGCCCAGCCATAATATTGGGTATTGGCCAGTTCCAGATAATCGGCGCCGAGTTCTTCCGCCATAGTGAGGATTTCGGCCATCTGGTGGATGTTTTCACGGTGGATGACCACGCACAGCACCATCGGATAACCGTGTTTTTTGACCAGCCGGGCGACTTCCCGTTTCTGATGGTAGGATTCGGTGCCGGCCAAATGATCATTCAGCTCCTGGGTGCTGGCCTGAATGCTGACCTGAATATGATCAAGCCCCGCTTCCTTCAGCTGAATAATTTTTTCTTCGGTCAGTCCGTAACCGGAGGTGATCAGATTGGAGTAATAGCCCAGTTCTCGGGCATGCTTGACCAGTTCCGGCAGGTCCTTGCGCGTTAACGGTTCACCGCCTGAAAAGCCGAGCTGTACCGCGCCCATTTTGCGGGCCTGGCTCAGTACGCGCTTCCAGTCGTCTGTGCTCAGTTCGGACTGATAATTGGCATAATTAACCGGATTCGCACAGTAAGGGCACTGCAGCGGGCAGGCATAGGTCAGCTCCGCCAGCAGCCAGCGTGGCGGGGTGATATTAATTTTGTTGGATCCAGCCATTTTTTAAAGCAACCTCAAGGAAAGCGGTGATGTCGTTGGTAAGACCGCTGGTGGCGAATTTGTGTTCCAGTTCACTGACGATTTGGCCAAGATTACGGGTGCCGTCGCATAATTTCAGAATTTCGGCGGAGCTTTGATTCAGTTCCACCATGCCTTCAGGGTACAGGATGACGTCTTTCTGCTGTGCTTCTTCCCATTGCAGGCGGTGCATGGGGGAAAACCGGATGAGTTGGTCTGTGTTGATAGTCATGTTGTAGTATTTGTTGAAGGGGCGGTTTCACGCATAAACGGCTAAATCATTAATCAGAAGATGGCTGATTGCTGGCGAGAATCTGCTTCGGGTTAAGTCGATATAGTAAAACTTATTCCAAATCCTCAATGAATTTAATTGCATTTTTGAATTTTTCATATATTTCTTCATGAGTCTCCTCAATGCAGGACTTGCAAAATTCGAATCGACTAAGATGTTTCTAGCACGCCCTAAGAACATAAAGTCATGCTCCCATACGCATTAAATCATTTAAGGTACGCTAAATCTGTCTTATGCTTCGTTTTTAATTCATCACCAAAATAAGAGAAAAATTTGTTTGCATTATTTTCGCATTCCAATCAAAGAGGGTGTGATATTGTCTTTCTAACCCTTTATTTCTAATAAAAGACAAAATAAGCTTGTTGCCGTTTGTAATAACTGATGAATATTCAGAAATTATTTGGACTATGCGGTCTTCAAAATAACTTGCACAAGCCAAAATTAAAACTTTTGTAAATCCCCTGTCGGCATTTAATTTAAGTGAAATTTCGTTGTTGATACCTAAAAAATCGGTAAGTTCTTTATGTTGACTAACATAGCTATCAATAATAGTAAGACATTTTAAGCCCCGAAAACAATTCGGGCTCTTTTAAGTCTAGTTTCTACATTGCTTTTGCCTGCAGTATCAGTTTGCGAGGCATTTCCAAACTCTGGATCTTCAAAAAGACGAGTAATACATTCTGGCTTAAATTTTAAAGTGTCAAGTGTTTTGTTCTTGAAAGCATCCCTACAACATGCGGCGAAGACTGCTTCAAAGAATAAGTAGCAAAACGACCAGATGAACCAAAAAATGCTCTTCTGTACGATATTGGGTGTTTTCAGAGAAAGTTTTTAAATAGGTTTTCTAGGTAGTCAATGTGACTTTCTTTGAGGTTTTTGTTTTTATTTGAAAAGGCGTTTAAAAACTTTACCATTGAAGGTTTATATTGATCGCCATCAATGAGCATCGGGATAACTTCTAAAAAGAATCTCGACATCTCTCATATGGAGCGCAGCTTCTTATGCGTCTAGCAATTTTCTCCATCGTGTGTCATTGTTGATTCTAAAAAGCATGTTATAAAATTTAGAATGATATAGGCTGGCACGTATCTCTTGAGGGGTTAAGTTAATACCTCCAGAGTTTAATCGGTTAAATATTTCAAACAGAGAAGAATTATTTTCCTCCGGGAGATTTTGTTTAACGATAACATTTCGAACAGTCCGCATATCAAAACTCAATTTATGCTCACCAAGGGTTGCGTAATTAAGTCCGTTATACCTGTTTTTTTGCTTAGGAATTGGATCAGAAAGAGAAAGATTAAACTTTTTAAAATAAGTATCATCTTCCAAAATTTCGTCAGGGATTTTCCCGTGTTCTCCGAAAATGCGTCGAAGTTCTACTCTCTTTTCTTTTCTTGGAAATCTTTGTTTTATGAAGTAGTAGATAGTCATCAGCCGTTGTTGTCCATCGATAACTAAAAACTTATTTCTCGACTCTTCGTATAGAAATATCTGTGGAATTGGCAAGCCTAGTAAAATTGATTCAATCAAGTTTGGATGCTCTTGCTCAGATCCCACACATAATTTCGCTTGAAAACTGGTATCACGAGTGCACCAGACTCTACAAAATCAAATAAAGTTTTAAGATTTAAAATCGTTTGGGGAAGCTGTTACATCATATTCTTTAATTGAATATTCTTCATTAAGCTCCGTATCTTCATCGTACCAATCATTTTTCTGTGTCATCAAATAACCTTGAATACAAAATTTACGTGCTGATGGATTGCAGGGCGCTAAATTATGGTGCCGAAATGCGCAATATATAATCTATACAAACTTCAGAAGCTATTTTTCAATATTAAAATAAGGCGGCATATTGTTGATATAAGCCAGATACATCGCATCCGCCATCGTCCATAACACATCCAGTTTAAACTTGAGGATATCCAGCATGCGCTCCTGCTGTTCGCGGGTTTTATACCAGTCCAAAGTAAGCTGCAAACCGTGCTCGACATCGCGGCGCGCTTCGGTCAGGCGTTTGCGAAAGTAGATATAGCCTTCCTGTTCAACCCATGGGTATACCTCTGGCCAGTTGTCCAGGCGCTGCTGGTGTATTTTGGGCGCGAACAGCTCGGTCAGTGATGAGCTGGCGGCCTCATGCCATTCGGCGCGGCGGGCGAAGTTGACGTAAGCATCGACAGCAAAACGCACGCCCGGCAATACATGCTTTAAAGACGTAATTTCTTCGCGGCTTAAGCCGACCGCAATGCCCAGCTGTATCCAGGCCTCGATGCCGCCGGGATCGCCGGGATGTCCGTCGTGATCGAGAATCCGCTGCACCCATTTGGCGCGGGTTTCCCGGTCTGGACAGTTAGCCATGATGTTGGCATCCTTGATCGGAATCATCACCTGATAATAAAAGCGGTTGGCGACCCAGCCTTGTAACTGATGTTTGTTAAGTTTGCCTTCATTCATCAGCGTGTGCATGGGGTGATGAATGTGGTAGTACTTTTCCATGCCGCGCAGTTTGGCTTCAAATTCTTCGCGGCTCCAGGGGGCTTGATCGGATTTAGGGTCGCAGCTGCTCATGGGGTTCCTTATAAGTCAATTTCTAAACCATCGTAAGACACTTCAATGCCGGCGGCGTCCAGTGTCTTGCGTTCCTCTGAATCTTCATCCAGAATCGGGTTGGTGTTGTTGATATGAATCAATATTTTGCGTGTATTGGCAACGCCATTCAGCACTTCTATCATGCCGCCCGGGCCCGATTGCGGCAAATGGCCGATTTCGCGGGCTTTTTTAGGGCTGATGTGCTGAGTGCACATTTCGTCGTCGGTCCAGAACGTGCCATCAACCAGCAGGCAATCCACGGATTGCATGGCTGCCATGACGTGGGGCTCTATCTCGCCGAGTCCAGGTGAGTAAAAAACTTTTTTGCCAGTGGAAATTTGCTCGATAATGACGCCGATATTGTCGCCTTCATGCGGATCATGCCGGTGCGGGGAGTAGGGCGGCGCCTTACTTTTTAGGGCTTGGGTATAAAAGCGCAAGTCGTCTATGCCGGGAATAGTGAAGCTGCTGCCGTCGACCGGGACGGGGTGATGATTGACCGTGCAATAGTGTTTCAGCATGGTGAATAGCGGAAAGCCAGAGCTTAGGTCCTGTTTGACCATGTCAGTGCAATAGACCTCGAGGGGCTTGCCTTCGCGCAGCATCAACATGCCGGTCGTGTGGTCGATCTGACTGTCGATCAGCATAATGGCTTTGATGCCGGTGTCGCGTACGCCTTCTTTGGGCTGTATCGCCGGGAAGGCTTCAAGCTGGGCGCGAATGTCGGGCGAGGTATTAAAAAGCAGCCAGTTTGTGTTGTCGGTACTGACGGCAATAGATGATTGGGTACGCGCTTTGCCGTTCATTTGCTTATGACGCAAGCGGTGGCAATTATGGCAGTTGCAGTTCCACTGGGGGAAGCCGCCGCCAGCACCTGAGCCGAGAACTCTGATTTTCATAGTTTACAAGCGGATTAACATTGGTAAAGTGGTTGTGAATGATACGGGAATAAAGGCTGGCAGGCAAAAAAAAGGGGCTCATGATGAGCCCCTTTTTAGCCTAAGCAATTGGTTCTTAACGGTTGTAAATATACATGGTTACTTCAAAACCAAAACGCAGGTCTGTATAGCTCGGTGTTTCCCATTTCATAGTATTAACCTCCAGGAGTTTTTAGGAATTATATGCTAGCTTGATCAAGTAAGCTGATTTGAAGTATACGATGAAGTTTTTTTTTGCGCAACTTTTGGCTGGTATTAAAGCAAACTGTGCGGTGGCTGAAGCCTTGGGAGGTAAATCCCAACGCATAAGGCATGCTATACACCGGAGGTTAATAATGTGGCCTCCGGTTGCGGGGCAGAATAAATTGATTTCCTTCAGGTATCCATTGGAAGTAGTTCATTTACTAGATGCTTGCCTGCAATTGGATGGGTGTTTTTTTACCGGAAGTGGGGTATTATCGGCGTTCACCAAAAAAATAATAAGACAATTCACATTATGAGGAGGAACTATGAACGGAGTGACCGAGCTGTTTTTGGTTATGTTGTTAATAGCTGCATTTGCGTTTGCCCCGTTGGGCTATTTCATCTATAAATTTACACAAAAAAACGGTAAACCTTTCGGAGAAACAGAACCGCACGGCGATAGCCCATCATTGGTTAACGAGCTGGCGGAAACAGTAATTCATTATATTAAAGGCCTGCTTGGAAAAAAATAGACTGCTTGTTGAAACAATTTCCAGACACGTCCTTGCTGCCTGGAAATTTCACCCCCACGGTTAATGAGTCATTGCGCCCCGCATGTCGGGCAATTGGCATTTTTACGCAGTCTCATGGTGTTCCATTCCATGCTCAAGCCATCCAGCAGCAATAGCCGGCCGGTTAATGTTTCACCAATCGCCATAATCAGCTTCATGGCTTCCAGCGCCTGAATGCTGCCGACAATGCCGGTGATGGGTGCTATCACGCCATTGGTCGCGCAGTTTTGCGGTTCTTCGCCGTCACTGGCGTATAAACAGTTGTAGCAGGGACTATCGTTTTTGCCGGGGGTGAACACCGAAACCTGGCCTTCAAAGCGAATAGCCGCGCCTGAAACCAGCGGCGTTTGCTGTTTGACGCAGGCATTGTTAATGGCGAAGCGGGTGCTGAAATTATCGCTGCAATCCAGGACAACATCCGCATTTTTGACCTCTGTTTCAAGCTGTTTACCTGCCAGCCGCTGTTTAATCGCCCTCACCTGTACATCAGGATTTAAATTATTCAGCGTCTGGCGGGTTGAAATTACTTTATCAGTCCCTATATCGCCGGTGTGATGAGCAATCTGTCGTTGCAGGTTGGATAAATCCACTTCGTCATCGTCATAAATGGTGATATTGCCTATTCCGGCTGCGGCTAGATACATTGAGGCGGGCGAGCCCAGACCTCCGGCGCCGACGATAAGCACGTGGGCATTCAGGAGTTTTTGCTGTCCCTCAATATCGCAAAGGGGCAGCATGATTTGACGGCTGTAGCGGAGTAATTGGTGGTCATTCATGGGGCATGTTGAATCGGGATGATGAGCGGGGATGATGCCAAAGAACTTGACGGACTGCAAAATCTGATTATTATTAGCACTCATTGCTGGCGAGTGCTAATAACCAGTTTAACTTTTAAATTTTAATGTTAGGAGATATTGATGAAAATACGTCCGTTACATGACAGAGTGATTGTCAAACGCGTTGAAGAGGAAACAACCACTGCGGGAGGCATCGTTCTGCCTGGTTCTGCGGCTGAGAAGCCAAGCCAAGGTGTGGTATTGGCCGTTGGCAATGGCAAACTGCTGGACAGTGGCGAAGTTCGTCCATTAGACGTAAAAGTGGGCGATAAAGTGCTGTTTGGCAAATATGCCGGTAACGAAGTTAAAGTTGATGGCGAAGAACTGATCGTTATGCGCGAAGAAGACATCATGGGCGTTTTAGGTTAATCCCGAGTCTTTATTTTACTCATAATCATTTAACAATAGTTTAGGAAAAAAAATGGCAGCAAAAGACGTATTATTTGGTGATGACGCACGTGGCCGTATGGTAAGAGGCGTTAACATTTTGGCAAACGCAGTCAAGGTAACCCTGGGTCCAAAAGGCCGCAACGCGATTCTCGACAAAAGCTTCGGTGCCCCCACCATCACTAAAGACGGGGTATCGGTTGCGAAAGAAATCGAATTGAAAGACAAATTCGAAAACATGGGCGCGCAAATGGTTAAGGAAGTGGCGTCAAAAACTTCCGATGTAGCCGGCGACGGCACCACCACTGCAACGGTATTGGCTCAATCTATCGTTAACGAAGGTTTAAAAGCCGTTGCTGCGGGCATGAATCCCATGGATCTGAAACGCGGTATCGATCTGGCGGTTTCCAAAGTGGTTGATTCGATCGTTGCCTCTGCTGCGCCTTGCACAGACAACAAAGCGATTGCCCAAGTCGGCACCATCTCTGCAAACTCTGATGAATCCGTCGGCCAAATTATCGCCGAAGCCATGGAAAAAGTCGGCAAAGAAGGCGTGATCACCGTTGAAGAAGGTACTGGCCTGAACAACGAACTGGACGTGGTTGAAGGTATGCAGTTTGATCGCGGTTACCTGTCGCCTTACTTCATCAACAACCAGGAAAACATGAGTGTTGAGCTGGAAGATCCGTTTATTCTGATTTACGACAAAAAAATCTCCAACATCCGCGAAATGTTGCCTATTCTGGAAGCCGTTGCCAAATCCGGCCGGCCATTATTGATCGTTGCTGAAGATGTCGAAGGCGAAGCCCTGGCGACGCTGGTGGTCAATACCATTCGTGGTATCGTCAAAGTCGCGGCAGTTAAGGCGCCTGGTTTTGGTGACCGTCGTAAAGCCATGCTGGAAGACATCGCTGTGTTGACCGGTGGCGTAGTGATTTCTGAAGAAGTGGGTTTAAGTCTGGAAAAAGCGGAACTGGCTCAATTGGGTACCGCGAAGAAAATCCAAATCAGCAAGGAAAACACCACGATTATTGATGGCGCGGGCTCTGAAGCGCAAATCAAGGGCCGTGTTGCCCAAATTCGTGCCCAGGCTGAAGATGCCACTTCTGACTACGACAAAGAAAAACTGCAAGAGCGCCTGGCTAAATTGGCCGGTGGTGTTGCCGTGATCAAAGTCGGCGCGGCGACTGAAATGGAAATGAAGGAAAAGAAAGCCCGCGTAGAAGATGCGTTGCACTCAACACGTGCAGCGGTAGAAGAAGGCGTGGTTGCCGGCGGCGGTACCGCGCTGATTCGCGCCCTGTCTGCTTTGGAAAGCCTGCAAGGAGCCAACCACGACCAAAGCGTGGGTATCAATATTCTGCGCCGCGCCATGGAAGAGCCATTGCGTCAAATCGTTGCCAACTCGGGCGACGAGCCTTCGGTTGTGCTGAACGAAGTGGCCAAAGGCAAAGGTAACTTCGGTTACAACGCGGCAACCGGCGAATACGGCGACATGATCGAAATGGGAATTTTAGACCCGGCGAAAGTGACGCGTACCGCATTACAAAACGCGGCTTCTATTGCAGGTTTAATGCTGACGACAGAAGTGATGGTTGCAGATGCGCCTAGCGATGAAAAAGGCCATGGCATGCCGGATATGGGTGGCATGGGCGGTATGGGCGGTATGGGCGGCATGATGTAAACGTGCCGTCTTAAAGCTCTGTTGCTTTAAGCAAAAAAGCCCCGGCTGTTTATTATTAACAGCCGGGGCTTTTCTTTTTTGTACGGCAGAATCGGGTGATTGGGGTATTTGTTTGGCAAAAGCCCCGCTGTGGAGTGCGGCTTATTTTAA
The DNA here is from genome assembly GCA_963696315.1 of uncultured Gammaproteobacteria bacterium. GTDB lineage: Bacteria > Pseudomonadota > Gammaproteobacteria > Methylococcales > Methylomonadaceae > CAWKEY01. The sequence continues at coordinate 53,514 of CAVOJU010000051.1, forward strand.
CGGCCGGCCTTTGGCATCTTTGTGCATCTGACCGCCAAACAGCAGTACGGCCTCGATAAATCCCCAAAGCAAACCGAATCCGCCGGTGACAAAGGTCAGTGCCAGTTGCATCAAAGCGATCCAATAATAGCCTAAATACAGCCGGTGTATGCCGGCACCACCTAAAACCAGAGCCAGGACAGCCGCCAGATACCGGTATTTAACCGCCTCTGGTTTGACCAGATAAGCGCCTACCAGATTGATATTAAGCGCGGTAGTCTTATTGGCATCGAACATCACGTCATCGCCGGCTTCGGGCGGCGCTTCCGCTACCCAGTCATCGATGTGAAATTGAAAAAATTTTTTACCACTTTTTATCACCCCGGTTTGCATATCAGGATCATAACTTTCTATATGCCCAATCATTTATTTATTCTCTTTTTTTTAAATATGACGGGTACTTCAGTTTTTTATAGGCTGCTCTTGCTGGTCAACTTCCGCGACAAGACAAGGCGTTCAAACTCTGCCTGAACCGGCCTATGGAAGACAGTTTGTCTGTTGCATGCACCCCAAACAACATAATCTACTAGGGCTACTGCATCAATCATCCTGCAAACGTACCGCCAGCACATCGCAGCGGGCATGATGCAGGACGCCATTTGCCGTAGAGCCCAGCAACAGGGCCCAGCCATGCCGTCCATGTGAGCCGACAACAATCAGATCCACCTCGTTTTCTTCGGCAAGCCTGATAATTTCAAGTTTCGGGCTGCCCAGTTCCAGCCATTGACAGTCTTCCGCAATGCCCAGTAATTCAGCCTCTTTTGTCAGTCTTTTTTTGGCTGCCGTCATCAGTTCTTCGGTGACATCGGCATCAAAAGGAATAGCTGAACCATACGCCTCATCGGCAATTGGCAAATTATCAATGACATGCACAATACTCAATTTGGCCTGATATTTGTCCGCCAAGTCTTTTGCCCGGTTCGCAACCTCTTTGTTGTGCTCAGAAAAGTCGGCCGCCAATAATATATGTTTGTAACCTACCATAACTCCCCCTATTCAGTTCCGGTAACTCCAGGAAACAACAAAGCCATCACCTGATAAGATCCCAGTATGTATAAAAACGCCAGACCCAAGCTAAACATCAAGGGTTTTTCCAGCGCGTTACGAATAATATGACCGGTCACTGCCCAGTGCCAGGCCATTAAACCAAGCATGACTGAAAAAGCCAATAAAGTCATGCGCCCTGTTATCAGTGAAGCCGTGCCGGGCAAGGCAAAAAAACTAATCAGCGCATCTGTACCCAATAATGCGCAGCTGGTTTGATAAAATCGCCCCAGCCGCCGTCCCAGATACAGCATTATCCAGCTAAAGCCGAATACCAGTATAACGCCAACACCGGCCTGCAATAATGCACTAGGCCATTGGCTACTCATGGACAACATCAAAAAACTGACCACTGCATCGACGAGCAGCATTATATGCAGCAGCGTCCGCGAATGCGGCACATCCTGAGGGCCTTTCTTGAACAGGCAAATATCAAATATGAGTTTTAAGATGTCCAGCATTGCTTTATTTTCCATCCCGCTGCGCAGGCGTTATACCAGTCCCAAGACGTTATTACTCGAATTCCCTCATTTCCACCTTCGCCCTCTGGCGAAGGGTAAAAAGGAGCATATTGGCATTATTTAATCGCTTCCAGTTTTTCCTCGGCTTCCAGCCAGGCTGCTTCGGCTGCTTCCAGCGCCTTGTCGACCTGAGCTTTGCGCTCCATCAGGGTTTTTAGGCGCTGTTTTTCCGATTCGGCATAAATTGCCGGGTCCGCCAGCTGCTTTTCCAACTGCCTTTGCTCATTATGATAGCTTTCGACGGCATTTTCCGCCTTTTTTAAAGCGTCAAACAAGGGTTTATGTTTTTGCCGGCGTTCTGCATCCAATTTTCGCTGATCTTTGCGCGATACCGCGGTTGTATTGTCAATTGCCGGAGTTTCATCGCCCTTTTTCTGTTCCGCCAGCCAGACGCGGTAATCCTCAAGATCGCCTTCGAAGGGCTGTACTTTACCCCCGGCAACCAGTAACAGCTGATCGGTCACCGAGCGTAATAAATGCCGGTCATGCGATACCACGACCAGCGCGCCTTCATAGTCCTGCAAAGCCACGCTCAAAGCGTGGCGCATTTCCAGATCGAGATGGTTGGTCGGTTCATCGAGCAGCAAAAGATTGGGATTTTGATACACCAGCAGCGCCAAGACCAAACGGGCTTTTTCGCCGCCTGAAAAAGGCCTGACCGGCTCCAGCACCTTGTCGCCCTGAAAGTCAAAACCGCCCAGGAAATTGCGTAAATCTTTCTCCGTGGCCTGCTTGTCCAGTTTTTGCAGATGCCATAAGGGGCTTTCATCCAGGCGCAATTGTTCCAGTTGGTGCTGAGCAAAATAGCCGATTCTTAAAGCATCAGCTTCCTGCCGGATTCCGGACAGGGGCGCCATATCGCCGGCCAGGACTTTGATTAAACTGGATTTACCGGCGCCATTCGGGCCCAGCAGGCCAATACGGTCGCCCGGCGAGATGGATAAGCCGGCTTGTTGGATCACGCAGGTTTGGCCATAGCCGATGTCGGCCTTAGCCAGTGTTAACAAGGGATTGGGCATCCGTCCAGGCTTGGGGAAGCTGAAATCAAACGGTGAATCGACATGCGCCAGTGCGATCAGCTCCATTCTTTCCAAAGCCTTGATCCGGCTCTGAGCTTGCCTGGCTTTGGTGGCCTGGGCTTTAAAGCGATTAACAAAACTTTGAATATGGGCGATTTCTCGTTGTTGCTTGAGATAGGCGGCCTGTTGTTGCGCCAGCTTTTCAGCACGCATTTTTTCAAATGCCGAATAGTTGCCGGTGTAGATTTCGGCCTTATTTTGTTCGATGTGAATAATATGGTCGGTGATGGTATCGAGAAAATCGCGGTCGTGTGAGATCAGCAACAAGGTGCCCGGGTATTTACAGAGCCAGTCCTGCAGCCAGATGACGGCATCCAGATCCAGATGGTTGGTGGGCTCGTCCAGTAATAACACATCCGACCGGCACATCAGCGCCTGCGCCAGATTAAGCCGCATGCGCCAGCCGCCGGAAAATGAGCTCACCGGGTTGAGCTCCTGATCCGGCTGTAAACCCCAGACCGTTCATTAAGCGTGAGGCTCTGGCCTGAGCGGTATAGCCGCCGATGGTATCCAGTGCGGCATGCAACTCCGCCTGTTTTAAGCCGTCATGCATTTGTTCGGCGCTGAGCAAGTGCTGTTGCAGGCGCCTTAATTCCTGGTCGCCGTCGATGACATAATCAATGGCTGAGCAGGCGGCCGCCGGTGTTTCCTGGGCTACATGGGCAATTTCCAGTCCCGGGGGCATCGAGAAATCACCTTCATCCGGATGCAGTTCATTTCTTAACAGTGCAAACAGACTGGATTTGCCGACGCCATTGGCGCCGGTTAGCCCTACTTTGTCGCCTTTATGAATGGTGAACGAGGCATTGGCAAACAAGATCCGCGCACCCCGGCGCAATGATAAATTCTTGAAATTCAGCATGAAAGTACAGCAATAAAATCGGCTAAAATAAACCCATGAAAAACAGCTCCCGCAAACCTTTTAATCCAGTATTCAAGCCGCAAGACCGGTATTATGTGAATGCGCAAGGCTGGTGGTTTTATACGGTCGACATGATAGCAGGGCCCTACAAAACCAAACCTGAGTGCGTGGATGCCTGCCGGCATTACATACAACACAGAGATTTGGCAGGTTAAAGCCATAACCTAGAGTCACAGGATTGCCTGTCTCTAAAGCCTTCGCAGGGTCAAGACGCAAGCTCAATCATTTTTTCGGCCTGGGCGGCAAATTGTTCGAGATTGCCTTTTTTGACGGTTTCGACAGGAATCACCAGGGCTGTATTCAAGCTTATATAGATATACACATAGCGCTTGCCGTATTCCACTCGCACCAAATCCTCCCAGGCCATCTTGTGTTTGCCGCTGGGCGATTTCTCAAACAAATATTTGGGATTGGCCGGGTCGATGGTCAGGGTATAGGTGCCGAACATGTTGACCTTTTCCTTGTCGGTATAGTTGGTCAATATTTGTCTGCGAAAATCCAGCATCATGATTTTTGGCGACAACACCGCCCACAGTACCGCCAGCACCAGAATGTAGCCGGAGGATTTCATATCGCCATAATAGATGTAATAAAAAAAACCGATCAGCACCATGATGCCCGGCACGATCAGGCGATTTTTTCTGATGTTGTTCTGGATTTCTTCAGAGCGGGTAAACTGAATTTCATTAAAATGGATTAAGTCTTCTTCGCGGAATTCGTATTCGATTTCTAACATGATGATTTGAAAGGTTCAAGGTTAAAGGTTCAAGGTGAAAGTCAAGGTTCAAAGCTACAATTTACTATTAAACCTTCTTCCTTGAACTTGTACCTGTTTATTTAATGCATTTTGATTCTTGCGTGCGTACTGCGGCGGAACAAGTTGGAAAGCGTCAGCATCGCCGTTCTAAAATAGCCGTGTATCGCCACCTGATGCATTTTGTATAAAGACAGATAGACCACGCGGGCGATAAATCCGCCGACACTGACCGAACCCATCAGATTGCCCATCAGATTGCCTACCGTCGTGTATTTACCCAGCGACACCAGGGAGCCGTAATCATGGTAGACATATTTCACCAAAGGGCCGCCTTTCAAGCGGTTGACAATGGATTTGCATACCGTTGACGCCTGCTGGTGCGCCGCTTGCGCTCTGGGCGGCACATTGCCGGAATGGCCGCTCCAGGCGCAGGCCGCGCAATCACCGATGGCAAAAATAGCGTCATCACTGGTTTTTAAGGTTTCATCCACCACCAGCTGATTGATCTGATTGGTTTCCAGGCCATCCAGATCCTTGACCCAATCTGGCGCTTTAATGCCGGCGGCCCAGACTTTAAGGTCCGCTTCAATCATTTCGCCATCATGCGTGCTAATGCCGCGTTCAGTGACTTCAACGACACGGCGGCCCAGCTTGAGATCGATTCCCAGTTTGACCAGTTGCTGTTGCGTAGCGGTCGCCAGTTTGATGGGCAAGGCCGGTAGTAATTGGGTGGCGGCTTCAATAATAGTGATTTTGACGTTGCTGGATTCATTCAGGCCATAAACGGCCAGCAGATCGGTAACCAGGTGCAATTCCGCCGACAATTCCACGCCGGTTGCCCCTGCGCCCACGATCGCAATCGATAAGGGTTTGTTATGGGTGCGGTTTTCTCCGGCATGATTTTTAATATACGATTCAACCAGCTGTTTCTGAAATCTGAATGCCTGCGCGGTGGTATCCAGAAACATACAATGCTCTTTGACGCCCTTAATGTTAAAGGTGTTGCTGATACTGCCGACGGCCATCACCAGGGTGTCGTAATGGAAGCTGCGCCGCGGAATGAGTTCTTCACCGCTGTCGCTCAGGGTAGGGCTGACATAAATTTCCTTTTTTTGCCGGTTCAAGCCTTCCATTTTGCCCAGTCTGAAGCGGAAATGATTGCGATGCGCCTGGGCAAGATATTCAATTTCTTCGGCTTCGTTGAGCGTGCCGGCCGCAACTTCGTGCAGCAAGGGTTTCCAGATATGCGTCGATGATGCATCCAGCAGCATCACCTCGGCCAGGCCGGTTTTGCCTAATTTTTTGCCTAAACGGGTCGCCAGCTCAAGGCCGCCGGCGCCACCGCCAACAATCACTATCTTATGTTTTTCTTTTTGTTCAGTCATTGTTATCTCTTAAAAATCATTTCACTGCGCTGGGCAGGTTTAAAATCAGACCGTCCGTTTTGCCGCCCATGAAGGTTTGCGGGTAGGCGCCGTTCCATTTTCCCACGGCATTATAGCGAATCAACTCATCCGTGACTGATTTTGCTAACAATTGATTGGCTACCGCCTGGGCTTCGGCTTCCTTGCTGATACGGTAAGCTTCGGCATCGGCCTGCGTGCGTTTGGCTTTGGCATCGGCAACGGCCGCCATTTCCCTGGCTTCCGCCTGTTTAACCTGCTGCTGAGCCTGTTGCTCGACAATTTTTAACTGGGCTTTTTCGCGTTCCAGTTGCTCCTGACGTTCTTTTGTCTGAATAACGGCATCGGTGACGACCTGCGGCAGGGTGATGTCCCGGAACAGCACGGCGATGACGATGACGCCCTTCGGCTCCAGATAGTCTTTCAGGCCATCTTCCATATATATCTGCAAAGCTTGCTGTACGTTGTCCTGATAAAAATCCTGTGACTGGGCCACGGTTTTACCTGCTTCTCTTAGCAGGGATCGGACTTTGGGGGTGATATGCTTATTGACCACATCGTCCAGACTGCCGCTTTCCTGGAGAATCAACGGCGTTTTTGCGGCATCCAGTTTGAAGGTCACGGAAATATCCATCGATGTCTTTAATTTGTCCTGAGAGGGCACCTGCACCTTGTCCCAGGTGAATGTCAACTGCCTAATATCAAAGCTGACAAAATTCAACAGCGGATTGACGATGTGAAAGCCTTCGGCATAAGGCTCGGGCCGAACCTTGCCGAACAGCGTGGCAACTTTGTTATGGCCCGCTTCCACGGTGATGTAGGCATTGAGCATCACTATCAATGTCATCAGGCCGATGACTACTGATCCCGCATGTTTTAGTTTATCCATTGCTGCCCTCGTTTTTAGTTAAGCAAATGCGCACAAACTGTAATAAGATAAAGTCAGTTTTTATTTTAAGATAGAGTCCTCGCCATGCGCTGTTTTTTGCTACTTAGCTTACTTGCCTTACCGGTATTCGCTGCCGATGAGCGGCCGCCCAAGCTTGAAGCCGTTCCTGAAGCGCCGGAGCCGCCTTTGCCGGTGCAAAGCGGCGAAAATCTAGAGCCTGATATTACCATCATTCGTAAAGGCAAACAGACCATACAAGAATATCGCAGAGGCGGCAAACTCTATATGGTTAAAATCATTCCGGCTATCGGTCCCGCCTATTATCTGATTGATACCAACGGCGACGGCAAAATGGATGTTCAGCGCGATGATGCGAACAAGGAAGGCAGGGTCAATATGTGGAAAATACTGGAATGGCAATAATCCAAACTGTCTGCTTACCCTCTCTAACCCGCACGATTTTTCAGCACTTACCGCCTCGGCCCAGTGGGTTCTTTTGAAGGCCTTTACAGAACCGGCAACAACCCGCAGCTATTTTAACTCGGCCAGCAGTTGGGCAATCTTGGTTTCGGCTTGACGCAAATAGCCGCCGCCGAACAAATTCAGATGATTCAGAATATGATACAGATTGTAAAGCGTCTTTCTGACCCGGTAACCCGAATCTAAGGGCCAAACATCCTCCGTAGGCGGCATAAAAATCCGCACTAAAACCGCCAAACAGTTCGGTCATCGCCAGATCGGTTTCACGGTCGCCATAATAGCAGGCCGGATCAAAGATAACCGGGCGGCCTTGGCTATCTACCGCGGCATTGCCCGCCCACAAATCGCCATGCAGCAAAGAAGGCTTGGGCGTGTAAGTATCAAACAACCGTTCCAGTACGCTGCACAGCTGCTCTCCAGTGGTCTGCAAGCGGCCGCCATGGCCTTGCTCGGCCGCCAGCTTTAATTGAAAGCCCAGGCGCTGTTCACGCCAGAATCCCGGCCAATCAGCATAGTGGCCGTTGAGTTGTGGGGTACTGCCGATGGTGTTGTCCAGGTGCCAGCCAAAATAGGGCTGCTTTTGCCGATGCAGTAGCGCCAGTTGCTGCCCAAGGGCACATTCCGAGGCTTTTCTTGCAGAGCCAAAATCAATATATTCCAGCACCAGAAAGGCATGTTCAGCGGTTTTTCCTGCGACAATAACGCCGGGAACCCGGACGGTGTTCGACTTTGCCAATTCAAGCAGCCCGCAAGCCTCCGCCTTAAACATGGCTAGCAAGCCGGGCCGGTTAAGCTTGACGAAATAAGTGTCTTGTTCGCCTGATAAACGAAAGGCGGCATTGATGTCGCCACCGGCAATGCCCTGGGCTTTTACAAGCTTAAAGGGGCGGCCGGTGGTTGTTTCAATTTGCTCAATAATGCCTTGCCAGTTCATTTTTATGGATGTTTACATTCAACTCATCTGTGTCCGTGTAAACAGACTTAAGCCGGCAAAACTTTTTATAACCGGCTATTTGCCGTTGTTTACTTTAAGAATGATCCCAGCCAGCGGCGGTAAGGTCAGACTGACGGAGTACGGTTGATTCATCCAGGGTATCGGTTCAGACACCACCGACCCATTGGCGATTTGAGTGCCATCGTAACAACCCGCATCCGAGTTAAAGATTTCTTTATAGGATCCTGCAGCCGGCACGCCTATCCGGTAATTGTCTCTGACAACCGGGGTGAAATTAAGCACAATGATCAAGTCCTGATGATCATCTTTACGCCGGTAACTGATGACGGATTGTTCGGCATCATGACAGTCAATCCATTCAAAGCCATGATGATCAAAGTCGTGTGTAAACAAGGCAGGCTGGGCCCGGTATAGCAGGTTTAAATCTTTCACCAGGGTTTGGAGGCCCTGATGATGGGGGTAGTCCAGTACATACCAGTCCAGGGACTGGTTAAAATTCCACTGTGTGCCCTGACCGAACTCGCAGCCCATGAACAACAGTTTTTTGCCTGGATAGGTGAACATCATCGTATACAGCAAGCGCAGATTGGCAAACCGCTGCCATTCATCTCCCGGCATTTTGTCGACTAACGAGCCCTTGCCATGCACCACTTCATCGTGCGAAAAGGGCAGGGCGAAATTTTCCGTAAACGCGTACAGCATGCCGAACGTCAGTTGATCATGATGATAGCGTCTGTGAACCGGATCCTCTTTCATGTATTCGAGAATGTCATTCATCCAGCCCATATTCCATTTCATCGAAAAGCCCAGGCCGCCTACCCAGGTGGGTCTTGTCACGCCGGGCCAAGCGGTTGATTCTTCCGCCATCATGACGGTCCCCGGATGCTGCTGATGGGTCACCGTATTCAATTCTCTGAAAAAATCGATAGCCTCAATATTTTCATTGCCGCCGTATTGATTCGGAATCCATTCACCTTCTTCTCGCGAGTAATCCAGGTAGAGCATCGAAGCCACCGCATCCACTCTTAAGCCGTCCAGATGAAATTCTTCGAGCCAGAAAATGGCGCTGGACAGTAAGAAGTTTTTTACCTCGTTGCGCCCGTAATTGTAGATTAAGGTGCCCCAATCGCGGTGCTCGCCTTTGCGGGGGTCTTCATGTTCGTATAGCGGCGTGCCGTCAAAACGGGCCAGGGCAAATTCATCCTTGGGGAAATGCGCGGGTACCCAGTCCAGAATTACGCCGATATTGCTCTGGTGGCAGGCATCAATGAAATAACGAAAATCATCCGGGGTGCCGAAGCGGCTGGTCGGGGCAAAGTAGCCGGTAGTTTGATAGCCCCAGGACGCATCGAGCGGATGTTCGGTAATAGGCATCAATTCAATATGCGTAAAGCCCAGCGTCTTAACATAGTTAACCAGTTCGTCAGCCTGTTTGCGATAGCCTAGGAAATTACCCTCATGGTCGCGCTTCCATGAACCCAAATGAACCTCGTAAATCGACATGGGTTCATGCAGCCAGTCATGACTGCTTAGGTTTTCCATCCACGCCTGATCTTGCCATTGATAGGTGTCATCGCGCACGACGATAGAGGACGTGTTGGGCCGTAGTTCGAATTGCCGTCCATACGGATCTGTTTTGGTGAGCACCTGGTGGCTTTGGCGGTTCAATATTTCAAATTTATACAAGCAACCGGCGTCCAGACCCGGAATAAAGAGCTCCCAAATACCACTGCCGCCCAGGCTGCGCATGGGATGACAACGGCCGTCCCAGCGATTAAAGTCACCGATGACGCTAACCCGGCCGGCATTGGGCGCCCATACCGTAAACAAAACCCCTGTTATCTTATCGACCGTGTGCAGGTGTGCGCCCATTTTCCGGTAGATATGCCAGTGCTTACCCTCAGCAAACAATTGCCGGTCAAATTCCGGTAATTGAACGCCGAAATCATAAGGGTCGAAATCGCTGTGTTTGCCGCCATCCTTGTCTACCCAGTCAAGTTGATAATGTTCGGGTAATTCGTTCGGTTGGGCAAGGTATTCGAAAAAGTCGGTGCCGGGTAGGCGAGGGATTACCGGACCACCGTTGGCAAAGGTTACGGTTTCCGCGTAAGGTAAATAGAGCTTGATTTTAAAAAGTTTGCCATGCGGATGACGACCCAAAACGGAAAAAGGATCATGATGCTTCGCTTCTATGATTTTAATCGAATCCGTATCAAGCCTGTTGTTAGCTGGGGTTTCCATTTTGAATAGCCTCTATGTCTTTGAATAACGAGCGCCAATGTTACCAAATTACGCATCGGTTGTTAGATTATTCTGCACTTGTACAGGCCGATGGCCACCGGGTTGACAAGCTGAAGCACTGTAGGTCCGTCTTATGTCAAGGGAGATTTGCCGCCGAGACTCCCCTGAGCTGCACCCGTAAAGAGCGGTTTTGGTAGCGCCAGGCTGTATGACTCGAGCGGTGCGCACACGCATCCGTGAGCTTCTTTTGCCGGCGGTACTGTTGCGTGACGCGGTCGAATTAATCACGCTTAAGTATGGCTTTTTGAATTCCTCGGATACAGTTCAAAAAACTGAAGGTCTGAACTGGAAGCGCCGGGGCAATCGTCGCTAACACTTAGCTATCCACACTGAACTATTTGACAAACACTGAATATATGCGTAAATACTACTCAATAAGTAAGTATAATTTAAACACTGGAGTGCATTATGAATACCAAAGAAAAAGTTCGCTTGAGTCTGGATCTATCTAAAGATCTGTACGACCAGCTTGAATCCTTGGCCACGGACTCTCATGCCTCGAAAAGCGACGTTCTGCGCAAGGCGCTGGGTCTGATGATTGTCGCGGCGGATGCCAAAAAAGACAACAAGAAGCTGGGTGTCTTCAATAAAGACGAGCATTTGGAAAAAGAAATTGTCGGGATCTGATTCGGAAAAACATCCGACCGTCGATGTCGGCAAACTGATTGAACGTGGTGATGTCCATGTCAATATCAGTACCCGGGAATCGGAGGATGACGCACGGGTCCGCCGATTTAAGGAGGTCGCAGGTTTTATTCTCGCGGTTTTTTCTGTTGTAGTGGCCATAGGAACCTCGGTTTATCTGATGTTCTTCTATTCTGCCGCCAGTGCTGACGAAAGAAAATGGGCGTTGGGCACGATTAGTACGGTTCTTGGTGCAGTTGGGGGCTATTTGCTTGGAAGAAAAGGAATCTGACTATTGGTTGCTTTTCCTTATTTTTCGGTTCGGGTTGAAAGATGCAGAAAAACCAAGGAAACAGCTGTCACTAATTGGACAGATATTGCTAAGCAGCTCACTGACAAAATCGGCCAAAGCAGGCGTTGGCGATTTTAGTCTGCAGGAGATATTTGAAGCCACCCTCAGATCATCTTGAAAGCGCTCACAAACGGCGCCACAATTGTGCCGCATAAATTAATTTTGAGTTTTCCATGGGAAATTCATCCGCCAAAGAAAACCGCCTTAATATTCGCTGCGATTTTCGTACGCTCGCGTCGCTTGACAACAAAGCCGCTACATACTCTCATGCACAGCATTTCAGAATTCGTCTTATCTCACTGATTATCCTTCGCAGAGATAGTGGTGCAGGCAAATACGGCGAATATCCCAAAGCCATCAAGTTCACTGATGCCGAAATGGCGGCACTTAAACGGGAGCGACATGCGTTCCATGGTGAATGGAGCTACACAACCTGAGCATAATTTTTTTGACAGACTTATTTTGTTGCAGTGCTATAGAGTCCTTGTATTGCCTGTTTCTGTTGAAAACTGCGTAGGCCGGGTTAGGCGTAGCCATAACCCGACACCTCGGCTGGCGTCGAGGTCTTGCTCCAATTATGCCGTTTGCTTCCGATGGGCATCAAATGGAAACAGCTTGCCAACATCGACGCCGGCAAGGAATTTAGCCCCGATCCGATGAATATGTTTATGAGCGTTTCGAACTATCTGACTTCCGGTCCTAATGAGTAAGCTGTATCGATACAAAGGGTTATGCATGATTCGCTTCGTTGCCGCAGCGCTAGCCGTAGCGCCTTTTTGCGCGAAAGCACAGGATCTCGAACCTCGTGCCTATTCCAATGCGCCCGTCGGGCTGAATTTTCTGATTGCGGGCTACGGCTACACCGGCGGCGGCGTGGCGACTGACCCCGCCTTGCCAATTGCGGACGCGCAGGTCGAGGTTCATTCCACGGTGCTTGCCTATGCCCGTTCACTGGATGTGTTCGGGAAATCCGCCAAGTTCGACGTGGTGCTGCCCTATGCCTGGGCCTCGGGCAGCGCCACGGCTATGGGCCAATTCCGTGATCGGGAAATAACCGGTTTTGCCGATCCCCGAGTGCATTTTTCATTCAATTTCTATGGTGCACCGGCGCTTTCCATCCAAGACTTTTCCAGTTACCAGCAGGACACCATTGCCGGTAGTTAGCGTCGAGGTGACCGCACCCGGCGGCCAGTATGACGCCGAGAAGCTCCTCAATATCGGCACCAACCGCTGGTCGATCAAACCGGAGATCGGAATTTCCAAGCGCCTGGGGCCGATGACTCTGGAGTTTGCCGGTGGTGTACGCTTCTACACTGACAATGGCGATTTTTTCGGCGGAAATGTCCGTGAGCAGGCGCCCGTTTATTCGGTACAGGGGCACCTCATTTACAGCATCGGATACGGCATCTGGGTGGCGGTGGATGGCACTTTCTACACCGGCGGTCGGACCACCGTGGATGGCATCAAAGATAATAACCAGCTGGAGAACTCGCGTTTGGGTGCCACGCTCGCACTTCCTGTAAACCGGTACAACTCGGTCAAACTTTACTATAGCACCGGCGCCACGGGTCTCACCGGCAGTGACTTCGACATGGCCGGGATCGCCTGGCAGTATCGCTTTGGTGGAGGGCTTTAATGCATTCCAGCACAAGTGATACCAGTGCCCCCAAAAATGGGCCGTTCAACTCAATATGAAACCACGTAGCCCAAAACTGGTATTTGATGATGACGCCACTGTTGGCTTATTCGGCACTGGCGCGTGCCGCCGTGCCGTGGTGTGTGATGCTGTTCGCCTTAGGCATGTTTCATGATGCGGGCCTTTTCACGTTGCCAATCGCGGTCTTTGGCGGTGGCACGTTTGTCGTGCAATTGTTTGCCTTTGGCCAAGCCGATTTCGAGTTTGGCGCGGCCACTTTTCCAGTACAGGGACAGCGGGATGAGGGTGTAGCCTTTGCGTTCGACAGCGCCGATGAGTTTATTGAGCTCATGCCGGTTCAGCAGCAGTTTTCTGGAGCGAATGGTATCGGGGTTGACATGTGTTGAAGCCGACAGCAGCGGGGAAATATGCGCGCCAAATAACCAGGCCTCGCCGCGTTTTAGAATGACATAGCTTTCTTTGAGTTGCGCCCGGCCTTCGCGCAGACTTTTTACTTCCCAGCCTTCCAGCACGAGTCCTGCCTCAAATCGCTCTTCAATAAAATAGTCGTGTGTGGCCTGACGGTTGACGGCAATGGTATTGTTTGGCGAATTTTTATTTTTCTTGGACTTTTTGTCGGCCATGGCGTGCGCTGGTATTTTTAAACTGACGTAAGGTGATAATTTTGTTATTTTACTCGATTTACTGATAATAAATTGTGTTTTATTAAGAGACGGCAGGTACACAAATGACGGGTACAACAAAAACAATTCATGGTGAATGGTCATCACGGTTCGCATTTATTCTAGCCGCCACGGGTTCAGCGGTCGGCCTGGGCAATATTTGGAAATTTCCATACATTACCGGGGAAAACGGCGGCGGGGCCTTTGTTGTTATTTATTTGTTGTGCGTTGCCTTGATCGGCATTCCTATCATGATGGCGGAAACGATGCTGGGCCGACGCACCCGCCAGGACCCCATCAATACCATGGAACAGTTGACCGAAGAGGCCGGGGCCGATAAAAACTGGCATTATGTGGGCTGGGCGGGAGTCACCGCAGGTGTGTTGATTTTGTCCTATTACAGCGTCATTGCCGGCTGGGCTTCCGCCTATGTCATCAAGGCATTTACCGGCAGTTTTTCTAACGCCGATGCCGAGACAATCAAAGGAATTTTCGATGCTTTTGTAGGCAGTCCGGTGCAATTGATTTTCTGGCATTCGCTGTTTATGGCTGCAACCATGCTGATTGTTGTTCGCGGCGTCAGTAATGGACTGGAGTATGCGGTTCGCCATTTGATGCCGGGCTTATTCGCACTCATGATCTTATTGTTGGGCTATGCGATGACCACCGACGGTTATTTTCAGGGACTGCATTTTTTATTTAATTTCGATTTTAGCAAACTGACCAGCGACTCGGTGCTGACTGCGATGGGACAGGCATTTTTTACCCTGAGCCTGGGTATGGGCGCGGTCATGGTTTATGGCTCCTATTTATCCGCCGACGTTTCAATCGCAAAGACGTCAGTGATTATCGCCGGTATCGACACTATCGTCGCGTTGCTGGCCGGGCTGATTATCTTTCCGATTGTTTTTACCCACGGTTTGCACCCGGATTCAGGCCCCGGCTTGATTTTCAAGACATTGCCGATCGCTTTCGGCTCGATGACCGGCGGCTGGCTGTTCGGAATTTTGTTCTTTCTGGTGCTGACGATTGCCGCGTTGACTTCCTCAATCGCGTTGATTGAACCAGCAGTCGCCTGGCTGGTGGACAGCAAAGGCTATACCCGCGAAAAGGCCTGTATCGCTTCGGGATTGGTTACCTGGATATTGGGATTGGGCACGGTGTTTTCGTTTAATGTTTGGTCCGATGTCAAGTTATTCGACCGCACCTTTTTCGAATTGCTGGATTATTTAACGGCCAATCTGATGCTGCCTATCGGCGGTTTTGCCATTGCCGTGTTTGCCGGCTGGATCATGAAACGGCAGCACAGCGAGCAGGAGTTGAACATGCCTAATGCCCAGTATTATCAGCTATGGAAGTTTTTGATCTGTTATGTAGCTCCGGCAGCGGTGTTTCTGGTGTTTCTACATGTGGTTGGAGTGCTTTAGTCATGACCGTCATTCAGAAAAGCGCACTGGTCAAGTTTTCTGCACAGCAGATGTTTGATCTGGTTAACGATATTGAGGCCTATCCCCAATTCTTACCCTGGTGCAGCGGTAGTCGAATTATTAAGCGTGAAGACGATATTGTTGAAGCGGAGTTGGTGATTTCCAAAGGCGGCTTCAAAAAATCTTTTTCTACCAGAAACCGCATCGACCGGGGCGGGAGACTTACGGTTTCGCTATTGGAAGGCCCTTTTTCGTATCTTGAAGGCGTATGGGATTTTATGCCGCTACGCGAGGATGCCAGCAAGATTTCACTGAATCTGGAATTTGAGATGACCGGCAAGCTGGCCAGCCTGGCCTTCGGCGCAGTATTCAGCCAGATCTGCAATACCATGGTGAGTTCTTTTACCGCGCGGGCCAAACAGATTTATGGCTGAACTGCTGGTGGAGGTCGAGGTGGTTTACGCCAGGCCCGAACAGCAAGTGCTTGTTGCTCTTAAAATGCCCGAGACGGCAACGGTAGAGCAGGCGATAAAGAGCTCCGGTATGTTGGCCCGTTTTCCGGAAATTGATCTGAACGCATGCAAGGTAGGCATTTTTGCCAAGATCTGCGCCCTGGATCAGGTGTTAAAGCAGGGCGACAGGGTGGAAATTTACCGGCCTTTGCTGCATGACCCCAAGGATGCCAGAAGGCAGCGAGCGGCAAAGGCATGAGAGTTGTGTCTTAGGAGCGCACTGATTAGATTGTGATGTGGAGAGCGTCGAGCGGGCTGGTTGGCACCAACAGAGAACAGTTCAGCGGTGCGTGAAGTTTACTGTCGAGGTTCTTCGTGCATTAAAAAACCCGTTCGCCTTGCTTTCGATAGGGACGAACGGGCCAAATAAAGGCAGGGTCTTGATGCATGGAATGAAATAAGCCGCGGCTTATGTTGTTAAAGCGGCTGATCGGTCGCCGCCCGGCGAGCTTGGGCTTGTACGGCCGGTATCGTTGGCATCATCAATGTCATCATGGCCTGCAGCGCCGGTAATTTTTTCCCATAAGGTCTTTTCAATATTCCGCACGGGCAAGTCTACCGTTGTTTCATTAGAGATATCTGCTACCGGTAATGTGCTGGGTTTAAAATCGCCCTGTATGCCGACGATGCGGTCATTTGCAAACAATAATGTAATTCTTTTTTGCAGCCTGGGTTCTCTGCCGGGCTGAAATGAATAGATGTAATCCCACCGATTTTGGTGAAAAGGATCCGCCAGCATGGGTGAGCCCATGATATAGAGTACCTGGCGTTTGTTCATATTGGGTCTCAGCTGGTCAATCATGGCCTGATCAACCATGTTGCCTTGTTGGATATCCAGGGTATAAACGCCGGGCAAATTGTTTAAGATAGTGGTGCAGGAGACTAATATTAGGCTTGCGAGCAGGGACAGCGGAAAAAGCGGCTTTCTCATGTGAGGCGGCAAAAAAATAATCTGAAAAGCAAAATCATACAGGATGTTAAACGATTATCCTATAAACTGTCATGCGCTTACGGCTAAAAAAAGGCTACAATGTGACGCCTCATGTACAAATAGCCTATCCATCGGCTTAACCGGAGATGTATGTTGGAAACCCAGGATTTAAAAAATGCAGGTCTGAAGGTGACCTTGCCGAGACTCAAGATTCTTGAAATTTTAGAAAAGCAAATTGATGAACATCATTTAACTGCAGAGAAGGTTTATAAAATCCTGCTCAGTGAAGACGAGGACATCGGGCTGGCTACGGTCTATCGCGTGTTAACCCAGTTTGAAGCCGCAGGACTGGTGACGCGGCACCATTTTGAAGGCGGCAACTCAGTATTTGAACTGGCCAAAGGTGATCATCACGATCACATACTATGTATGAAGTGTGGCAAAGTCGATGAATTTACCGATGAACTGATTGAAGCCCGGCAAAAACAAATTGCGCTAAGGCTGGGTTATGAATTAACCGATCACAGTCTTTATCTTTACGGCTATTGCACTGCGTGCAGAAAACCCTGATTTTTTTCTAACATAAACCTCATGTTCAAACCCCTCATTTTCTATATCGGCTTGCGTTATACGCGAGCCAAACGGCGTACCCAGTTCATTTCTTTTATCACCCTGACTTCGGTGCTGGGAATAGCTTTGGGCGTAACCGCGCTGATTACGGTGTTGTCGGTCATGAATGGCTTCGAAGCCGAATTACGCGAACGCATACTGGGCATGACTGCCCATGCCACCATGACCGGAAAATACGGTCAACTGGATAACTGGCAGGAACTGGAGCAGAAAATAAAAGATTATCCGCATATAGAAGGCGCGGCGCCTTTTATCGACGGCCAGGTGATGATCAATTCCGGCCGGCGAGTTAGCGGTACTTTATTGAACGGGATTTTGCCCGAATATGAATCGCGCGTGTCGGACGTGGCCCATAAAATGGTGTCCGGTCAGTTGGCACAACTGGCTGCTGGCGAATTCGGTATCGTGCTGGGTGCGGAATTGGCCAATTATCTGGGTGTTGCGACCGGCGATCAAGTCACTGTGATCAGTCCGCAAATTAATTCCACACCGGCCGGTATTTTGCCGAAAATGCGGCGTTTTACCGTGACCGGTATTTTTCAGGTCGGCATGTATGAATATGATCGCAATATGGCGATTATCCATATCGGTGATGCGGCCAAATTGTTCCGTTTGGGTGACGCGGTTTCAGGCTTGCGGGTTAAATTGGACGATCTGTTTAATGCGCCGCAAATAACCCGCTCACTGGCAAACGTTTTCTCGGAAGAATACCGGGTCAGCGACTGGACGCTGGCTCATAATAATTTCTTCCGGGCTATTCAGACGGAAAAGCGGGTGATGTTTATCATTCTGTTGCTAATCGTTGCCGTGGCGGCTTTCAATATTGTCTCGACCCTGGTGATGGTGGTGACCGATAAACGCGGCGATATCGCCATTTTGAAAACTCAAGGCCTGACTTCGGCCTCGGTGATGGGTATTTTTATCGTGCTGGGCACCATTATCGGCTTTGTCGGCACGCTTTTGGGCACCGTAGGCGGTATAGTGCTGGCCTTAAATGTGGAAACCATAGTGCCGGCGATTGAAAGTTTTCTTGGCGTGCAGTTTTTGGCGGCCGATGTGTATTACATCAGCGAATTGCCGTCGAAACTGGTCTGGACGGATGTGTACGTCATTGCCGGCATGGCCTTTTTCCTGTCCTTGTGTGCCACGATTTATCCTGCCTGGCAGGCGTCAAAAGTAAATCCAGCGGAAGTTCTGAGATATGAATAAGACGAGTATTTTGCAATGCCGGCAATTGACTAAACGCTATACGCAAGGCGTGCTGGATGTAGAGGTTTTGAAGGGTGTCAATATAGATATTGGCGTGGGTGAGCGTGTTGCCATCATGGGGGCATCCGGTTCGGGTAAAAGCACTTTGCTGCATCTGCTGGGCGGACTGGATAAGCCCAGCGGCGGCGAGGTAGTGCTTGATGACATTAATCTGAATAAAGTCAGCGCAGCAAAACTGGCCAAGTTAAGGAACGCATCCTTAGGATTTATCTATCAGTCGCATCATTTATTGGGCGAATTCACCCTGCTGGAAAATGTGGCGATGCCCTTGCTGATCGCCGATCTGCCGTTAAAACAAGTGCGTAGCCGTGCTGTTGAATTACTGGAGCGGGTGGGCCTCGGTCATCGTGTTGAGCATAAGCCGGGTGAATTATCCGGGGGGGAGCGGCAGCGCGCCGCCGTGGCCAGGGCGCTGATCAACAGGCCCAAATGCGTACTGGCGGATGAGCCCACCGGTAATCTGGACAGCAAAACCGCTGACCAGGTCTATCAGTTGATGCTGGAATTAAATCAGGAGCTTAACGTCAGCTTTCTGGTAGTGACGCATGACCATGAGCTGGCGGCAAGAATGGGCAAGGTTCTGCACATGGAAGATGGTGTCATTGTCGGTTAAACACGCAAGGCAAAAGGTACAAGAGTTAAGCTTTTTTAGCCTTTAGCCTTTAGCCTTTCCTTTCTTTCTTCCCACTTTTTGGTGACATGATGGCGCCAGTATTCATTGATACCGAAATAGCCGACGGCAGAACTGATAATACCGACAATAAAACAGCCCAATAAAAACGGCTCCCAGACATCACCCAAGCCTGACAGGGCATTGTCTACGGAAAATTCAAAATTTTCGCTGGGCGAAGGATCATTCAAAGCCCAAAGCCCAACCAGATAAGAAAAATAAAACATGGGCGGCATCGTGAGCGGATTGGTTATCCAGACCAGCGCTACCGAAACAGGCAGATTGGCTCTCAAATAAAATGCGGTAATAGCGGCAATGGCCATCTGCCCGGGGGTTGGGATCCATGCGACAAAAAGACCTACAGCAAAAGCCATGGAGATGGAGCGCCGATTTAAATGCCAGAGATTGGGATCATGAAGTCTGTCGCCCAGGAACTGAAGATTTTTGTGGTTTTTAAAAAAATCAGGATGGGGCAAGTACTTTTTTATCAGTTTTTTGGGCATTGTCATTCAGAGGTCAAGTTGCTTATCTATTAAGTCTATCAGGTTTTGCCAGCCTCAAAAACATAAGGAAGTAAATGCTTGTTTCCGCCCTGTCATTTTTAGCAGGACTCTTGCTGGTTCAGCAGTTGCCGGTGTTGCCGGATAGCGCGTGGCTGGCCGCCGGGCTGGTCCTGGCGCTGTTATGTACAGGCTTGCGTTGCTGGCGCAGCCTGTTTTTTGTGGCCGGTATTTTATGGGCGGCAGTGTTTGCAATGGACCGCTTATCAGACCGCTTGTCCGGGCAACTGGAAGGACAGGATATTCAGATTACAGGAACTATTGCCGGTTTGCCGGAGCAGGATGAAAAGCGCATCCGCTTTGATTTTCTTATCGCCGATTCCGGGCAGAGTCTGCCCGCTAAAGTCAGATTAAGCTGGTATTACCCGAAGCAGGCGCTTAAGGCTGGCCAGCACTGGGTTTTTACCGTTAAGCTGAAACGGCCGCATGGCACATTGAACCCTGGCGGATTCGATTATGAGCGCTGGTTATTTACCGAAGGCATCGGGGCTACCGGGTATGTGCGCTCTTATCCGGCTCCTGTCTTGCTGTCGCGTGATTCCCCCTGGCGCAGTATCGCCGTATGGCGGCAGGATTTGACCGACGAGTTGTCGCGCTTGTTGCCCAATAGCCGGAATCTGCCCCTGATCAAGGCGCTGACGCTGGGTGATGACAGCGCTATTACCCAGGCGCAATGGGATGTTTTCCGTAAAACCGGCACACTTCATCTGATCGTAATTTCCGGATCGCATATTGGCCTGATTGCCGGGCTAGTTTATTTGATTATCCTCAGACTGTGGGCCTGGACGGGCTTATTAGCCTGGTCTCCACAAAAAGTGGCGGCTCTTTTTGCCATGCTTGCGGCATTTTTTTATGCGGCCTTGGCAGGGTTTTCCGTGCCGGCACAACGCGCTGTCATTATGCTGACGATCGTCATGGCGGCTATCATTTGGCAGCGCCATACGCGCCCCTTTAATACCTTGGCTGCGGCGATGTTCGGCGTCTTGTTGCTGGATCCTTTAGCCGTGCTGGCACCCGGGTTCTGGCTATCATTTCTCGCGGTGTCGGTGATTGTCTATGCCATTGACGGGCGCTTAGGCAAGCCCGGGTACTGTATCGGTGCGCTCAAAATTAACTGGGCCACCACGGTGGCTTTGTCACCCTTATTGTTATTCTTCTTTCAGCAGGTTTCGCTGATCGCACCGCTGGCCAATCTGATTGCCGTACCGGTTATCAGTGTGCTGGCGGTGCCGGTGTCACTGTTGGCCGTCATTGTCATGTTTATCTGGCCAGCGCTGGCGGTTCAGTTGTTCTTGCAAGTGGATAGGGTTTTGCAGTGCTTGTGGTGGCTGTTGTCCTGGCTGGCGGATATACCGCTGTCGGCCATCACGCATGCTCAGCCTTCGTTTTGGGTGCTGCTGTTGGCTATCCCGGGTATTTTGATATTGCTGGCGCCGGCCGGTATTCCTGCGCGCTGGCTGGGTTTGGTAATGCTGTTGCCAATGGTTTTTGCTCGATCAGGCAGGCCTGAAGAAGGTGCTGTCAGGATGACCCTGCTGGATGTCGGCCAGGGCTTGTCCGCAGTGGTACAGACGGCGAACCACTGGCTGGTTTTTGATACCGGCGCGAAGTTTTCAAAAGAAAGCGATATGGGGAAAACGGTGCTGCTGCCTTTTTTACATGCGCGGGGCGTCAAACAAATTGACAGCTTGATCATCAGTCATGGTGATAACGATCATATCGGCGGTGCTGAGTCATTGTTAAAAGGCATGAGCACACGGCAAGTGCTGGCCAGTGTGCCGGGGCAGCTAAGCGAGTATGCACCGCGTAGGTGTGCAGCAGGGATGACTTGGCTGTGGGATGAAGTGAGATTTACTGTATTGGCGCCACAATCCCAGGGATTTGTTGCCGATAATGACAATTCCTGCGTGTTGAAAATTCAATCGCAATCCGGCGCGCTGTTATTGACCGGCGACATTGAAGCCGCCGCCGAATCCTGGCTGGTTGAAACTTACGGCGAGCAGTTAAAGGCAAATGTGCTAATCGCCCCGCATCACGGTAGTAAAACGTCATCAACCCCAGCATTTTTGAGTGCTGTTCAACCTGAGACAGTGTTAATTCCGGCAGGCTACCGCAATCAATTTGGCTTTCCTCATCCAGCCGTTGTCCAGCGCTACCAGGAAATCAAGGCAAAATGGCTAAATGTGTCTGATAGCGGCGCGCTTGACATTCAGGTCAAAGAAAACGCCTGGCTTGTGCGCGGCCAGCGCGAGACGGCGGGCAAATATTGGAACAGCCGGTAATTGTCATGAACGCCGAGTAGATTTGGCGGCTGAAAACCGTTGTTTTTGAAAGATTGGTACGCAGACAGTCTTATTCCGTTTCGGCTAACGCCTAATGCTGGAGTGATCAGCGGGTAATGCGTTAAATGCTGATCGACAAACACCCGATCATGAATTTGGATGTTGTGTGCTCGGCTTAGGGCGTTTCTTGACTAATTGAACCCATGGCAATATTATCATCAATATCAATCAGGGATATTGAACAACATTTTTGCCTCGCAAAAAACTTCCTGTATTGATTTGCTGAAAACATGTAATTAATCAGGAGAAGGGTATGAAAAAATTAGCATCTATAGTGGTAAGTTTATTGTTGTTTTTAAGTGCAGGGGTTTTCGCCGAGGAACATGCGGATAAAGCATTGGAACATGCCAAGGCTGCGGTGGTGCATGGCAAGGCCGGTCATGCGCCGGTTTTGGTCGAGCACGCCGAAACAGCGTTGTTGCATGCTCAAAAAAGTGCAACGATCGTAACAGGCGAGTATAAAACTCACATGCAGGCCGCTGTAAAGTCGCTCAAGGAAGCCATTAAGCATGGCAAGCTGGGGCATGCCGAAATGGCTACCGCACCCGCCGAAGAGGCAGTAGAGCATATCAAGGCTGGCAACGCGCCCGCACATAAGGGGCATTAGGATTTGAACACGGCCGAAGAGGTGGTCGAACACATCAAGGCCGGCAAATCATCACGCCACAATTTGTTACAAAAAACGGGCGGATTATTCCGCCCGTTTTTTTAGCTTGACCGGATACTTATGTTTTATTCCTGTACCAGTATCCAGGGCTTTACTACCACCGCCCAGACATGGGCATCCTTTTCGAACCACCTCAGGGCCTGCTGGTCTGATACCTGGGTAACTTGTTGGTTTTTCAGCCATTGAGCCACCTGGGTTGTATTGTCGATGGAGAATTGATAGGCCACGTCTATCAAATCCAGATCAGCGGCAACCAAGACGGTGCTGCCGTTGGCAAAAAATCGTTGCAGTTGTTGCCAGGGGATCCGCGATGTTTCGAGATTGACTTTTTCCCGGATAAACTCGGTTTCTGATGTATTCATGGTTTTTCTTGGTGGATCAGTGCTTTTGACTTATGGATGCGTATTGTTAGAAAATTGGCCTTTTATTGTATTGCAAAGCCTCCCATAAACCGCCCATCAGGAGAAAAAATATCATGTCATTATTGGCTTCGTTCACAAAAAAATCCAGACTGAATGCCGCCCTCAGAGAAACCGCCGAGGCGCGTAAAAGTGAGGGCATTAAGGCCGATCAATTATTTAATAAAGCCTATCAGGACTACGCCGATGTGGTACGTGACAATCCAATGCTGGCCGAGGCATTGTATAACTGGGGTTTAGCCTTGCTGCATCACGCGAAAACCAAGTCGGGGAGCGAGGCGATGGGTCTTTATCAGGACGCTATCGTTAAATTCTCATTTTGTCTGACGATTGAACCCAATTATCTGGGAGCGGCAATTGATGGCGGCGTTGCCTGCATGGATCTGGCGCGAGCAGCTGCGGTTGCGCCGGAGGATGATTTGTACGTGATGGCCGCCAGTCACTTTGAAAAGGCCAATGTCATTCAAGCAGGCTCTGCTTCTTATAATCTGGCCTGCGTCTATGCCATGCAGGGTGATGAAGCCGCTTGTCTTGCCTCTTTGGAAACATCGAGGGATAGAGGCAGTTTGCCAGCTATCGATGATATTCTAAATGATCCTGATCTTGGCAAGGTTAAAAATCAGGACTGGTTTGCCGATTTTATGGACTCGCTCAATACGAAACCGGAAGCCGAAGAAGTAACAGCGGCTCAGACTGTTGCCGCCGCTGAACATCCGTCTAACGTTGAAGAAGCAACGAAACCGTCCGAGCTTGTCACTGCCAAGCATGAGTCTGTTGTTGAGGAGGCTGTGGCGAAATCCGAAGTCCCACATTCTGTCGAGCTTATTGAAGAATCCGTCACGCAGCAGCCAACTTCTCCTGTCCCCGCTGGCGATTAAGTCCGTTTGTACGCACGATCAGAACAGCGCTTAGGTGCTGTCCTGATAGCAGGAGTCTAACAAAGACTGCATTTTTGCCAGTCCCAGTTTGCGAGTTAAATCAATATTGCGGTACGGGATGTTTTCCGGGTCAGGGAAAGCAGCAATAGCCTGTTCAAGGCTGGCTTCACGCAGCAGGTGCAGCATTGGGTAGGGTGAGCGGTTAGTGTAATTGGCTGCGTCATCAGGTCTGGCGCCGTCAAAGCAATAGTCGGGGTGGAAGCTGGCGAGCTGGTAAATGCCCTCGTAGCCTTGTTCAATCAGGAGGGTTTCGGCTAGGGCAAGATAATCCAGGTAATCGTCAAATGCCGGAAAGGCCTGGGCATAAATCAGCAAGCTGGTTTCAATCGTCTCATCGGTGTCCAGATGTTCGCACTCAATGATGAGTTGTTCAAGGCACTGTTCGATTTGACTGCCGTGCTGAATGCTAAAATGAATGCTGCCGCGATCCCAAGCCGGTTTTGCAAAGGGACAGAGGCTGTAGCCGATGATGATGTTTTTTAGCCAGGCTTTTGTGGCCTCTGAAATGTCGTGGTCGGTGCGATGGCTCATAATTAATTATTTAAAAACAAAAAAGCCCCGTCGACAGGGGCTTTTTTTGTGCAGGGAATGGGCTTGATCAGGTATGGCTGACGCCGGAGGCGATTCTTTTTTCTCTTTCCTCGCTGGCCTTTTCGAGTTTTGAAAAAACCCGCAAAATGTCGGTAGAGGAAATAATGCCTACCAGTTTGTTGGTATCTTTGTTGACGACGGGGAGGGCGCCTACTTTATTGTCAGCCATGATGGCAGCCGCTTCGGAGACATAAGTGTCAGGGTTCACGGTTAACACGCCACGGCGCATGATGTTTTGCACCTTTTTGGGAATCACGTGCAATTCGGTGGAGCCTTGGCTGCTGGTTGCTTCAATGGCGCTGGAATTGCTTTTTGGGCCCATGGCTTTGTACATATCCCGGTCAGAGACAATGCCGATCACTTTGCCTTTTTCAACAACGGGTAAGTGGCGCACTTTTTCGTAATGAATTAAGAAAAACACGCGGTCAATCAAATCATGTTGTTCGACGGTAAATACTTTTGAAGTCATTATATCTTCAACGCGCATCGAAGTTCTCCTGAATGTGAAAAATCGCACAAGCATAGGGAAATAATCGTAATTTTACAAGAGATTAAATGTGTAGTGTTATAAAATAGCCGGTCTTATTGGGTAAGACCCTGTCGTGAACATTAAATTTTCTTCATCGAAGGGGCTTAACTGTCTGTTAACAAAAGTCAAAAGCCGCCATAGCAATACACTCGGAGTCATTTTATGCGCATCATCCTGTTAGGGAGTCCCGGTTCCGGTAAAGGAACGCAAGCCCAGTTTATTACCGAAAAATACGCCATCCCCCAAATTTCCACGGGTGATATGTTAAGGGCCGCGGTCAGTGCAGGCACGCCGCTGGGTGTTGAAGCCAAAAAAGTGATGGATGCCGGTGGCCTGGTGTCTGATGACATTATTTTAGGGCTGATTAAAGAGCGTATTGCTCAGCCTGATTGCGCCAACGGCTATTTGCTGGACGGTTTTCCGCGCACGATTGCCCAGGCCGAAGGTCTGGAAGCCATGGGCGTCAGTATTGATCATGTGATTGAAATTGTGGTTGCCGATGAAGAAATTGTAAAACGCATGGCCGGCAGACGTGTGCATTTACAATCGGGGCGCACATATCATGTGGAGTTTAATCCGCCTAAAGTTGATGGCATTGATGATGTGACCGGAGAAGCGCTGATTCAGCGGGACGATGATAAAGAAGACACCGTACGTAAACGGCTCAGTGTTTACCATGAGCAGACGAAACCCTTGGTCGGTTATTATTCTGCTGCAGGGCGGCCCGTGCAGTTCAATTCGATTGCAGGTGTCGGCAGCGTTGATGATATCACCGCAAAAGTTTTTGCCATTTTGGGTTAGGGATATACATTTAATCAGCCGCGTAGGCGGCATAACCATTCGAAAGAGCTATGTCGGGTAAAACTTTATATGACAAATTATGGGAAGATCATGTCGTTTGTACGGAAGATGACGGTTCCTCACTTATATATATAGATCGCCATTTGGTGCATGAGGTGACTTCGCCTCAGGCTTTTGAAGGACTGCGTCTGGCAGGCAGAAAGCCGTGGAAACAATCAAGGAATCTCGCTGTGGCTGATCATAATGTGCCGACAACAGATCGTGATAAAGGCATTGCCGATCCGGTTTCGCGTTTGCAGGTTGAAACCCTGGATCAAAACTGCGCTGAGTTCGGCATTACCGAATTTGCCATGAATGATGAGCGGCAGGGCATTGTGCATGTGATCGGTCCTGAACAGGGAGCAACGTTGCCCGGCATGACGGTGGTGTGCGGCGATTCTCATACTTCAACTCACGGCGCGTCGGGCGCGTTGGCTTTCGGCATCGGTACTTCGGAAGTTGAACATGTCCTGGCTACACAATGTTTAGTCCAGAAAAAAGCTAAAAATCTGCTGATTAAGGTGGATGGCCATACTGCCCCCGGCGTCACTGCAAAAGACATCGTGCTGGCCATCATCGGTAAAATCGGCACTGCAGGTGGTAACGGTTATACCATTGAATTTGCCGGGGAAGCTATTCGTGCCTTATCCATGGAAGGCCGCATGACAGTCTGCAACATGGCGATAGAGGCTGGTGCGCGCGCTGGACTGGTGGCTGTCGATGAAGTGACTATCGATTATTATCGTGATCGCCCGTATTCGCCCAAAGGCAATGACTGGTTCATGGCCGAACGCCTGTGGCAACAGCTGCATTCCGACGCCGATGCGGTGTTTGACAAAGTGGTTGAGCTGGATGCGGCAAGTATCAAACCGCAAGTCACCTGGGGTACATCCCCTGAGCTGGTCGTGCCGGTAGATGCGATTATCCCAGATCCGGCTCTGGAGCCGGATGCAGTAAAACGGCAAAGCATGCTGCGAGCACTGGAGTATATGGATCTGAGAGCCGGGCAGGCGATTACCGATATTTTTGTAGATAAGGTTTTCATCGGTTCCTGTACCAATTCCAGAATTGAAGATCTGCGAGCTGCCGCGGTTGTTGTCAAAGGCAAAAAAATAGCCAGCACCATTAAATTGGCGCTGGTCGTGCCCGGCTCCGGTCTGGTGAAACGTCAGGCTGAAGCAGAGGGTCTGGACAAGGTTTTTGTTGAAGCGGGTTTTGAATGGCGCGATCCCGGCTGTTCCATGTGTCTGGCCATGAATGCCGATCGTCTGGAAGCAGGCGAGCGTTGCGCGTCAACATCGAATAGGAATTTTGAAGGCAGACAGGGTTATGGCGGCCGCACGCACCTGGTTAGCCCCGCCATGGCGGCCGCGGCAGCCATCGCCGGTCATTTTGTTGATGTCAGTTCTTGGGAGGGACAATAAATGCGCGCATTTACCAAAATAACGGCCTTGGTCGCGCCTCTGGATAGAGCTAATATCGATA
Organism: uncultured Gammaproteobacteria bacterium; assembly: GCA_963696315.1. GTDB lineage: Bacteria > Pseudomonadota > Gammaproteobacteria > Methylococcales > Methylomonadaceae > CAWKEY01. Next base: position 81,009 of record CAVOJU010000051.1, read on the forward strand.
CCGATGCCATTATTCCAAAGCAGTTTTTAAAGTCTATACGCCGTGCCGGGTTTGGCCCGTATTTATTCGACGAGTGGCGTTATCTGGATCACGGCGAGCCGGATATGGATTGCACGAACCGGCCGGTAAATACAGACTTTGTTTTAAACAAGCCTGAATACCAGGGCGCGGAGATATTATTGACGCGGGAGAATTTTGGCTGCGGCTCATCGCGCGAACATGCGCCGTGGGCCTTGGAAGATTTTGGCTTCAGAGTCATTATCGCGCCCAGTTTCGCCGATATTTTTTATAACAACTGTTTTAAAAACGGCTTGTTGCCGATAGTTTTGCCGGCCCATGTTGTTGATGGCCTGTTTAAAGAGTTGTCGGCTGGGTATAGGCTCACAGTCGATCTGGCCGGGCAAAAAATTATTACGCCCGCTGGCCGTGAGATTGGGTTTGAGGTGGATGAAACCCGCAAATATCGCTTGTTGAACGGTCTGGATGATATTGCTTTAACCTTGCAGCATGCCGACAAAATTAAAGCATACGAGGCGGAGCGCGCCAAACGAGCGCCCTGGTTGTTCGCGGAATAATCAGCTAACTATTAACAATCATAAGGTATGCAAAAGGTCAGCATCTCGCAAATGGGTGATGCTGTCGCTTCAGCTTTAACAAAAGGTATTAACAATGACGAAGTTATATAACGTTGCCGTGGTGGGTGCGACGGGTGCAGTGGGTGAAGCCATGCTGGCTATTTTGGAAGAGCGTAATTTTCCAGTTGGTGAAGTCTATGCCTTGGCCAGCAGTAAATCAGCGGGCAAACGCATTCCTTTTAAAGGCGGTTCATTAAAAGTTGAGGATCTGGCTGAATTTGATTTTTCAAAAGTGCAAATCGGTTTATTTTCTCCAGGCGCGGAAATATCCGCGGTATATGCGCCAAAAGCGGCTGCTGCAGGCTGCGTGGTTATCGATAACACCTCTCAGTTTCGCTATGACGACGATATTCCCCTGGTGGTGCCGGAAGTCAATCCTGAAAAAATTGCCGAATATAAAAACCGCGGCATTATCGCCAATCCCAACTGCTCAACGATTCAGATGCTGGTGGCTTTAAAACCCATTTATGATGCGGTAGGCATTGAACGCATCAATGTCTGCACGTATCAGGCTGTTTCGGGTACCGGTAAGGAGGCTATCGAAGAGCTGGTTCAGCAAACCGTCAAATTGCTCAATGGCCAGCCTGCTGAAAGCAAAGTCTATCCCAAACAGATTGCCTTTAATGTATTGCCGCAAATCGATGTCTTTCAGGATAACGGCTATACCAAAGAAGAAATGAAAATGGTCTGGGAAACCCGCAAGATTTTAGGTGATGACAGTATTCAGGTTAACCCGACCGCCGTCCGGGTGCCGGTTTTTTACGGCCATTCCGAAGCAGTACATATTGAAACACGGAAAAAAATTGATGCAGCTGCGGTAAGAGCTTTGCTTGAGCAGGCGCCCGGCGTTACGGTGATGGATGAGTGTAAAAACGGCGGTTATCCGACAGCGGTAACCGAGTCATCTGGCCATGATGATGTGTTTGTCGGACGTATCAGGGAGGATATCTCCCATCCCCGAGGAATTGATTTGTGGGTGGTGGGTGACAATGTTCGCAAAGGCGCTGCCCTAAACAGCGTGCAGATAGCCGAGGTGCTGGTAAAAAATTACATCTAGTCTAAGCTTACTCGTAATATTTGGCTGTTCGCGGTAAGAGACTGTGGTGACTATTGTGAAGAAGAGCAACGTGCGCAATTTAACTAGAACTTTAGCGGTTGTATCCTTACTGGCTCCCGTCAGTGCGCATCCGTTAGGGATTGGCGGTATTAAATTGCATTCAGCGCTTAATCAAAATTTACATGCTGAAATTGCGTTGATGCTTTCGGGGGGGAGGACGCTGCCGACATCAAGGTCAATTTGGCCCCGCCGGATAAATTTGACGAGGCGGGTGTGCCATGGTCCTCATTCCTGACAAAGATAAAGTTCGAACGTTCCGGCAATGTTATCAGGCTAAGCTCACGTGAAGCTTTAAAAGAGCCTTTTCTGGATTTTTTGCTGGAAGTGAGTTGGCCAAAAGGTACTCTGTATCGTCAATTTACGGTTCTGGTTGATCCGCCGGCAACATACAGGCAGGCTACTATTCCGGTGGTTACCCAAGCACAAAGCTATGCGTCCGAGCCAGCATATGTACCCGAACGTCAAGCGGTTTCAAAACCTATAGCAAAGACTCAGCGGAGTTTCGATAGTCCCAGCGAATATGGCCCAACAAGGCCAAATGATACGCTCTGGAAGGTTGCAGAGAGAATCAGCAGGTACAGTGGTGTCTCTGTGGAACAAATGATGATTGCGCTTTATCAGGCAAATCCTCGTGCTTTCTATAAAGAAAATGTCAATGCGCTGATGGCGGGGAAGTCGCTAAAAATTCCGGAAAAGGCAGTCATAATAAAATTGTCAAGGAAACAGGCAATAGCTGAATTTAATCGGCAAACTGCTGCCTGGAAAAACCGTGAGCTTCCGGTTCCGGTTGAAACTGCGGCAGCGCCTGAAGCATCAGCCGTTAAGGACGCAGTAGTAGATAATCAGCTCACCCTGGCAGCGCCCGCAGAGACAACGGTTGCAGACAATACAGTTATAGCGCCTGGAACCGAGCAGGCAGTCGCCGAGAATAAAACTGGATCAGAAAAGCCAGCCACTGCGTCCGAGCAAGCGGCGCAGACGCCGGGGAAACAAGTAATGCGGCGACGGATGCTGCTACGCAAAATAGACTGGCCGCCCTTGAAACCCAGTTGGCGGAAATGCAAAAAATGCTGGCTTTAAAAGATCAGCAATTGTCGGCTTTACAGAATCAGTCTCACGCAAAACCGCCTGCTGATGGCGCCCAAGTAGTGCAACCGGCTACTACAGATAAAGTTGTTGAGGCCGTCCGTCCGGTAACTCAGTCCGAAGTGCGGCCGCAACCCAAGCCTGTCGATAAACCGGCAGTTCAGGACGATTCCTCAACGGATAATACTTATTTCATGAATGTCGGTGCCGCAGGTGTCGGCATTTTATCGTTATTGGGCTGGCTATGGTGGCGCAAGCGCAAGGTTGAAGAGGAAACCAGTGCCGAAAGCATGTTCGCTTCCAGCATGCTCAATATCAAAGAAGCAGCAGATAGCTTTGCCCCGCCGAAAGCCGATGCACCTTCTGGGTACGGCGTTGAGGCGGTCGGGGAAAGCTCATTTTTAAGTGAATTTACACCCAGTGATTTTGATGCCTTTGATACCAATCAGAGTGAAATTGATCCGATTTCCGAGGCGGATGTTTATTTGGCTTATGGCCGCTATCAACAAGCCGAAGATCTGATCCGGCAAGCGATTAAAGATCAACCTGATCGTAATGAATGCAAGTTGAAATTGCTGGAGATTTTTTACGCTAACGAAAATAAAAAGGCTTTTGAAACCTATGCCAATGAATTAGCCGCAGCCGGCAAAAATGAGCAGGCCGAGTTTTGGGCAAAAGTCGCTGAAATGGGTCGTGAGCTGTGTCCTGATTCAGTCTTGTTTTTTAGTGATGAAATGAAAAAAAGCCAGAAAATTGAGGCAGCAGCGGTAAATACTTTTGTGGCTGCGGCGCAAAGTGATGGCCTAGAACTAAACGAAGATGATGAAATGAATCTTGCTGGCTTTGACGAGGCTTTAAACGGGGCCGCTGCCAACGAAACCCTCGAAGCGAAGAATAATGAATTGGATTTCGATCTAAACTCGTTTGAAATCGAAGATGACTTGGGTGAAGATGAGCAAGGTAATAACGATGCTATCGATTTTGACCTTAGTTCATTTCAAGTAAAGCCGACAGAAGCAACCGACATAGCCAACCTTGCCGCTGCAGAAACTGAAGATGAATATGAATATGAAAGCTTTGATTTTGATGTGCCTTTAAAACATAAGGAATCTAAAGAGAGCGCTTTGCTGGATTTAAGCGCTGCAGAAAATGCCGAAGAAGGTTTTAAAGCTATCGATTTGAGTGAGGATAGCAACTTTGTCCTGGCTGCGGATTTTGGCAGCGACTCTTTCGACACTGATTTTGATTTTAATTTTGATCTAAATCTTAATAATCCCGTTGCGGGAACAACAGTGCCAGCCGATGAGCAGGGTGGCGAGACTGGAGTTTTTGATCTGACCGATATGGATGAATTTGAAACAAAATTGGATCTTGCAAAAGCCTATATTGATATGGGTGATGCGGAGTCTGCTAAAAGTATTGTCGAGGATGTTGTGGTAAAAGGCAGTGCTGAACAACAAAGGGCAGCACAAACGATACTGAACGAGTTAAAATAATCTCTCATCATGAATACTACAAAAAGCCCTTCATGGGCTTTTTGTGTTTTGGCCAGGCACGTTTTTGAGATGGGTCAGTATCACCGGCTCATTGCGGGTAAAGTTTAAAATGCTTTGCTGTAACAGCAGAAAATGCGAATTCATGGCTTGATAATCCTTCTTTATTAAGCAATTTTCCAGCGCATCCGCCGATTTTGCTATATCGGAAAAACCGCACAAACTCACCGAACCATGCAGTTTATGCGTGACTGCCTCGGCAACAGTGTATTGATTGTTTGTTAAGGCTTCTTTGATAGCAGCAACTTGTTGAGGCAATTCTTCGAACAGTTTATGCAAAATGGTTAATGTGAGAGCCCGGTTATTGCGGGTTTTATGCAGCATAACTTCAACATACGCTAAGGCGTCAATATTGTGCCCAGTAATTTGCCAAAGATCGAAAAGCTCATTGACGTGTTCTGCCGTTAAAGGCCGAGTCAGACAATCATCAAATCCTGCAGCGATAATGCTGTTTTTTGTGAATTTCCCCGAGGTATCAATCAAGCCGATGACCGGCGTCAGTTTATTGACACAATCTGGTTCTTTTATAAGTTTGATAAGGCTTAAATCGCAGCTGTTCAAATCAAGCAGGATGAGCTTGAAGGGAATGTTTTGAATGAGAGAGACAGCGTCGTACTGGTTTTTAGCCCAGAGGACATGTGGGCTGTGGTTTTTTAACAATGCCGGCTGGGTGTCGCTGTTATCAGCAATGAGTACTTGAAACGGATCGTTTTGTTGGGTCTTGAGTATCATTTATCGTGTTGTAGTGTTTGAACAAAAAACCTGACGCACCCCTATCTGGGGTAGATTCATAATTGTGATCGTGCCAAAAGCGACTGGCATGTGATTCAAATTTCCAATGATTGTATTGACAGAGTCCATGTACACAGTATCAGCATTAATCATTTCTTACGTTCAAAAATCATTCTAACCTTTTCTGTTAAAAAGATATTTTTACAGTAAAAGACGGTTTTCTGACGCGCATCTTCTATACTTTCCATTCGGTAGAGGCGTCTAGTCGCCGGGTGTCTCTTTCTCCCTGCAACATTATATTGGAAAAACTATAGGTTCTTGTTTATCAGATAGATATTGTGGTTTGGTTAATAAATTGCTAGTTGATGAGTTAAATTAACAGGTTTTCAAAATGGCTCAAATTGAAAAAAAAGACGGGGAAGAAAAAAAATCCTCCAAGAAATTGATCATTATCATTGCTGTAGCAGCATTACTTTTGTTGGCGGCGGGCTGGGGCGCAGCGTATTATTTTTTGAAAGGTAATTCCAGCGCTGCTGAGAGTACAAAACTGGCCCAGGAGGAGCTCGCTCCAAAAGAAGAATTTTATTTCGATATGAGCAAGCCTTTGATTGTCGATTTTTCTAAAGCCGCATCTGTCCGTCTTATTCAGGTATCTGTTTCATTTTTGGTTGAGGAGGCCGATGCCGTGGATGCCCTAAAAAAACATGAGCCGATGATACGGAACAATCTCCTGATGATGATAAATGCCCAAGGCGCAGAGAGTTTGAAGACTTATGAAGGTAAGGAGCAGTTGCGCGCCGCCATGCTGCATGAGGTGAGCGGTATTTTAAAAAAGATGGCCGGAAAGGGTCAGGTAAAAGAAGTATTTTTTACCGCTTTTGTTATGCAATAAGTTATGTCGTCTGCTGATTTACTGTCCCAAGAAGAGATTGATGCGCTGTTGCATGGTGTCGATGAAGGCGATATTGAAACGGAGACCGATGCTTTTCGAGAGGACGAGAGCATCAGAAGTTATGATTTTACCAGTCAGGAAAGGATTGTCCGTGGGCGGATGCCGACACTGGAAATGGTTAATGAGCGCTTTGCCAGATATTTCCGTATTTCCTTATTCAATTTTTTACGGCGCTCGGCAGAAATTTCCATCTCCAGTATTCAGGTGCAGAAATTTTCCGAATATATCCAGAGTCTTGTTTGTCCCGACTAATTTAAATATCGTCAAGTTTTTGCCATTGCGAGGGCGTGCTCTGGTTGTCATGGAGCCACGTCTGGTTTTTACCACGGTAGATAATTTCTTCGGTGGGGGCGGTCAATTTTATAACAAGGCAGAAGGCCGGGAATTTACGCCGACAGAAATGCGCATCATCCGGATTATTCTGGAGATGATTTTCAAGGATCTGAAAGAGGCCTGGAGACCGGTGATGGAGCTCAATTTTGAATATTTGAGTTCTGAGGTCAATCCACAGTTTGCCAACATAGTTAGCCCTTCGGAAGTGGTGGTTATTTCTACAGTTCATGTTGAGCTGGAAGGTGGCGGTGGCGATATTAACATTACCGTGCCGTATTCAATGGTTGAGCCAATCAGGGATTTACTGGATGCCGTCATTAGTGACAGTGGCGAAGTTGATGGCCGTTGGCAAGCGGCACTACGCAATGAAATTATGCGGGCCGAGGTGGGTATGGAGAGTTTTTTAATGGAAAAAAGTATGCCGATCAGGGATGTGATGCGTTTAAAAAAAGGTGATGTCATCCCTTTCGATATGCCGGAAACCGTGACTTTGAAGGCTGAGGGGGTTCCTGTTTTCGTGGGCAAGATCGGTGTATCGGATGGTAATTATGCGATACAAATTATTGACAAAGTAACGCACGATTCCATCTGAACTGTTACGGATTTAAACAATGTGTTGGGGGGAAAGATGAGTGAACAAGCAAATCAAGCGGCTGATGATTTTGCAGCTGCGGCATTCGAAGAATTTGACGATCTGGGGGAAGTTAAAAAAGCAGCTGTAAACGCGGCTGAGGAACTTAATCTGGACGTTATTCTGGATGTTCCCGTCACCATTTCCATGGAAATTGGCCAAACTCATATTAATATCAGAAACCTGTTGCAGTTAACTCAGGGCTCGGTAGTTGAACTGGATCGTTTTGCCGGAGAGCCACTGGATGTTTTAGTGAATGGTACCTTGATAGCCCACGGTGAAGTTGTTGTAGTCAATGATAAATTCGGTATTCGTCTTACTGATGTCATCAGTCCATCAGAACGGGTTAAACGATTAGCCTGATGTTTTTAAAAACAATGCGCTATTGCTTATTGCTGTGGCTGGTTTCCGGCCTGTATTGCCGCCGCCGGTGCCGAGACAGCAAACGCCACAGCCAGAGCTGTTTCCTCTGTCGATATGATGAGCTGGGCCATGGGCTTATTGATAGTCTTGGGCGTGTTTTTTCTGTGTGTCTGGGGCTTGCGCAAGGCGGCAGGGTTTAGCGGTTCCGCGGCTAATGCCGCGAAAATGCGTGTGTTGGGCGGTTTAGCCCTAGGCATGCGGGAAAAAGTCGTGTTGTTGCAGGTGGGTAAAAAACAGCTTGTTCTGGGGGTCACGCCGGGACGCATCGAAACTTTGCATGTGCTTGAGGGTGAAGACTGTTTGCTTAACGAAGAAACCGCACCTTCCGGTTTGGACGCCGGGTTTGCGCACATTCTGAAGCACTTACGGCAAGGCCGATCCGATGCGTAGCCATAGGTTATTTCGTTTAGCGGCGGTGGTTTTGGCCGGGCTGGCAGGCATCTCCGTGTGCAGTGCCGCGGGAATAGATGCGTTTACGGTAACTACCAATCCGCAAGGTGGCCAGACATACAGCGTAACGATTCAGATTGTAGCCTTAATGACACTGTTGACGCTGCTGCCCGCGTTGTTGCTGACCATGACCTCTTTCACCCGCATCATGATTGTTTTAAGCTTGCTGCGCCAGGCCTTGGGCAGCGGGCAGGCGCCGAGCAATCAGGTGCTATTGGGGCTGTCTTTGTTCCTGACCATTTTTATCATGATGCCGGTTTTGGAGCAGGTCAACAGCAACGCCGTACAGCCTTATCTGGAAGAAAAAATAGATGTGACGGCGGCGCTCGCCAAGGCTTCGGAACCGTTCCGGCAGTTCATGCTTAAACAAACCCGCGAGGCCGACCTGGAATTGTTCATCCGGATTTCCGGTAAGAGCGAGCTGGAATCATCTGATGATGTGCCGTTCTCGTTATTGCTGCCGGCCTATGTGACCAGTGAGCTGAAAACGGCATTTCAGATTGGCTTTTTAATATTTTTGCCGTTTCTGATTATCGACCTGGTGGTTGCCAGTGTGCTGATGTCCATGGGCATGATGATGCTGTCGCCGATGATTGTGTCGCTGCCGTTTAAAATCATGCTGTTTGTACTGGCCGATGGCTGGTCGCTGATTATGGAAATGCTGGCTGCGAGTTTTTATGTCAGCTGATAAGTCCGGAGGCCCGTCATGACACCGGAAACCATTTATATGATCGGTCAGGATGCGATGGTGGTCGCGGTGAAGCTGACCGCGCCGGTATTGTTGCCGTCCCTGGTTATCGGGCTGATTATTGCCATGTTTCAGGCGGCCACCCAGATTAACGAAATGACCCTGACCTTTGTACCCAAGTTAATCGTTATCGGCATTGTGTTGCTGGTTATGGGGCCATGGATGTTGCAGATGTTTCTCGATTACTTTCAGGGATTGGTCAGGGATATTCCGCATTTAATCGGATAAACCAGTGAATTTTGACGAAGCTGAAATCCTGGGATGGGTAAAGTCATTTATCTGGCCGCTAATGCGCATCGGTGCCTTGTTTGTCGCATTGCCTGTATTCAGTATTCGTGCGGTACCTGCCCGGATTAGGCTTATTCTTTCCGTAGCGATCACCTTCGTGATCATGCCGCTTCTGCCGCCTTTACCCGCCGTGGCCATGTTCAGTTATGACGGCGGCATGGTGGTGATCCAGCAGCTTATGATTGGCTTGCTGAGCGGATTTATCATGCAGCTGGTATTTGCGACCATTGTTTTTGCCGGCCAGGGTATCGCCTACGGCATGGGGCTTGGTTTTGCATCGATGATTGATCCACAAAGCGGACAGCAGGTGCCCGTGGTTGCGCAGTTGTATGTGATTACCGGGACGCTGATTTTTCTCGCTTTGGACGGGCATTTGCTGCTGATAAAAATGTTGCTGGACAGCTTTACCAGTTTGCCGATAGGCATGAGTGGCGTAGAAAAAACTGACATTTGGACGATCATTGCCTGGAGCAGCCGCCTTTTTGCCGGTGGCTTGCTGCTGGCTATGCCGGTCATTATCAGCTTGTTGCTGGTGAATATCAGTTTTGGCGTGGCAACCCGGGCCGCTCCGCAGCTCAATATTTTTTCCGTGGGTTTTCCGGTCACCTTAATGCTGGGAATACTATTAATTTGGCTGACATTGCCGGGCGTTCTGGATCAGTTTGGCGGCATCTTGACCGATGCCTACGATGTGATCGGGCAGCTTTTGCGTTTGTAGGTAATCACGATGGCCGAAGATTCAGGACAAGAAAAAAGCCAAGAACCCACCGGCAAGCGTCTGGATGACGCTCGCAAAAAAGGTCAGATTGCCAGATCCCGAGAGCTTAATACCTTTGTCATGCTGGTTACCAGTGCCACCTTGTTTCTTGCCCTGGGCGAGCAAATGGGTGCCAGCCTGATAGAGATAATGCGCAACCAGTTTCAATTGAGCCGGGAAAGTATTTTTGAACCGCTCAGTGTGGTTATCCATTTCAAGCGCGTGATGGTTGACGGCATTATGCTAATTGCGCCTTTTATTGCCGTGATGGTCGCCGCCGCCATCATTGCACCGCTGGCGTTAGGCGGCTGGATATTCAGTTGGGAAGCGCTAGAACCCAAGTTTGAAAAACTCGACCCCATTAAAGGCGTTGCTAGACTCTTTGCCTTGCGGGGACTGATTGAACTGGTCAAGGCCTTGCTGAAATTTTTGCTGGTCTTTGCGGTTGCCGTGCTTTTGTTCAGAGCGTTCCTGACTGAATTGACCGGCCTCAGTGCCGAACCCCTGGAGCAATCGATTGGCCATGGCTTGCATGTAATCGCCCTATGTTTCTTGCTGCTCAGTGCCTCGCTGATTGTAGTGGTAATGTTTGATGTGCCTTATCAGCTTTGGGATCACGCCAAGAAACTGAAAATGACTTTGCAGGAAATCAAGGATGAAATGAAAGAAACTGAGGGTAGTCCAGAAGTAAAAGGACGTATTCGCAGGATGCAGATGGAAATGGCGCAAAACCGCATGATGGCGGAAGTGCCGAAAGCCGATGTGATTGTCACCAACCCCAGTCATTATGCGGTCGCCTTAAAATATGATCTACATTCAAGTGCTGCGCCCAAACTTGTCGCCAAGGGCGTTGATCTGATGGCCGCGCAAATTCGCAATTTAGCGGCGTCGGCCAACGTTCCGATGCTGGCGTCGCCGCCATTGGCCAGAGCATTGTACTACTCGACCGATCTGGACAAAGAAATACCCCAAGGGCTTTATCTGGCAGTGGCGCAGGTGCTGGCCTATATATACCAGTTAAAAACAGCACGGCAGAATCACTGGGACGAGCCGTTACCTCCGGGCGATATTAAAGTGCCCGATGAATTTAAACGGGATTAGATAGATCATGGATTTTAGCAAAATAACAGCCGCACTGAAGTTGGTTGCCGGAGCCGGATTAGGCGCTCCGCTGATGATTGTCATGATTTTGGCTATGATCATATTGCCGCTGCCGGCATTCATACTGGATCTGTTTTTCACCTTTAATATTGCCTTTTCCTTAATCATCTTGCTGGTGGTCATTTATACCCTGAAACCACTGGAATTTGCGGTGTTTCCAACCGTGATTCTGATTGCGACCTTATTGCGGCTGGCGCTGAACGTGGCGTCGACCCGTATCGTGCTGCTGGAAGGGCATCATGGCGGGGATGCCGCCGGCAAGGTTATCGAAGCCTTCGGCGCCTTTGTTATCGGCGGTAATTTTGCCGTCGGTCTGGTCGTGTTTACCATTCTGGTGATCATCAATTTTGTCGTGGTGACCAAAGGTGCGGGGCGTGTGGCCGAAGTCGGCGCGCGTTTCACCCTGGATGCGATGCCGGGCAAACAAATGGCCATCGATGCCGATTTGAATGCGGGCCTGATCACCCAGGATGAGGCCCGCGCGCGTCGAGCAGAAGTGGCCACAGAGGCCGATTTTTACGGTTCCATGGATGGTGCCAGCAAGTTTGTCCGCGGCGATGCGGTAGCCGGCATTATTATATTGTTTGTCAACATGATAGGCGGGCTCGCCATCGGTGTGGGGCAGCACGGTTTGGGTTTTGCCGAGGCCGGAGAGATTTATGTGTTGCTGACCATCGGTGACGGCCTGGTTGCACAGATTCCTTCCTTGTTATTGTCGACAGCATCGGCGATTGTGGTAACCCGGGTCGGCACCAGTACGCAAAATGTCGGGCAGCAGGTTACTTCGCAGCTGTTTGAAAATCCCAAAGCGTTATTAATCACGGCGGCCGTGATAGGCATGTTGGGTGTGATTCCAGGCATGCCCAATCTGGTTTTCATTCTGCTGGCTTCAGTTTTGGCCGGTTCTGCCTATTGGATAGACAAGCGCAGCAAGAAAGCCGAATGGCTAGATATCGATCATTTACCGGCCATGCATCAGGCAGTCCCGGAGATAAAAGAACTCGGCTGGGATGATGTGATGCCAGTTGATATCGTGGGTCTGGAAGTCGGTTACCGTTTAATTCCCCTGGTCGATAAAAACCAGGGCGGGCAATTGATGACCCGTATCAAAGGCGTGCGTAAGAAACTATCGCAAGAGCTCGGTTTTTTGGTGCCTTCCGTCCATATTCGCGACAATCTCGATTTAAACCCCACCAGCTATCGCATATCACTGATGGGTGTCAGTGTCGGGGAGGCAGAGATCATGCCGGAAATGGAGATGGCCATTAATCCCGGGCGTGTGTTTGGCAGCCTGCAGGGCAAGGCTTGCCAGGATCCTGCCTTCGGTCTGGATGCCGTCTGGATAGAGGCGAGCCAGAAAGATCATGCCCAGACTCTGGGTTACACCGTGGTTGATCCGGGCACCGTGGTGGCGACGCATCTGAGTCACCTGCTGCAAACGCATGCGCATGAATTGTTCGGATATGAAGAAGCGCAGAAAATTCTCGATAATCTGGCTAAATCAGCGCCCAAGCTGGTTGAAGATCTGGTGCCGAAAACGCTGCCTTTAGGCGCGCTGGTCAAGGTTTTGCAAAATCTGCTGCAGGAGCGCGTGCCCATCCGTGATATCCGCAGCATTGCCGAAACTTTGGCGGAATATGGGGTCAAGAGTCAAGATACCGACATTCTGACATCGGCTGTACGCGCCTCCTTGGGCCGGTTAATTATTCATGAAATCAGCGGCATACAAAATGAGCTGGCAGTAATAACGCTGGATCATGAACTGGAACAGTTGTTGCATAAGTCTTTGCAAACGGCAGGCGAAAGCGGTGTCGGTATCGAACCGGGGTTGGCAGAGCAAATGCATAAGTCATTACAAGACAGCACACAAAAAATGGAAATGGAAGGACAAACTGCAGTGTTACTGGTGTCCTCTTATATCCGTCCCTGGTTGGCCCGCTTCGTTCGCCATTCAATTGCAGGTTTATACGTTCTGGCTTACAACGAGATTCCAGCGGATCGTCAGATCAAAGTGGTTTCTACGGTTGGCCGGCGGACATAACATAACGAGGCGGGATCATGAAAATTAAGCGGTTTTTTGCAGCAGATATACGTCAGGCCATGCGCATGGTGAAGGAAGAGCTGGGCGCTGATGCCGTCATCATGTCAAATCGCTCTGTAGACGGTGGTGTCGAGATTGTTGCCGCGCGCGACTTTGATGAGCAGCTGATTCATAACAAGCTCCAAAAACAGGGTGGCGAGCAACTACCTGCTCAGGAAACACCGGCGCAAGCGGCTAAAACCAATGAGTTGCCTGATTTTGAAGCAGAAAAAAAGCATCTGCATATTATCAGTAATCGCAAGAAAACAAGGCGCCTCCGGCACCATACCCGAACGCCCGCTGCGGCGAACTGTCGACCAGTACGTCGGTTATGCCGAGAAAATCCAGCTGCGCAGCAATCAGCAAACACCCGCGGCAAACATCGATAAAACGAAAAGCCCGGCTGCATCCATCGAAAAGCCTGCACCGGTTAAAGCGCCAGAGATAAAGCAAGCTCAGCTGAAACAAGAAAATCTGTCTGACAAACTGCTTATGGAAATGAGCAAAGAATTAAAATATTTAAGGACGGCATTCGATAGCCGGCTATGCGAAGTCAGTTTGGTCCAGGGTGCCAAAAACAATCCGGTCAGAATTGAATTGTTAGAGCGGCTGACGGCCATGAGCATCTCAAAAAAGCTTAGCGTGAAAATTGCCAATCGTTTTATTAATCATACCGATGCAGAACTGATTTTTACAAAAACCCAGGAACTGCTCGCTAAGGAACTGCCGATAGCAGAAGATAATTTAATGGACTCTGGCGGTATTGTCGCCCTGGTGGGTCCCACGGGCGTAGGCAAAACTACGACCATTGCCAAGCTGGCAGCGAAATTTATTTTAAAGCATGGGCCTAAGCAAGTGGCCCTGATTACTACCGATAACTATCGGATTGGAGCTCATGAACAGATCAATACCTATGGCCGTATCCTGGACGTACCGGTTCGGGTTGCCTCCAGTGCCGAAGAATTGCGTGATCTTATCGAAGGGTTTGCCGACAAACGGCTGATTCTGATCGATACGGCCGGTATGAGCCAGCGCAATATGCAACTGGTCGACCAAATCAATACATTGCAATACAGTGGCCTAGCGATTAAATCCTACCTGGTAATGTCCGCGGCGACTGAATACCAGGCCATGAATGAAATTATCAGGGCCTTCCAGGTGTTTGCACCCCAAGCCAGCATTCTCACTAAACTGGATGAGGCTGCCACCATAGGTTCGGCACTATCGGCAATCATAGAGCAGGATTTGCCGCTGGCTTTTATTACCGATGGTCAGCAGGTTCCGGAAGACATGCATAGCCCTTGTGCGCGCTCTTTAATCGAGTACTGTGTCGCCGAGATGAAAACAGAATACGACTATAATAATGATGGAAGTTGTGACGCTAGGATGGCGCAAGGCTATGCATAAGCCATTTGATCAAGCAGCCGGAATCAGAGAAATGAAGAAAATCAAGCCCGTTCGTGTTATTGCGGTGGCCAGCGGCAAAGGGGGGGTCGGTAAAACCAATTTATCGGTTAATGTCGGCATTGCCCTATCGCAGATGGGGCATCGCGTGGCTTTGCTGGATGCGGATATGGGCCTGGCTAATGTCGATATTTTGTTAGGTCTGTATCCCAAGTTTAATCTTTCCCATGTGTTGACTGGCGAAAAGTCTCTGAATGAGATCATGCTGGCGGGGCCTGCCGGATTGCGTGTGATTCCGGGGGCGTCGGGTATTCAGAAAATGACAGAGCTGTCGGCGGTTGAACAGGCCGCCGTGGTACGGGCATTCAGCGAAATTGATCAGGATCTGGATGTGTTGATTGTCGATACCGCTGCCGGCATATCGGCCAGCGTCGTCAATTTTTCCCGTGCCTGTCAGGAAATCATTGTTGTAGTCTGCGATGAGCCGACTTCACTGACCGATGCTTACGCGTTTATTAAATTATTGAACAGGGATTACACGCTGAGCAATTTTCATATTGTTGCCAATATGGTGCAATCCGTTCAGCAAGGTCAACAACTGTTTCAGAAATTAACCAAAGTCACCGATCGTTATTTGGATGTGACCTTACAGTTTGCAGGTGCTGTGCCGTACGATGAATATTTGCGCAAGGCCGTGCAAAAACAGACTCCGGTGGTGGTGGCGTTTCCCAGAAGCAAGGCTTCGCTGGCAGTGAAAGCCATTGCCGGCAAGATTGAAAGCTGGCCGTTGAAATCCCAGGCCGGCGGATATATTGAGTTTTTTATAGAGCGCATGATTCAGTTCGGCTCACAAAGGGATGTGGCATGAGCGCAGTGGCGATGTACACTTCGGTACAGTCTGGCGGCACTGATGAGCGTGTCATGCAGCATGTGCCTTTAGTGAAGCGCATTGCCTATCATTTGTTGAATAAATTGCCTGATTCGGTTCAGGTTGACGATTTGATTCAGGCCGGAATGCTCGGTTTGCTTGAGGCCATCAAAAACTTTGATGCAACCCAGGGCGCCAGCTTTGAGACGTATGCCGGCATTCGTATCCGCGGCGCCATGCTCGATGAAGTCAGGCGTTCGGATTGGACGCCGCGCTCCGTGCATAAAAAGTCCAGAATGGTAACAAAGGCCATCCGGGCGATTGAAAATCAAACCGGACGCGAGGCAAGAGACAGCGATGTTGCCGAGTATCTGGGGATTGCTATGGAGGAATATAATCAGATTCTGCAGGACTCTATCAGTTGCCGGGTATTCAGCACTGAAGAATTGGCCCAGAGCGGCGATCACTATCTTGATGAAGTTCTGGATCAGGAAGAGGAACCCATGGCGGGCTTAAGTCGTGACAATTTTCAGCAAGCATTGGCTGAGGCCATTCTTGCCTTGCCTGAGCGGGAGCGGCTGGTGCTATCGTTGTATTACGATGACGAACTTAATCTGCGTGAAATCGGTGAAGTTTTGAATATCAGCGAATCCAGAGTCAGTCAAATCAGCAGCCAGGCGGTGTTGCGGCTGCGCTCAAGACTGGGTGGATGGCTGGAAGAAAAATCAACCAGTGTGAACCGATTTTCCAGTTGATGTGAACATGAATTGGGCAGTATAGACGCATGGATATTCTAAGTGTCACGGGTATTCTCCTTAGTATTGCTGCCCTGTTACTGGGAAATTTTCTGCATGGCGGTGAAATCACTGCGCTGTTCAATATTCCTGCACTTATTATTGTCTTTGGTGGAACCCTGGGGGCAGCGCTGTTGCAATTTCCACCGGTGGTTTTTACTAGAAGCCTCAAAATATTTCTTTGGATTTTAAAGCCCGTCCAAACAAATCTTCATGCGCAAATTGACAAGCTGGTAGGCTGGAGCATGTCGGCGCGCAAGGAAGGTTTACTGGGGCTGGAAAATGAGATGAGTCAGGAACAGGACCCGTTTATCCAAAAGGCGTTGCAGTTGCTGGTGGACGGTAATGAGCCGGAAGTCATACGTGATACCCTGGAGGTGGAATTAAATATAAAGGAAAACAGGGATTTGCAGGCGGCAAAACTGTTTGCTGCCATGGGCGGCTATGCCCCTACCATTGGCATCATTGGGGCGGTTATGGGCTTGATTCATGTGATGCAGAATCTGGCCAATCCGGAACTTTTAGGTGATGGTATAGCGACCGCTTTTGTGGCCACCATTTATGGCGTCGCTTCTGCCAATCTGTTTTTTTTACCGGTTGCCAATAAATTAAAACACCATATTATGGTAGCGACGCAAGCCAAAGAGATGATGATTGTGGGTATTATTGCGATTGCAGAGGGTGAAAACCCACGCAATATCGAGCTGAAATTGGCCGGTTTTCTACATGATAAAAAATAGCAAATACCATGATGGCTAGACGCAGAAGAAAAATCCCCGATGATGCCGATAATCATGAGCGATGGATGGTGTCTTATGCGGATTTCATAACACTGTTGTTTGCCTTCTTTGTGGTCATGTATTCGATTTCTTCAGTCAATGAGGGCAAATACAAGACGCTATCCAATTCTTTGGGCGATGCCTTTTCCAATAAATATCAGCATGGCAGTTCGCTGGATGACACCGAAACTGGCTCACCACCAACCACGATTCAGCCTATTGCATTGGAAAATCCGACCACCGCCGAAGTTGAAAAAAGACGCGAGTTAAGTGAGGAAATCTTGAGGGAAAGACGGCAGTTGGGCCAGGTGTCTGATCAATTTGAAGAGGTTCTGCAACCTTTCATCGATGATAATCTGGTTGCCGTCAAAAGAAATGACTACTGGATAGAACTGGAAATGAATAGCGAATTATTGTTTTTAAGTGGCGAAGCCGCTTTATCCAAAAGGGCGAAACCGGTGCTCAAGAAGATTGCCGAGGTAATCAGGCCATTGCCAAATGCAGTTAATGTGGAAGGGCATACTGACAATCTGCCTATTGATACCGTAGAATTCCCCTCAAATTGGGATTTATCATCCGCCCGCGCTACCAGTGTGGTGCTTGAGTTTGTTAAAGACGGCATTAATCCATCCCGGTTGTCGGCCGTCGGCTATGGCGAATTTCATCCCATCGCGGATAATAAGCAGGAATCCGGCCGTTTTAAAAACCGACGGGTTGCCGTGGTGTTAATGTCACAGGCTTTTGCCCGCTATGGTGCCAGTGATGCGGAAAGGGCCAAATTACTAAATTTAGCGCCAATGCCGACTGCTCTTGGTAAGCCTTAGTGCTCTGGAGACAGGTATGCCAGAAATACCTCCGATAACACCGCCTTATTCTGTCATAAGGCCCAGTAAGATTAACAAGGATGACAAGCCGCCTGACCACCGGCAACAGCAAGGCAACAAAAACTCTGATCCGGAACAACAGGATGCACAACTTACTCACCATGTTGATGAAATTGTTTAATGCTTAATCTTTTTCAGATTGCCGTTATCACGGCGTATATAGTGATCGTGCTGGTGGTTTTAGCCCTGGTACGAATGCATTGGAAACTCAGGCAAGACTTCCGGTTGTTGGCAGCTAATCTCAAAGCCAGTCATCATGATATTGCCGGTTTATGTTCCGCGGCGCTGACAGTGAACAGCCGTATTACAACGAGCGAGGAGCAGTTAAGCGCGCTATCGTCAGCGCTTGCAGACTATCAGCAAAATAAGCCCGCTGATCAGTTGCAGGCGGAATCGTCTGATACTACTTATAGCGCCGTGATTCAAAAAGTACGGGCTGGCGCCAACGTCAACGAGTTAATGCACAATTGCGGATTAAGCCGTGATGAAGCCGCCTTGTTAATTCGCCTGCATGGCTCCGGCGGACAGATGTAACCCTAAAAGTAGTTCCGCGAATGCAATATCCTGCCGAGGCCAATCATTTTCTTGCTGAGCATGCCGATTGTATCCGGCAAAGTTATCGACAGTTGCTTGGCAAAGACTTGTTGCCTGAAGCCAAAAACGAAAACTTTGCCAGATTGTTGTTCCATGCGCCATTTGCCCTGCTATCTCATGATACCGGCGCCGATCCGGTGTTTAATTACGCCAACCTGAAAGCCCTGGAATTGTTCGAATTTGCATGGGATGAATTCACCCGGCTGCCATCCCGATTATCTGCCGAACCTGTTAATTGGTCTGAACGCGAGCGATTGCTGGCGGCAGTGACAGAAAATGGTTATATCGATAACTACGAAGGCGTGCGAATATCCAGAACCGGCAAACGATTTTTAATCAGGCATGCTGTGGTCTGGAATCTGTGGGACAACAACGGGAGCTATCGAGGGCAGGCGGCTTGTTTTGATCAATGGAAATTTTTGTAGATGGCTTGAGCAGTCCAGCCTCGCTAAATCGTATCACGATTGGGCTGCCGCTTTTCCGGCGGTTTGGGTTTTTCTAATTGGCGGCCGAACTCGTCCAGTTGCTGCTGAAGTTCTTTGCCGAAAGATTCGATTTCCTGTTCGATCAAGGGAATTTGTTGCTGCAGCTGCCGGTTAAGGGTGTCGCCAATAGCCTCCAGGCTTTTAATGATGCCGCTGAACGGTTGATTGGCTAGATTATGCAGGGTTTGCTGGTAATCGATTTGCCATTGATCGTTTTGTTTTAATAAGACAGTATTAAATGATAAAACCCGGTTGTTTTCTGCTGGGCTCAGCGTCAATGTAGTGGCTACGGTGGCATTAATCCCAGTGATGATGATCTGGCCGATTTGTAGCGTCGAGTTTTCCAGCTTGGGCTCGTTGCGGACTAGTTGTTGGGTATCGGGGCTAACCAGTTTTTTGGCGGTATCAAGATCGGCTTGTGCTATTGCCTGCCAAAATGCCGTGGTAACCTGTTCCGGGGTTTTGGCAGTCTGGCAGGCAGTAATTAACACTAACAGACAAAAAAGCCCGGCTAATTTGGCTGGGCTTTTGTCTTTGATCTTTTGGATGAGTGCCGCCAAGGACTGATCAGTCATCGCCGCTGAATACCCCAAGCAGTTGCAACAGGCTCAGGAACAGGTTGTAAATGGATACGTACAAAGAAACGGTCGCCATAATATAGTTGGTTTCGCCGCCGTGTATCATGGCGCTGGTCTGGAACAGAATCATGCCGGACATCAGCATAATAAACATGGCCGATACCGCTAGTGACAAAGCGGGCATGGCGAGGAACACGGCACCAATACCGGCCAGGAATGCCACAAGTATGCCGACCATCAGAAAGCCGCCCAGAAAGCTAAAATCTTTGCGTGTGGTTAAGGCATAGCCGGAAAGGCCCAGAAAAATCACCCCCGTGCCGCCCAATGCCGTCATAACCAATTCATGGCCATTGCTGAAGGCATGAATATACATGGATATAATGGGGCCCAGAGTTAAGCCCATAAAACCTGTTAATGCGAAAACAAAAACCAGGCCCAAGGCGCTGTTGCTGAACTTTTGAGTCAGGAACAACAGGCCAAAATAGCCGATCATAGTGATGATCATACCGGGATGCGGCAGATCAAGTGCCATGGCAGCGGCAGCGGTCATGGCACTGAACAGCAATGTCATTGATAATAATAGATAAGTGTTTTTCAATAGCTTATTGGTCGCCAGAATGCCGGCTTCAGGACGAGAAACAGCAGTATTTAGTCGCATTTTAGAAATTCCTTAATAATGATTAACAAAACAAAAAGACCTGCAAATCTTACAAGAGTTTCAACTTCTTGGTAAGCAGATCCGACTAAGATAACACTAATTGAACGAATGCTTGCTCACTGAATCGTTATGACAGAAATCATACCAAAAACGCCCTATGACCTTTTAGGTGGAGAGCCGGCTGTGTTAAGCCTGGTTGACCGCTTCTATTTCTTCATGGATACCTTGCCCGAAGCCGCGGGTATTCGGGCTATACACGCTGAAAGCTTGGCAGGAGCCCGGGACAAGTTATTTAAATTCCTGTCTGGGTGGCTGGGCGGGCCTGATTTGTTTATTCAGGAATACGGCCATCCACGCTTGCGTCAGCGGCATTTTCCATTTGCCATCGGAACGGCAGAGCGAGACCAATGGATGTTATGTATGAATAAAGCGCTTCAGGAAATGGTCATGGATGCGGTATTAAGGGAAAATCTAAGTCAGAGCTTACAGCAACTGGCGACACACATGATCAATGCAGACACTGGTGGCCGCACCTCCGGACGGGAAGGTGAGGCAGATCAATCGAAACCTTTAGGCTGATCCTGCACAAGGCTTGTTACAAAACTCATTCCAACCCAGAGCATCATTATTTTTAATTTACCCTTTTCTTATCAGATTCGACGTAGTCCGCGTGCCGCCAAAACACGTATTGTGGTAACAGCAGGTAAAGTTGAAGTGGTCGCGCCATTGACAGTATCCGAACAGCGCATTCATCAGTTTGTGCGGGCCAAGCAGCAGTGGATTGTTCAAGCCCTGGCAAGACTGGAAGCAAGAACGACGCAGCATAAAAGTATGGCTCCGGCTCGGTATAGTCATGGTGCCGATATTCCCTATCAAGGAGCGCTTCATAAATTGGCAGTCAGGCCGTCGGCTTTACAAAGAATCAAAATAGAATTTTGCGGCGAAATTATTGCGCATGTCCCTGAGACGTTGATGGCTGAGGAACATAGCGATGCTATAAAGCTGGCATTGACGCGATGGCTGCATCAGCAGTCAAAAATGCAGGTCGAACATTACGTAAGGCATCATGCCCATAAAAAACAGCTGTTTCCCCGGTCAATTCACATTAAAACGCAAAAAACGCGCTGGGGCAGTTGCGGAATTCATAATGACATTCATATCAATTGGCTGCTTATCATGGCGCCGCCGGCCGTGCTGGAATATGTTGTCGTACATGAACTCTGCCATATTCGGGAGAGGAATCATTCCGGGCATTTTTGGGCTTTGGTTGCTGAACATTTGCCTGGCTACCAGCAACAGCGGCGCTGGCTGAAAGAACATGGCAGCCAGTTGATGCGGGGCTTATAAATCGCAACGTGCTAAAGTGCTGTGGCGTTAACGGGCGCTTGAACAACGGTAGCGGCATCGTAACCATGCTATTTCTGGCTTGTCTGAAATATTGGACAAGTGTATGAGAGTCTGTCGAGGCGATTGGCTAGCGTGTTTTAGGTTTTGAGCAAGAGCATTGATTGAGCAGGAAAAATGAGTAAGAAAACGGGAACAGTCTTTATATGTGATCAGTGCGGGACGGATTTTCCACGCTGGGGTGGACAATGCACCAGTTGCGGGACTTGGAATTCCATCAAGGAAGTCCGTTTGGGTGCGTCCAGCGCTGAACGCCATAGCCGTAAAAGCGGCTATGCAGGCAGCCGATCCGAAGTCAAGTTACTGTCCGATGTTAATCTTGCACAAGCTGAGAGGCTTTCTACCGGCATCTCGGAATTTGATCGAGTCCTGGGCGGTGGTATTGTTACCGGCAGTGTGGTGTTGATCGGTGGCGCGCCGGGTGCTGGAAAAAGCACAATTTTATTGCAGGCCATTGCCAATATTGCCGCGCAGGGTATTAAGGTGCTTTATGTTTCCGGTGAAGAGTCTCTGCAGCAGATTGCCGAGAGAGCGTATCGGCTCAAACTGCCTACCGACAAAATCATGATGCTGGCGGAGACTTCGGTGCAGAGCATTTGTGATGTTTTGGATGAAGTTCAGCCGCAAGTGTTGATTATTGATTCGATTCAGGTCATGCATACGCAGGAGGCAGAATCAGCGCCCGGATCGGTGTCCCAAGTCAGGGAGTCGGCCAGTTATCTGACCCAATACGCTAAAAGACATCAGGTTTCCATCTTTATGGTAGGCCATGTGACCAAGGATCAGTCGCTGGCAGGTCCTATGACCTTGAGTCATATTGTCGATACCCAAGTAATTCTGGCATCAACCGATGATGCCCGTTTCCGGGTTTTAAGGGCGGACAAAAACAGGTTTGGCAGCGTCGGTGAGTTGGGTTTTTTTGCCATGGACAGTTCAGGGCTAAAAGAAGTCAGGAATCCATCGGCGATGTTCTTAAACCGGGCAGAAAAACCTTCTTCCGGCAGTGTGGTTACAGTGTTATGGGAGGGTACAAGGCCGCTGCTGGTGGAAATTCAGGCACTGGTAACCGAATGTCAGTATGGAAATCCGCGGCGGCTGGCGGTGGGTTTTGATCAGAATCGCCTCGCTATGCTGCTTGCGGTATTATCCCGGCACGGCGGCATTTTTACTGCAAGCGATGAAATCTATGCCAATGTCGTGGGCGGAATTAAGGTGACAGAAACCAGTTCGGATTTAGCCATCGTTGTGGGGATTGTGTCTAGCCTTAAGGATAAGGTGATTCCGCATGATACCTTCTTTTTTGGCGAGTTGGGCCTCAATGGCGAGATCAGGCCAGTGGCTAACGGTTATGCGCGACTCAATGATGCGGCAAAACACGGTTTTAAGAAGGCGGTTATTCCCAAGGCCAATGCGCCCAAAAAAGCCATAGAAGGACTGGCAATTCATGCTGTCAGTACCCTTTCCGAGGCGCTGACTATGCTTGCAGAGCTATGAACGGCCGCCTGTGCGCAGACCCGATTTATTCGGCCAGCGCCAGCAAATCTCTGTCCAGCAGGGCGGCGCGACCATGATTTTGTTCAACCAGGCGGCGTAATTCGGCAATGCAGTCCGTGTCAATGTGCTCACATTTAAAACCGGCATGATCCCCAACCACATGGGCAACGCTAAGCTCCATGGTTATTGGCAGCTGATCGGGAAACTGCACGCTCAGCGTGTAGATTTTTTCCAGATCTTGCGTCCAGGGAAATTCAAATTTCAGCAGGCAGCCTTTTAAGGACATATCCATTATCTTGCAGGGCCAGCTTTTTTCCTGGCAGCTTAAAGTGGTTTTGGCTTGATAGAAAATGCCATGATAATGTTGCTTGTCGTGGTTTTCTGAGTTGGCCATAGCTTTAATTCATGAAAAATTGCAGGGAGGTGCTGCCGATAACGATGACATCGTTTTGATTAAGTTTCAGGGAATTATCCTCTAAAGACTGATGATTGATAGTGATCGTGCCGTTATTTTCCAATGCGGAAAT
This sequence comes from uncultured Gammaproteobacteria bacterium, assembly GCA_963696315.1. Classification (GTDB taxonomy): domain Bacteria; phylum Pseudomonadota; class Gammaproteobacteria; order Methylococcales; family Methylomonadaceae; genus CAWKEY01. Next base: position 104,424 of record CAVOJU010000051.1, read on the forward strand.
GAAATAGCCCTCTTTTCTTCTGGCAATAGCAACAACGGCGCTCCCGCTATGGCCGAGCCGAGTCATGGCCTTTTTTAAGGGAAGAATTTTGCCGATATTTGGGCCATCCAGGGCTTGCAGGTTACCGACAGGGCTATGTTGAGCTTTACCGATTTCCTGATTTAGGGAAATGACATCTTTGTCAATCAGGCTTTCGATTGGAGTCTGTTGGTCGGACGATTCGGTCGTCGTAAAGACAATATCATGCTTTCCTACAGAAATCGTATCGTAGTTATAGACACTGCATTCTTTCTGCTTTTCACCATTGACGATTAATGGGTATTCATCATTCAGCTGTTTGATAGTGCAACCGTCATCGCGGATAATCAAGGCGGCGTGAGCCGGCGCGACAGCGAGGCTGTCTATGCTTAAGTCATTAGTTTCATCGCGTCCGATATGCACAATGCCGTTCTCAAACAGGCTTGATTGAATTGCTTTATCTTTGAAAAAAACAGTGAGTTTTGGCATGGCGCTTATGGGTGAATTCTTAAACCGGCTTTAAGTATAGGTTGTATTATTTTAGTTGTTCAAGAAAACGCAATTCTTTTAGTGGAATCTGTTACTTGCAGATAGCGATTTACTTTTTTGGTAAAAATTTGACCAGTTTGACCGTATTGCCATCGCACTTTATGATTTCCAAGAGATAGCCGTGCAGTCTGATGCTGGTTCCGGGCTCCGGGATGGTCTCCATAAACTCGATAATGAGGCCGTTTAGTGTTTTGGGGCCTTCTGTGGGTAAAGACCATTGGGTGATGCGGTTTAATTCCCTGACCGTAATACTGGCATCAACCAAGTAGCTGCCATCGCTTTGTTCTCTGACGGTAACATCGTCCGTGATGAGCTCGCCTACGATTTCTTGTAACAAGTCGTCTAGTGTTACCAAGCCTTGTACATCACCGTATTCGTCTACCACCAAGCCGAGGCGACTTTTTTCGGTTTTGAAATTATGCATTTGTTTATGCACCGGTGTGTTTTCCGGAATGAACGAGGGTTTGATCAGGTGGTTGATAATCGTTTGTTTGTCAAAATTTTCCTGGTTGATTTCCACGAGTATTTTTCGCAGGTGCAAAAAGCCAACTACCCGGTCGATGCTTTTTTTATACACAGGTAGGCGGGTGTGCGGACTGCTCTTGATTTGGTTAATAATGTCTTCTATGGGTAGTTCCAGGTCAATGCCAATGATTTCATTGCGCGGCGTCATAACGTCTTCAACAGTGGCTGATTCAAGATCCAGGATGCCCAGCAGCATTTTTTGGTAGCGTCTGGGCATAAAACTTTCAGCTTCCGCAACAATGCTTTTCAATTCCTCCTTGCTGAGCATATCGTGGCTATGTTTTTCAACGTTTATGCCGGATATCCGAAACAGTAGGCTGGTAATCAGGTTGACGCTCCAGACGATGGGAAAGAAAATTTTTAATAAAGGCGTGTAGACCCAGGCGGAAGGGAAAGCGAGTATTTCAGGCTTAACGGCGGACAACGTTTTCGGAGTTACTTCGGAGAAAATCAGCAAGACCAGGGTTAAAATGCCGGCGGCGATACCGACACTGGCCTCGTTGTCACCATAAAGCCGGATGGCAATGATAGTGGCTAATGACGAAGCGATCACATTAACAAAATTATTACCAAGCAAGATCAGGCTTATCAACTGGTCAGGGCGCTGCAGTAATTTATGTGCTTTTATAGCGCCGGAATGTTTAAGCTTGACCAAATGTCTTAAACGATACCGGTTTAGTGTCATTAAAGCGGTTTCAGAACCGGAAAAAAACGCAGAAAGGATCAGCATTAGTGCAAGTATGCCAAAGAGCATACTGAGGGGGATGTCGTTCAAAGAAACTCTACTCTAAATAATTAGGACTTGGCTAGTGTCTACGATGTGAGTTTTTTGTCAAGTCTGAATGCGATATGAATACAGGCAATTTTTGTAAATTGGGTTAAGAAAGCCCATGAACAAGATGAATTAAATGGCATTCTGATAGGGATTTACTGCTACGGGCTAGCTAAATAAGCAAGTTCGATTATATTTAAGGCCATGTGCCGGTAGGGATGATATCCGGATTGTCTTGGAACTTTCCTGGCCGCCGGTTAAATTAAAGTAATGAGTATAAAGTTTATGGCTTTACCGCGTGTTTTGTTAATTGATGATAATAAAACAAGATCCTCCCAGCTTGAGATCGTTCTTAAGTTTATGGAATATCAGGTTGAAACGGCTGTTTCCTCAAACTTTACTATTACACCCAGTGAACTGGATCCCTTGTTTAGTATCTTCGTCGGCGACGGTATGGACAGGCAGGCTGTTGTTATCAAAGATATCGTCAATCGTGTCGAAAAGGTACCGGTGATACTGGTGACGGATAAAGGTGGTGCGCTGCAGGTTTCCACCGTCATCAGCAAAATGGTGTTCCAGGTGCTGGAATGGCCGTTTACCCATACTGTCTTGAAATTAATAATCGATAAGTTCCCAGCTGCTTGTTCCGAACCTCAAGAAGTGCAAAGAAGTGTCGCGGATCGGCGGGTTTATGATCGTCGTTCGCCATCAATCGACCGGCTAAAAGGACACAGCCCGGCCATAGCCAGGGTGCGTAAAATGATTGCTCAGGTTGCCGAATCGGATGCGACCGTGTTGCTTCTGGGGGAATCGGGCACAGGCAAGGAAGTGGTTGCCAGAGCCTTACATGAAGCATCCCTGCGCGTATCGAAGCCGTTTGTGCCGATTAATTGCGGTGCGATTCCAGGTGAATTGCTGGAAAGCGAATTATTTGGTCATGAGAAAGGCGCGTTTACCGGCGCGTTAAGCGCAAGGCAGGGACGTTTTGAGATGGCGGAAGGCGGTACGCTTTTTCTTGACGAAATTGGCGATATGCCGATGGCCATGCAGGTCAAATTATTGCGTGTATTGCAGGAGCGTTGTTTTGAGCGGGTGGGCAGCAATAAAACCATAAACTGTGATGTTAGAGTAATAGCAGCGACGCACCGGTCGCTTGAGCACGAAATTAAGGAACAGCGTTTTCGCGAAGACTTGTTTTATCGCTTGAATGTATTTCCCATCGAAATGCCGGCATTAAAAGACAGGCCAGAGGATATTCCTCTGCTAGTGAAGGATATTATCGCCCGAATGGAGGCCGCTAACCGTGGCTCAGTAAGGCTGACTGATCGCGCCTTAGGGGTTTTGATGCAGCATAACTGGCCCGGAAATGTCAGGGAGCTGGCCAATCTGATTGAGCGTCTGGCCATTATTTATCCCAGAGCCCTGGTCGATGTGAGCGATTTGTCCGAAAAATTTCAGTGCTATGACGTGCCTGTCGGCATAAAAATAAATATCGACGAGATGGATCAAGAAGATCCGGAGCAGTTAAACGTCATCAATAATGATAACACGTCAAACTTGATTGAATCTTTGACGCATTTACCCAAGCAGGGCATTGATTTGAAGGAGTACCTCAATGTTTTGGAAGGTGACCTGATTCGTCAGGCGCTGGATGAATGTAAAGGTGTGGTGGCGCACGCTGCCAAGCGCTTGAATATGCGCCGTACTACCCTGGTCGAAAAACTACGCAAGTACGATCTGGAGCGCTGAGGAGCTAGCGTCAATTTTTTGTCATGATGGATTAACTGATTGAAAATTATGTACTGGTCTGATTGTTGCTTAATGTTCCTGTGACAGGAACACTAGCGGCCAGGCATGAACACAGAAGACACACAGAAAGCACAAAAAACTGAACAGCTCACCGATGCCTTCCGTATCTTTAACGAGCTGTCACAGCACTTATCGGTCTCCTATCAAGGGCTGCAAGAGCAGGTTGCCAAGTTGCACGATGAACTGGCAGCAGCCCGCAGTGAGCGCCTTAAGACTCTGGAGGAAAAAGCAAAGCTTGCCAACCGTTTAGAAAAGATTTTGGCGGCCTTGCCGGCTGGCGTCATCGTGTTGGATGCGGCGGGAAGCATAGTGGACTGCAATGCCGTAGCGCTTGATTTTTTAGGTGAGCCACTGCATGGCCTGAGCTGGCCTGATGTAGCCGCTCGCAGTCTGATTGCCGTGGCGGATAATCCCCATGAGCGGCAATTGCTCAGCGGCAAGCGCGTGAATTTGACCTGCAGGCAGTTGGAGCAGGATGCCGGTCAGATTATTGTCTTATCGGATGTCACCGACATGCGCAGTTTGCAGGATATTTTGAATCAGCAAAAACAGTTGTCAGCGATGGGCGAAATGGTTGCCAGCATGGCTCATCAAGTCAGAACTCCTCTGGCAACAGCCATCCTGTATGCCTCGCAAATGAGCAATGCCTCGCTGGATAAGGAAAAACGCCGGCGGTTTTCGGTAAAAATTCTTGAACGCTTACATCATTTGGAACGGCAGGTTAACGATATGTTGATTTTTGCCAAAGATGGCCGTCTGGCGATGGAACGATTTTCCTTGACCAGATTGTTAAATCGGCTGGGCGAGACCTTAAAAGATTATGCCGGCTCCACCCAGGTCAGCTTGCAAATCAGCAATGAGGTGGCCGACGATGACATGCTGGGTAATGAAAATGCCTTGAGCGGCGCGTTGATGAATGTATTGACAAATGCCGTGGATGCGATAGGTGCAAATGGCGTCATCCAATTAAGCGCAACCCAACTGGATGACAGCCGTTTACATATTGTGATTCAGGACGATGGCCCCGGCATCCCCAGTTCACTGGCAAAGCGGGTTTTTGAGCCCTTTTTTACTACCAAGGCAAACGGTACCGGCCTGGGTTTGGCGGTGGTCGACAGTGTCGTCAGAGCGCATGGCGGCGAGGTGCAATTGATGGTATTGCCCGGGGCGGGCGCTGTTTTTGCCTTAACGCTGCCCTGCATTGAACAGCAGTTTACATCTTTACCGGGCGGCTTTTCCGGTAAGCATCATAACCAGAGAGCAGTGACATGAAACAATACGACGTCTTGATTGTTGAAGATGATCTGGCACTTTGCGAGGCGCTTTGTGAAACGCTGGAATTAGAGGGCTATCGTGTGCTGGCTGCCGGCAATGGCACAGAAGCGCTCACCAAGCTGGAGCGGAACCTGTTTAAATTGGTGGTCAGTGATGTGCAGATGCCGGTTATGGATGGCTTTCAGTTACTGCAAAACATGCAAGGCAAGTATTCGGAAACGCCGGTGCTGCTGATGACCGCTTACGGCACCATACCCAAAGCGGTTGAAGCGATGCAGGCTGGCGCAGCCGATTATCTGATCAAACCCTTTGAGGCGGGTGCGCTGGTCAGCAAAGTCGCCGATTATGTCAATGTCAGTCCGGCGATGGCGAATGAACGGGTCGTTCAGGATGAAAGCATGAAAAAACTCTATGCTTTGGTCGCCAAAGTCGCCAAAACTGACGTTAGCGTTTTGCTGCAAGGTGAAAGCGGCACCGGTAAGGAAGTCGTTGCCCGGTATATTCATCAGAACTCCACGTATCACGCAGGCGCTTTTGTCGCAGTCAATTGTGCGGCTATCCCGGAAAACATGCTTGAGGCTATGTTATTTGGGCACGAAAAAGGAGCCTACACCGGTGCTGTGCAGGCCATGCCGGGTAAATTCGAGCTGGCGCAGGGCGGTACCTTGCTGCTGGATGAAATCTCCGAGATGGAATTAAGTTTACAGGCGAAACTATTGCGCGTTCTACAGGAAAAGGAAGTTGAGCGGCTGGGCAGTCATAAGAAAATCGCACTGAATGTCAGAATTTTGGCGGCGACTAACCGCAGCTTAAAAGAACGGGTGCAGCAAGGACGTTTTCGCGAGGATTTATATTACCGGCTGAATGTTTTTCCGCTCACAATTCCGCCTTTACGTGACCGGCCAGGCGATATTTTGCCGCTGGCAAGCCAATTCATGCAGCGCCATAGCCCGCACTTCAAAAAATTGCCTGTATTCGAGCCACAGGCGCTTGCAAAAATGCAGGCCTATCATTGGCCGGGGAATGTCAGGGAACTCGATAATGTGATACAGCGGGCGCTGATTTTACGCACCGGTGAACGTTTGACGGTCGAGGATCTGGTGTTTGAAGACGTTGAAGCCTTGACCGGTGACAGGGTGGCTTCGCGTTCAGTTCATGCCGAGGAAGAGATTGATTTTAAGAATGAAAAAGGCGATGCGGGCGGCTTGGGGGAGGGCGTTCGCTGTGCCGAAGAAAGCATTATTTTACAAACCCTGCAGATGGAAAACGGTAGCCGTAAAAGCACGGCGGAAAAGCTTGGCATCAGTCCCAGAACGCTCCGATATAAAATTGCCAAGATGAAAGATGCCGGCCTGACCATCCCATGCTAATTCATGGCATTAAATATGCTTGATATGGGCTGTAGGCAAGTTAAGAGGAAAAGTCGATGAGTGATATGAATATTAACCAGGTGCTAGCCCAGATGCGGGCTATGTCGCTTGAAGCCGGCAGTCAAGTGCAGGAAACAGGCAGCAATACTGATTTTTCGGTGTTGTTGAAGCAATCAATTGATTCCGTCAATGAAACCCAGCAAGCCGCCGGAAAAATGGCGGAAGCTTTTGAGACGGGCGCAGCCGATGTCAGTTTGGCCGAGGTGATGGTGGCTTCGCAGAAAGCCAGTGTTTCATTTCAGGCCATGCTACAGGTCAGAAATAAATTGGTTGAAGCTTACCAAGATGTCATGAACATGCCGATGTAGTCCGGCACACTGTGAATAGCATATGAGCGAGCAAAACAGTAACAATCTCATTGACGACGGTATCCAGCATGCGCTGGTAGCGCAGACAGAAGGGCATCCTGTCATTAAAGGACTGGCCGGACTGCCGGTAGCGCGCCAGCTTGGCTTAATGCTGGGTCTGGCCTTGAGCGTTGCGATCGGGGTTGCCGTTGTGCTGTGGTCGCAAGCCCCGTCTTATGGCTTATTGCTTGCCGAAATCGGTGAAAAGGATGCCGCTGAAATTCTTCAGGTTCTGGATGCGCAAGGCATTAAATACAAGGTCGAAACCGGTTCCGGGGCAATTATGGTGCCTATGGATGAGGTCCAGGAGGTCAAGCTTAAACTGGCCGCGCAAGGTTTGCCCAGAACTACCAGTCTGGGCTATGAATTACTGGACAAAGAGCAGGGTTTCGGAACCAGCAAGAATGTCGAAATGCTGCGATTTCAGCGGGCTCTGGAAGGGGAAATTGCGCGAACCATCATGGCCATTCAAAGTGTCAAATCAGCAAGAGTGCTGTTGGCGCTGCCGCAGCAGTCGGTATTTGTGCGCGATCGTAAAAAACCCAGTGCTTCGGTCATGGTGAATCTGTATCAGGGCCGAACCCTGGATAAGGGCCAGATTGAATCCATTATTCATTTGGTGGCTTCCAGCGTTCCGCAGCTTGAAGCCGAGCAGGTCACCGTGGTCGATCAAAGAGGTCAGTTGCTCAATAACAACGACTCATCAGAGACTTACCTTACCTCCAAGCAGTTTGAGTACAAGAAAAACGTCGAAGAGCATTTGATGACACGGATTGAAAATATCCTGTCGCCGCTGGTAGGCAATGGCATGCGCGCGCAGATTTCAGCCGATGTCGATTTTACCCAGACCGATAGAACGCAGGAGATGTTTAATCCTGATTTGCCGGCGCTTAGAAGTGAACAAGTCTCGGAACAGCAAAATGCCTTGCCGGCGGCTCAAGGCGTGCCCGGCGCCTTGTCAAATCAGCCCACGCCGGCAGGTGTGGCGCCAGAAACCTTGCCTGCACAGAACTCCTCTGCCAGTTCTGCAACAGCTTCTGGATCGCAAAGCAAGAGTGCAACCAAAAATTACGAACTGGATAAAACCATCACCCGTACGCGTCTGGCGCCCGCTCTGTTGCGCCGGCTGTCGGTTGCCGTGGTGCTTGATGATCAACATGTGACTCAGGCCGACGGCACCCTGAAAGCCCAGCCCTATGCTCCGGAAGATATCCATCGCTTCACTGACCTGGTAAAGCAGGCGGTGGGTTTTGACAGCAGCCGCGGCGATCAGGTGACCGTCACCAATGTCGCATTCAAACTGCCCGAAGAACTGGAGGCCTTGCCGGAAATACCGCTCTGGGAGCAAGGCTGGTTTCTGGATCTGATGAAACAGGTGCTTGCAGCGCTGGTGGTAATGTTCTTGCTGGTGGGCGTGTTGCGGCCCAGTATGCGCAGCCTCGCCGGCGGCGAGGCAGAACAGAAAAAGGCCGCTGCCTTGGCCGAGGCGGAAGCGCAGGCCGCCGCCATGGGCGGGACTGTCAATTATAATGAAGACGGCGTTCCGGTCGCTGTGCCGGCTGGCGAGCAAAAGGCACAGGCCGCGCTGCCTACCGATGTTGAAGACCTGCTGCTGCTGGATGCGCCACAAAGCTACGAGAAACGCCTGGAATATGTGCAGCGCCTGGTTGATGAAGATCCAAAATTAGTCGCACAAGTCATTAAGGCATGGGTTAAAAAAGATGGCTAAGACAGACATAGATTTAAACCGATCTGAACGCGCTTCCTTGTTATTACTCGCGATGGGTCAGGAAAGAGCGGCGTCGGTATTAAGGCACATGGGGCCCAAGGAAGTGCAGTTGATAGGCGCGACCATGGCCGGATTGGGGGATATCACGCCGGAAATGGTCGATGTGGTGCTGGAAGAATTTATTACCGCAGTCAAAAACAAGACCGCTCTGGGTATTGATTCCGATGATTATATTCGCAATATGCTGACCAATGCGCTGGGCGCCGATAAGGCAGGCAGTATCATTGACCGGATCTTGCTGGGCGGCAAAAGCAAGGGCATAGAACAATTAAAATGGATGGATACCCGCTCGATCGCCGATCTGATTCGTCTGGAGCATCCGCAGATTATCGCGATTATTTTGTCATTATTAGATAGCGATCAGGCGGCGGAAGTGATGATGTTTTTACCCGAGACCATGCGTACCGATCTACTGATGCGCATTGCTTCCATGGAAGGTGTGCAGCCAGCGGCCTTGCGTGAGCTGGACGATATTATGGAAAAACAGTTGACCGGCGGTGAAAACATCAAATCCTCCACCATCGGCGGTATTGATGCGGCCGCGAATATTTTAAATCTGATGGAGGGTGCGGTCAGCAGCGTTGTAATTGAGGAGATTTCCGAAAACAACAATGAGCTGGCGCAAAAAATCATGGACAAGATGTTTGTATTTGAGGATCTTGCCGCAATCGATGAGCGCGGCATGCAGACCTTGCTGCGTGAAGTTTCTACGGATCAGTTGCTGCTGGCCTTGCGCGGCGTGGGTGAAAGTCTCAAAGAAAAAATATTCAGCAATATGTCCAGGCGTGCCGCGGAAATGTTGCGCGATGACCTGGAAGCTTCGCCTCCTGCCAAGTTGAGTGAGGTGGAGCAGGCGCAAAAAGACATCTTGGCCATTGCCAAAAAATTGGCGGACTCAGGCGAGATCATGTTAGGCGGCACTGATGATCTCGTATAAAGGCTCCGGCTTTTCGGCAGCTGAACTGGCGTCGTTAAAGCCCTGGAATATACCGGATGTGACCGTTGTTGATGAAGCAGATGCCCTGCCTGGCGCATCTTCAGAGCCCGTCGATTTTGAAGCAGAGCCGACGCCGATCCTGACCGTTGAAGAAATCGAAGCGGTGCAAAAACAGGCTTACGACGAGGCTTTTGCACAAGGCGAAAAAGCGGGCTTTCAGCAAGGCTATGAGGCTGGTTTGAAAAAAGGTTACGAAGAAAAAGTGCATTTGCTGCACAAACAGTCTGCCGAATTGGTCAGTTTGCTGGAAGCCCTGAACGAGCCTTTTAAAGCCCTGGATGAAGAAGTTGAAAAAGAACTGATCACCCTGGTTATCGGCATTGCCACGCAATTAATCCGCCGGGAAATAAAAATGGATCCGGGCCAGGTGGTTGCCGCGGTCAGGGAAGCCATCAAGGTGCTGCCGTTGTCGTCACAAAAGATCAGTCTGCATTTGCACCCCGAGGATGTCGAGTTAGTTCGTTCGGTGTTATCCCTGGACGAGATGTCGCCGGCCTGGGCCGTTGTTGAGGATCCGTTGATTACCCGCGGCGGATGTAAAGTCAATACCGATGTGTCACATATTGATGCGACGGTGGAAAACCGTTTGGCCGCTGTCATTGCCGGCCTGTTTGGCGGTGAGCGCGAGCAGGATAAAAGTACATGATTCCTGCAGCCGATCGGGCAAAAATCTGGTTGGATCAATTAAAACCTTACTCGGCAAGATTAACAGAAACGCCCGAGCTGATTGTGGAGGGCAGGCTTTCCCGTATGGTCGGCTTAACCCTGGAAGCCGTGGGTTGCCGGGCGGCTATCGGATCCCGCTGTCGGATTGAAACCAAAAACGGCAGGATAATTGAGGCCGAAGTGGTGGGTTTCTCCGGTGCTCGCGTGTATCTGATGCCGACGGGAGAACCGCACGGGCTGGAGCCCGATTGCCGGGTTATCCCCTTGGGCCGGAATAGTCTGGCGCGCGTGGGTTACGGTTTATTGGGCCGGGTTCTGGATGGTGCGGGCAAGCCCCTGGATAATAAAGGCGCGCTGAAAACCGAGGCACAAGTCTCGCTGACCGGCGTGCCGATTAACCCTTTAGCGAGAAAGCCGATTCGTGAGTCCCTTGATGTCGGGGTCAGAGCGATCAATGCAATACTGTGTGTCGGTCGCGGCCAACGTATGGGCCTGTTTGCGGGCACAGGGGTCGGCAAGAGTGTGTTGCTGGGCATGATGACCAAATTTACTACAGCCGATATTGTAGTGGTAGGCTTGATTGGTGAGCGGGGCCGGGAAGTTAATGAATTTGTACAGAAAATTCTGGGTGAGGAAGGGCTTCGAAGAGCCGTAGTGGTGGCGACACCGGCCGATTACCCGCCCTTGATGCGGGTGCATGGCGCGTTGCTGGCAACCAGCATTGCCGAATATTTTCGGGATGAAGGTCTGGATGTATTATTGCTGATGGATTCCTTGACGCGTTTTGCCCAGGCGCATCGTGAAATTGCCTTGGCGATTGATGAGCCGCCGGCAACCAAGGGCTATCCGCCTTCGGTATTTGCCAAATTGCCGCATCTGGTCGAGCGCGCCGGCAATGGCAGCGAAGGCGGCGGGTCGATCACCGCCTTCTATACCGTGCTCACCGAGGGCGACGATCATAATGATCCGATTGCCGATGCTGCCAGAGGGGTGCTTGATGGTCATATTGTTTTGTCGAGAAATCTGGCTGAGTCAGGACATTTTCCGGCCATAGACATAGAAGCTTCGGTTAGCCGGGTTATGCCGGATATTATCGATGTCGGTCATTCTCAGAAGGCGCGAGAATTAAGGCGATTGTATTCACTGTATCAACAAAACCGCGATTTAATCAGTGTGGGCGCCTATCAGCCGGGCTCGGATGCACGCATAGATCAAGCCATCTCAAAACACCCAGCAATTTTGGATTTTCTGCAACAGGATATGAATGAGCCAGTGGATATCAGCCGCAGCCTCGAGGAACTGGAAATATTGCTAGGTAACAGGAAGGCAGCTCAAGCATGAAAAAATCACGGCGTATGCAAATGCTTGTCGACATCAAGGCGACACAGGAGCAACTGGCCCTGGAAGCGTTGGGTGCAACCCAGCGGCAATTGCTGGCCTTGCAGGCGCAGCTGGACAGTTTGATCGTTTACCGGCAGGACTATCAGGATCAATTCGGCAAGCTGGGCAGTGCCGGTGTCAAAGTTGCGCAGTTGCTGGAGTTTAGATCGTTCATTGACAAGCTGGATCAAGCCATAGCCGGGCAGCAGCAGGCTGTGCGAACTGTCGAAAGAGAGCTGGCGCAGAAAAGAAAAACCTGGGAAGACTTGCATCAGCGCGGCAATGGTCTGCAAAAGGTTCGCGATGCCGCGCTGGTTGCTGAGGTAAAGCAGGTGGACAAAGCTGAGCAGGATGAGCAGGATGAGCGGGCTGCACGGGCTCGGACTTCATAGCTTGAGCGGCATGATAAATGCTGGTTAGTAAATCGACATAAAACAGCATAAATCAGTTTTTCGGGAGCAGGTCATGAATATTGAAGGCGCAAAAATACTGCCAGCAGCATCCGGCGTAACAGCCGTTGAGGGGGGGGCGCAATTTTCGTCTGATGGGGGCGACATACCCGAAGGCTTTGCCGATGCCTTGATGGAACAGATAAAATTAGTCAGTGAGGCCCAAGATCTGGAGGCCGTGTCCGAAGCCTCGCAGAATTTGGCATCAGGTGACAGCATCAGCCGTTTACAGGACATGGCTGGCTGGCTGGCAAATAACGGCAATGCGCAAGAACTTGCCGTTCTGTTAGGCAAAGATTTGCCGGTGTCTTACAAAATAGATGACCAGGAGGATATCGATGCCGCCCTGTCTTCACTGACTGAAGCCTTACAGCTTGTTTTAACGGCTAAGTGCCGCTGAACAGTGTGTTCAACTGAATCAGGCGCAGGCCATTGCCGCTCCCAATGGTTTGGTGTCTGAAAATCCAACTGAAAATCAAGCTGATGATCCAGTGGTCAGCGCGGAAACGATCGAAGTCATCAAACAGATGCTGGCTACCGTAATTTCCCCAAGTCAGGACGGCCAAAAATTTACTGTGGAGACAACGAGCAAAGGCACAGATCTCGCATTTGTTGCAATTAATCCGGATGAGGCAATTCAAAGGGATGGCTCAGAGCGGATGGAGTTTGCCGATGATTCGCAGCACACAAACAACGCATTTCGCCAGATGGTTCAGGAGGGGCAAGGCTTGAGTGGCTTGAAAAAAGCAGGTCTGACTGAAGATACAGGGCAGGCGGGGCCAGTCGCCGGGATAGAGACAGAGAGAACCCTGCCGCGAGGCACGGCGGATTTCATTCTGCATAATAAGCAGATCTTCGATAGTCGTGCCGATGTGCCGGCAATGACCAGGCCTGTTGGTCATCCTGAATGGAACAGAGAGCTGGGCGAGCGGATACTATGGATGCACAACAAAACCATGCCAGCGGCGGAAATCAAACTGAATCCCCAGCATCTAGGGCCCATATCGGTGCGTATCGATATGAATCAGGATCAGGCAACAGTGACATTTTCATCACCGCATGCGGCTGTTCGGGAGGCGCTTGAGGCTTCTATGCCCAAATTACGGGAATTTATGAGCGCCCAGCAGATCAATCTTGCGGATGTTAATGTTTTTCAGAACCCATCCGAGCAGAGGCAGTCACTCTCGCAAGGTTATGAGCAATCCAGAAAGGATTGGGAGCAGGGCGTTGGTCAGGCTTCCGAAGACGGCATGAGTGGTCTCATGGAGGAAACGGACAATAATGACGCTGTTGTCAGCAAGGGTTTGTTGAGTCTTTATGCGTAACTGATGTTACGCACTCACCTTCCAAAAAGCGTATTATTCTCAGATGGAAACAGAAAAACTAGAGATATACACAGACTATCTGATCTGCAATAGTGGATTTGAGACGGTGGCCGGCTAGTCGGCGATGTCGGTCAATAACGTCTCGCCGCTTGCTCAGTCGAAGCTGCAATCCGCGATGGCTGCAAAGCTCCGTCAGTTTTCGCGGTATTTCTCGATCAGCCGATAGATGTGCCGTTCGCTTATACCCATCACTGCGGCTGTCTTTTGGCGATTGCCGCCATGCTTGGCCATGACCTGATGCAGATATTCGCGTTCGATTTGTTCCAGGGTGGGTTCCTGGCTAAAGCGCAGTACAGTTTCTCCCATTTGGCTGCAAGGTATGAAGGACAAATGTCGCGCTTGCACTTGGTTGCCTGGGCGGGAGAGAATAACGGCTCGCTCGATGGCGTTCCTGAGTTCGCGTACGTTGCCCGGCCAATCGTAGGCGACCAGCAGGCTGAGAGCCTCGGCCGTCAGGATCGATGGCATCGTGCGCGTGAACCGGGTGAGAAAATGCTGCGCAAGCGGTGCAATGTCTTCGCGACGTTCGCGCAGGGGCGGAATGGTGATAACAAAGGGAGACAGGCGAAAATAGAGGTCGCTGCGGTAATCGCCACTGTTGCTCATCTTTGCTATGTCGCGGTTGGTGGCTGCGATAAAGCGAACATCGGCGGCGAGGGTCTTGTTGCCGCCTAGCCGCCGGAAGGTGCTGGTCTCCATGACACGCAACAGTTTGGCTTGAATGGCAGGACCGATATCGCCGATTTCATCCAGGAACAACGAACTACCCCGTGCTTCCTCGATCAATCCTTTTTTCTGCCGGTCGGCGCCCGTAAACGCGCCGCGTTCGTGGCCGAACAATTCCGACTCGAAGAGGTTTTCCAATAGGCCGCTGCCGTCGATGGCGACCAGTTCGTGCGCCGAACGTTGGCTGCGTTCATGGATGGCTTGCGCCACCATTTCCTTACCGGTGCCAGATTCGCCGAGAATCAATACCGTGGTGTCGGTCGGGCCGACGGCATCGATCATTGCTTGAACTTCATGCATGGCAGCGCTTGTAAACACCATTGGGCCAGGGCGGAAGGAAGCCAGTTGCGTCCGATAGAAGCGATTGGACTCGCGTAATTCGGTGGTTTCCAGTACGCGCCGGACGGTCAATTCGAATTCGTCAAGATTGACCGGTTTGGTCAGAAAGTCGGCTGCGCCTTTGCTGATGGCGCTAACAGCGTTGGGAATCGAGCCGAAACCCGTGAGCACAATCACCGGATAGAGGCTCCGGATTTCAGGCAGGATGCTGGCCGCATCGCGATCCGGCAGCTTGAAGTCGAGGATGACGGCATCGGGCTCGATCTCGCCGAGCTTTGTCTGTGCATCGGCCCAGGAAGAAGCGCCGATTGCGTTGAAGCCCATGGCTTCGATCTGCCGGCGTAACAGATTGTTGAAAGTCGCATCGTCGTCGACCACCAGCAAAGTTTTCTTCTTCACGCGCTACGTTCCAATACGGCTTCGGCCAAAGCTAGACGGATGCGAAAGCGCGAGCCCTGTCCAAGCGCGCTCTCCACAGAGATTTCGCCGCCCATGCGTTCAACGAAGTCCTTCACGATAGTAAGTCCCAGGCCGGTGCCGACGACGCCGTCGGCGCGGCGGCTGTAGAAGGGGTCGAAGATATACTCGACCTGTTCCGGCGCCATGCCGATGCCGGTGTCGGTAATGTCGATAACCGCCCAGTCTTCGGCTTCGATGATTCGAGCCGTCAGAGTGCCGCCGCCTGGCATGGCATGGTGGGCGTTTTGGAATAGATTGAGAAAGATCATCCGCACCTCGGCATCGTCGGCGAGTACCCGCAACTGTGTTTCCGGCAATTCGTATTTCTGCTGTATTTGCCGGTTCTCGGCATCGAACTCCAGCAACCGCAAGGTATCGACTAAAACAGTGCCCAATTCGACCAATTGCAGGCTGCTGTTAGGCGGCCGAGCCAGTAGCAGCAAGCGGCGGGTAACAGCGATGCAATTGTCGATTTCCTGGTCGATCAGCGTCAGGTAATCGGCGATCTGTTCGGGCGTGGTGCGTTGGTCGCGCAGTTCACGCTTCAGCCCTTGTACCGCCAAGCGCACCGAGGCCAGGGGATTATGAATCTCATGGGCGATACCGGCCGCCAGCATTCCCAGTTCAGACATGCGCTGTTCGTGAGAAACGCGTACAGTCTGGCCGAGGTCGCGCACCGATTCCACCACATAGCGTTCCGTAGTTGCATCCTCGTCGATCTCGACCAAGGCGGCATGAACCTCGGCGTGGAACTGGCTACCATCCTCGCGCTGGTGATGATGGTTTGCCCTGATGGTGTCGCCGGCCTGCTTCAGGTCTACCAGAGGGCAGGTGACTAGCGTAGCGACACAAGGAAGCTCGCGGCCGTGGCTGTGTCGATAGCAGGGTTGGTTCAGGATTGTCTCAAGCGATTTGCCCATTTGCTGGCAAAATGCGCGGTTGGCGAGTACCACGCGCATGTCGGCGGCGCGGATGACGCGGACACCATCGGGCAGGCTGTCGAGCAAATTTTGCAAATACCGCTGTTGGGATTCGGCCAGGGCGATTTGCTGACCTAGACGTTCGGCCATGGCATTGAAATGGGTCGCCGCACGTCCGATTTCGGTGTCGTCGACTACTGCCGCACGCACCTTCAGGTCGCCTGCCGTCAAGGCGCGCGTGGCGGCATCGAGTCCGGACAGAGGCGCAATGACGTGGCGGCGCAACAGCAACCAGAGGGTTAACAGTGTCAGCATAAGTACGGCCGTGCCGGCGAGCATGAACAGAGCGGCGCTACGGTAGGCACTGTCGCGGATTGGCGCGGCGTCGTAATCGATGATCATGATGCCGTTGACCGGATGGGTAGCCGTATCACCATGACAGGGCGCGCAGGCAGTCCTGTTGGGAACCGGATTGATCGAGCGCAACACCTCGCTGCCGGACTCCAGCTGCTCGAAACGGCTTACCGGTATGCCGTCCGTCGTGGCATGTGCGATCGCGGGAATCTGCCGGCCAAGTTTGGTTGGGTCGGAGGCGAAGCGCACCTCGCCGCTACGAGACAAAAGCAGTACATCGCGTATGCCTTTAAGTTTGCCGATCTTGCCGACGATGTCGCGGAGACCGTCGAAATCCCGCTTTAGCATGGCGTTTTCCCAGGTGACCTGGAGCATGCGGTTCAGTTGCAGGGAGACCTCGGCACGTTCGTGCACCAACTGGCTCCTGTAGAGCCCGAGGAACAGCAAGCCCAGCAACACAGAGGCGCCGCCCGTGACCAGCAACACACCACGTAGCAGAAGGTGGCTAAGGTGGTGAGTTCGCGGATACATGTTTCAGGAACCTCCATCGTGAAAACTGTTGTAAAGCCAAAAAATCAGCAGCACATTAAAATGCCGAACCTAATGCTTGAAGCCGGCTAATACGGCGATCTGACATTATAACCGAGATCATGCGCAAAAGGATTCCACACCAGCGGCTTAACATAGAGAAAACACCCATGCCAAGACCCAACCCTTATAGCAAGCCATGGCATTCGGTTTCAGGCCAAGATTAAAATCCCAATGATTCGACAATCGCCACCAGATCCGCAAAGCTTGCCGATTCCAGTTTCGCAGCCAACACCTCCTTGTCAAAGTCCTTACTCTCGAATGTGCTGAACCTGACTTCATCGGGCAGTTCGCGGATTTCCTCGGGCGCCATGAAGCCGATGCCGCAAATCTGAGTGAGGCAGTCGCGTTCCGGCTCGGAAAGTTCGAGACCATGGTATCTCAAAATTTCCAGATAGCGTTCCGCCGTGCGATTGACCTTTCCGCTGATCTCCAGCGTGTTTTTCTGCGACTCGGTGAGCAGTGCCAGCGGCGGCCCAAAGTAAAGATTGGTTTTCCGGTTCATTTACTAGGTTCTTATTGTTGCGGTACTTCGCCGTGTTCGCCAGCGGCAGGGGGCTTGCGTTCGTGATCCGCTGTTTTCATACCTTTCGGAAGTACGGGCGCCCATTCCGGCTCATGCTGGGCAAATCCGCTGTTGCGGCTGCCTTGCTGGACGTTATGCGGATTATGGCATTCGGTACAAACGAACCAGCGCTTCTTGCCGGTGCTGGCCCATTCGCCTATGCGCTTGCCATGGATGCCGTCACGCCAATCGCGAAGTCTATCGCCGTGGCATTTGCCGCACAGTAACTGCGGCTGATCGTAACTGATCGGGTTGCCGAAATTATCGATCAACTTGTTGCGCTCGGTGCGATTGTGACAGTCAAGACACCAGACACTGCCGCGCCCATGCGGCAGATCCTTGCCGTTCAGCACAATATTCTTATGCGACTTGACTTCCCTCGGATAGTTACCTTTCGGTTCGCCTTCCGGTACGGTACCTTCATGACAGGTCTGCCCGCATAGGGGGAGCATTCCGAGTTTGTCCGAACGCGGCTTGACCACAGCCGTGCCATGGGAATAATCGGCGTCTTCGATGGGCATTTTCCCCATCGGCACCGTGCCGTCGAAGGGATCGCCCCACCACAGCACAGCGCCTGTTTTGGGCGAACACTTTACACTCGGCAGGTCTTCCTTAAGCATTCGCGGGGTGAGTTCGGAGGCGCCCTTTCGGCTTTCGAAACAGGTCGTTTCTTCAGCCAACGCGGACGCGAGTCCCCCCCAGAAGAACACAAGGAACGTCGAAATGAATGCAAATTTCTTCATGATTTTCTCTTCAAGCTGATTCGGGCATCGATGCCGGCGCGTTGCTTCCGGTATCCAAATTGTTAACTGAAACGACTTTGCCATATTTTATATCTCCAAGAAGCACGCCGATCGCTCCTTTCAACAAGATAGTCAGTATAAGAAAGCCCATAGCCCAGTTCCCCAAGGTCACCAGGATTTCTAGGGTGGTGGGAACGTAGCGGCTGAACTCACCGATGGGAGAGGGAATGAAACCTGGAATAAGCAGACCCATACCCTTCTCGACCCAGATGCCGCCGAAGGCAAGAATGCAGGCGATGGGAAGTATGTAGTAGTTTTTTCGCAAGCGAGGCGTCAATAGAATCAGGAATGCGGTGATATTCGCGACCAGCGATCCCCAATACCAGGGAACCAGATCGTCCAGACCCTGCACCCCAAACATCAGAAATTTCAACCCCAGGGAGTGCTCCGTATCATGATACAACTCGGTGACGACTTCCGAAAAGGACAGGAACAGCGCAATCCCGAGACAATAGGTGATGATATGCGACAACATATCAATCGCCTCATTCTCTATCCACAACCGTGTGCGGTTCCGAACGATCAGGAAAATCAGAATGATCAGCGACGGGCCGGCCGCAAACGCCGTTATGATGAAGCGGATGGGCATCATGTCGTGGTGCCACATAGGCCGCGCGGGCATCGTACTGATCAAAAAAGCCGTTACGGTGTGGATGCTCAAGGCCCAGACGATGGAGATATAGATCAGTGGCAGGTAGAACTTGTGGCTCAACGGCATACCTAAGTATTTCCGGTACAGAAAATAAAACCCGCCGACAAGGTTCAACAGCATGTAGCCGATCAGCACCAAGGTGTCCCAGGCCAGCATCGAATAGGGAAGATTGTAGATGCCGATAATGGGCAGCATGTGCCAGAGCCGGTCGGGCCGACCCATATGGGAGAGCACGAACAGGATGCACATGATGACCGCCGAAATTGCCAACATCTCGCCCAGCACCACCACCTTATGCAAGGCTTTATGGTGGTAGACGTAGGCGGGAAAAACGATGGTCACCGCCCCGGCGGCGATGCCGACCAGGAAAATTAAATTTGCCAAGTACAAGCCGTCGCTGACTTGGCTGGTCATGCCGGTGTAGGTCAACCCTTCGGTGGCGTGTAGGAAGTCCCCGTACAGAAGGCACGCGATCAGCCCGAAAAGAAAAAAGATCCAGGCGTAAAACGCCAAGCCACCCTTGACAACGTAGAACACGTAGTCGAGCACGAATTGGCTTACCTTGTCCCCGAGGATACGCTTCAATCCGCGCAGCAGACGCGTTTCGGAAAGGTAATCGAATACGAAGTGGGTTATCTTATCCATAACGGCGTGCCTTAATCTACGTAATAGAAGAATTTCGGATTGGTATTGAGTTCCGTCTTCAAGCGGAAGACAGGCTTCCGCGCGATTATCCGGCTCACCTCGCTATTCGGATCGAGCAGGTTTCCGAACTTGCGGGCGCCGACCGGGCAAACCTCGACACAGGCAGGGTAGCGGCCATTGCGCGTCCGCTGGATGCAAAACGTGCATTTTTCGACAACCCCTTTCATGCGCGGCCGGTTGCCGAGGTAATGAGTGACCGGGTTCATCTGTTCCTTGGGCAGGTTCGGTTCGCTCCAGTTGAAGCGGCGCGCCCAATAAGGGCAGGCATTCATGCACATACGGCAACCAATACACCAGTTATAGTCAATAACGACCGGCCCATCGGCTTCCCGGTAAGTCGTCCTCACCGGACAGACCTTGACGCAGGGCGGGTTTTCGCACTGCATGCAGGCGATGGGCATATAGACGGAGTCTTGCTCCGGAACCTTGTCGGGCTGATAGTAATGTTCCCCCTCAAGCATGACGCCGACCGGGTTAAAAGCGTTTCCGCCGACCTGTATCCCCAGCCCTTCGGGAAAGCCTTCGTTTCTTTTTTCGGGGCTGTATTCACCCTTTTCCATTTTCAGAACGCGAATCCATTCCATATCCTCTTCTTTGCTACGGGATTGATTGTTCTCTTCCACGCAAGCTTTGGCGCAACGGCGGCAACCGATGCACTTTTTGATGTTCAGTGCATAGCCGAACAGCACCCCCTCCAGTGCCGGCGTACCGTCCACCGTCACGCGTTTACCGTACTCACGGGAATAACGTCGTTCTAATCGTGCTCGCGCCACGGCTTTTTCTGCGTCGGTCATCAGGCGGTAATTGCCTTGAAACCATTCACCCCATTCCATGTTCGCTTGGACATCGTCTGAATTGGTCATTAACGCCGCCGTGCCCATCAAAGCGCTGATGCTCAACATGCCGGTACC
>CAVOJU010000052.1:0-26804 GCA_963696315.1 uncultured Gammaproteobacteria bacterium
AGGCGGCGGGCAGAGGTCGATCTAATTTTTAGAGATTTAATCCTGAAACCTAACGTGACCCGTCGGACTGACTCGTACCCCGGCATAAATCGTAAGAGATCGCACAGTAATAAGACCTCGGGCGGTTCAAGCCTGAAGGTGAATTCAGTCTGACATCCGCCGCCTCCCTGAGCATCAAGTTTACACCCTGGGAGGTCATGATGGAATTATACTCCGCGCGGTCAATATACCGGTTTCAATTCCCCTTAAAATATTGTAAAAAGCACCGAAATTACACATCCGTGACATGAAGCAATGATTGAAAAACAAGTGGACGAACTTTTTTCTGAAATGACATTGAATACGAATTCACGATTACGGAACAAATGTTTGGTCGTTTACCTTAGGAAGAATGGGTATCGGCGCGAGGCAGTTGCCGAGTAAAGTGGACCCCTCTGTCCAGACAAATATTCATTGAGTTTAAGATAGAGTCCTGTACTCATTACAGCTGAATAGCGCTGTCCCAATTTTTCTATACGAAGTTTTCATTTTAATAAATTGTTATTATTGCGCCGCAGGCATTTTAATATTCCCTAATGTTTGCTGCGGCGGAATGTGGTCAAAGGGTGAATCAGTGTGGGTAAGCTCGTGGTAAACTGCCTAAGCAGTTTTCCATCAGCTTATCCACACGTTCCGAAGGAAATTCACGCTTTGTCCACATGGCGTCCGCCTATAGTACTTTCAATGAATGCCGCTCTTTTTAACATAAACTTTCGCTGACGTTCGATAGTTCAATCACACCTGTTTCTGTCGGCTCTTTAAATTTATCAACAATCATTGCACCTCCACCAGTCCCCGTTTGATACACCACATCCGGCGTTGTATAGCCCAACGCTTGATGCCGCCGTTCCTCGTTGTAAAACAGGAAGTAGTGCGTCAGCCCCAGCAGCAAATTCGGCATGCTTTCGTACCCCTTCAAATACACATCTTCATATTTCACCGTCCGCCATAGCCGCTCAACAAAAATATTGTCCAGTGCGCGACCGCGTCCATCCATACTGATCGTGATGCCGTTCTGGATCAATACGCCAGTGAAACCTTCGCTGGTAAACTGCGAGCCCTGGTCGGTATTGAAGATTCCGGGTACGCCGAAGTTCTTGATAGCTTCCTCCAGACCGTCTACACAGAACCCTGCATCCAGCGTGTTCGACAACCGCCATGCCAGTACCTTGCGACTGTACCAGTCGATGATCGCAACCAGGTATACAAAGCCGTGCAGCAACCGGATATAGGTGATGTCGGTACTCCACACCTGATTGGGACGAACAATATCCAAGCCCCTCAACAGATACGGATAAAGCTTGTGCTGCGGATGTGGCTTGCTGGTGTTGGGGCCGGGTGCCATGCCGGCCAGTCCCAACTTTTGCAGCAAGCGTTGCACCCGCTTGCGATTGACGGCGTACCCACAGCCACATAAATATTTCGTCATGCGACGTGACCCATAAAACGGGTGCCGCGTGTACTCTTCATCGAGTTTGGTCAACAGCATGCACTCAAGCTCGTTCACTGCTTTCTGTGGACGCTTTTTCTGGTCATACACAACCGAGCGCGTCACCGCGAGAAGTTGGCATTGCGTAGATACCGCAAGCACATGCCCTGGCTCTATCCACTTCTGTCGTTCTACTACAGGCTGAGTCCAGACTTTTTTTTAAGCCAATCCAATTCCATGTTGAGTTGTCCGATTTTGGCGTACAACCGGTCTGGATCACTCTGGGCATTGACCGGTTTTGGACCACGCTTGCCTTCAAATAGACTGCCTGCATTGGCAAGCAAGTCCTTTTTCCATTGCGCCACTTGAGTCGGATGGACTCCATACTCCTGTGCAATCTCATTGACGGTTTTAGTCCCCTTGACCGCTTCCAGTGCAACCTTGGCTTTTTGCGCACCTGTAAAAATCTTCCGTTTGCTTTCGCTCATTGTCTGCCTCTTTTTTCACGACAGGGCATAGCTTAAACTATTGTCCGGATTTCGGGGTCCACTATAGAGATCGCAAGGATTGACGCAGGCACGGTGACCCATTATACGAAGACATTTGATGAAAGTGGATTAACAGGCCTATTGGAGGAAAATTATCACCAGCCAAAAAGCCAATTAGAACCGTATACAGCGCAATTAAAGGAGCTCATGAAAAAACAAGTGCCTCATACCGTCAATCAAGCGATAGCGATGATCGATAAAGAAACAGGCATCCGTTTGAAGCCTTCTGCTTGTCGGGCGTTTCTGAAAAAAATGGGTATGAAATGCAGGCGTTGCGGTGTAGTTCCCGGTAAAGCCATGGACGATGATAAGCAGCGTCAAGCCCAACGGGAATTTCACGACCAACAGTTATAGCCGATTTTGACTGAGGCTAAACAAGGCAAACGTACGGTTCTGTTCGTCGATGCGGCTGACTTCGTGATGGGTGCCTTTTTAGGGATGGTTTGGTGCTTCGTGCGTCTATTGCTGCCGTCTGCCAGTGGGCGCAAACGCCACAATGTCTTGGGCGCTTATGATCCGATCACGCACGAGGCCATCACGGTAACCAATGATACCTATATTAACCAGGACGTTTTCTGCGAGTTCCTCGGAAAAATTGCCACCGCATACGCTGATAGCGAGCGGCCCATCACACTCATATTAGATAACGCTAGATATCAGAAATGCCAGTCGGTCGCCAACAAGGCAAAAGAGTTGAATATTGAATTGCTGTATTTGCCAGCCTATTCACCCAATCTGAACTTGATCGAGCGCTTATGGCGGTTCGTCAAAAAGCAGGTTCTGTATAGCAAGCATTACGACCGTTTCGATACTTTCAGAAACAGTATCAATAACTGCATCAGTGAACTCGGCACCCGTTACAAAAATGAGATGCAAAGCTTAATGACGATGAACTTCCAGTTGTTTTAAAAAACCGAAAACTTGATCGCGTGGAATATAACTGCAGTCTATCGTTGTGTGGCGGCGCTGGATGTACACCAAGCCAAGCTGACCGTCTGTGTCTTGTCTGAAAACGACCTGGGCGAGGTCGTCACTGAAGTGCGCGAGTTTGGTGGCTTTAAACGGGATCGGCGTGAAATGGCGGCGTGGGTAGCGTCCTTTCATCCGGAACTGGTGGTGATGGAAAGTACGGGCATTTATTGGAAGAGTCCCTATGCGGCACTCGAGTGGTATGGTTTGAATTTGGCCGTGGTCAATGCTCGCCACGTCAAACAAGTCCCTGGACGCAAGACGGATATCAACGACGCCCAGTGGTTGGCCATTCTGGCCCGAAGCGGTTTGTTGCGAGGGGGCTTCGTACCGCCTCGACAGTTTCGGGACTATCGCCTGATCGCCCGGCAACTGCAAAAGTTGACCGGCATCGCCTCTGGCGAGAAAAACCGCTTGCATAAACTGTTGACCGACGCCGGCATCCGCCTGTCCGTCGTGGTCAGCGATGTGTATGGCAAATCGGCCAAAGCCATGATTACGGGATTGCTAGACGGCGAAACGCCCGAGCAATTGTTGACCCATGCCGATTCGCGTCTCAAAGCCACGCCCGACGAATTACGCGAGGCCTTGGAGGGCGATTTGTCGGACAGTCACCGTTTTGTCATCCGCGAGCTGATGATACATATCGACGAATTGGAAGCGCGTATCCTGCGGTTTCGGCAAACCCTGCTGAAGCATTTGAGTGACTATCAAGTGATACTGCAAAATTTACAAACGATACCGGGTATCGACGAATTTAGCGCGGCGATGCTATTGGTCGAAATCGGCGACGACATGAGCGCCTTTGGCTCAGCCGATAAACTGGCCTCCTGGGCCGGCGTCTGTCCCGGCCAAAACGAATCGGCCGGTAAACGCCAATCGGCCAGGGCGCGCAAAGGCAATCCTTATGTGCGACGCATTTTGTGCGAAGCCGCCCATGCCGCTAGTCGAACCCGATGCAGCTTGCAGGAAAAGTTCAAGGGCTTGCTGATACGACGCGGACGAAAGCGCGCTATTTTTGCCATCGCCCACAAATTACTGAAAACCGTGTTTTTGTTGATCCAGCGCGGCGATTATTACCGGGATGCCGATACGGACTACGAAGCACTGACTGTCCAGCGCAATGCGCCGCGCTGGATCAGGAAGCTCATTCAATACGGCTATATCGCGCCCTAACGGGTGTGTCGTCAAACATCATTTTTAAGGCCTGTTTAGGTCAGGCTCGCGCTCGCCTCCCGCACAGGGCATCTTTCATAGTAACACGACTAAAAAACTGACTACTCCGGCAGCAGGAGTAAATTTTAGCTAACGCCTCTAACCAGCCCATATCTTGGAGCGGCTATTGATTTGTTTTGCCCGCATTAAGCCAGTCCAAATATTTTGCTACGCCCTGCTTTACCGTAAGAAACTGTTTGTCATATCCGGCTTGTCTCAGACCAGATAGATCGGCTTGGGTATAACTCTGATAGACCCCTTTTAAGCGATCCGGAAATGGGATATATTCGATTACGCCATGTCCATGCCATTCGACCACCGCCTGCGCTACTGAATTAAAAGTCTGCGCGAGGCCGGTGCCTACGTTGAATATACCCCGTTGCTCAGGGTGCTCTAAAAACCATAGATTCACATCGACAACGTCATCCACATGCACAAAATCCCGCTTTTGCTCACCATTGGCATAGCCATCGCAACCTTCAAACAATTGCGCCCTTTTTTGCTCAATTATCTGCTGATTGAAATGAAATGCAGTACTGCTCATACTGCCTTTATGCTGCTCCCTGGGGCCGTACACGTTAAAATAGCGAAAACCAGCAATAGGTATTTTTGTTATTGGTAGCAGCCTGCGCACGTATTGATCGAACTGGAACTTTGAGTAGGCATACATATTGACTGGCTGTTCGCACTGACGCTCCACCCTAAAACCATGCTTGCCATTTCCGTACACCGATGCGGATGATGCGTAGATAAACGCAGTATTTTGGGAACAGCACCAATGCAACAAGCGCTTAGAATAATCATAATTATTCTGCATGACGTAGCGCCCATCCCATTCGGTAGTCGCGGAACAAGCCCCCTGATGAAAAACCGCGCGGACTTTATTCAAGAACCCGGGCGACTGAAGCCTTTCGATAAATTCAGCTTTGTCCATGTAATCGGCGATATTTAAATCGGCAATATTATGCATTTTTCGACCATTAAGCAGATGGTCGACCAGCAAAATATCCGCCTCCCCACGCCGGTTTAAAGCACTAATCAGATTGCTGCCGATGAAGCCGGCGCCGCCAGTGACGATTATCATCCCTCATTCCTCGCTTTGTTTATCATTGCCGTTGTTGACTGCCCGTCTACAAACTGCAAAATCTTGACTTCACCACCTGCCTTGATAACACAGTCGCCACCGGCAACCTGTTCAGGGCTGTAATCCCCCCCTTTTACCAACACATCCGGCAACACCTTACAATATAGGCGCTCGGGAGTTTCCTCTTCAAAAGGAACAACCCAATCGACACAGGCCAACGCCGCCAGAACAATCATGCGTTGTTGCAAGCCATTGATCGGACGGAATTCGCCTTTAAGTTTTTTAACGGAAGCATCCGAATTTACCGCAATAATTAAACGATCCCCCAAAGCTTTGGCCTGCTCCAGGTAGGTAACATGACCCGCATGGAGTAAATCGAAACAACCATTAGTCATGACGATGCGTTCGTTGTGCGCTTTAGCGCTTGCGATAAGCTTAACCAGTTCCTCTTCGGACACGATTCCGTATTGCGACTCTCTATCGCCGTGCATGGCACGCGTCAGCTCCTGCAGAGAAACCGTTGACGTCCCAAGTTTTCCGACTACAATTCCGCTCGCCAACACACTCAAGTACATCGCCTCGCCCAGCGGCAAACCAATCGCCACACCCAGCGCCATCACCGCAATGACAGTATCCCCGGCGCCAGTCACATCAAACACATCCTTGGCGTGGGCAGGCATGGAATGTTCCTGCGCCTGACCAATCAAAGTCATACCGGCCTCACCTCGCGTCAATAGCAGCGTCTCAACACGGCATTGTCTTAAAAGTTCTCGACCTTTTTGCAGCAGTTCTTGCTCACTGGCGCACGCCCCACCCACCACGGCGCTGAACTCGGACAAGTTTGGCGTGATAATATCAGCCCCCGCATAACGTTGATAATCGCTTCCTTTCGGATCTACCAACACTTTTAGTCCCGCCTGTTTGGCCAAAACAATGCAATTCGCCACTTCAGCAAGAGTCCCTTTATCGTAATCGGAGAAAACGATTACGTCGTTTTTCGGCAAATGCGCTTGCAATCGACGAACCAGTTCATCGCGGTCAAAATCCAGAGGCGCATCTTCGAAGTCCAGCCGGATTAATTGTTGATGTTGAGCCATAATGCGCAACTTACAGATACTTCGGGCTGATTTTGTAACGACAAAGTCGCAAACCACGCCCTCGGCTTCTAATAATTGCCTCAACGCCACGCCCTCGGCATCATCGCCGACCACGGCAAGCAAGGTCACTTTGCCGCCTAACTTGGCGATGTTAAGCGCCACATTACCGGCGCCGCCGATACGTTCTTCGCTGTTTTTAACTTTTACTACCGGCACTGGCGCTTCAGGGGAAATACGCGCAGCCAGCCCCGACCAGTAGCGATCAAGCATGATATCGCCCAAAACAATGATGCGGGCTGCGCTAAACTCAGGTGTAGCTGCTATCACTTAACGCCTCCTCAATGGCACCGCACCACCAATGGCCGATCAATATATGCGCTTCCTGGACTCTTGCCGTCACGTTAGCGGGCACTACCACCGGAATGGTTGCCAATTGACTGAGCTCACCGCCACCACATCCCGTCAAGGCAATAATGGCCATGCCTTTTCGCTTGGCCGCTTCAACTGCCTTGATGATATTTGGGCTTTTGCCCGATGTAGAAATCGCTATCAGGCAATCATTTTCACTGCCTATCGCTTCAACCTGTCTTGCAAAGACAGTCTCAAAACCAATGTCGTTGGCATGCGCAGTCAAAATCGAAGTATCCGTGGTTAGCGCGATAGCGGCCAGCGCTTGGCGTTGTTTTTCATATCTGACGACAAATTCTGCAGCAAGATGCTGGCAATCAGCGGCGCTACCACCATTGCCGCATAGCAATAGTTTTCCGCCGCTGCTTAAAATTTTAACCAGCAAATCGCCCGCGGCTTCAATGACATCAGCACATTCGCTCAACCGCCCCATTATTGCCTGATGCTCTTCAAGCTCGGAAATAAATGTCTTCAAAATAACGCCCCTCACAACATTAAGGCTAAATAATCACAACCACAAGAATCACTTATTTTTTCCGGGATGTTCCATGAATTGCATTTGATGCAATCGGGCGTAAGCCCCGTTCTTTTGGATCAGCTCTTGATGCGAGCCTCTTTCGACAATACGCCCGCGTTTCATCACTAAAATCATGTCCGCATTTTCAATAGTCGATAACCGATGCGCGATCACCAGCGTCGTCCGGTTGCGCATCACTTTGTGCAGCGCCGCCTGTATATAGCGCTCGGATTCGGTATCCAGGGCCGACGTGGCTTCATCCAGTATCAATATGGGCGCATCTTTCAGCAATGCCCTTGCCAGCGCAAGACGCTGCCGCTGACCTCCGGACAATTTAACACCGTTCTCGCCTATTTCGGTATCGAGGCCTAGCTCAAGCTTGCTGATAAACTCCATTGCATAGGCATCGGTGGCTGCAGCTTCGATTTGCTCCCGGCTTGCGCCAGCCAAAGCGCCGTAAGCAATATTATTGGCAATGGTATCATTGAATAGTGTCACCTGCTGATTCACTAATGCCAATTGTTTTCTTAAATTGGCCAATTGAAAAGTATTGATTTCGACGCCATCAAGCAATATTTCACCGGTATCATGCGGGTAAAATCGTGAAACCAAGTTGGCCAAGGTACTTTTGCCACCGCCAGAGGGCCCTACCAAGGCTATAGTTTGTCCGGGCTCAGCCTTAAAATTGATATCGATAAGTGCAGGTTCATTTGCACCCGCATATTGAAAAGACAGATGTTTAAATTCCAGGGCGCCCTGGCATTTTTCGGCCTGATAAGTACCTTCATCTAACTCACCGGGCTCGTCCAGAATAATAAATAAGGATTCGGCCGCCACAATGCCTTTCTGAATATCTCCATTTGCATCA
Source organism: uncultured Gammaproteobacteria bacterium (assembly GCA_963696315.1). Classification (GTDB taxonomy): domain Bacteria; phylum Pseudomonadota; class Gammaproteobacteria; order Methylococcales; family Methylomonadaceae; genus CAWKEY01. Next base: position 8,175 of record CAVOJU010000052.1, read on the forward strand.
CTTAATTGCCTGATGGGCCGGGGCAATAAAAAAGCCGCGGTCAGGTAACCGACAAACTCGCCCACACTGGCCTGCTTCATAAGAAACAGCGCCATATACATTAAAAATGATAATGCTATGGCTATGATAAGCTGCATGATCGGGTTATGTATCGCTAACGTTGTAGCGAGTTTTAAGTTTTGCCTCCGATTAAACAAACTGCTTTCCAGAAATCGTCTGCGTTCATAATCCTCTCCGCCATAGCTGCGCACCACCCGATGACCACCCACCAATTCTGAAGTAATATGGGTCATATCACCTATTGATTCTTGTATTTTCTTGCTTAGCATTCGGAGGCGTTTGCTTACATAATTTACAAGTAACACAATTATCGGTGTTATACCGACAAAAACCATGGATAACATCCAGTTCGAATAAAACAAATAGGCGAGCAAACCAACAGCTGTCAAGCCTTCCCGGACAAAAGTACGTAATGCATCAGTAGTAGCTTTGGTAACCTCCCCGACATTATTGGTTATCCTTGAAATCATGTAGCCGCTATTATTGGCATCAAAATAAGCCGTTGGTAACCGGGTATACTGATCAAAAATCTGGCATCTCAACGCATGGACGACATTTGTCGACACTTTTGCCAGAAAATAATTACCAATATAAGCGCCAAAGCCGCGTACTACAATTAAGCCGCTGAACAATAACGGCAAATAATACATGCCTTCCCGTGTTTCGGTTTGCAACGTATCAATAATATGCTTGATCATTGCCGCAAATAAGGGCTGAGTCGCTGAATAAATCAAAAAACCCACAACACTAATCGCAAAAAGGCCTCGATATGGCTTTACGTAAGTCAAGAGCCGCTTATAAATCTGAATACTGGCTTTAGGTTTTTTTTTCATAATGTATAAGGTTTTTATGGAGCCACAAACTGTGGCAATCATTATTGGTAATTTTTAAGACAGAAACACTCTCTCATTTAGAACCAGGCATATTGATTTGTATAATAAGTTTTAAATCAGATTCAAATATGCCTGACTAATTCCTTTTTCATCGAATCGCTCTAGAAATGCAGCTGATACGTTTACGCGTTCAGGTTTACTCGATAAGTTTTGTAAGCGGCTAATAAACTTGCTGTCGTCATTCATTGGAATCAGGCTTTCTGGAAATTCGCCACTTAAAATTTCCGACGGCCCTGAGTGGGAATCAAAACTTATTACGGGGGTTCCACACAGCAGCGCTTCAACCAGCACGTTACCAAACCCTTCATAATCTGAGGTCAGTAACAACGCTTTTGCCTTGCGGATATACGGATACGGATTGTCCTGAAAATTCAGCATGATGACCTTATCGGACAAAGAATACTGTTGAATGTATTGAGAGATGGCTTCTCTCTGCTGAACACTGCCTTCGCCAAGAAGCAATAACTTGTCGCTCACAGCGCTTTTTGCAAACAGCCTAAGCAGACGATCATGCCTTTTTTGCTTATTAAACCTGCCGATGTGTATAAAATAGCCTTCATAATTTTGTTGAACTGGCATTTCGGCTAAATCCCTAATTTGCTGAATAGCAAACGGATTATAAATGACCCTGGATTGAGCAGGTATAACTGCTAAATTATTCAGCATATCCAGCTTTACGCCCTCTGATACAAAAATCAATTTTTTCGCGTCATATAGCCTTTTCAACTTAATTTTCTTGATTATTTTCTTAATACCTTTTTTTTGCGCAATATAGCTTTGATACAGATTATTATGAATACAGAAATAAATATTGTTAAATTTTATGAATCGAGCAACTCGGTCCATTTCTGGTAAATTTGATATGACAAGGTCAATCGGATTTACTCCATTTTCGCTGTCAATAAGACTTTGAAGTTCTTTAGCAGCTCGCCAGTAATAAGTTAGTTTACACAGAGCGTTGCCTTTTTGTGTATTGAGGACATGGATATCAATACCCTCGGGTAGCTGGTAGGTAATTTGCTGACGTAACAGCACTATAGATATTTTATGCCCCAGGTTTGCCAAACCTTCTGAGAGCCGAAGCACAACCTTTTCTGCTCCGCCGCCGGATAAAGAATCTATCAAAAAAACAATATGTTTGCTTGGCATATAATTACAGGCACATCAACTGTATTGCGGCAATAGCGCGGTATGTTCTTTATGAAGTTTTTGGCTGGCAACAAGCATAATGGGCAGCCAAAAAAACAACCATTCACCGTGAACACGGCCAACCAAATTGCCCCCATCAAATAAATAAATGCCAATACCGTTTATGGCCAATACCAATCCGGTTATGTCTTCGCCTTTCCTGGCAATCATAAGAGCCTCCCACAAAGCAATGAACAGCAGGATCAGCAATAAAACCAAGCCCACTATTCCACCTGTAAAAAAGGTTGTTAAAAATAGCGAGTGGGGGTAGCCAAAGTTGCCTGTAGCCAGATTTGTGTTTGTCATCAGTCCCATACCGAATATTTCATGCCCTTTAATATTTTCGAGCACCCTTTTGTATATTTGCCAGCGTTCTGAATCGGCGGTATGTAAACGGTCAAAAAAATCAACCTGGGTTATTGCTATCAGGATTAGCAGTGTCAACAAGCCTATGCTAATTTTAGTTTTAATATTGCTAAACAAGGCTATAGACATAAGCGCCAATACAGTGCCAATTAAAACGCCGCGAGTCTGACTTAACAACATTATTGATAAACAAATCGCAGCACATATTGGCCAAATATAATTTTTTTCCATTCTGAATAGTAAAAATCCAATAATTCCTGATAATGCCAAACACTGCGCAAATACAATCAAGTTTTCCTTGGATAAAAAAGGCTGCAAGCGCTCTGCTAAAGAATGCTGATTATAAAACACAAGCATTGAAGCTATACCTATAATTGCTCCGCCTATACAAAAAATCTGCATAAACAGTCTTAAACTGTTTTCCTTTGCATCCTTCATAAAAAAACCAATTTATCACAGAAAAAAAAGTCCATAGATAAGCAGCATGAAAAATACCTTTGTACAGGGGCCGGATCGGAACACCCATTGTCCAAAAACTGCTTGATCCAGAGTAGATGATAAATATAAATGCGGCAATATGGATATTGCTGCACCAAGGTACCAGAAGTTTTCGCCAATGAAATACAATGAAACGGCATGAAAACCATTATAAAAAAAATATTACCCTGGATTTTGTAGCTTGGCAGCCAATAAAATCCGGTCAGTACGGCTATAAGTCCCCAATAAATAAATTGCTCGGATCGACCTTGGAGCTCGGTACTACGCTGTAAGCTGCTTAAGAAAGTAACCATTTTGATGTAAAAGATATTATTAATACGTTTTAGGCAAGATTTTCAGACCTAATTCTTAGGCATTTCCTGATTTTTTCAGATGCCCGGCATTGTTTGATTACCTAGCTAATCGAACTCAAGACACATTACTCGATTAGCCACAGCATTGCTGTATTGAATACTCACTAATCAAAGAAAAAGGCAAATTTAAAGCTTGCCGGCAAATTCAAGTATACGTTGCGCTCGCTGCGCCCAGCGCAGCTCTTTGCTCCGGGCATAGCTCGCAAGGCTGGCCGCTTGATAAGCTCCGGCATCATCAAGCAGTCCGATAATTTTATTTGCAAATTCCGCTTCGCTTTGGCTATCACAATAACAAGCCGTTTCACGCAATACTTCTCTTGTGCTCGGAAGGTCACTGGCTATTACGGGCAACCCATGAGCCATAAAATCCAGGGCCTTTACGGGACAGGTTAAATACCGGCTGTAAAAGGTATCTTGTAATGGCACCAGCCCAAGACTCATGTCATTATCAAGATGTTGATGCAAGGTTTTAGGCTCGATAAAGGGTTCAAAATGCAGAACACTGGCGAGTCCTTCGAGCTCTGCTCTCTTACGCAATGTTAAAACTTGCGCAGCGTGTCCACCAAAACAATGCAATTCGATATTTGCTGACTTTAAATGGCTTGCCAATTGAAAAATGAGCTCGAGCCCTTTATAGCCATGCAGATGGCCTATATAAGCGACACGCCTTAATAACCGGCGTTGTTCGAACATAGGCTTTTCTAGCACATCAAGACACCCCAATGGTAACGCAATGATAGCCATATTTGGAAACCATTGCTGGAACAGGGCGCGTTGATGTTCGGTCAAGCAGATCAGTCCGTCAGTTTTCGGAATCAAAATTCGCTCAGACCACTTCCTGCGAAAAGCAGAAAATGAAAATCTTTTCAGCTCAAGATGTTTAGTCGTCAGATAATAATCATGCGCTTCATACAACACCTTTAGTCTTGGAAATTTTTTCTTCAGCTTTAACAATAACCATAGAGCTCCCAACTCCCTGGTTAAAACCAGCACGTCATCGCCTTCCGCACTGTACTCTGAAATTTTATTTAAAGCTGCGGTGTATACGCTGCGCCGCCTGGTACCTTGATCAATAATACGATGAACAATTAGATTAGGATTAGGCTGCAAGCCATAAAACTCAACGAAATCTTTATGGGTATCCGATGCACTCCCCGCACCTACAAAAAAATCTGTTTTTACATCGTTTTCTGCGAATGCAAGAGCATTCAATAATCCCATATAGACAATCGGCCCCGGTTTAAGCCAATTGCTTTTATTTATCCATACAATTCGTTGCATTTTTTAATCTCTTAAGTACGACTCGACTGATCGCTTAATAATTTTTTGTATAAATTGACTAGGCTATTCGTAGCCATTGCAATATCAAAACTTTCTGCTGTTTTTCTCGCATTCAACCCCATGCGCCCAGCCAGGTTCTTATCACACAATATTTGCATTGAACGACTCATTTTTTCAATATCAAAGGCATCGCAAACAAATCCATTTTGATAATCGGTTATAACTTCGGCTGCCCCGGATTTGCGGCTCGTAATCACTGGCAAACCACACGCCATAGCTTCCACTACTGCATTAGGGAAAGGGTCATAAAGCGTCGGCAATATAAAAACATCGGCGACAGCATAACTGTCTGTAACGTTTTTCTGCGGCCCCATAAAAATCACTCGTGAATGCAAGCCTAATTTTTCGGCTTGACGACGAAAACTCTTTTCGTTTTTATCATAACCCACGATGATTAAAACGGCGTTTTCCGGCAACACTGTTAATGCTTGAAGCACCTGTGATAAGCCCTTGCGCGCATATCCTGATCCTACAAATAGAAAAACAGTTGTATCGTCACTAATACCAATTTTATTTCGTAGCTCCAGCTTATTTTGCTTTATTGCGGGATGAAATTCGGCAGTGTCGATACCGTTGTAAATAACATGTAATTTGCTTTCATCAATATGGAAATGCTCCACTATTTCATTTTTTACCATATTGGAATTACAAATGACTGCTCGCAGTTTCGGATGCTCAAAAAGCCGTTTCTCGGTCATTAGCAGGTAGGCATGATATGGACTTAATTGCATGAAAAGCCGTGAAAAAAAACCCAGTGTTCTGCTTCTTTGCTCAAGCCAGACCCTGTGCACGCCATCGCCCGCGCGAAAAATATCACATCCAGGTATGCGCTCATGACTTTGCACTAAATCGGACTGGATGGTTTCAAGTTGCTGCCTGGCTTTACAAGAAAAGCCGAAATCTCGCCATAATCGTCCTATATAGAATGGCTTGCATTGAATAAAGTTGACATTTTCTATGGGCTCCCATGCTCTGGCAATAAGACTGACCGACGCAGCATTTGCACCCAGGGCCGCCAGTGCCCGACTTACAAAGCGCTCGGCGCCGCCAAAGGGATTATATTTCTGACGAATTAGAGTAATGCGCATTATGTTGGGTTCTTCAACAAATCATTGACAGCGTCAATGACGGTCGAAGGCTTTATAACTTGTATACATTCACTCACCATGCCTTCACCGCAGCCTTTTTTATCACATGGCCTACAGCTGTAGCTTTCAGTAATGATATGGTGCTTAACCATCCACGGCCCCCATACCAAATTTTTGGACGGACCAAATAATGCAACACAGGGGGTATCCATCGCCGCGGACAAATGCATCGCTACTGAGTCGAGCCCAATAAAACATGACGCATTCTCAATCAATACGGCCAATTCCTGCATAGTAAGTTGTCCTGCCAAATTGACTGCGCGGACAGGTTCTATTGACAGTATTTGCTGTACGTAATCCATTTCATTCTTGTCAGGGCCTGAAACAATAATGACCTCATACCCTGCTGCATTTAATTGCTGTATCACCTGCGAAAAACCGGCCGGGTTCCAAGCCTTAAACATCCAGCGAGAGACAGGATGAATGACAACAAAATTTTTCCTGGTTAACCCCGATTTTAATATCAAACTGTCGATTTTTATCTGCGCCGATTCAGGCGGATAAAAACTTAATTTTTTTTCATTGCCGACTGGGTAAATGCCTAGTCTTCTAAGCGCATCCAAATGAATTTCAACAGCGTGCCTTGGCGTTTCTGGCGCAGAATAGAGATGACTAAAGGATTTGCGCCAGAACTTGCCGTGTCTATGACTGTACCGTTGCGAGACGCTATATTGGGGCTTTAACAATCGAACCAGCGAGGCGCCACGCCAGCGATCCGTATAATTAATAATCAAATTATACTTATTTTTTTTGAGCTCATTAACCAGCGCCAATTCTGAAGCTATTAGTTTGCCCAGTCCTGATGTCTTCCAGGTTCTATCAATCAGGTATTGCTGATTAATGAAGGGATTATTGCTCAACATCATTTCTGTGCCCTTGTAAACCAGCACATCTATTGTCAAATGAGGAAACTTATCTTTAAGTGTGGAATAAACGGGAGAGGTTAGCAGAACGTCTCCGAGGTGTTGCAACTTGATAACCAGAATGCGTTCAATTGCTGTGAAATCGAGTTTATCTTGGAGATAACTTTGCATAATTAAAGCTTAATACCATAGGAATTCTCAAATTGCCTAACAGGCTTATATTGGTTACTATTATATCTGATTATATTTTCATACATTGTCATCAAAAGCAGCCTATTTCAAATAAGCGCTGCTCGCACCTAATGAATTGAATGCAAGCTGGATCAATCAGCATTTTATTGTTGTTCATTTTCTAGATACCATAACTTCAGATACCGGTAATACGCTTCTTCCGCTTTACTAATAGCGGCAATGAGGCCTGCCTGTCCGTCCAAAATTCCCAACCGAAAGAAATAGCTCCTGAAAAAAGTCCACTGGGCTCTGGCGATTGCCTTGAACAAGCTGCCCTTTTTTCCCTGCTGATGGGCTTTAATTGCACCCGCTGATGAATACTTATTCATTTTATCCATCAATTGCTGCAAATCAGTGTAACTGTAATGCAATAGTGGCGTCGCTAGTCTCATGACGGGCGCATTCATCAGAACCTGTTCATGAACGATATCTTCACTAAAAATACCGCAATCCCGACGAAACAGTCTAAGCACATAATCTGGCCACCAGCCGCCATGCCTCATTGCCTGACCTAAAAAATAGGCTTGCCTGGGCACTGAAAATGCTGAATAAGCAGAAGTTTTTACCGCATTTTCAATTTCTTCTCTTAACGCCGGCGGCACCCTTTCGTCTGCATCGAGCGATAAAACCCAATCTTGCGTGGCATATTGCAATGCTATATTTTTTTGCACGCCAAAACCTTGCCAATCACTATGAATAAAAACTTTATTCGTATATTCCTGGCAAATCGCGACGGTGTCATCCTGGCTGCCTGAGTCGACAACAATTATTTCATCTGCCCAGGCCACAGACTCCAGGCAGTCCCTTATATTGCCCGCCTCATTTTTAGTGATGATCACTACACTCAAAACCATTGTAAGCCTGTCAATTCAATGTATGTATCAACTACCATGACGAGCCAGAACGCGCTCTGCTAAAAAAATTTTTCGCGAAACTTTAAAGCATCCAAAGGCATGCTGCTTAGTTTTGTTCAGAAGATTCATTGAATACTAATACACATGCCGAACATGCCTGAAGTGACCCCAAGAATGGGCATCCGCTGTGTTTTTTAATGGCTGGCATCAAAGCTGTTAATTATACAGATATGCAGTCTGAATGGCCTGTCTAACTTGCCAATACATATTTTTGCATGCTCAGTTTAGTCATGCCATTATCGGCTCAGTGATCCCTGCAGCCTTGTTATCCAGGGCTCTTTTGCGCGCGGATCGACATGAAACGCCATAGCATCCGGCTTATGCAGCAGGCCTTCTTCACCGGAAGCATTGGAGTTAAGCTGACGTTTTTCCACAAAATCCACCATGCGCGCTACATTATAAATAAGCAAAACCCGATTGCAGGCGGTGCCGGGATAAATTTGATAAGCGACATTACTCTCATCGAAAGCAGGATTTCTGGCCATCAAGGCGTCGACGGCAGGCGCTTGGCCACCGGCCAAATTTCTTAAACTGGAATCTTCACGGTTTTTAATAAATGCTTGCAGATGTGCCGCAAGCGTCCCGGCGTTTTGGTGTTCTTGCAAAATATGGACTTCCTCATCGTTCAAGTCGACGCTTTCAGCCACCAGATAATGCCTGTCGCGCTCGCCGTCATTGGCAAACAGCGAAATTTTAGCCAGCGCCAGATCTTGTAGCGCGTATAAGAAAGACTCCGGCGCCCGGATATGTTTATAAACCGTGATCACCCAGGGCAAAGCGCGCCCGGTTTGTTCATAACGCGCTTTCACGCTGCCGATGACCGTGGAGCGCAACAATTCATCTTCACGCCCCGGCGGCTTAACGATAAACGCATCCACGGCGATGATCTGGGTATGAAAACCGGCTTGTTGAAACTGCGCGATGATCCCCGAATAACGGGGCCTGTAGGGAATGCCTGTGCCGTCGTAAAGAATGTTGATGGCATTTTCTCTGGCATGATCGGCGACCAAATCACGCAAACGGTTAGCGAACGGCTCGACATAGACATAGTCGTCGCTATGATGCTTGGCCGCAGTCAGCACCCGGTACAAATCGCTTTGTTTGCGAAATTCATCCAGTGAAGCAATCACAAAATTATCACCGCATTGCACTTTGGCGATGTCCTCGACAGCCGTTTTTCCAGAGCCCGCGCCGCCCATGGACATAAACAAACAAGGTTCGGCTACAGGCGTCTTGCCCTCGAATATAGCCGCCTTGGCATTATCGAGAATGGCATTAATTTTACCCAGCCGCTCATAAGCGATTTCAACGCTGCGCTCCAGGCGCTGGTCGCCATCCGCCGCTATCAGCAACTTGTCTTTAAGCCCGCTATTATTTGCCAAATGAAATAGTGAGGCTTTCTCCCCGCCGCATTGTTTCAATAATTCCAACAATTCCGTGTGACTGGGCGTGCGCAACCCGGTCAGCATATTAACATCCAGACAGAATAAAGGTGCCGCGCCATTTTCGCCGATGTTGATGGCATCTATTTCGGTTTTTCCAGGCTTGCGCAAGGCTTCGGTGTCCGGCAAATAGCCGATAACATTCTCGGCATCACTGCGTGGATAATCAGCCAAATGCTTGCCCGCCATGAACAACTCTTCCTTGATAGTGGCCAACGGCGTCAGCCCGCCATTGACCGCCACCAAACATTCAATGCCGTCTGCTGTTTTGTGTGACAGAAACGGAATACCGGAGATAAATTTCTTGTTTTCCGGCCATTTGCCGTAACCATTGGGCTTGTTTTGCAGGCTTTTACAACGGCCTGGATCCAGCGCATGTTCAAACGCGGTGGTTATTTGCTCAAGGCCGCTACGGGGATCATGCAAGGCAGCCGCATCTCCGGCTTCCAGACGCCTGAAATCGATGCCTTGTTCATAAACGCTTTTAAAAGCAGGCAGCTTGCCCAGCATTGTGATAAAAAAGTCCAGCGTAATGCGGTTGCCGTAAGCAAAAGGTCTCACTGTGCGCATGGCGAGATAAAATTTTGCCAGGCGAACAGCGATGGTAGCCGTGCTTATGACAAAGCCGTTATTATCAAAAATAGCAGTCTGCTCATTGCCCTCGTCATCCAAAACCAGACGGCTTATGGTTTTGCGAAATGCCTGTCTTTTGTCAGCATCCGTCATGGTGCCCGGACGATGGCTGACAGTAGCCTGCTCTTTCCAGTGATGAAACATGTCCCGGTGAATGCGTGAAAACAGGCTGGTCAAATAGGTCACACGCTTGGTCTGGTCATGCGAAACCGTCGCTTCAGCCTCTTGCTGAAGCAAGGACAGCAATTTTGTCCCCTGTAAGATGGCCAATGCAGTACGCAATTTCTTCAATTGCTCATACGCTGCAATTTTCCGGGTAGCGCTGCTATTCATAACCGCAACCTTCTGTTTGTTTACATTATTTAGCCGGTTCAAGTCGTTTTTCTTTGTTCAGTCGTGACCCTTGGGGCACCAGATCGCTCAACACGGCATTATCCAGAACATCCATGAATTGCTTTAGTGCAATGCGCAGCAAAGGCGTCAACCCGCAAATCGGTTGTATGGCACAGCGACCCTGTTTGTGCGGATTAAAACATTCGGCCATATAAAAATGGCCTTCAATTTCTCGAACGACAGCGCCTATATTAATAGCCTCTGGCGGACGCGCCAAACAAATCCCGCCGCCTTTCCCGCGCAGAGTCTTAATAAACCCTTTAACACCCAGATTATGAACAACTTTTACCAGATGATTTCTGGAAATATCAAAGAATTCGGCCAACTCGCTAATAGTAACCAGCTGATCTTGATGCAGGGTCAAATATATAAGAACGCGCAATGCATAGTCGGTGTGTGTAGTCAGTTGCATAAGTAGCCCTTTAAAGATCCGTTTGAAATATATCTTAAGAACAATTACACTATTTTCAAAGTTGTATTTGATATGTATCTTAATTATTTGCTGTGCACGTCTGTTAATTGAGCCGGGCGCCTTATCTGATTTATTTTTGAGTTGCTTCACTGGCGACATGATTATTTTGATTGCAGCGATCTATGCGGGTTTGTTTGCCTGGGCAAAATGAAATCGTGTTGAGTAATTTCCGTTTTCTTTGTTCACAAGTACCCAGACACTAAACCTTAATCTCCTTTTACACCTATCATGATTGAACCCGTCGCATTAAAAGATTTTTTTATCACCTTTTTCTCATCCGCTTTGATCATCATGGCCGGGGCCAGTTATGCGCTCCTGTTTGCCTGGTCGAAAGTAAACTCGAATTCCCGAATCAAAATTGCAGCTTACGCCTCTTATCTCGTCCTGATTGTTTCAGTGCTTGAATTGACCAGAGCTGCAAATTTTTCCGGATATTGGCTGATGATTTCCATTGCAATGGTCGTCGGCTATTTTTTTGCACCGATAGGCATCTGGCATCTGTGTGTTAAAACACATCAAGATCACGATGCCACAACAACATTGGAGAAAGATTAATGAATGAAACACCCCTATGGGCTTCGGAATCATTCTGGAAGAAAACGGCGATTTGGGTCACCGCCGGTTCATTTTTGATTTTAGTGGTATTAACGATGGATTCATTAAGCCAGACATCGGCCGGCGGTAAGCGGGTACAGGCTTACTCGGTGATCAATAAAAAAATCGATTATCAGTTTAAAAAGGACCTGAATAAATTTATGCCGGTAATTGGCGAAACTGAGCTGTTGTTCAACAAGGAATACAACGAAGAAGAAGCCCGGCAATTAGTGGATTTAGGCAAAAAAACCACACAGGCTAAAAACTGTATGAATTGCCACACTTTGTTAGGTAATGGCGCGTATTACGCTCCTGATTTAACCAAAGCCTGGCTGGATAAAGGCTGGATTTCCAAAGATGTACGCGAAGACATGATGGTTAAATTTTTAATGGATCCCGAAAATAATGCCCGCACCTATGGCAGCAACCGCAAAATGCCTAATCTGGACATAACCGAACAAGAAGCCAAAGGTATTGTGGCTTTTCTAAAATGGATGTCGAGCATTGATACCAACGGTTTCCCTTATAACTTTACCACTATTTATGCGGAGGAATAAGCATGAACGCAACTGAAATTTTGGCGAAATCGCGCCAATGTGTTTCTGACTTTAAGTCCTGGGTGCAACTGGACAGCAGCAATTTAAGTCCTGGCAGGCAACTGGCAGTTAAATATTTTATCGTTGCAGTTATTTTATTCTTTGCGCAAATTCTGTTTGGCTTGCTGGCCGCTACACAGTTTATTGCGCCAGGGTTTCTTTATGAATTTCTGGATTTCAGTGTCAACCGCATGGTGCATATTAACGCGATGGTCGTATGGATGCTGTATGGCTTCATTGGCTGTGTGTATTGGCTCTTGGAAGATGAAAGCGGCACCGAGATTGTCGGCTTAAAGCTGGGCAATATTGCTTTTTGGGTGCTGACCGGGGCCGTCACGCTGGTGGTATTGGTGTATCTGTTAATTCAAATTGGACCCGGTAAAGATTCCAGCATTTGGTTTATTAACGAAGGCCGCGAATATATCGAGGCTCCGCGCTGGGCGGACATCGGTATTGTCATCGTCATGCTGATCTTTTTCTATAACGTCGTCGCTACTTTCAGTAAAGGGAAATGGTCGGGTATTGCCGGCGTGTTGACGCTGGATTTGGTGGCGTTGGCGGGTTTGTATGTTGCCGGCATGTTTTACATGACCAATATAACCCATGAGCAATATTGGTGGTGGTGGGTCATTCACCTATGGGTCGAAGCGACCTGGGAAGTGCTGGTCGGCGTTATTATGGCCTGGTCGCTCATAAAGTTGCTAGGTGTCAGACGCAAAATTGTAGAAACCTGGTTATATATCGAAGTGGCTCTGATGTTTGGTTCCGGTATCTTAGGTCTGGGACATCACTACTTCTGGATTGGCACGCCTGAATATTGGCTGACCATCGGTGGCTTTTTCTCTGCGCTTGAGCCTATTCCTCTGGTCGCGATGGTGGTTCATGCGGTTTACGATTCTGGCGCACACTCCTTTAAAACCGGCAATCACCCCGCATTAGCCTGGATTATCGCGCAAGCCTTTGGCAATTTTTTTGGCGCCGGCGTCTGGGGCTTTATGCACACCTTGCCGCAAATCAATTTGTTTACACATGGCACGCAGTGGTCTGCATCGCATGGTCATCTGGCATTCTTCGGTGCTTATGCCACCATTAACATTGCCTTCTTCTATCTGGCTATTCAGCATTGGCGCGGTGATGTGTGGATGGCGGGAGGCAGTCATAATGCCTGGCGCTGGAAATGGGCGTTGGGCTTGTTGAATGCTGGTGTATTGGGCATGACGATAGCCCTATTAATTGCTGGCTACGAGCAATCATTTATTGAGCGTGCAGTAGAAGGTTCAACGTGGGGTGGTTATTTCAGTGCTCAGAATCATCCATCTTTTCAAAACGCGATGAATTGGCGCTTGTTTTTTGGCGTGGTAACGGCGGCCGGATTCGTTTTACTGGTTTGGGATTTATTAACCATCGGCAAAGGCGAAACCCGCGTAGCCGAAGTTATCGCAGCCGCTGAATAGCTCGTAATGATAGGTAATGACGAAAGCTAACGAATTCTTGGTGTTTTTTTGGTGACTATTTAGCCTAGCATCTGGCGTTTGGAAGCGCTCGGAATTGGCAAGATTCACCGTGGGAGCGATGCCCGCGTCGCGACCGATGGCTCTATTATCGCGACGAAGGCGTCGCTCCCACAACCCAAGGCCATAGCTAGTCTGCAAACTTACACTCTAATTCAGGATCTTGAACATTTTTTGCTGAATTTCGAACACTTATTTATTAACACAATAAAAGAGAGGACTTATGCCGGATTATAAAAAATACCAATGCCTGGAATGCGAACATATTTACGATGAAGCCACAAGTGACCCAGACAGCGGCATTGCGCCTGGAACCCGCTGGGCCGATATTCCCGATGACTGGGCTTGCCCCATCTGTGGCGCGCCCAAAAGCTTTTTTAAGTTGCTGGAATGGTGAAAATTAAATAGCGCCATGAGGGTGCTTTTTTTGACGAAGTGTCCAATATCCAAGCTTCAATACAGTTTTACCCGGTTTCAGCCATGCTCGCAGCACACTGCCATTATTTATCACAATCACCACTAACAAAGACTAACCCAGATTTGTTAAATACCCGCTCCAGTAAGGTTCTATTTGCGTGACAGTTGCCTGATGCATCGGTTCAGATGCTAGGCAACGTCAAATCACTAATCGACTCTTGCATCCCATATCGCTTTGCTATATGTGCACGCCTGTCGGCCTCAGTGTGCTTTCGCTATTCACTTTTAACATATCCTGGCCTTCGATGGCCCCAAATATGGGAGATTAGTTTCGCCCTAATGTAACTTGCTCTTGGCAATCATGACAGCGTAGAGGTTAATGCCCCTCCAACTGTATTCAGTAATTCATAAACCGCGAGAAGTATATTTTCATACCTTAGGAACGCGTATCAAATAACGTGCGCAACTCTGAGAAACAATTTTCTGTGATCGGGTCGAGGTAACGGGATTGCGCCCATCACCTCTCCCACACATCGGGTCAGAGGAGGCCGCAGCCTCCGTCTGCCCACAGAACCGTGCGTACGGGTCCGTACACGGCTCCTCATGCAAGGCGTATCCATTGAGAAACTTCAAACCAATGCGCCAGCTTTCGGTCGGATCGTATTTCCTGTCCTTTCAGGTTAATAAACCAACTGTTGGGGTCAATGCTGTTGACTTAAGCATCAGCTATCCTTTTTGATTTATCCTGCTGCCATTTATCCTAAAAAAATCAGTCGAACTTAAGGTTATAATCTGAACCCTCTGAATTGCTTGAGCTTAGCCATGGTATTGCCACCTAAAGTTATTCACCCAAAGGGTGACTCAGAATTAAACCTCAAAAAGCGCGAAATCAGCGCACTGGTTGCCGATACATTTGATGGAAAAATCCATATTGAATGGGATACGCAAGCCCACGTCACCCCCTTGGGGCAGTTGCCGTTTTTTATCCAGTTTTTAAAAATGGGTCACTTATTCGAACCTTGGGTGGATGAATGTCCTTTAAACTATGCCAGTAATAACGCCCCCAAAAAAGTCAATGTCCTGGGATCGTTGTTGCTGTCTATTCTCGCCGGTCATAACCGCTATGCGCATATCACCAGCTTAATGGGGGATACTGTCAACACTCAATTACTGGGCATGTCGAAAGTGGTCAGTGATGACAGTGCTCGCAGAGCACTGGGCAAGATCGATGAGGAAGACGGTATCCGTTGGCTACAAGACCATTTGGCGTATTGTTACCGCCCCTTGCTCAGTCAGCCGTGGATACTGGATGCGGATGTGACGGTTAAAACCCTCTATGGCAAACAGGAGGACGCCGTCGTTGGCTACAATCCCCACAAGCCCGGACGGCCCTCGCACACCTATCACACGTATATGATCGCGAATCTGCGCTTGATCCTCGAGGTTGAGGTTCAGGCGGGTGACCACAGTGCAGCCGCCTATTCCGCGCCCGGCTTATGGGCCTTACTGGAGCGTCTGCCACGCACAAACTGGCCCGCTTTTATTCGGGGCGATTGTGATTGGGGCAGCGACACTATCATGATCGAAGCCGAGCAGCGCGGCATCGATTATTTGTTCAAGCTTCGGAAATCACCCTATGTGAAAAAATTGATCCTTCAGCAGCATTGCAAACCCGGTTGGCAGCAAACCCATGCGGGTTGGGAGGCATTAGCCACTGAACTCAAGCTCAGTACCTGGAAACAGCCGCGTCGAGTCGTCCTGGTGCGGCGTCGGCTTCAAGAAAATATCGTCATCGCGCCGGACACCGACCAAGCCTTACCCCAGCAGGTATCGCTTCTTGAACCCGCTGAAGACATGGCGGCTTTCGAATACAGTGTCTTGGTCACCTCGCTAGACTCGGAGGTGGTGACCATTGTTCAGCATTATCGGGATCGTGCCGATTGTGAAAATAACTTTGATGAAATCAAAAACCAATGGGGCTGGGGCGGATTTGTGACCCAGAAAATCAAACCGTGCCGTTTTATCGCGCGCATGATTGCGCTTATCTATAACTGGTGGTCACTGTTTGTCAGACTGGCGGAGCCGGATAAGCATTATGAAGCCATCGTTTCCAGACCGCTGCTGTTGCATGGTGTTGGTAAACAAACCAGCCATGCCGCACAAAAGACACTTACCATAACCAGCACGCACGGTCGAGCCGCTTATGTAAGGGCAGCCTATGCGCGCGTCTGTGCGTTTTTTGATGAACTCAAAGCCATTGCGCCGCAGTTGACCCCACTGCAATGCTGGTACCGTATTTTGAGTGAAGCGATGAAAAAATACCTGAAAGGCGCTCTGTTAAAACCTCCAGATTTGATCAATTGTGAGGGCTAAATACACCACATAATCTTCATTTGCCTGTCAAGTTTATGCTGCATATTTTTGGCAGGGATTAACTCAACTGATTTTTTTAGGTTTATTGATCGGTTTTCGCGATACGCGGGGATATGACTTCCTGGGGGTCTTCGGGTGGTAATACTGTACTCGCGCGATTTCCTCGATAAGCTCTCGGAATACTTTTAGCGCCGTCTCTGGATAAGCCGCCGTAAACAATACCACATCATTGGCCAATGCTCGCACGGCGTTTTTGAACTGGGGGGTCGATAACCGATTAGGATCCGCATCGGTTAAAAGTGCGATTAAGGTTCGACTTATCACGCACATCACCAGGACAGCTAACAATTCTTGCCTGATACCGTTTTCGCTGTGGCTGTGGAAGGATTCGATGTCGAGATGCGTTTTTTCATCTCGGTATTGTTCTTCAATTCGCCAGCGGCGGAAATACAAATCGACCAGCGATGTCGCAGGATACTCGGTGGTATCGATGAGATTCACATAACCAGATCTCTACCCCAAGCGAGTATTTATTCGGTGCAAATAAAACATCATAAAAAGCAAAGTGATACCAATAGAAAACCGAAAAAAGCCAGCGCTGCTTGCTAAATACGTCAGATTTTGAAATGATCCCTAATGAGTAATTTTACTCTATTAAGCCCCACACCGATCGACCGGAATTTTAAAAATGCCCCAGTTACAATTGCCGATGTTTCCAGTGGGTGTTACCCCTATTACCTCTTTACTCGCTTTCATCAAAGAAGAAGGGAACATTACCTATTTCAACGGTAGCTTACCCGTTTTTAGTCACCAGGAAGAGGATACTCAATCATTCCGAATGATCACCGCCCAATTCTGCGTCAATGGGCATACTCAACAAATGGAGATTGTCCGTGCTTTTGGGGTGACCAAGATTAGCGTTAAGCGCTCAGTCAAGCTGTATCGAAAAGAAGGTGCCAGAGGTTTTTATAAGCAAAAAAATCGGCGGGGTGCGGCGATATTAACGCCACCTGTTATCGAACAGGTTCAACAGTTATTAAGTGAGCACAAAGAGGTAGCCGATATTGCCTTAAAGCTGGATATTAAAGCAGACACCTTGTCCAAAGCGATTCGGGCAGGACGACTTCATAAGCCCGCCAAAAAAAAGCTCCTGATAACCTCGTAACCAGTAAAAGTGAGCGCAGTAGCGCTGACCGAGCCGCGCTCATGGGCGTCGGCGCACAAGATGTGATGGGGCGGGTTGCTGCCAGCATTGGCGATTTGGAATCAGTAGCGCCGGAATTCCACCCAGTTTTAGATGTGCCCAATGGCGGCGTCCTGTTCGCACTTCCTGCCTTATTAGTCATGGGCCTGTTGAAATATACCGAGCAGTTTTTCAAGTTGCCTAAAGGTTACTATGGCTTGGACAGTCTTTTTTTACTGCTGGCTTTTATGGCCTTAACCCGACTCAAATCCATCGAATCTTTACGCTATTGCGCCCCTGGTGAATGGGGAAAATTATTAGGTTTGGATCGTATTCCGGAAGCTCGCACGTTACGCATCAAAGTCCAGGCACTCAGCGAAGACAATCAAGCTAAAAGCTGGAGTGCTGAAATGTGCAGCTACTGGATGGAATCAGCCCCGGAGCAAGCGGGTGTTCTATACATTGATGGTCATGTACGCGTCTAGAAGGCCACCAAACCCAATTGCCCAAGCATCATGTTGCCCGGCAAAACTTGCTTCGAGCGACCACCACTATCGGGTCAATGCCATGGATGGACAGCCTTTTATGGTCGTTAACAAGGCCGTGGATCCGGGCATGATAAAAGTCATTGAAAACGATATTTTGCCTGAGTTGGCGGCACGGGTTCCGGCGCAAGCTGAGCGGACAGCGGCGTCTACCAAACCTTTTCCCCATAAATTCACGCTGGTTTTTGATCGTGAGGGTTACAGCCCGGAGTTTATGGCTCGGATGAGAGCCCAGCAAGTAGCGGTTCTCACCTATCACAAATACCCTGACGAAGATTGGTTGGAAACCGAGTTTTCTGAGTACACCCTGACCTTGCCCACGGGGGAAATAACGCAAGTCAAACTGGCTGAGCGGGGAGTCTGTTTAAGCAATAAGCTCTGGGTGCGTGAAATCCGCAAACTTACCGAAGGCGGCCATCAAACAGCCATTTTAGCCACCGATTATCAAGCTGATTTAACCTTTATTGGGGCGAAGATGTTTGCCAGATGGTGTCGGAAAACTACTTCAAGTATATGCGTGAACACTACGGTCTTGATAAGCTTGCCGACTATAGCGTGGAAACGATAACTGAGCCCACTCAAGTGGTCAATCCCGTTTATCGCGATTTGGATGGCA